>JADJET010000005.1 GCA_016708925.1 Gammaproteobacteria bacterium | reverse complement strand
CGATCGATCACGCTGGCCGCCAAGCAGCACCATGTCTCCAACATCCTCAGCGGCATGTACAGTCTGGGGGGCATGCCGGACCAGGCGATCATCGAGTATCGGGTCAAGTTCGATCCTTTTTTCGAACACATCAGCTTTCAGGGCGTACCCGATATCCGGGTTATCGTGTTTCGCGGGGTGCCGGTGGCGGCCATGGTGCGATTGCCGACGCGCGCGTCCGATGGCAAAGCCAATCTGCACCAGGGCGCCATGGGCATCGGCATCGATCGGCTACCGGGAAAGTCGCGACGGAGTCTTTCGCGGCCTGTCCTGCGACATCCACCCCGATACCGGCCCACTCCACCCTGGGGATCGCCATCCCCCATTGGGAGAGCATCCTGCGGCTGGCGATTCAGTGTGCCGATACGGTGGGACTGGGCTATCTGGGCGCCGATATCGTCATGGACCGGGACCCGGGTCCAAGCTCATGCTGGAGCTCAATGCGCGGCCGGGGCTCACCGTACAGGTCGCCAACCAGCGCGGTCTGCTGCTGAACCTGAACCAGATCGATGCCATGCCAACCCTTCCGGCAGGTGTCGACGAACGCCTGAGGCTGGCACAATCCCTGCGTGCGATCCCTGCTGGGACTAACCGAAAAGCTGACTGACACAGCGCCCTGAACCCTGAATCTCTCGTGATATCAACCGCGCATCGCCGTACCACCATCGCCCTTTCCCTGTTGTTGGCGCTGTGCATCGCACTGGATGCGGCCGCCGACCCGGCCCTGACCGCCAAGCCCGACCCCGCGGCCTGGCATCACCAACCCCGGTGCTGGTGGTGAACGGGCGCTGGCCCGGTCGGACGCTCTGCCTGACCGCCGCGGTGCATGGTGACGAACTCAACGGCATCGAAATCGTGCGCCGGGTGCTCTACGACATCAATCCCGGGAAACTCAGCGGTCGTATCGTCGGAATTCCCATCGTCAACCTGGACGGTTTCCGCCGCGGATCGCGCTACCTGTCCGACCGCCGCGATCTCAACCGCCACTTTCCAGGCAGTCCGGACGGCAGTCTGGCCGCCCGTATCGCCCACTCCCTGTTCGCAGAAATACTGGTCCACTGCGATGTGCTGGTGGACATCCACACCGGCTCCCTGGGACGCACCAATCTGCCCCAGGTGCGGGCCGACATGCGCCGGCCCGAGGCCGCCGAAGTAACCCGGGGTTTGGCAACATCGTCGTCCTGCACAGCCCGGGTTCCCGCAACATGCCAGACGCGCGGCGCTGGACCAGGGCATCGGCGGTCACCCTGAAGTGGGGGAATCGCGGCGACTTCAGGATAAACCGGTACGCCGCGCCCTTGCCATCAATCGTCTCCTGCAACACCAGGGCATGTACTCGCGCCTGTTCCCGCTGGGATCACCCGAGCCGATCTACTATGAATCGCTTTGGGTACGTGCTCCCGAGGGCGGTATCTTGCTGAGCGATATCAAGCTCGGCGCCTTCGTGGCGAAGGATAGGGTGCTCGGCGCGGTCGTCGACCCCATCACCAATGTGCGTACGCCGATCCGGGCCCCGGTGAATGGGCGCCTGATCGGCATGGCGGTGAACCAGGTCGTGATGCCGGGCTTCGCCGCCTACCACCTCGGCACCGGAAACACCGGAGGAGGAGCCCGTCGAAATCGATGACCTGGAACCGTCCCCCGAGGAGGAGGTGATCGACGAGGCGGCGGCGGACGGCGAGATAGATCCCGGAGGAATGACGGCGGCGCGTCAGCCCCGCAGCATGCGGATCAATGTCCTGTCGCGATCGATGAAGTGATGCTTGAGCGCGGCCGCGGTGTGCAGCGCCGCGGCCACCGCGAGCAGGATCCAAACGCTGCCGTGAACGCCTTCCAGTATTTCCTCCAATCCATCGTTCTCGGCCATCACCTGGGGCAGCGGAATGCTTCCGAACAGGGCCAGGGTGTGCCCTTCCACCCGGATGAGCAGCAGGCCCGAGAGCGGCTGCGCGATCACCAGCGCATAAAGCAGCCAGTGCATCATCGACGCCAACCTTTGTGTGCGCGGACTGCCGAGCGGCCGCGGCACCGGATTCACCAGGCGCCAGGCGAGCCGCAGCGCGACCAGCGCCAGAATCACCACCCCCGAAGGACTGGTGCCAGTTCATCAGGCCGCTGCGCTCCGGCCTTTGGGCATTTCCTCGACTACAGCCAAGGATCATCACTCCCAGGATCAGCAGCGCCGAAAACCAGTGCAGCGCCCGACTCATCCACCCGTAGCCATCGAACGTATTGCGCATTTCGCGGACCTCCAAACGACACCCCGCCATCATACGCCAGGTATCCGGATGCCTGATTCAGGGCATGGCGGAGATCGCCTTCTGCGCATAATGGCGCCTTACCCGACTTCTCATCAGGAGCACACCATGGCCCTTTTCCGGCACCGATCTCATCAACCAGTTCGAGCTCTATTTCGACGGCGCGGACAAGAACAATTCCAGTCTCTACCTGTGTATGGACGACACCCTCGGCGACGCCGGCGCGCAGCGCATCATCGCCGCACTGCGCCACGCCGGGCTCTGGTCGGACGCCGCCGCCAAGACGGTTCCCGCCGAGCAAAAACCCATGTATGCCGAGCAGATGAAGTTCATCGGCCAGGCCGCAGGCCACTTCGAGGGGGAGACCTTCCACATCGCCGCCTACGACCACCCCAAGTTTCCGTCGAACCCCCAGCGCTGGCAGGCCTGGCAGGAATTTGTCGCCAAGACCTATCCCTGACGATTGCCGCCGCACCACCAAAGATAAGGAGAAGACCCATGGCCAAACGACATGTCCTCGACGGCGTGCGCGTGCTCGATTTCTCGCAGCACGTCGCCGGCCCCGCCTGCACCCGCATGATGGCGGAGATGGGCGCCGAGATCATCAAGCTCGAACTGGCGCCCTTCGGCGAGCAGATTCGCAACGTGGGCTTCAGGTCAACGGCCGCGGCGTTTATTTCATCCAGCAGAATCGCGGCAAAAAAGCGTCTGCGTGGACATGAGATCCGCCGCCGGGCTGGCGCTCATTCACGATCTGGTCAAGCAGGTGGACGTGGTGATCGAGAACTTCGCCCCCGGCGCCATTCGTCGCCTCGGCCTGCCCTGGGAGAAAGTCCACGAACTCAACCCCAAGGCCATCATGTGCTCGATCTCGACTTTCGGTCAGGACGGGCCGTTGGCCGGACTGCCCGGCTATGACTTCATCGGCCAGGCCTATGCGGGCATCACCGGCATGATCGGCGACCAAGAGAACGGCCCCTACATTCCCATCGCCGCGCTCGGCGACACCACCACCGGCGCTTACGCGCTCGCCGCCATCAACGGCGCGCTGTATCACCGCGCCACCTCGGGCGACGGTGGCCAGTATCTCGACATCTCGCTGCTCGACTGCTACTTCCACAGCCACGAAATGAACGTCGGCGCCATCAGCGCCAGCCAGGGCGCGATCAATCCCTACCTGCCCGGTCGCTATCATCAGGCGGTGGCGCCGCTCGGGGTATACAAGAGCAAGGACGGCTATCTGATCCTGATCGCGATTCTGGGCCGCTGGAAGGACTTCTGTAACGCCATCGGCCGGCCCGAACTCGCCACCGATCCGCGCTACATCGACGACCCGGCCCGGGTCGCCCATCACGCCGAACTCAAGGTACTGATCGAAGACTGGCTGCAAGCCCAGGAGAGCGACGCCGCGACCATCCGTCTGCTCGGCGAGCACCATGTGCCGGTGGCGCCGATCCTCTCCATCCAGCAGGTGATGAACCACCCCCACATGAAATACCGCGGCACCGTGCGCACCATCACCGACCGCGGCGCCGGCAGCTTCGAGATGCCCGGCATGCCGCTGCGGTTTTCGGCCTTCGCCAACGACCTCGACCTGCAGGCGCCCTATCTGGGTGAGCACAACGGCGCGGTGCTGGGCGGCCTGCTCGGCCTGTCGGCGCAACGCCTCGCCGAGCTCACCGCGGCCGGCGTGCTGGTCAGCGAGCCGATCCCGACCTGACCGAATCGGCTCGCGACGCGGGGGTCAGAATCCCTTGACGCCCGCGTCGAGCTGGACGCCGAACGAGTTCAGCGCCATCGACACCAGATGGTACTGACCCACCGCGAACACCACATCCATCATTTGCAGATCGTCGTAACGTTCGGCCAAGGTCTTCCAGGTCGCGTCGCCGATGCAGGAATCGTGGTGGAGTTCATCGGTCGCGCGCAGCAGCGCCGCCTCGAACGGCGTCCAGCCCGGCGCATCCGGCCCCGCCTTGATACGCGCGATCTCGACATCCGTCAGGCCCGCTTCGCGCGCGAAGATCACATGCTGGCCCCATTCGTACTCGGCTGGCACAACCAGCCCACGCGCAGGATGAGGATTTCGCTCGCGCGGCGCGATGCGCGACGTCTCGCCCATCACGTGATACGCCCAGACCGTGAATTTCTGCGCCGCGTCCCAGTGCCGGGACAGGGTGCCCAGCACGTTGTAGAACGGCTGTGAGTCCTTGATCGGCGCCAGCACCTTGCGCTGCTCCGCGGTCCATTCGCTCTCGGCCAGGGGTGGAATACGGGGTTGGGAAAGTTTCATGGTGAGCTCCAGGGGGTGGTCTTGTTGTTGTGGTTTGCACTGTATCGGCGGCGCTGTTGGCGCCACCCAAAGTATTGTGTCGGGGATCCGCGCGTAGCGCCCTACACCCGCTCCACATCCACCCCCACCGTCATCTCCTGACAGTCGCCGCCGTCGAAGATGACGCCGCGCAGGGGGGTCACGTCGGAGTAGTCGCGGCCCCAGGCGGTGGTGATGTGCTGGGCGCCGGGCATGTTGTCGTTGGTGGGATCGAATTCCACCCAGCCTCCCCCGGGCGCAGAGACCACGAACCAGGCGTGCGAGGCGTCGGCGCCGACCAGCCGGGCTGCCCCGGCGCGGGCTGGGTCTCCACATAGCCGCTCACATAGCGCGCCGGAAACCCCAGCGCGCGCAGGCAGCCGACGGCGAGGTGGGCGAAGTCCTGGCAGACGCCGCGCCGATTTTCCAGCACCTCTTCCAGCGGCGTCGCGACGGTGGTGAATTCCGGATCGTAGGCGAAATCGCTGAAGATCCGGCTGGTGAGTTCGCGCACCGCCGACAGCAGCGGTCGGGCGTCGGCAAACAGCGGCGCGGCGTAATCTTGCAGCGCGGCGCCGGTTTTTATCATGGGGGAATCGAGTAGGAATTTTTGCGCTTGCAGATGGCTTTCATCGCTTTTCCGTTATAGTTGCGCGCGCGCCTCGGCGCAGGTGGCACCCAGATCCAGAACCGGGGTTCCGTTGCGGTCCAGATCGACCTCGACCTGACTGAGGACGCTGACTTCCAGTTCGCGATGCGGTGTCTCAACGGAAAACCGGTAGACCCGATTGCCGAAATAATCGCGTTCTTCCATCGCCGTCACCGGCGCGGGGGTGACCTGGATGCTGCTGTCCAGGCAGCGCTGGTTGCGGGTGTCGCGGGGCAACAGATGGGCCTGGTTGTGGCACAGCGTGACCAGACGCTCGTAGCGGTAGCGGGTGACATGGCGGACGCGGTAGATCATGTACGGCAAATCACTGTCCGTAACCCCAGTCCGCCGCAATGAGCTGCTGTTGCGCGGCGCGGTGGTCGAAATAACATTCGGCGAGCATTTCCGCCGTCGCGATCAGGAGTGTCTCCAGCCGGCTCAGCAGTTGCTCGAGCATCGCGCGACCGCCGGCGCCCGCGAGGGCCGCCAATTCCTCCGGTCGGCTGAGATGCAGCGCGGTGAGCGCTTCCAGCGCCAGGCGGCCGGCGCGCGACAGCCCGGGGCCGGACTCGACGGCGGGCAGCGCGGCGATGTGACTGCCGAGCCGCTGCACCTGGTAGAGCAGCGCGCGCGGATTGGTTTCGTCCAGCACCAGCAGTTCGAGCCCGTGGAGGATGTCGGCCTCGGCACGAGCGCCGCCGGCGGTAGGTGATCAGCGTCTCGCAGGTCAGCAGCACGGACTCCACCACCACCGGAATATCGTTCTCGGCCAGATCGGGCACCAGCGTGGCGCGCAGCAGCGCGGCGAGCTGGAGTGCCTTTTCGATGCCGCGGCCCAGTTCCCAGAAACGCCAGTTCATGCCCCGGAACATGCTCTCGTGGCGCAGCCCGGCGAGCGCCAGCAGCGAGGTCACCAGCGGATCGAGCGCTTCTTCCGGCGCCACCAGTTGCTCCGTGCCAAGCTGCTCGGCCAGGGCTGCCAGTTCGTCGCGCAGATCGTTCAGCACGCGCTGGGTGGCAGCATGGCGCGCAGGCTGCCCACCACCGGAGCCCCGGACTCGCGGCATCCAGCACCACGGCTTTCAGTTCGCGTTCGGGCGTTGCGAAGGGCGCGTCCGCCACCGTGAAGCCCGGCAGGGTATGGGTCACCCGGGTCACCGCGCCCAGCAGGACGCGACGCGCGCCCTCCGACAACGGCTCGACCCCGTTGAGCTGGAGGAACAGGGTGCGCAGCAGGCGCAGGGCCGCCTCGCCGCGCTCGGCGTAACGGCCCATCCAGAACAGGTTTTGACTACCCGGCTGGGCAGCACGCCGCGCCCGAGCGGCGCGCTGGTCGGGGCCGGCTTCGCCGCAGGAGAGCTGTTTCTCGGAAGGTTCGAGGCAAGCACCCGTGTTCTGCTGTTGGAGCCGGTAAGGTTGGTGACGACCCGGGTATCGCTGGCGCGCCCGATGCGGGTGAGGCCGCCGGGCATCACCGTATAGGAGGTGGGATTGGCGACCGCGAAGCTGCGCAGCACCATGGTCCGGGGTGTGAAGGCGCCGCCTTCCAGCGCCGGCGTGCGCGACGAGGCCTGGTAGCGCTGGGCCATACAGTCCAGCGGCGCGTCCTGAATCCGCCGCCGCCAGAGCGCGAGCTCCGCCGCGCCCAGATCGCTGCCGAACACGCTGTGCTGGGCCGCAGCGGGCGAAATGCCGGCTTGATCACCAGGTGCGGGAGGTCAGTTAGCATCTGCGCGCGATCCGCCGCATCGCCGCACCAGAACGTCTCCACGGTGCGGATGCGGGGCTCGCGCCCGAAAAGAACTTGCCGATGGCGGGGCAGGTATTTGAACAGCGCGGGATTCTCGACAAAGCCCCCGCGCCCAGGGATTGGCGATCACCACGCGGCCGGCACGCACCACTTCGAGCAGCCCTGGCACGCCCAGTTGGGAGTCGCCGCAGCCACCGGATCGCAGAAGAAATCGTCCACCCGCCGCAAAATGATGTCGATGCGGGCAGGCCTTCGAGGGACTTCATCCACACCCGCCCGCCGCGCACGGTGAGATCGCCGCCCTGCACCAGGGGATAGCCCAGGTAGTTGGCGAGAAAGGCGTGCTCGAAATAGGTCTCGCTGTAGGAGCCGGGCGTCAGCACCGCCACCTGGGGAATGGCGTCGCCGGGCGCCAGCGCCATCAGTTTCTGGCGCAACCTGGTGAAAAATCCCGACAGGCGATGCACATGACTGTCGCGGAACAAGCTGCGCAGTACCCGCGACATCACGGTGCGGTTTTCGAGCGCATAGCCGACGCCGCCGGGCGCCTGGGCGCGATCGCCGATGATGCACATGGCGCCGTCGGCATCGCGCCCCACGTCGGCGGCGTAGAGAATCAGATGATGTTCGCCGGGCACCGGATGCCCTGACAGGGGCGCAGGAATCCGTGGCTGTGAAAACCAGCTCGGGCGGCACGATGCCGGTGCAGGATCAGTTCGCGCCCGCCGTAGATGTCCTTGGATTAGATCCAGCAGTTTCCGCGCGCTCGATCAGGCCCGCCTCGATGTGGCCCACTCCTCGCTCGATGAGCTGGGGGGACCAGATCCAGCTCCCAGATGCGACTCGCCAGGGGCTCGCTGGAGACGTTGTAGGTGGCGCCGTCGTCGCGCAGGATGCGCCGCGCCTTGCGCTCGCGTTCCGCCAGCACCTCGGGCCCCAGGCCGCCAGCCCTTCCAGCAGGTAGCGCCAGTGGGGGCGCACCGCGCCGCCGGCTACAGACTTCGTCGTGACCGTCGGCAACGGCGGGGCGGTAACCCGACGCCGCGCTCAGCGCGGCCGTCGCCTGCCCGCCCTGCTGCAACTGGCTGGGGATGGGCTGAAACGGGCGTCCGGAGTAAAAATCGGTCATGGGTACGAAAAGCCTGCCCAGTGGTCGGCGAGCGGCGGATTCTGGCACACAGTCGGCGCTCCGGCAGCAGGCGCGCCCCGCGTCCGCCGCCGCGCGACCGGCCCAGGGCGCCGCGGCGCAAATCCAGCGTATGGGGTATTCACCACTGGGCTCTTCGGGCGGCGGGGCCATGGGTCGGGGGAGCTGGTCACGAGCCACGAACTGCGCAGCACTGGTGGTGCGGTGGCTGGGCGGTTAGTGCCGCCTGGCGTGTGCCCGACCGCGGTGAAACGACTGACCCGGCGCGCCTCGGCGGCGTTGGCATTGACCGGAAAATCGTCGTAGCTGCGCCCGCCCGGATGCACCACATGGTAGGTGCAGCCGCCCACTGCCATGCCGTTCCAGGTATCGATCAGGTCGAACACCAGGGGCGCCTGCACCCCGATGGTCGGATGCAGGGCCGACGGCGGCGCCCAGGCGCGATAGCGCACCCCGGCGACGTATTCGCCGTGACGGCCGGTGTTGCGCAGCGGCACGCGCCGGCCGTCACAGGCCAGCACATAGCGGCTGTCGGTGAGCCCGTCCACCTTGCCCGCACCGACCCGCTCGCACGGAAGAATCCACATAGCGGGCGGTGCCGAAGCTTCCCACTTCTTCGCCCAGTACATGCCAGGGCTCCAATGGCCCAGCGCAGTCCGATGCGGATATCGCCGATCCGCACCTCGCCGTAATGGGGTAGCGGAACTCCGCCAAGGGCGCGAGCCAGTCGAGCTGAAACGGCAGCTCGTGCGCGCTAGATCCGCCACCACGTCGCGCAGATCCTGCCAGGCGTAGTGGGGCAGCAGAAAGCGATCGTGCAGCGCCGTGGCCCCAGCGCACCAGTGGCTGCCGATAGGGTGTCCGCCACAGCCGCGCCACCAGGGCAGGGCAGCAGCAGCGCCTGCCCAGCGCCATGTGGGCGTGGGGCGGCATTTCGGAACCCCGGAACTCCAGGATGCCCTGACGCCCGCTGGCACTGCCCGGCGCATACAGCTTGTCGATGCAGAACTCGACCCTGTGGGTATTGCCGGTGATATCGGTGAGCAGATTGCGCAGCAGCCGGTCCACCAGCCAGGGCTAGTGATCTCCCGGAAGGCATCTGCTGGAAGGCGATCTCCAGTTCGTAAAGCGTCTCGGCGCGGCCTTCATCGACCCGCGGCGACCGGCTGGTGGGGCCGATGAACATGCCGGAAAACGCAGAGACAGCCCGGGATGGTGCTGCCAGTGGGTGACCAGGCTGCGCAGCAGGTCGGGACGGCGCAGCAATGGACTGTCGGCCGGCGTCGCCCCGCCCAGGGTGACGTGGTTGCCGCCGCCGGTGCCGGTGTGGCGGCCATCGTGCAGGAACTTCTCGGTGCCGAGGCGCCCGGTGCGCCTCCGGCGAGGCGCCAGGGTGTTGTCGCGCAGTTCTTGCCAGTTGCTCGCGGGATGGATGTTCACCTCGATCACCCCGGGTCGGGCGTCACCAGCAGGCGCAGCAGGCGCGGATCGCGCGGCGGTTCGTAGCCTCGATCACCACCGGCAGGCGCAGGTCGGCGGCGCAGGCTTCCACCGCGCCCACCAGCGTCAGATAGTGTTCCAGATGCTGGAGCGGCGGCAGAAAGATATGCAGGCGTGCCGCGCGGGGCTCGATGCACAGCGCCGTGCGCGCCAAGGATGCCGGCCTGTCCGCATCCGCTTCCGGGATCGGCTGGCCCGCCATGATCTCGCGGCGATCCGCGGCCGCATCCAGCACCGCCTGGGCGTACTGGTGATAATCGGCATCCAGCGGCTTGTCGGGCGCGAAGGGATCGCGCTCGGCTTCCCGCGCCTCGGCCTCGGTCGCCGGCGGCAGCGAGTCCAGCGGCAGCCGGTAGCCCATGGGCGAATCGCCGGGAATCAGTATCAACTGGCCGCGCCGCAGCGGCCAGGGCGAGCTGCGCCAGCGCGCCGCAACCGGATCCCGGCCCAGCGGCAGCCAGACCGGTCGGCGTGTTGACCCTGCTGCAACAGGCGCGCGAGCCGGCGGCGCTCCAGACTGTCATCCAGCGCGGCGGTCTGAGGATCGAGATGCTCCGGCAGTTCCTGTTCACGCCACAGGTAGTGAAAAGCATCTTCGTGCGCAATCAGCAGGCGCGCGGGATCGAGCGCCAACGCCACGCACAGGTGGTGGGCGAAACGGTCGGCCGCGGCGAAGTCGTGGCCCTGATCCGCGCCCACCGGCGCGAGCCATTGGGGATCGCGCCACACCGGTTCGCCGTCGCCGCGCCAGAAACAGCCGAGCGCCCAGCGCGGCAGCTCTTCGCCGGGATACCACTTGCCCTGACCATGGTGCAGCAAGCCACCGCGGGCAAAGCGGTCGCGCAGGCGCAGCAGCAGTCCCGGGCGAGGCGGAGCTGTCCGCGCCGAGCGCCGTGGGCGTTCCACTGCGCCGACTCCATGTCGTCGATGGACACGTAACGTCGGCTCGCCACCCTGGGTGAGCCGCACATCCATGGCGTCCAGACGCGCGCGTCCACCGCCGCGCCCATGGCATCGATGAGCGCCCATTGCGTGGTCGCTGTAGGTCTTGGTGACGCGGGGATCCTCGAGAAATGCGCAGCACTTGTTGTGGTGCGAAATTCCACCTCGCACTCCATCGAGTAGCTTCGAGGGCGCCGCCGATTTCCGAGCGTCCGCGCAGGCGAGCGGGATGGCCCTCGCCCGCGAACAGCCCGCGAGAGTGATCGAGCCCGACCCAGCCGGGCGCCGGGCAGATGCACCTCGCACCGTGCGTGGAGATCGGTGGAGTCGGCGGCGGCCCGAAGGTCCGTCGAGCGCCGCCACATCGGCCTGTGCTGCACCAGTAGCCTGACACGCGCGCGGCGAGCCCCAGATGACGGCAGATCTGCACCAGCAGCCAGGCGCTGTCGCGGCAGGAGCCAGCGCCAGCTCCAGCGTCTGCTCGCAGCCTGTAACACCGGCCCCGTGGCGGACGTTGGGCAGGGTAATATCGCGCCGCAAACGCTGGTCGAGCGCGACCAGGAAGTCGTTGGTGGGGATCGGCGCGCGCGGCGCCGCTGGTCAGCCAGCGCCTAGCAACAGCGGCCCGCCGTCATCGTACCCAGATAGGGCGCGAGCTCGTATGGGTCGCGCGCCATAGTCGAACGGAAACGGCACGTCTCTTCGTCGAGAAAGAAGTCGAACGGATTGATCACCGTCATCTCGGCGATGACCTCGACCGGATCGAGGAGATGATCGGCGCGCTCGGGGAAATACCAGCCATGCCAGGTAATTGCCGCAGGGGTCCTGGGTGCCAGTTGATGAAAGTCCGTGGCCGGACTCGCCGTGCAGCGATTGCCGCGAATCGGCGCGGCAGTGCGCCGCCGTGCGCAGGCGCGCCACGTGGGGGCGACAGGTTCACCAGCCGGTCGAAGCGGTATCTGGTGACGTGGGAGCAGTCTTGACGCGAATGGTCATGAGTTCAAAGTGTTCCGGCGGGTGCGGCGAGTGTGTCTGATATTCCGGATTCAACGTTTCAAGTTCAAACAAATTCAACACTTCAAATTCTAAATCGACCAACTCAAGAGGCCGGATTCAGCGCTGCGCAAACCAGGGATCGCGGTCCCGCTCGTCATGTGCTGATGCGAATCTGGACTTCGTTCAGATAGTCGCGAAACGCCTGCCTGAGACCGCCGACCGACGCGATCGGGTCAACACACCGCCGCCACCTTCCAAGGCGCCCAATATGGACTCGCTCCCGGGCAGCGTCGGATGGCGCTCGCCACCTGTTCGCGGCAGAAGCCGGATGGTGCGGGGAAAGAACGCATCGTTGTTGGCAGGAAGTTCGCTACTTCCCGGACCCGCCACCCCGGCACCCGCAGCACGCGCGGCGATACGCCAGCTCCGCGCTCAGCGCGCGCAGCAGCAGTCCCCACACGATCTGGCCCAGACTCACCTGCGCGCGCCCGCTGACTGCAACAGCGCGACGGCGCCGGCATCGAGAATGCGCGTCAAGTCGGCGCGCTCCAGATGCCGGCCGAGCTGGATGAACTGCCAGGGCGCGTCGCGGCCGTGGGCGGCGATCTGGCCGTTCACTTCCCCGCAGCCGGAATGATGCCGCCGGTGAACTGGTGGCAGCTTGCGCCCGGTTCCTGCGCCAATTATCGGTCGCGAACAAACAGATCGTTGACGAATCCCTACACCCTCGGGGCAAACACATCGCGGTGGGTGTGGCGTGTTCTCGCGCACCATGCGCAGCGAGTTGACCAGCGCGCCGCCGTGATCGGCATCGGCCAGGCAGGAACTTCACCACATTGGTGCCTGTCCCGCACCCGGTGGTGCTCGGCGACGGCTTCGGTGGCGCTGTTGAGTTCCACCAAGTTGTACCAACTGGTATCGATGCCCCGGGGCAGGTCCAGCAGCAGACTGTCGTAGACGCTGCACCAGACGCGCGGGAAGATCTCTGCGCGCTCAGATAGCGCGCCGCCCAGTAGATGCGCACAGCGACGGACGACAGCACGGTTTCATCCGTAGGGGTCGACGATCCAGGTGTCCTGCTGCCGCCTCCCTGGGGAGGAGTTCCCCACCAGACTGCCCTTCGCCAGCGCCACCTGCGGCAGTCCGCCGTAAGTGACGTACATGTCCTCGGCCTGCAACACGAAGCGCGGCCGCAAACCAGATGCCGCGGCTCCAGGCGGCCGTTACCGTCCACCAGCGTCGGCGCCACCGACAGTTTGAGCGCGGCCAAGGGGATGTGGTTGCGTGGGATCGGCCGATGCGCCAGGCGAACTCGGCGCTCCTTTTGGTCGCGTGCGGGGCTCGCTGACCAACACATGCCGTAACCGCCCGGATTCATTGGCGGTCACCACCAGCCTGTCGAGGTGGTCGGAGCGCTTACAGGCGCGCGCTGCTCGACTGGCGCACAGAAAAAGTCTCGACATTGGCGAGGCAGGGTTCTTCGCCCAGGTAATACTCGCGATCATTTGCGGCACGCAGGCGTAGACCACCTTGTCGTCCGCTGATGCCCGCGGCCGGGCGCGTTGGCGAGTGCCACCTTGCCCGCGCGCCGTGCGCGCATCAGGCCGGGCACGCCGAGCGTGGATTCCGGATTGAAGACTTCCGGGTCCAGAAAAACAGACTGTCGATGCGCCAGGACGCGATCCACCCGCTCGCGTCCGGCGATGGTGCGCATGTACACGCAGTCGTCGTCGCCCACCACCAGGATCGCGACCCGGACCAGCTCCACCCCATCTGCTGGGCGAGATAGGCGCGCTCGAAATAGGCCGAGTTGTAGATGCTTGGGGTGAAAGCACCACGATGCCTGGGCTGCTCAGCTTGCGCGGCGACAGCGCGGCAAGCATGTCGAACAGGCGCGCCATAATCGGCCATCGGGCAGAAATGGCGTCGCTCTCGAACAACTCCGCAGCACCCGCTTGGTGATGGCGCGCCTCCAGCATGGCGACGCCTGAGGGCACGCGGTTATCTTCCAGCACGAAGAACCGGGCTGGCGCTCGTCGCGCACCAGATCGGTGCTGCAGATGTGCGCCCAGACACCGAAGTAAGCGATACGCCGACGCATCTGGGGCGGAAATTTCTTCGACTGCGCCAGCACCTCGGCAAAACACGCCGTCGGCGATGATGCGCTGATCGTGGCAGATGTCGTCGATAAGGCGGTTGAGCGCGCAGACGCTGCTTGAGGCCAGTCTCGACCTCGCGCCACCGGCGCTGCGATGGTGCGGGAATGATGTCGAAGGGCCAGGCGCGGCCGATGTTGCCTCCTCCTCCGGAATACACGGTGAAACCACCCCATTCCTGGCGGATGGTCGCCTCCGCCATGCGCCGGCGCGATTCGATCTCGGCATCGGTGGACGCCGCCAGATAAGCCACCGTGCGCCGCGCCGGGCGCCCGCGCATTGCTGGACCGTTGATCAGTTCGTCGAACAGCGCGGCGCCATCGTAGTGTTTCCGAACCAGTAACATTTCGCCCGTCCGGGGCTGCGGAGCCGGAGCGGCCCTGCCATCGGCGGATGCTACACCAGAAAGCGGCCAGCCCGGCTGCCGCGCGCCACTGAGGCGAAGATGGGTTAAATCGCCGGCTCGCGGAGCTCCATAAGCGTTCATCGTCGGGAAGAATACTTTTTGGAACTCGCAACAGGGGCTTACAAACGCGCCCGGGCTACGGAGATGGGTGCGTGACCATCAGCCGGCGCAGCAGCGACACACCGAACGCCATGGCGGCAAGCGCAACCAGTATCCGCAATCCGGATGCCACGCCGGCGCGTTGGCCCCGCAGGTGCCGGAAGCCGGCCCCCAGTACACCGCCAAAGGCCAGCATCGCGGCCAGCACGCCGAGGGCGAAAAGCACCAGATAGCTCATGCCGAGCCACGGATTGGCGGCGCTGGCGAGGGGCGCCAGAACCAGCAGCGCGGCGGATCCGGCGGTACCGTGCAAAAGTCCCACCAGCAGCGCCCGACGGCCCTGGTGAGCGGGCAATCCCGCCACGTGCAGATGCGCGCCATCAACGCCGTGGCAATGCCATTGCACCGGCGCCTCGCCTGCCCAGAGCCGCCACAGGCGTTGTTACCCCCAGCGCAATCAACACCCATCCCACCAGATGTTCAACTGTTAGCGCTGAGGTCGCTCGGCACCGCCATGCCGGTTACAGCAGCACCAGGCGCCGATAACTGCGGCAACGCCGCACCGTGGCCAAGCGCCCAGCGCGCGCAGAAGCTCAGGTGGCGCGACGGCCGGCACGGGCATCGCCCAGATTCGCCACCGCCAGCACATGATCCGGTCGAGCGCGTGCAGCAGACCGAGGCCGAAGCCCATCGTTTGCTCAGCGTCTGGGTCGGCAGGGCGATCATATCAGGCGTCCTGTCGCGAAATGACTCTACCCAGTGACCCCAGCGCTGCCGGTAGGGCTACCAGCGTGCCCAATACATCGACGATGGCACGGGTGGCGAGCAGCGCAGTAACTTCCGAACAGTCGCAGGGCGGCGAGACCTCGACTACTTCCATGCCACAGATGCCCTCCCTTCGCCACCGCGCCCAGCAGATAGAGGATCTCTGCGGGCAGAAGCCGCCTGGCTCGGGCCAGCGCTGGTACTGGCACGAAACCGCAATCCACGGCATCGATATCGGAACGACAGATACACCGCATCGCGTACCGTCCCAGGCGGCTTCCAGCGCGATCTCGGCGGTCTTCCAGCCCAACTCGGTCACGTCGTTCATGGTCAGAATGGTGGCGGTGCCGCGCTGGCGCGCCTCCATCACCGCCGGGCGCGGCACCTGCCAGCCGCCGATACCCACCTGCACCGTGTTCTGGCCAAGACGCTGGGCAGGTTGGTGGCGGGGAACCAGGGCGTGGTGGGCACACGCTCAACGAGGTCCTTTCCTGGAATATCGGCGTGGCGGTCGAAGCGGATGATGCCGATCTTTCTTGTCGGTGTTCTGCGCGATGCCGCGCACGGTAACGCGAAGCCGATCGCAGTGATCGCCACCGAGCACGATGGGCAGCGCGCCGGAGGCGGAAATATGACCCACCTCGCGGCTGATCTGATCGAACGTCTTCTTTGATATTGGCGGGAAACGCCTTAGAACACGTCGCCGGCGTCGCAGAGATTCATCTGTTTCGACGGCAGATCCACGCCCAGCTCAGTTGTAGGGCGTGTAGAGCGCGCTGATCTTGCGGATGCCCTGGGGTCCGAAGCGAGTGCCGGGACGATAGGTCGTGCCGCCGTCGAAAGGCACGCCGAGGATCGCCGCATCATACTGACCGATGTTGTGGACGTTCTCGCAGAACGGCGCCTGCGAAGGTATTGATGCTGGCGAAGTGCGGGCAGCCTGCCGCGCACGAAGGTGAGATACCGCGATCCTGGACGCTCGCGGCAGCGGTCGGGCCCATTGTCTGCGGCCGTGCTGCACATGCGCTTTCCAGCCTCCGTGGGCAGGTCTTTTCCTTTTGCAGCGATTTCCAGCCCTGCAACTGGGTTGGCTCGAACATCGGATGGTGGTCGAGGTGCCGGGCGGCCGAGCGCCCCGGTGGCGTTAAAGCGTTGCAGACGCATGAATGGCTATCTCCTCAGTGATTCCCGGCAGTGGGTTTGGTATCGGGTCTCCGGTCGCGCCGCCGCGAGAGTTCGGCCAGACGACGCAGTTTTGTCCCAGATCGCGCTGTGCTGCCGGAAGTGGCGGGAATGCGATCCAGCACGATTTTCGGGTCAGAAAATCGGCGGCGAGCTTGAGGCGTCCGGGTGGCGCGCGCCGGGCGGGCGGCAGCGCCACCGGATGGATGCTGCCGATGCGCCCCGGCTGCGGCGCCAGCACCACGATTCCGGTCGGCGAGATAGACCGCTCCTCCACGTCGGGTGACAAAGACGATGGTGCTGCGTCTGATCTCGAACAGGGCAGGATCAGCTCGTGCATGACTTTCGCGGGTCTGGGCATCGAGCGCCCTGAAGGGTTCGGCCATCAGCAGCACCGGGGCTGTTCGATCAGGGCGCGGGGCGATGGCGACACGCTGGCGCATGCCGCCGGAGAGCTGGTTCGGGTAGCGCGCGCACTTCATCCAGTCCTAACGGGTTCCAGCAGGGCGTAGGCGCGCTCCACGGCGGAGTTGACCTCCGACCTCGCTGGCATCCCGGTGGCGGCGCGCAGGGGAACGGCAGAAGCGCACGCTTTCCAGCACGTTGAGCCAGGTGAGGCTGTAGTCCTGAACACCACGGCGCGGTCGCAACCCGGACCCTGCACCGGCCGACCATCCAGACAGACCTGCCCCTCGCTCGGCGCTTCCAGCCCCGCGATCAGGCGCAACAGCGTGGATTTGCCGCAGCCGGAAGCGCCCACCAAGGCAACGAACTCGCCCTCGGCCACGGCCAGGTCGATCGCCTGCAGCGCGGGCGTGGGCTGACCCCGATAGGTCTTGCCGAGACGCTCGATACGGATGCAAGTCGCCGGCGCGGGATTCATCGCAAATGCAGCCAGGGAAAGGCGCGCCGGTGCAGCAGCCGGAAGCCCTGATCCATCAGCAGACCCAGCAGACCGATCAGCAGGATGCCGACGAAAATCTTGTCAATTCAGGCGGAAGCGGCTGGTGCGCAGGGATGCGGCAGCCGATGCCGGAATTGGCCGCCACCGAAACCTGCCATACGAACGGAAGATAGGTCCAGCCCAGCCGAGCGTGACGCAGGGTAATGACGATGCCGGGCAGGGCCGACTTGAACACCACCAGCGACACTACCCTCGCCGCGGTTCGCGCTCCAGAGTCTGGGCCGCCTCGATCTGCGCCATGGGCACTCGACGGATATTGTCCGACACCATCAGGACCATCTTGGCAAAAGTCCCGATCCAGATCAGCGTGATTCTGGCGCCCTCCCCTGACTCGCGACCCACAACAGCAACGGTTAGGGCGATTTGAAAGCCACCGCCACGGGCAGATAGCGCGGGAAGGCGAACTCCATCAGCGGCCTGAAGAATGCCTGCACCGACGGAAGCTGCGCCGATCGATTCTGCGGCACCGCCATCAACACCGCGAGCCCAAAGCCACCCAGCACCCGGCCAATGCTGACTTTGATGTCGGCGAACAGACTGCCGTCGGCATACCTGTGCCGAGCAGACGGCGCGCGACTGCTGCTGGCGTCGGTGCAGGAACACTGGGTCCAC
>JADJET010000004.1 GCA_016708925.1 Gammaproteobacteria bacterium | reverse complement strand
ACCGCATGTTCTCGGCGATGGACAGCTTGTCGTAGAGGGTAAAGCCCTGAAACATGTAGCCGATGTGGGAGTTGATCCAGTAGGCGTCCTTGACCGTGTCGTGCTGCATCACCGTGCAGCGCCCCTCGGTGGGATCCAGAATCGCCGCCATCAACTGCATCAGTGTGGTTTTGCCCGCGCCGTCGGGGCCGAGCAAACCAAAGATTTCGCCTTCGTAAACCGTGATGTTAACGTCGCGCAACACCATCTTGCGGCGAAACGCGCGGCCCAGTTGCTCGGTCTGGATGATCGCCGCAGCGGGCTCACTCATTGTTTGGGCGCGCCCCAACTGCGGTTCACGCCGATTTTCTGGCGAGCGTTCGACCGAGCTCACAACAACTCCCGGCGCATCGCGGTCAAGTCGCGGTGGATCGGCTTCAACGGGGCACCACCATCGTCGTCGGCCATTCACGGTTCGCGTCCCAGCGAATCCAGGTATCGGCGGGCATGCCAGGTTTGAGATGACCATCTGAGTTCGCCAGGGCGAGCACGACCCCGAACACCATGCGCACGCGCTCCTCGGGCATATTGATGTCCCTCGGGGTGAATTGCGCACGCTGATCGACGCGCTTGACGCGGGCATCGAAGTAGCGGTCGGGGAAGGCGTTCACCCGCACCCGCACCGGGTCGTTCAATTTGACATTGCCGATCACCGCCTCCGGCAGATAAACCTTGAGTTCGAGGTCGTTCAAATCCACCAGCACCGCGATGTTGCGCCCCGGGCTCGCCAGCTCGCCCACTTCGATACCCTTGGACAGCACAGTGGCGTCGAGCGGCGCATAGATGCGGGCCTTGTCGACCTGGATGCGCAAATACGCCGCCTGGTTACGCGCCCGCTCGATGTGGGCGCCGGTTTCTTCCAGCTGGACGCGCAACGAGCGCACCTGACCGAGATTCTCGCGCCGCGCGGTGGCAATCTGGTCGAGCCGCTGCTCGGTGACCACGCCGGTCTTGCGCAGCGCCTGATGCCGAGTGAGCTCGCGATCGGCGGTCTTCAGCATGTCGTCGGAAGTCGCCAGCTGCTCGCGGATACGCTCCATCTGGAACTGCAACGCCTTGACTTCGGACTCCGCCGTGGCGAGTTGCGCGCGCGCATCGCTGGCATCGAGTTCGACCAGCAGCGAGCCTTTGGCGACGGTCTGACCCTCGACGAGATTGCTGGTGATCACGCGCCCGGTGACCTCCGCGCTAATCTTTACCTCGGTGCCCTCGACATGGCCGTTGCCATACAGGAAGCCGGGCTCAAGGTCGGGCGGCAAGGTCCCGATGTAAAAGAAATACGAGCCCGCCGCAATCACGCCGGCCACCAGGATGGTCAACATCCAACTCTTCATCGCGCCATATCCTCAGGGTACTACCGCCGCGCTGAATGTCTGCGGCTCGGCTTCAAGGTGTCGTTTCTGGTTATCGGAACTTGTAATAAAAAACGGGCGGTTGTGATAACAACCGCCGGTTGCCGTTGCGCCATCCCCGGTCTCGATCGCCAGGGTTCGCCGCGCAGCAAACTGAACAACGATAGGATGTCGTCAATGGCGAAGTCAACGATTAAATCAATCAATCGCTAATATACTCGCCAATAGCATCGGCGATGTCGGCTTCGGCATCATCCCATCGAAAAGACGCCACCAGCGACCCGGTCGGCGTCATCAAATACAGCACTGCGCTGTGGTTCATCGAATAGTCGTCCTGACCCGCGGCGATTTTGGCGCTGCTCACGCGCCAGGCCTTGAGCACCTTGGCAATCTGATCCGGCGCGCCGGTCAGATAAACGATCCGCGGATCGAACAGCTTGGCGTATTCGCGCAGCCGCTCCGGGGTATCGCGCGCCGGATCGACCGTCACGAACAGCGGATACAGACGCGTGGCGGCAGGCCCCAACGCACGCAGAATCACCGACATCCGCGCCAGCGTGGTCGGGCACACATCGGGACAATGAGTAAAACCGAAAAAAATCAACTTGTAGCGGTCGGCAAAATCCCGCTCGGTCACCGCGCGGCCGGACGCGTCGACCAAGGCAAACTGACCGCCGATGCCAGCCTCGGTGCCGGGTGGAATGCGGCCCTCGCTACGCTTCAACTGCACCAGGTAATCGGTGACCGCAAACACACCCAGCAGCACTAGCACCAGCGCCACCGCGAGGCCGATTTTGCGCATGTTAGACTGGGTCATCTTCAATTCTCTGCGGTGCGCCAAGGCGCTCGATTCTGCGGTGGCATCACCGCGCTGGCAATGGTGGAAATCTGTAATGTGGGTGACGCGCGCATCAAACGCGCTTGACGAGGTCGCCAGTGAAACCAATCGGCATTGACAGGCGCCCGCCCTCTCCGCCCGGCCGCCGCTTGCAGATGCGGCTGCTGCTGATCGCGCTGGTCGCCGCCGCGGGCATTGGCTATGTCGCCTTGCGGCCGCAGATTTTCACCTTGCTGGCCGCGGGCACCGAATGGGTGCTGGTGACCTGCGGCTTCGTCGCACCCGGCGCCGAAGGCGAGGATATGGCAGATGATCGCCTGCGCCGGCTGTATTACGCCTCGCGCATGTTCGAGGCGGTGCCACCGCGCGCGCTCTCACCGCTGGATGCCTGGGCGGACAAAGCCTATCCGGGCATGGGTTTCGGCTTTGTCCGCACCTTCGATCAGAAGCCGGTTGCGCTGGCGATCGGCGGCTGGCTGTTCAATATCCCCTGCACCTATTTCGCCGACGCGCGCGATTGCACCCGGGCGGGCCTCACCACCGCGCGCCTGCGGGTGGACACCACCGATCTGGCGCCGCTGCGCGTCCATTTGATTCCGGACTTTCTGGCGACGGCGTCACCCGCAATCCTGCGCGTGACGCTCGCCCGATCCGCCGCCAAACCGCCCCCGCCAACTGATTACGATCCAATAATGGTTCGTGGGTCGGACGGCGGTTCACGGGCGCTGCACTGCATCTCCGCCGCCCGCGCCCAGCAACTCGGCGTACTCCAGCACTGCATCCTCACTGTGCAATACAGCCCCGATGTGGCGCTCGAACTCTATTTCGCCGCCGCGCGCCAGGATCAATGGCAGCGGCTGGAGCAGGGCGCGCTCGCGCTCGCGCGGCAGTTTCAGGTACAGCGATGACGGATGATCGGCGCCATCCCCGATTGCGTGTCGGTCGGAACTTTCGACGGTTCAATGTGCTCGACGACTACCATCGCACCGTGCGCTACGACTGGCTCGGGCAATATCTGTTCGATTCGATCAAGGAAGTTCAGGACTTCGCAACCCGCTGGCTCTGGACCTGCCATCACGAGCGGCCGAACATGGCTTTGGCCGGCAGCGCGAAGCAGGCAATCGTGCCCGAAACCGGTGCTCATGGGTATACCGTGGTTTGTCAGCCACCATTTTGATGGAGTGGCTCCAGGATCAGAGTGGCCTGCGCCCGCAAGGGTGATTACCCTAACCGCAAGTACCGCTACTGATTACGCGTATTGATTGAATGCAACAATGCGAGAACTGATCCCTTAGCTTCGCGCGAAAACTTTGGCCCACGGGGGTGCCGCGATATCATCGATAGGCGTCGCTTCGATGCCGAACCACAATAATGTCTACGTGCTGCTCGGACTCACGTATTTCATAAACCACGCAGTATTCACCTATTCGAATGCGCCAAAGGTCGCTTGAACCTTGCAGCTTCTTGCAGCCCCGAGGTCTCGGGTCCCGTGCCATCTTTTCAATGCGGTCAATAATACGCTTCGAGATTTCACGGGGCAGTCGCTCAAGCTCCCGGCGCGCCGAACGTGCGAAGAAAATCTCATAACCGGGCACCGGCTATTTTCCGAGTATCCGCCGCTTTACACTGACCAGACTCTCTCTCGGCTCCGCGGCGCGCTGGCCAGCCAGGGCGGTGTCATAGAAATCTTCCCACAAGGCCTTGTGCCGTCGTAAATCGATGATCACGGCCTTCCTCTCACCGGCGTCATCCACCACGAAATCGACACCACTCATCTGCCTTTTCCCCGTTGAACGCGACATCTCAAACTCCGCTTTTCAGGTTCCCCGGCACATGGCGCCGGCAGCCGTCTCTCTTTGCCATGGTCGCCCAACGTTGAATCATTGTCTACGCCACAGCGGCGCTGCCTGAACGTAAGGGCGAAGGTCATACGCAGCGGGTAGTTCTGCGATAGAGCGGCACCATTTCAACAGCACAATCCCGTTCACCTCAAGTTAAAATGTGATATCGCAAGACTTGACCCCGACGTGTGCGAGCGGCGGCAAGCCGCTTGGGCGCGCTACGCTTTACCCACTCGAAATTCAAAAGACCCGCTTATCCCAACAAGGTGGTTTACACAATCTTCAAGAGAGCGGAAGGTTGATTGAGTACAAAATGAGTCCACACGTGCTCATACAGCGCTTGCTGGTTGGGAAAGGGAACGATGGCTTTGGCTTCTTCCCGTGAGCACCAGCGGTATTCTGTGTTTTCGTCATTCAGTCTGGGAGTTGCGTTTTGCTGTGCGATAGCCACAAATGCTGGAACCAGCATGAGAGTGTTTGCCGGGATGTCATAGAAAGACTCAATGTAGTCCGCCGCATAGAGCGCTTCGATTTCCAGGGAGGTTTCTTCCCGAATCTCACGCAGGATGGCTTGCCAGGCGGTTTCATTATTTTCGAGCTTGCCAGAGGCGTGGCCCCAGAAGCCATCCTTTGTCCGTTTTAACAAGAGCATTCTGGTGGTGTGGCCGATGGTTGACAGGACAACCCCGGCAACCGCAGATGAATTGACAGGAGTCTGGCTCATGGTCTTTGTGCGCAACGTTGAAATGCCACCAGATGGCGTTGCTGCGAGGCCTCACAGAGATTTTGCAGGACGATCAGGATGTCCGGGCGCTGTGTCATGCCCAGTAATCTTTCATACATCTCGCCATTGGCAATTTCTGCGGCGACGCCCGCTTCACAGGCTGCCCGCACGCTGGGATATCGTTCAACTTTTCCTGGCCATGGATTTTCGGAGATAGGCAGCCCGTAGCGGGTGAACAGCCCACACAGTGCCTCGATGTGGCGCGCCTCGGCATCACGGATATTGCTGAATGGCCGTACATCTCCGAAATCTGCCAGTACCTGGTTGTAAGTTGCCCAGGCGCGGTATTCGTCATCAAGTGCCTCATGAAGCACACGGATCTCAGAATCTGTCAGTTGATCCATTGTTTAACCTCTGAAATGAAACAGGGCAATCGTACCAATTCCCATCAGCAGCAAGAGGATCTGGCGTAGCGAAGCTGCGGGGGTCACCTGTTGGTGAAGCCCAGGAATCATGTCGGCTGTGGCAACATAGATAAAACTCGCTGCAGAAAGCGCCAGAATGTAGGGGGTAGCGTCATGCATTTCGCCGAGCCAGAAATAAGCCATCACTGCCCCTGGAAGGGTAGCCGCAGCAGAAAGACTGTTCAAAAACAGGGCTTTTTTTCTCTCGTAGCCGCTATCCAGCAGGATGGCAAAATCGCCCACTTCCTGCGGAATTTCGTGGGCAATCACGGCAAGCGCCGTAGTCATTCCTAGTGGAATGGAGGTCAGAAAAGCGGCAGTGATGACTATGCCATCTACAAAGTTATGGAAGGCGTCACCGATCAGAATCAATGAGCCGCTGCGTTTTTTTGCTCCGCGTTCATGACTGTCGTGGTGATGGCGCCAGAGCACCAGCTTCTCCAGCACAAAGAACAATATCATGCCCGCCAGTATGGTGGTCATGACAAGGTTTGCCGGTGCCTGTTTCAAGCCGGCAGGGATCATGCCAAGGAACGCGGCTCCCAACAGGGTGCCGGTGGCATAACTGACGAGGTGTGGAATGAGAACCCTGCGGATGCCTTCCGGAAATAACAGAAACAAAGCAGCGACAGCGATAGCACCTATGCTGCCCAGAAGAGCAAAGCCGATGATCCAGAGCAGCATTCAACTTTTTTATCAGGGAATCAGTTTTGCAGGCGGTTCAATGCCCTCGATACTGACATCCGGATCCAGATTTTTGATGAGTAATTCAAACTTTTCGATATCATTTTGGGCACGTCAACCATGATCAGAATTTTGCCTTGATCAATTGCTTCCTCGAATTGTTTGAGCCGTGAGCTTGGAAAAGCGGCACCAGCCAGACCAGTCATCATGCCGCCAACACCGGCTCCCAGGAGTCCCAACAGTAGTACAAGGCCACCACCTACTATGATTCCGGTGGGTGGAAATGCCAATGCCGTCAATCCTGCAAAGATTCCCGCTGTTCCACCCAAGGCGATCCCGCGTTCATAGCCGGCCAGAAAGTCATCGGCCTCCGGTCCGGTATCGGGCAAATCCTCAAGTGCAATACCGTATTTGGCGACAGCATAGATATGCTTTTCAGGAATCCCGTTATCTTTAAGGTCGACTACCACCTTGCGTGCGTGATCGAGATCGGGAGAAAGAAAACATAAGCGTTTCATTCGGGCATCTCCAGGATGTTATGTAAAATATCTGGCGATCAACACAACAATGATTGCCAATGCAATGATCGTTACTCCAAGTACCAGTGCATTTCGCAATGCAGCCCCTTCTTTGCGCATAACAACACCTTCTCGAAAAAATTCTTTGGGAACCTCTGAACAA
Source organism: Gammaproteobacteria bacterium (assembly GCA_016708925.1). Lineage (GTDB taxonomy): Bacteria > Pseudomonadota > Gammaproteobacteria > Pseudomonadales > Porticoccaceae > JAGPUQ01. Next base: position 67,116 of record JADJET010000004.1, on the reverse strand, counting down.
TGCACACTTTTTTGAGCCAAAAGTCGGAAAATGACCACGCAAACGGTTGATGAAGTCACTTTTCAACGATGTTTGGGCGGAATCCGCTCGTTTAGCCGCATTCGCCTAGCTCGGAACGGCGAGTTCAATGGCCGTGCGTGTCGGTCTTGAGACTCTTTGTTGTAAACAAGTAGTCCTTGAGTTCGTGAGAGAAGCGCTCGTCGTTTCGACGTATCCATTCAAGAACCATGGATGCGTGTTCTTTCTCTTCGTCTCGGTTGTGTTCAAGGATGCTCTTAAGTTCGGGATCCTTGCAAGCCGCGGCCCTCTGGTTGTACCAATCGACGGCCTCGAGCTCTTCCATCAGAGACACGATCGCGCGGTGCATGTCTCGCACCTCGTCCGAGAGTTCCGCAATAGGTTCGTGATAGCCAACGCTCGACATTTAAGTTTCCTTGTGTGGTCGTGAAGGGGCAAGTACCAAGTGACGCTGCCGCATCGGAGTATGGCTCATCCGCATTGATGCCCCCGGCTACGCGAAAGTAGCTCCGGCGGCCGGCTGTTTTCGGCAATCGCAGTGAACCGCTACTCGTGTGGTCATGCGGCCTAACATAGAGTATCTGGAAATCTTCCGTGTTTAAACACGGAAGATTTCCGCATATCCCGCACGAACCGCGCCGGGCTCAGATAGGCCGGATCGAGCTGCCTCTCTGCCAAAACCCTACTTTGAACAATCACCTGCACGCTCCGTCGCCGCTTTTCAATGCGCCCTGATACACGCCAACCACTGCGGGATTCCGGACCATTGCCGCATACCCAGCCTGTCTCCCAGGCCACTCATTCTCCGGCGCGAAATAGAAGGCATCTGCGGCCCGCTAATCCTGCTCAGTCAGCAAGCGGCATGCCAGGGCACGAACACCCGAAGCCCTGTCAAGCCGCATGAACCTCGACCACCTCGCCATGGGAGTGAGGCTCCAGGATAGGCTGCCCCTGCTCCCTGAGCCCCTCCAGATGGAACTCGATGGCCTCCCGAATCAGCCGCAGCGCCTCTTCACGGCTCTCGCCCGCCGCCACACAGCCCGGCAAATCGGGGACGTACGCCCCCCAGCTCGTCGCACCTTCTTCCACAATAACGGTGTAGCGCATGACGCGCTCCTGCGGCATTACCCCGGCACAAAAAACGGCAGCGCCGAACCCTCGCCCGTATCCACGAACTTCACCTTTACCGCCTGGCCGATCGCGAGCTTGTCGAAGTCGCAGTCGATCAGGTTGGTGAGCATGGTGGGGCCTTCTTCCAGCGTGACATAGGCGATGGCGTAGGGCTCGCCGCGCCGGGTCACGCTGTAGGTGTAGATGGTGCCGCGGCCGCTGCACTTCAGCCATTCCGTCGCGTCGCTGAAGCAGAACGGGCAGAAGGTACGCGGGAAGTAGTGGTTCTCGCCGCAGGCGGTGCAGTGTTTCACCAGTAGTTCGCCGCGCGTGGTGGCCTCCCAGAACGGGCGGCTTTCGTCGTTGATGCGCGGCGCGCGAATTTTCGCGCGCGGGGCGGTTTTTGTGGTAGCTGTCTCGGCTTTAGCTTCGCTCATGCGTCCTCCCGATCCATGATCACTGTGGCACTGCCCATGCGCGAGCCGAGCAGGCCGCCGGTGCCGTGGGCGAGCACCAGATCGCAGTTGGGCACCTGTACTTTCGGGTGCGCCTCGCCGCGCACCTGGCGCACGGCTTCGATGACCTTGGTGATGCCGCCGCGGTCGCTCGGGTGGTTGTTGCACAGGCCGCCGCCGTCGGTGTTGAACGGCAGCTTGCCGACGCCGGAGATGAGGTTGCCGTCGGCGACGAAGGGGCCGCCCTTGCCCTTGGCGCAAAAGCCCAGGTCTTCGAGCGTCTCCACCACGGTGATGGTGAAGGAGTCGTAGATGGATGCGTACTTGATATCGCCGGGCTTCACACCAGCTTCGGCAAAGGCATCGGCCCCGGACCAGATCGCACCGGAATAGGTGAGATCGACCTTGCCGCCGTTGAGGTGCTTGGGCGCCTCGCCCGCGCCGAGCACGCGGATGCGCGGACGCTTCAGGCTTTTGGCGATTTCGGGCGCGACCATGATGATGGCGCCGCCGCCGTCGGTCATCACGCAGCAGTCGAGGCGGTGCAATGGATCGCTGACCACGGGCGAATTGAGCACGTCCTCCACCGTCACCACGTCGCGCAGCAGCGCGTGGGGATTGTGCTGGGCGTGGTGGGAGGCGGCGACCTTGACCCAGGCGAGCTGCGCGCTGGTGGTGCCGAACTCGTGCATGTGGCGCATCGCGACCATGGCATACATGTTGACGATGCTGGGCCGGAACGGCGCCTCGAAGCCGTAGTCGGCGGGCGCGCCACCGCCCGGGCGCACGCTGTAGTTCTCTTTCGCATCGGCGCGCGGCCGTCCGGCCAGCGTGATCAGCGCCACCTTGCAATGCCCGGCGGCGATGGCCTGGGCGGCGTGGCGCACATGCAGCACATAGGACGAACCGCCGGTTTCGGTGCTGTCGATCTGGCGCAACTTGAGGCCCATGTATTCGGCCTGGTTGATGCCGCCCATGCCCGGCACATCGCCGGCGCAGTAGTAGGCATCGATGTCGTTTTTGTCGAGACCGGCGTCTTCGAGCGCGCCCTTGGCGACCTCGGCGTGCAGTTGCGGTACGGTTTTGCCGGTGCCCTCGCGCAGCGGGTGCTCGTAGATGCCGGCGATATAGGCTTTACCCTTGATGCTCATTCCACCCCCTTCAGTTTCGAATTCTTAGCGCACGGCGCTGAAGCCGGCGTCGATCACCAGCTCGGCACCGTGCATGTATTTGGATTCGTCGGACGCGAGATACAGCACGCCGTTGGCGATGTCGCTGGGCTCGCCGAGTTCGCCGAGCGGCGACATGGCTTCGAAGCTCGCCCGCACCTTGGCCTCTTTATCGGTGCCGCCGTATTTGCGGATGGTCTTCTCGACTCCCGGGGTACGGATCACGCCCGGATGCACGGAGTTCACCCGCACGCCGTTCTTGAGGCGCGCAAACTCGGCGGCCGCCGCTTTCGTCAGCAGTCGTACCCCACCCTTGGCGGCGCAGTAGGCGGCCGATCTGTCGAGGCCGATGATGCCGGCGATGGACGAGATGTTGATGATCGAGCCGCCACCGGATTTCTCCATGGCCGCGCAGCCGTATTTGACGCCGAGAAAAACGCCATCGAGGGCGATGCTGTTCTGCCAGCGCCAATCCTTCAGCGTGGTGTCCCTGATCGACTTGGCGATGATCACGGCGGCATTGTTGACCAGCACATCGAGCCGCCCCCAGGTGGCGATGATCTCGTCGATGGTCGCCTGCCATTCTTCTTCGCTCGACACGTCCTGATGGCGAAAGCGCGCCTCGCCGCCCGCGCCCTTGATCAGATCGACGGTTTCGGCGCCGCCGCGATCCTCCCAGTCGGTGACCATTACGCGCGCGCCCTCTTCGGCGAGCCGGATCGCGGTCGCCCGCCCCAGCCCCGAAGCGGCGCCGGTGACCAGTGCCACTTTGCCTGCTACTCGTCCCATGTTGCCCCCATGCAGTCTGCTATCTGCTTTTTGTGTTTACTGTTTTTTGGCCACCGCCAAAAATCCATTGTTCGTCGTCCCTGCGCCGCCTGTCCTCGAATGCTTTGCTCAGCGCTCGGGAACCCCGCACTGGACGCCCGCCTACGCGGGCATGACGGGAACAGTGTCTTTTTGTCGGTTCGGTGCTCGGTTTCAACGCCCGCTGAAACGCGCCTGGCGCTTTTCGAGAAAGTGCGCGACGCCCTCCTTGAAATCCTCGCTCGCGATGCTGGCTTTCATTTCCACCACCGAAAGCTCGACGCCTTCGCCGAGGCTTTGGAACAGGCTCTCCCAGATCTGGTGCTTGATCACGCCCATCGAGCGCGGTGAATTGTTGTGCGCCATGTCGCGGGCGTATTTCAGCACCGCATCCATGAAACCGTCGTTCGGCAACACCTGGTTCACCAGCCCCAGGTCGCGCGCCTCGACGCCGTCGAAAACCCGTCCGGAGAGGAAGATTTCGAGCGCATTGGCGACGCCCATGACGCGCGCAGCGAGCCAGGCGCCGCCGTATTCGGCGATCAGCCCGCGTTTGACGAAGGCCGTGGTGAACTTGGCGTCGGCGGCGGCGATGCGGATGTCGCAATAGAGCGTCATCACCAGCCCGATGCCGGCCACCGGGCCGTTGATGGCGGCGATCACCGGCTTGGGAATGGCGGGGAAATACGAGTATTTGTGGGTGTAGTCGGCGCGCACGTCACTGGGCCGCGCGCGGGGGCTGTCGTCGGGATCATCGGTGGCGGCCTGGCCCTTGCCGCCGTCACCCATGTCCGACAGCAGCTTCATGTCGGCGCCGGAGCAGAAGCCCCGGCCGGCGCCGGTGATCACGATCACCCGCGCCGCGGCGTCCTCGGCCGCCGCCAGCGTGGCGTCCTGGATCTCTTCCGCCATGCGGGTGGTCCAGGCGTTGAGCTTGTCGGGACGGTTGAGCGTCACCAGGGCGACGCCGTCCTTTACCTCGTAAAGAATTTCACGGTATTTCATGGTTGCGGTTCTCTGGTTTGGAAGTCGGGGTTCGAGCCGGGCTCAGCCCTGTTCGATAAAGGTCTTGAGCAACTGATGGGCGATGGCCATGGGCGGCGGCAGCAGCACGCCGGTGCCGGTCTCGCCGCGATAGGCGGCCGCGAGCAGGTTGCGCGACACCCAGCGCGCTTCTTCCAGCTCGTTCCCGTCGATATGGATCTCGGTGGTTTCGGCATCGGCGAAGCAGCCGATCATCAGCGACGAGGGCCAGGGCCAGGGCTGGGTGGAGTGGTAGTGCACCGCGCCGACGCGAATGCCGGCCTCTTCGAAAATTTCGCGCCGCACCGCTTCCTCGATGTTCTCGCCCGGCTCGATGAAGCCGGCGAGCGCCGAGTACATGCCGGGGGGGAAGCTCTTCTGGCGGCCCACCAGGGCCTCGTCGCCGCGCACGGCGAGCATGATCACCACCGGGTCGGTGCGGGGAAAGTGTTCGGCATTGCAGTCCTGATTGCCGCACTTGCGCATGTAGCCCGCCATCCGCATTGCGGTGCGGCTGCCGCACACGGCGCAGAACTGGTGGCGCGCGTGCCAGTCGAGCACGGCCTTGCCGGTGGCGAGCGTCGAGGGATCACCGAGCGGCAGGCGCAAGGCGATGGCGCGCAGGTCCATGAAGCGGCCCGCGCCGCGAAAGGGTTCCAGGGTCGGGGCGTCCTCCACGCCCGTCACGTCCAGGGCAAAATGCGCCACGCCGGCGGTGTCGAGGCCCATGAAAATGCAGGGCAGATCGGCACCGAGGAATTCGCTCAACTCCGCAGCCGGCAACCAGCCGATGGCGTTGCCGCCCGGCGTCACCAGGGGTTGCAGCCGGTAGTAGGGAATCACCCGGGTATCGGGTTTCGCGCGCTGCGCAGCGATCCAGTCGGCATCGGTGCGGCGGTCACTGGCGCGATCCAGGGGACCGCCGGCAAAGGTGTTGATGATCGACATGGGATTCCCCTCTGTATTGATGCGGCGGTTTGGTGGTCGGCGCGGATCGTTGTTGTTGGTCATGCGACACTCGGGTCCACACCGGCCGCCAGCGGCCCGTGCGGAGCGGCAGCGCAGGTGTGGAGCCGTGCCTGTTGGTGTTCTCACCGGGGTCTGCCGGCCCGCGGGATCGGCGGACGGTGCCGCCGCACACTAGCAGATTTGGCGCAGCCGTTGAAACCGCCCGCCGGAGGCCGGCGCGGCGCGCGGGACAGGTTTGCGCCTTGCGGCAACCCGGGTCTTGGCTTAGAATCGCCGCCCTTTGCACAGGGTAGCTGGCTTCGTCCGAAGCCGGGACCGTTCGGGAGTTCAGCATGTACGCGGTTATCGAAAGCGGCGGCAAACAACACCGGGTCGAACCGGGTGAAGTACTCAACGTCGAAAAGCTCAATGTCGCCCCGGGCGAAACGGTCGATTTCGACCGTGTCCTGATGGTGGCGGACGGCGGCGACATCAAGCTGGGCGCGCCCTATGTGACCGGCGGCAAGGTGACCGCCGAGGTGGTCAGCCAGGGCCGCGCCGACAAGGTGAGGATCCTGAAATTCCGCCGCCGCAAGCACCACATGAAGCAGATGGGTCACCGCCAGTGGTACACCCAGATCAAAATTACCGGCATCAGCGCCGGCTGAACCCGGATTAAAGGAGCGGATCGATGGCAACTAAAAAGGCAGGCGGCAGTACCCGCAATGGCCGCGACTCCCATAGCAAGCGCCTCGGCGTGAAATGCTTTGGCGGCGAGAACGTCACCGCGGGCAGCATCATTGTGCGGCAGCGCGGCACCGCGTTTCACCGCGGCGTCAACGTCGGCATCGGCCGCGACCACACCCTGTTTGCCACCGCCGACGGCACTGTCCGCTTCGCGGTGCGGGGACCGCACAACCGCCGCTTCGTCGACATCGTGGTCAACTGACCGCCAGCGCGACAGGCTTGCGGAAAAGCCCCTTTACCGGGGCTTTTTTTATGGAGGCGGCCAACCCGCCTGGCATATGATTCGATACGCCGGAACCCCAGCTTCCGGGGGATACAACTCATGAAATTCGTCGACGAAGCGCCCATCAATGTCATCGCCGGCAACGGCGGCAACGGCTGCATGAGCTTCCGGCGCGAGAAGTACATTCCCAAGGGCGGTCCGGACGGTGGCGATGGCGGCGATGGCGGCAGCGTCATCCTGGTCGCCGACCCCGGACTCAACACCCTGGTGGACTACCGTTATCAGCGCGTGTTTCGCGCCGACAGCGGCGCCACTGGTCGCGGCGCCAACTGCCGGGGCCGCTCGGCCGAAGACCTGCTGCTGCCGGTCCCCGTGGGTACCACCGTGATGGATGCCGACACCGACGAAATCATCGGCGACCTCACCACATCCGGCGAGCGCCTGGTGGTGGCGCGCGGCGGCTTCCACGGCCTCGGCAACGCCCGCTTCAAATCCAGCATCAATCGCGCCCCCCGGCGTACCAGTCCCGGCAGCGAAGGCGAGACCCGCCATCTGCGCCTCGAACTCAAGCTGCTCGCCGATGTGGGGCTGCTGGGCTTGCCCAACGCCGGCAAATCCACGCTGATCCACGCGATCTCGGCGGCGCGGCCCAAGGTCGCGGATTACCCGTTTACCACGCTGGTACCCAATCTCGGTGTGGTGTCACTGGCGCATTACCGAAGCTTCGTGGTCGCCGACGTGCCCGGAGTGATCGAGGGCGCCGCCGACGGTGCGGGGCTTGGTATCCGCTTTCTGCGCCACCTGACGCGTACGCGACTCCTTCTGCATCTTGTCGATCTCGCGCCCCTGGATGGCGGCGATCCGGCGGATGCGGTGCGCACCCTGCACGGGGAGCTCGAAAAATTCAGCCCCACGCTGGCCCAGCGGGATTGCTGGCTGGTGTTCAACAAGGCCGACCTGTTGCCGCCGGACGAAGCCCGCGCGCGCGCCACCGCCATCGCGGACGCCCTCGGCTGGGATGCACCCTGGTATCTGATCTCGGCCGCCGAGCGCGCGGGCACCAACGAACTGTGCGAAGCGGTGATGAATTACCTCGAAGCACGCGCCCGCATCCAGACTGAAGATCCCGAAGCCGCGCGCCACGAGCGCGAAATGCAGGAAGCGATGCAGCGCGAGGCCCGCGAGCGCATCGCCTGGCTACAGGCGCAACGAACCGGTGCGGATGATGAACTCGCGGACCAGGATGACGACGACGATGACCATGATGTCGAAGTGTTCCATGCCCCCTGACCGGAACCCGCGCCGTGGACGCTGAACGCCGCCAGGTCACCGCCGCCCGCCGCTGGGTGGTGAAGATCGGCAGCGCCCTGCTCACCAACGACGGCCGCGGCCTGGCCCGGGAAGCCATCGCCGGCTGGGTCGGCCAGATCGCCGCGCTCCAGGACCAGGGCTACGAAATCGTGCTGGTATCCTCGGGCGCCATCGCCGAAGGCATGGCGCGCCTCAACTGGGCGCAGCGCCCGCGCGAACTTCACGAACTGCAAGCCGCCGCCGCGGTCGGCCAGATGGGGCTGATCGAGGCCTACGAATCCTGCTTTCAGCGCTACGGCCGCCACACCGCCCAGATCCTGCTCGACCATGACGATCTCTCCAATCGGCAGCGTTATCTCAATGCGCGCCGCACCCTCACGACGCTGATCAAACTGGGCGTGGTGCCGGTGGTCAACGAGAACGACACCGTGGTCACCGACGAGATCCGCTTCGGCGACAACGACACCCTGGGCGCACTGGTCGCCAATCTCATCGAAGCGCCGCTGCTGGTGATCCTCACCGACCGCGACGGCCTCTACAGCGCCGATCCACGGGCGAATCCCGACGCCACCCTGATTCAGCGCGGCCGCGCCCTGGATCTCGGCCTCGATGCCATCGCCGGCGGCAGCGCCAGCCAGCTCAGCCGCGGCGGCATGATCACCAAGCTGCGCGCCGCGCGCCTCGCGGCGCGTTCCGGCGCACACACGCTGATCGCCGGGGGACGCATCGACCAGGTGCTGACCCGCCTCGCCGAAGGCGAACTGCTGGGCACCTTGCTGGTCGCCGACAGCGAACCTCTGGTGGCGCGCAAGCAGTGGCTGGCGGGACAGCTTCAGGCAAAGGGTGCCGTCACCCTGGATGCCGGCGCGGTGCGCGTACTGCGCGAATCCGGTCGCAGTCTGCTGCCGGTGGGTGTCTTGCGCTGCGAAGGCGACTACGCCCGCGGCGATCTGGTGCGCTGCCTGGCCGAGGACGGGCGCGAGATCGCCCGCGGCCTGATCAATTACAGCAGTGCGGAAACCCGGCGCATCGCCGGCCTGGGCAGCGACCGCATCCTGGAAATACTGGGCTACGGCGGCGACGCCGAACTGATCCACCGCGACAATCTGGTGCTGGTCTGAACAACGCCGCACCCGCCTGAACAACCGGCGCTCAAACAGCGGTGTAAAACGACAAAGCCGACATCAGCCGGCTTTGCAAGGCAAACGTGGGAACAGAACTCAGCCGCTGGCGAGCGCCTTGATATGGGCGTTGAGCCGGCTCTTGTAGCGCGCGGCCTTGTTCTTGTGGATCACGCCCTTGTCGGCGATGCGATCCAGCACGGGCACGGCGGCGGCATAGGCGGCCTTGGCGGCCTCCAGATCACCGGCCAGCAATGCAGCCTGGACTTTCTTGATGTAGGTGCGCGTCATGGAACGCTGGCCAGCTTTGAGCTGACGGCGCTTTTCGCTCTGACGGGCGCGCTTTTTCGCCTGGGGTGTATTGGCCAACGGAATCAGCTCCAGCTAGGGTCATTGCAAGGCGGCGCACTATAGCCAGTTTCGCCGGGGCGTTCAACTTACCTTTCCACACTTACTTTTCCACGACCGGATGCATGGCGCGCCAGCGCCCAGTCGGCGTGCTCGCGCACCAGCTCGGAACCCTGGTCGCGACAGCGTGCCAGCGCCGCCAGCACCGGCGCGGTGGTGGGTGCATTGCCCAGCCCCACGGCGAGATTGCGCAACCAGCGCTCGTGGCCGATACGGCGAATCGGCGAACCCGCCGTACGATCCAGAAACTCGGCTTCGGTCCATTGCGCAAGCGTCGCCAGTTCGGCGTCGGCGAGACCGTGGCGGGGTCGGAACGCGGCTTCGTCGGTGGGTTTGGCGAAGCGGTTCCAGGGACAGACGATCTGGCAATCGTCGCAGCCGAACACGCGGTTGCCCATGGCCGCGCGCAATGCCACGGGAATCGGCCCCGGATGCTCGATGGTGAGATAGGAAATACAGCGCCGGGCGTCCAGCACATAGGGCTCGGGAAACGCCTGGGTCGGGCAGATCGACAGGCAGGCGCGGCACTTGCCACAGGCATCGTCGATCAGATCGATGGCGGGTGGCAGGCGGACGCTGGTGATCAGCTCGCCGAGAAAAAACCAGGAACCCGCGCCGCGATTCAGCAGCAGGGTGTTTTTGCCGATCCAGCCGAGCCCGGCGCGCGCGGCCAGGGGCTTTTCCAGCACCGGCGCGCTGTCCACAAAGGGCCGCTGGATGACCGCGCAGCCGGCGGCGGCCGCGATGCGCTCGGCCAGCGTCGCCAGCCGGGTACGCATGATCTTGTGGTAGTCGCGGCCCAGGGCGTAGCGCGACACATAGGCTTTTTCGCCGTCGCGCAACTGCGCGATCATGCGGGTATTGGCGGGCCGGTAATCCATCCGCACGCAGATCGCCGAGACCGTACCGGGCACCAGCAGATCCGGGCGCGCGCGCAGTTCGCCGTGACGCGCCATCCAGTCCATGGTGCCGTGAAAGCCACGGTCGAGCCATTCACGCAGGCGGGCGCCGGCTTCCTTCAGATCCAGATCCGCGATACCAACCTGCTGAAAACCCAGCTCGCGCGCCCAGGCGCCGATGCGGGCGACCAGATCCGGATCGATGGCGGCAGTCGCTGTTTCAGGCACGGGCCGGGCCGGGTGAGGGGCATGTCGTATAATTTTGCCAGATTCCGTCCTCCGGCCCCGCCGATGTCATTTTCCGCTACCGCCCTCTACACCGCCGCCCAGACCCGCGAGCTCGACCGCCGCGCGCTCGAGGAGCACGGCATCCCCGGCATTGCACTGATGAAACACGCCGGCGCCAGCGCGTTCCGGGAACTGTGCCGGCGCTGGCCCGAGGCGCGTTCGATCACCGTGCTCTGCGGCGGCGGCAACAACGGCGGCGACGGCTACATCGTCGCGGCGCTGGCGCGCGCGCGCGGACTGGCCAGCCGGGTTATCCATCTCTCCGAGCCGGCCCTGCTGAAGGGTGACGCGGCCCTGGCCTGGCGCTTCGCTACCGCTGCGGGCGTACCCCTGGAACCCTTCACCGCCGCTACCGCGCTGACCGGCGAGGTCCTGGTCGACGCCCTGCTGGGAACCGGGATCACACGGCCGGTCACGGGTTCACATGCCGCCGCCATCGCGGCCATCAACGCTGCCGGCATCCCGATACTCGCAGTCGATATTCCATCGGGGCTGCACGCCGACACCGGTGCCGAACTGGGCATCGCCGTGCGCGCGCAGGTCACGGTGACCTTTATCGGCCGCAAACTCGGACTCTACACGGGTCGCGGCCCGGCGCTCGCGGGCGACATCCGGTTCGACCGCCTGGACGTGCCCGACGCCGTGTATCGGGATGCCCCTGCCGCCGAACTCCTCAATCTGGCGCAACTGCTGCATCAACTCCCGCCCCGCGCCCGCGACGCCCACAAGGGCAATTTCGGCCACGTCATGGTGATCGGTGGGGATCGCGGCTTCGGTGGCGCGGCCCTGATGGCGGCGGAAGCGGCGGCGCGCGCCGGCGCCGGGCTGGTGAGCGTCGCCACCCGGCCCGAACACAGCGCCGCCTTCCTGGCGCGGCGTCCGGAACTGATGGTCAAGGGTGTGCCTTCCGGACAGGAACTTGAACCCCTGCTCAGCGGGCCTACGGTGCTGGTGGTCGGCCCCGGTCTCGGCCGCTCGCCCTGGTCGGAACAGATGCTGCAACAGGCCTTCAATGCCGGTCTGCCCATGGTGCTGGATGCCGATGCGCTCAACCTGTTGGCGGCCGGTCGCCTGGGCCGGGACGCCGCTGGCAGCCGCTGGGTACTGACGCCGCATCCAGGTGAAGCGGCGCGCTTGCTCGATATCGACAACGCGGCGGTACAGGCCGATCGCCCGGCCGCGTGCCGGCGCTTGCAGGAAAAATTTGGCGGCGCGGTACTACTCAAGGGCGCGGGCACTCTCATCGCCGGACCTGGCGCGCCTCTGGCGATCTGCCCCCATGGCAATCCCGGCATGGCGTCGGGCGGCATGGGCGACGTGCTGGCCGGCGTGATCGGCGCGCTGCTGGCGCAGGGTCTGGAGCCCACGGCGGCCGCGCGCCTGGGCGCCTGCGTTCACGGCCGCGCGGCCGATCTCGCGGCGCAGCAGAGCGGCGAGCGCGGGCTGTTGGCGACCGACCTGCCGCACCTGATCCGCGAACTGCTGAACGGACGGCATGGCTTACCGGATTGATCTTCCCGACCCCGAGGCGACCCTCGCCTGGGGCCGGCTGCTGGGTGCCCGGCTGTGGCCCGGGGCGATCATTTTTCTGAGCGGAACTCTGGGCGCCGGCAAAACCAGTCTCTGCCAGGGGGTGCTGTCCGCGCTGGGGCATACCGGCCCGGTCAAGAGTCCAACTTATACTTTGGTTGAGCCCTATACGCTAACCCATGGAAATGTGTATCATTTTGATCTCTATCGTCTGGCGGACCCAGAGGAACTGGAATGGATCGGAGGGCGGGACTATTTCGACGGCGAGAGCATCTGCCTGATCGAATGGCCCGAGCGCGGTGCTGGCGCCCTGCCGGCGCCGGATCTGACGTTGGCGCTGGAGATCACCGGCGCCGGGCGCAGGCTGTGGATCACCGCGGGCAGTGCCCGCGCGCGCTCTCTCGCGGTGGATTTGCTGACTACGCCGCGCTCCCCCCGAACAGACTTCCCACCGCCGCCCGGCGGCGCGTTTTTCTGCTGTTGATCGCATTCTGGGCCATCGCCCTGCCGGGGTCGTTGCACGCGGCCGCCGTGATCGAGCACGCGCGGCTGGTCCGGGACGCCGGCAATTTCCGCCTTGAGCTCGACCTGAGCGGAGCGCCTACTTCCTACAAGGTATTCACCATGCAGGCGCCGGACCGGGTGGTGATCGACCTCGACCATGCGCAGCTGCGCGCGTCCCTGCGCGGTATCGACCTGGCCAACAGCCCCGTACGCAACCTGCGCTCCGGCATCCGCGACGGCACCGGCCTGCGCATCGTCATGGATCTGGCGCAACGCGTGAGCGCGCAGAGCGCGATCAGCGCACCGACTGCCGGCAACCCACACCGCCTCGTGGTGAACCTGCAAGCTCCCGGCAGCAGGATGGCATCCACTACCAGGCCTGTGACGACGCCCAGCCTTGCAAAGGCACCCACCGCCCCAAGGCCGGCGCCCGCGACGACGCACTCTCACCCCCCCGCAAAACTGCGCAATGTCGTCATCGCGATAGACGCAGGCCACGGCGGAGAGGATCCCGGCGCCATAGGTCCGGCGCGTACTCATGAAAAGCAGGTCGTGCTCGCCATCAGCAAGGCACTGGCGGCACTGGTGAATCGGGAAACCGGCTACCGCGCGGTCCTGGTCCGGACCGGTGATTACTTCATCCCTTTGGCGAAGAGACCCGCCATTGCCCGACGCGCGGGTGCGGATATCATGGTTTCGGTACATGCGGATGCCTTCGACAATGACACCGCCAATGGCGCATCGGTGTATGCCCTCTCCCAGCGCGGCGCCACCAGCGAAACCGCCAAATACCTGGCTGACCGGGAAAACCGTGCGGATCTTATCGGCGGCTCGGTCGCGCTGAACGACAAGGATCCCGTCCTCGCGGGGGTCATTCTCGACTTGGCGATGACCGCCACCCTGAATCACAGCCTCCAATTGGGCGATCAGGTGCTCAAGTCCATGGCAGGGGTCAGCCGGCTGCACAACCACCGCGTCGAGCAGGCCGGTTTCGTGGTGCTGAAATCGCCCGATATGCCGTCGATCCTGGTGGAGACCGGGTTTATCTCCAATCCTGGGGAGGCGCGTAAATTGCGCGACCCTGCCCACCAGAAACGCCTGGCCAGCGCCATTTTCACCGGCGTCAAACGGCACTTCGAACGCCACCCCCCCGACGGTACCCGCATCGCCTGGGAACAGCGCCAGCGCAGCAGCCGCTCTGAGCAGGCTGCGGTATCCACAACCGTTCCCCAACCCAGCATCGCACAACGCTAGCCTGCTAAAGCCGTGCGGGCAGCTTTGACAGGCCCTAGAATGCACGGGTGAACGAACTTCCCCAACCCAGCCGGCCCGGTGCCGCAACATTCCTCCGCAGTCCGGCACGACCAGTGTCAGGCTCGACCTGACCGTGGCCGCAGATCCCGCCCCGATCCGTCTCCTCCCGCCTCAGCTGGCGAATCAGATCGCCGCCGGCGAGGTGGTGGAACGTCCCGCCGCCGTCATCAAGGAATTGCTGGAAAACAGCATCGACGCCGGCGCCGATCGCATCGAGATCGAACTCGAGCAGGGCGGCATCAAGCTGATGCGCATCCGCGACAACGGCGCCGGCATTCCCCGCGACGACCTCGCGCTGGCACTGAGTCGCCATGCCACCAGCAAGATCGCCGTACTGGATGATCTCGACGCCGTGGCCACCCTGGGCTTTCGCGGCGAGGCGCTGGCGAGCATCGCCTCCGTCTCCCGGCTCGCGCTGACCTCGAATGCGCGGGCCGGCAACTCCGGCTGGGCCATCCAGAGCGCGGCGGAAGACGCCACCATTGCGCCTGCGCCCCATCCCCGCGGCACCACGGTCGAAGTGCGGGATCTGTTTTTCAACACTCCCGCGCGCCGCCGCTTCCTGCGCACCGAGCGCACCGAGTACGGGCGTATCGAGGAGGTCATCCATCGGCTGGCACTGAGCCGTTTCGACGTGGGGCTGCGGGTGCGGCACAACGGCCGTCAGGTACAGGATTTTGCCCGTGCCGATGACCTGCCCGCGCAGGAGCGGCGCATCGCGGCGGTGTGCGGACTGCCCTTCCTGGAGCAGGCGCGCCATCTCGAAGTCGAGCACCAGGGTTTGCGCCTGCACGGCTGGATCGCGTTGCCCACCTACTCCCGCAGCCAGGCCGATCTTCAGTATTTCTATGTGAACGGCCGCGCCGTGCGCGACAAGGTCATCGGTCACGCGGTACGCCAAGCCTACCGCGATGTGCTCTATCAAAACCGGCACCCGGCGTTTGTGCTGTTTCTCGAAATTCCGCCCCGCGATGTGGATGTGAATGTCCATCCCACCAAATACGAAGTCCGCTTCCGGGAAGCGCGTCAGGTCCACGATTTCCTGTTCAGCATGCTGCACCGCGCGCTCGCCGAGATCACCCCGGGCGACGCGCGACCCGCGCCGACGATGGTGTCCGTCCCTGATCAAAACACACGCGAAACGCCGCCCGAATCGACACCCGAACTTGTCGCGCACCAGCACCCCATGCCGTTCCCGTCAACGCGACCCGCCCCGGGTGTGAGCGAGCGCATGGCGACCTATGCCGACCTGCACCGACCGGCGCCGGCGCCGCCATCCGCGTCACCGGCAAGCGAAGACCCGCCCCCGCTCGGCTTCGCCCTGGCGCAACTCAAGGGCGCCTATATCCTCGCGGAAAACCGCGACGGCCTGGTGCTGGTGGATCTGCACGCCGCGCACGAACGCGTCCTCTACGAACGCATGAAAATCGCCTGGCGCGACGGAGCCCTCGCCAGCCAACCCCTGCTGGTGCCGATGACGCTGGCGGTAAACGCAGCCGAAGCCGACGCCGCCGAACACCATGCCGCGGCGTTCGATGCCATCGGCTTCAGCCTCGACCGCAGCGGACCCACCACCCTCCTGGTGCGCGCCGTGCCGGCGCTGGTGCGCGGGGTTGAAGTAGAGGCCCTGGTGCGGGATGTGCTCGCCGATATCCGCACCCTGGACAGCGCCGACCGCCTCGACGGTCGCATCGACGAAATCCTGGGCAACATGGCCTGCCGCGCCGCCGTCCACGCCAACCGACCGCTGGCCGTGGCGGAAATGAACGCGCTGCTGCGGGCGATGGAGTCCACCGAGCGCAGCGGTCAGTGCAACCACGGCCGCCCCACCTGGACCCAGGTATCGCTGGAGGAACTGGACCGCCTGTTCCTGCGGGGGCGCTGAGTGCCTGCCCCCGCCGACCGGCCGCGCGCGCTGGCCATCGCGGGTCCGACGGCGAGCGGCAAGACCGCGCTGGCACTCGCGCTGCGGGAGTGCGCGCCGGTCGAAATCATCAGCGTGGACTCGGCCCAGGTGTATGTGGGCATGGATATCGGCACCGCCAAACCGGATGCCGCGACGCTCGCCCGCGCACCCCATCGTCTGATCGATATCCGCGATCCCGCGATACCTTATTCCGCCGCCGAATTCGTCGTCGATGCGCGCCGCGAAATGGCGGCCATCACGGCCGCGGGTCGCATCCCCCTGCTGGTGGGCGGAACCATGCTCTACTTCCATCTGCTGAGCGAAGGGATGGCGAAGCTGCCCGCCGCGAACCCGGAGCTGCGCGCGGAACTCGCGGCGGCCGCCGCGCGCCATGGCTGGCCCCACCTTCATGCGGAACTGGCGCGGGTGGATCCGGAAACCGCCGCGCAACTGCATCCCCGGCATTCGCAGCGGATCCAGCGCGCACTCGAAGTCTATCGCGCCACCGGACAGCCCCTGTCGCGGCTGCTCGGGGCTCAACGGGACGGCCAGGGCGTTGCGCCCATCGCCGTGGACTACGATCTGACCATGGTCGCCCTGCTGCCGCCCAGCCGCGAGGTCCTCCACCAGCGTATCGCCCAACGCTTCGAAACCATGCTGAAGGCTGGGCTGGTGGCCGAAGTCCGCGCCCTGTACCAACGCGGCGATCTGAACCCGGATTTGCCGTCGATGCGCGCCGCCGGCTACCGTCAGGTATGGGCCCATCTCGCTGGCGAATGCGACGCAGCCACCATGGCCGCGCAGGGCATCGCCGCCACCCGCCAGCTCGCCAAACGCCAGTTGACCTGGCTGCGCGGCCCGCGCTCCCCGGCCCGGGAAGGGCTCACCGGCGCCTGGGACACCCCCGACGATCAGCGGACGATTATCGCTAAGCTCTTGAAACTGATCTGATTGCCCTCATGTACACCGCCATTAGTGGCGCGTATCATGCCCGGTTCCGGCGCGGCGGCCGGCATAACGGGGCTCTTGTGGAGCATCGCTGTCGCTTCGACCCGGCAAGCTCATCCCGCCTGCCTAATTACCTACATCAATAAGGAGTAACGCCATGTCAAAAGGGCACAATCTACAAGACCCTTTTCTCAATCTGCTGCGTAAGGAGCGCATTCCGGTCTCGATTTTTCTGGTCAACGGCATCAAGCTTCAGGGCCAGATCGAGTCGTTCGACCAATTTGTGGTGCTGCTGAAAAACACCGTCAGCCAGATGGTCTACAAGCACGCCATCTCAACCGTGGTTCCTGCCCGCCCGGTGCGCCTGGTGACCCCGATGCCCGGCGACGACGATGCCGATGCGGACCTCTGATTGACGCCGACCACCCCGGAAATCGCCGAGACGGCTGTCCTCGTCGCCGTTGAACTGAAGGGTAACGACGCCGGCGACCGACAGGAATTCACCGAACTCGTACGCGCGGCAGGCGGAACGCCCGCTGCCACACTCACCGGTCGCCGCAGCGCCCCCCACGCCGGAACCTTCATCGGTTCCGGCAAAGTCGCCGAACTGCGTGAGCTGGTCGTCGCGACCGGTGCGACCATCACGATTTTCGATCACAGCCTGAGCCCCAGCCAGGAGCGCAATCTCGAGCGCGCGCTCGACTGCCGGGTGCTCGACCGCACCGGGTTGATTCTGGACATCTTCGCCCGCCGCGCGCGCACCCACGAGGGCAAGCTGCAGGTGGAGCTGGCCCAGTTGCGCCATCTGCTGCCGCGGCTGGTCGGTCGCGCCACTCACCTGGCGCGCCAGCAGGGTGGAATCGGTCTGCGCGGCCCCGGGGAAACCCAACTCGAAACCGACCGGCGCCTGGTGCGTGGCCGCATCGCCAGCCTCGAGCGCAAACTGGAACTGGTGCAAAAGCGCCGGGAACAGGGCCGCGCCGCGCGCCGCCGGGGCGAAGCGCCCACGGTGGCGTTGGCGGGTTATACCAACGCCGGCAAATCCACCCTGTTCAATGCCCTGACCGCCGCCGGCGTACTGGCGGCGGATCAGTTGTTCGCCACCCTCGACCCTACGCTGCGACGCTTTTCCGTGCCCGGTATCGGCCCCGTGCTGCTCGCCGACACCGTGGGTTTCATCCGTCAGTTGCCCCATCAACTGGTTGCCGCTTTCCGCGCGACACTCGAAGAGGTAGCCAGCGCTGACCTGGTGCTCCACGTCATCGACGCGGCCAATCCGGACTGGCAACACCAGGCGCGCTGCGTCGACGAAGTGCTCGCAGAAATCGGCGCCGGAGACGTGCCGGTCCTGCGCGTATTCAACAAAATCGACTTGCTGGAAGCATCGCAGCCCCATCTGGACCGGGACACGTCCGGAATCCCCATCTCGGCATGGCTGTCCGCGCACACCGGCGTCGGCATCCCTCTGCTGCTCACCGCATTGAGCGAACGTCTTGCCGGTGATCTGGTCCTTCACAGCTGTCATCTGGCGCCAACGCATGGGCGTCTGCGGGCGCTGCTGTATGCGGCAGCGGCGGTAACCGCGGAGAGTCCCGCGGATGATGGTGGTACCATAGTGGACCTGCGCATACCCGCCGCGAAATTACAGCGGCTGCTCCGCAGCGAGGGGCTGGCCACAGTACCCGACGCTTCGTTATCGACTCAAACGGGGGCTGCTGGTTTGCGCCTCGAAAAACCGCTGTGCGCGCACGGCGATCCAACAAGCTGGAGTTAACCATGGCGTGGAATGAACCCGGCGACGGTCGGGATCCGTGGGGCAGCGGCAAAAAAGCCTCGCCCTCGGACCTGGATGCCGTATTGAAACGCTTTTCCGATCGCCTGAACCAGGCGTTCGGCGGCGGGGGCGGCAACGGCGGCGGGTTGGGCCGCGGCCCCCTGGTGATGGGCCTGATGGCCATTGCGGTGCTGTGGTTTGCGCTGGGCTGGTATCAGGTCGATGCACAGGAACAGGCCGTCGTGCTGCGCTTCGGCAAATTCAGCGAGCTCACGGGTGAGGGGCTGCACTGGCGGCCGCGCCTGATCGACAACGTGACCAAGGTCGCGGTAACCACCGAGCGACGCTACGAAACGGAGCCGCGCAACGAGATGCTTACCGAGGACGAGAACATCGTCGAACTGCCACTCACCGTGCAGTACAACGTCAACGACGCCAAAGCCTTTGTCCTCAATGTCAAGGATCCGGAGCTGAGCCTGCGCGAGGCGACCGACAGCGCGGTCCGCCACGAAGTCGGCAACGCCAAGTTCGATGCGGTGATTTCCACTGGCCGGGGCGAGTTGAGCATCGCGGTAGCCAAGCGTCTGCAGACCTATCTCGATCAGTACGGCACCGGCATCCGCGTGGTCAAGGTGAACATCCGGGAGGCGAAGCCGCCGGCGGCCGTGCGCGCGGCCTACGACAATGTCGTCAAGGCGCGCGAGTATCGCGAGCAGGTCATCAACGAAGCCCAATCCTACGCCAACGGCGTGGTGCCCGAAGCACGCGGACGCGCCCAACGCACCTTGGCGGAGGCCAGCGCCTACAGGGAAAAAGCCGCCATTGAAGCTACCGGGGAGGCCCAGCGTTTCGAACGGCTCTACGCGGAATACCAGAAAGCGCCTGCGGTGACCCGCCAGCGCCTTTACATGGAAACCCTCGAAGAGGTGATGGCCGGCACGCCCAAAGTAATCGTGGACATGAAAACCGGCGGCAACATGATCTACCTGCCCATCGACAAGCTCGTTCAGACCGATGGCACCGGGGCGACCACCGGTGACCGGGCGCTCAGCAACCAGCAGCTCAATGACATCGCGAACCGCGCGGCCGATGTGCTCCGCCGCCAGGTCGCCACCTCCACCACGCCGCGACGGGAGGGCCGCTAATGGACCGCAAGACCATCAGCCTGATGGGGCTGGCGCTGCTCGGAATTCTGTTCAGCAGCTCGGTGTTCGTCGTCAAGGAAACCGAGCGTGCCCTCATGTTGCAGTTCGGTCGCATCGTGAGGCCGGACATTCCCCCGGGGCTTCACTGGAAGCTGCCGATCATCAACCAGGTCAAAAAGTTCGATGCGCGCGTACTGACGGTAGACGGCGCAGCCGAGAGTTTTTTCACCATTGAGCGCAAACGCCTGATCGTCGACTCCTTCGCCAAATGGCGCATCGCCGACGTGGAAACCTATTACAAGGCCACCGGCGGCATCGAGCTGGCCACCAAAAGCCGCCTGGCGGACCGCATCAACGATGGTCTGCGCAACGAGTTCGGCACCCGCACGCTGCACGAGGTGGTGTCCGGAGAGCGCGACCGGCTGATGTCGGACATGACCAAAACCCTGAGCGACGCCGTCAAGAAATCGCTCGGCGTGGAAGTGTTGGATGTGCGCGTGCGGCGCATCGATCTGCCCCCGGAGGTCAGCGACCAGGTATTCCAGCGCATGTCCGCCGAGCGCGACAAGGAAGCACAGGAATTGCGGGCCGTAGGCCTGGAGGCCGCCGAAAAAATTCGTGCGGAAGCGGATCGCCAGGTGACGGTCATCGGGGCAAACGCCTATGGCGAAGCCGAGCAGACCCGTGGCGAAGGCGATGCCACTGCCGCGCGTATCTACGCGGCCGCGTATACGCGCGACCCGGAGTTTTACGGGTTCACGCGCAGCCTCAAGGCCTATCGCGCCTCCCTTGCCGACCGCAACGGGTTGCTGGTCATGGAGCCCGACAGTGATTTTTTCCGCTACCTGAAGACGCCCGACAGCACGGAAAAATGAGGCGGCGCGGGCGACATGATCCGACCGGAAGTGCTAGCATCCCGCAACCGGGGCAGCCCGGTTTTTTTTTGCCGGCTGCCCGTGACCGGAAACCGTTGCGGAGCGCAGTTAACATGACGTGGCGCGAACTGTCACAGGCCTCGCGCCTGATACCGGGGATCGCGGGCGCCTTGCGATTCGCCACCGTCCAGCCATCCCCGGCGCAGTGACCCGCGTACGCCTCGGCCCGGACCTGATCTGACGGTGACAACCATGGATTCCACTGATCGCTGGCTGCTGCCCGACGGGATCGAAGACATCCTCCCGGACCGCGCCCTCAAGGTAGAGCGGCTGCGGCGCCGTTTGCTCGACCTGTATCACACCTGGGGTTATGACCTGGTGATTCCGCCGCTCGCGGAATTCACCGCGTCATTGTTCAGCGGCTCCGGATCGGACCTGGATCTGATCACGTTCAAGATTACCGACCAGTTGAGCGGTCGCATGATGGGCGTGCGCGCCGACATCACGCCCCAGGTGGCGCGCATGGATGCCCACAGCCTGCGCCGCGAATATCCGACGCGCCTGTGCTATGCGGGCCAGGTTCTCTACACGCGCCCGCGCAGCCCACTCGAATCGCGCTCCCCCATTCAGATCGGCGTCGAACTGTTCGGAGAGTCCGGACTGGAAGCGGATCTGGAAGTGATCGCCCTGCTCACGGAAACCCTGACCTGCGCCGGCCTCGATGCGCTGCATCTGGATCTGGGCCATGTGGGGATCTACCGCGGTCTGGAGGAACTACTGACCATCGAACCGGCCCGCAAGCGCGAGCTGTTCGAACTGTTGCAGCAAAAGGACGCAACGCTCCCGGCCTGGGTCGCCGCTCATGTCGACGACCCGGATCTGGCGCGCATGCTGACGGCGCTGCCCGGTCTGTGCGGCGACGCCGGGGTGCTGCAACGCGCGGTCGATGACCTGGCGGGCGCACCCGCCGCCGTGCAACAGGCGCTCGACGAACTGCGTCAGGTGGTGCGCGCGCTGCAGGAACAGCGCCCTGATCTCACACTGTTCCTGGATCTGGGCGAGCTGCGCGGCTACCACTACCACACCGGCATCGTGTTCGCGGCCTATACGGCGGGTACGCCGGCAGCGGTGGGTCACGGTGGCCGCTACGACCATGTGGGCGCCCAGTTCGGACGCGCCCGCCCGGCGACCGGTTTTGGCATCGACCTGGGCTTTCTGTGCGATCTGGTGGCGCCCGCCGCGCCGGTTGCGCCCGGCATTTTTGCCGCGGCAGAAGTCTCGGTGACAGGCGCTGCCGCACCGGAGCTGGCCGCCGCGGTAGCCCGTCTGCGGGCGGATGGTGAACGGGTGATATGCGGGTTTCCCGGTCAGGTGCCAGACCTGGCCGAACTTCATTGCGATCGCGTCCTGATCTGGCGCGATGGAACTTTTCAGATAGCACCTGCGCACACGCAGACTCAGCCGGACTGACTGAAGGACATCATGGGCAAGAACGTCGTGGTACTTGGCACCCAGTGGGGTGACGAAGGCAAGGGCAAGATCGTCGATCTGCTCACCGATGAAGCCAAAGTGGTGGTGCGCTTCCAGGGCGGCCACAACGCCGGCCACACGCTGGTGATCGATGGCGCCAAGACCGTGCTGCACCTGATCCCGTCGGGGATTCTGCGCGCCGGGGTGAGCTGCCTGATCGGCAACGGCGTGGTGCTCGCACCCGACGCCCTGCTCAAGGAAATGGGCGAACTGGAGGCGCGCGGCGTCCCCGTGCGTGAACGCCTCAAGCTGTCGCCGGCCTGTCCGCTGATCCTGCCCTGCCATGTGGCGCTCGACCTCGCCCGCGAACTGGCGCGCGGCGCGGCGCGCATCGGCACCACCGGGCGCGGCATCGGCCCCGCCTACGAAGACAAGGTGGCGCGGCGCGGCCTGCGCCTGGGCGATCTGTTCAAGGGCCCGGTGTTCGCCGAACGCCTGCGCGAGCTCATCGACTTTCACAATTTCATGCTGAGCCGCTATTACAACGTGGCGGAATGCGATGCGAGCGCCATCCTCGTCCAGGCGGAAATCTGGGCCGAGCAGTTGCGCCCCCTGCTCGCCGATGTCACCAGCAGCCTGCACCGCACGCGCCTCGCCGGCGCAAACATCCTGTTCGAAGGCGCCCAGGGTTCGCTGCTGGATATCGATCACGGCACTTACCCGTTCGTGACTTCCTCGAACACCACTGCCGGCGGCACCGCCACCGGCAGTGGTTTCGGTCCACTCTATCTCGACTATGTACTCGGCATCACCAAGGCCTATACCACCAGGGTCGGGTCCGGGCCGTTCCCTACCGAGCTGTTCTGCGCGGTGGGCAAACATCTGTCGGCACGCGGCAACGAGTTCGGCTCCACCACGGGCCGGCCGCGCCGCTGCGGCTGGTTCGACGCCGTCGCCCTGCGCACCGCGGCCCGCATCAACAGTATTTCCGGGCTGTGCCTGACCAAACTCGATGTACTGGACGGCCTGACCGAAGTGAAAATCTGCGTGGGTTATCGCGACGCCGCCGGCGCGGAAATCGAATCGCCGTCCCACGCCGACGACTACGCCGGCATCGTGCCGGTCTACGAGACGCTGCCGGGCTGGAGCGATTCGACCTCGGGCGCGACCTCTCTGGCACAATTACCCACGACGGCACGCGAGTACATTGCGCGTATCGAAGCAGTCACCGGGGTGCCGATCGACATCATTTCGACCGGACCGGACCGGGTGGAAACCATCATTTTGCGGCATCCGTTCCAGTGACGGGCCAGCGCCGCCGCGCGCGTTTTCGATGATGCGCGTGTCACATATATACGCTTGAAATCACTGGGCTTTAACCGCACTATTCGCGCCCGTTTTCCCGTCGGGAGACAGCCGTGAATCGTATCTCCCATCAGAACCATGACGTCGAATGGAACGCGGCCCGCGCGACCGATCTGTACGGCATCGAATACTGGGGCGCCGGACATTTTCAGGTATCCGCGGACGGCCTGGTACAGGTCACCGCGGACACCGGCGGCGGGCGCGGCACCATCAACCTGCTCGATATCGTCGACGGTCTGAGCGAACGCGGCCTGCCCATGCCGGTGTTGCTGCGCATCGAGAATCTGCTCGACGCCCAGATCGCCCAGATCAACGAGAGCTTCGCCCGCGCCATTGCGCAGTCGGGCTACCGTGGCCGCTACCGCGGCGTGTTTCCCATCAAGGTCAACCAGCAGTCGCAGATCATCGAAGAGGTGGCCAGTTTCGGCGCCCGTTTCGGCCACGGCCTGGAAGCGGGCAGCAAGGCCGAGCTGCTGATCGCGCTCGCCACGCTGGATGCGATGAACGGCTATATCGTCTGCAATGGTTACAAGGATGAAGAGTTCATCAACCTCGGACTGATGGCGCAAAAACTCGGCTACCGGATTTTTTTCGTGGTGGAAACACCCGCCGAACTGCCGCTGCTGATCCAGTGCAGCAAGGCCGCCGGGATTCGCCCGCGCATCGGTGCGCGCGTCAAACTGTCGTCCCGGGTCAGTGGCCACTGGAACGCCACCAGCGGCGACCGCAGCATCTTCGGCCTGACCTCGATGCAGTTGATCGATCTGGTGGACACCCTCAAGGCGCATGCCATGCTCGACTGCATGGAAATGCTGCATGTGCATCTGGGCTCGCAGATTCCCAACATCCGCGATATCCGCACCGGCGTCATGGAAGCCTGCCGCTACTACGTCGATCTGGTGCGCGAAGGCGCGCCGTTGGGCAATCTCGACCTCGGCGGCGGGCTCGCGGTGGACTACGAGGGCAGCCGCTCCAGCCATACCCACAGCATGAACTACTCGATGGAGGAGTACTGCCTCGATATCATCGAAGTGGTGATGAGCATTCTGGATCCCCACGACATCCCGCATCCGACCATCGTCACCGAGTCCGGGCGCGCGCTGGTCGCCTACGGTTCGGTACTGCTGTTCAACATTCTCGATGTCACCCGCTTCGAGGCTCACGCACTGCCCGAGCAAGTGCCGGAATCCGAGCACGAGAATGTCCACAATCTATGGGAAGTGCTGAAGTCGATTACTTTTGAACGCGCGCAAGAGTGCTACAACGATGCACTCTTTTATCGCGACGAAATTCGCGACCTGTTCCGGCGCGGCCAGATCAGCCTGCGTTCGCGCGCACTCGCCGAAAACGTCACCCTGGAAATTCTTCAGCGTATTAAAAGCGTCATCATCGGCAACGAAGATGAATATCCGGAACTGGCCGGACTGGAAGAAGCGCTCGCCGACATCTATTACGGCAACTTCAGCGTATTCCAGTCGCTGCCGGATATCTGGGCCATCGACCAAGTGTTCCCGATCATGCCGATTCACCGCCTCGACGAACTGCCCACGCGCCAGGCGATCCTGGCCGACATCACCTGCGACTGCGACGGCAAGATCGACCGCTTCGCCTGGGACGGCACGCTCAACAACACGCTGCCGGTGCATCCGCTCATCGAGGGCAAGGAGTATTACCTGGGTGCGTTCCTGGTCGGGGCCTATCAGGAAACCCTCGGCGATCTGCACAATCTGCTCGGCGACACCCATGTAGTCAGTGTGCGCATCAATGCCGACGGCAGTTTCGATTACGTCAAGGAAGTCGAAGGCGACAGCGTCGCCGACGTGCTGAGTTACGTCGAATATCACCCCCAGACGCTGCTGCAGAAATTCCGCAACAGCGCGGAACAGGGCGTGCGCGCCGGACACATCAGCGCGACCGAGCGCCAGCAACTGGTGGAGCTGTACGCCACCGGTTTGCGCGGCTACACCTACTTCGAGCGTTAAGCGAGGACTATCCCATGGCGAGGGTGTTGATTATCGGAGCCGGCGGTGTCGGCCAGGTGGTGACCCACAAGTGCGCGCAGGTGCCCGAGGTGTTTTCCAACATCGTGCTGGCCAGTCGCACCAAATCCAAATGCGACGCCATCGCGGCACAGCTCGCGCGCCCCATCGAGACGGCGGAAATCGACGCCGACGACGTCCCGCAACTGTCGGCGCTGATCGAGCGCGTGCGCCCCGATCTGGTGATCAATGTCGCCCTGCCCTATCAGGATCTGAATATCATGGACGCCTGTCTCGCGACCGGCGTGAATTATCTCGACACCGCCAACTACGAGCCGCGCCACCTGGCAAAATTCGAATATTCTTGGCAGTGGGCCTATCACGAACGCTTTCGCGAGCGTGGCTTGATGGCGCTGCTGGGCAGCGGCTTCGATCCCGGCGTCACCAACGTCTTCACCGCCTGGCTGCGCAAACACAAGCTCGACCGCATCCGCGAGCTCGACATCATCGACTGCAACGCCGGCGAGCACGGCCAGGCGTTTGCCACCAACTTCAATCCCGAGATCAACATCCGCGAAGTGACCGCCAAGGGCCGCTACTGGAATGACGGCCAATGGCGCGAGACCGACGCGCTCAGCATGCACCGCGAGTTCGATTTCCCGGACGGCATCGGGCCGCGCAAGATCTACCTGATGTACCACGAGGAGCTGGAATCCCTGGTCAAGCACCTGCCCGAAATCGAAACCGCGCGTTTCTGGATGACCTTTTCCGACAATTACCTCAAGCACCTGGAAGTGCTGCAAAACGTCGGCATGACGCGCATCGACCCGGTACTCTACAACGGCCAGGAGATCGTGCCGCTCCAGTTTCTCAAGGCCGTGCTGCCCGATCCCGGCAGTCTGGGCCCGCTCACCAAGGGCCGCACCTGCATCGGCTGCGTCGCCACCGGCACCCGCGCCGGTCGCGAAGAGACGCACTACGTCTACAACATCTGCGACCACGAGGCCTGTTACCGGGAGGTGGGCTCCCAGGCGATCTCCTACACCACCGGCGTGCCGGCGATGATCGGCGCCATGATGATGCTCACCGGCAAATGGCAGGGCGCGGGCGTGTTCAACATGGAGCAACTCGACCCGGATCCCTTCATGGACGCACTCAACCAGCATGGGCTGCCGTGGCACGCGACCACTTTGTAAATTTCGGCGCGACGCGCGTCCCCTCGCCCTGTTTCGTGGTGGACGAGTCCGCGCTCGAGGACAATCTCAAGCTGCTGCAACGCGTGCAAACCGAAAGCGGCGCCAAGGTGCTGCTCGCGCTCAAGGCCTTTTCGATGTTCAGCCTGGCGCCGCTGGTGCGCCGCTACCTCGCCGGCACCTGCGCCAGCGGCCTGTTCGAGGCGCGCCTGGGACGCGAGGAATTCGGCGGCGAGGTGCACACCTTCTGCGCCGCCTATCGTGACGCGGATTTCGACGCCGTGGTGGCGCTGTCCGATCACGTCGTCTTCAACTCCATGCACCAGTGGCAGCGCTTCCGTGCGCGCGCACTGGCCGCCCAGACGACCCGGCCCGGTTTGCGCTTTGGCCTGCGCGTGAACCCGCGCCACTCCGAAGGCGCCACGCCGCTGTACGATCCCTGCGCGCCCGGCTCGCGGCTCGGGATTCCGGTAGAGGACTTCGCCGGCGCCGATCTGAGCGGCATTTCCGGATTGCATTTCCATACCCTGTGCGAACAGGATCTGCCGCCGCTGGCGCGCACCCTGGCCGCCGTCGAGGAACAGTTCGCGCCCTGGCTGGCGCAGATGGAATGGGTGAATTTCGGCGGCGGCCATCACATCACCCGCGCCGATTATCAGGTGGACGCGCTGATCGCCCTGATCCGCGACTTCCGCGCTCGCCACGGCGTCGCGGTCTACCTGGAGCCCGGCGAGGCCGTGGCCCTCGATACCGGCGTGCTGGTGACGGAAGTGCTGGACATCAAGCGCAACGATCTGGAACTCGCCATCCTCGACACCTCCGCCACCTGCCATATGCCGGACGTGATCGAAATGCCTTACCGGCCACGCATCTACGGCGCGGCCGCGCCGGGCGAACTGCCCCACAGCTACCGCCTGGGCGGACAGACCTGTCTCGCCGGCGATGTCATCGGCGATTACGCCTTTGCCGCGCCGCTGCGCATCGGCCAGCGCCTGCTGTTCGCCGACATGGCCCACTACACCATGGTCAAGACCAACACCTTCAACGGCATCCCTTTACCCGCCATCGCGGTATGGAATTCCACCACCGACGCATTGCGGCTGGTGCGCGAATTCGATTACCGGGATTTTCGCGATCGCCTGTCCTGACGGCTTTTCAAAAAGCTGCTGAGCGCCGCATTGCCAGCGCGCACAACGAATGCCACCATCGGCGCTCGCCGCAACGGACTCCGACCATGAGCTGGCACACCTTCACCCTGACCCGCGCCCAGCGCCCAGCGCGTCGAGCGCGAAAACGAACTGCAGATGGCGTTCGATCTCTGCTTTGCCGCCGCCGCGGGGCCGGATGACATGGCGCTGCTGTCCGCCGACGGAGCCGATGGCGAGCGGCGCTATTACGCCTCGCCCGGCATGCTGCCCTGGGCCGCCAATCTGCTGACCCAGTACGGCGCCCAGCCCTGCGCGCCGCCCGCAGCCGCCGGGCTGCGTCTGGTGGTGGGCCATCAAGGCGATATCGGGGCGCTGCTGGGCGGGCACTGACCGCGCTGCATTCTAAGGATGCTCTGAACAAATCCTTCGACAAGCTCAGGATGAACGGTAACCTTTTGATTCCGTTCGTGGTGAGCTTGTCGAACCATGAATGGAATCGAATTATCAGAGCATCCCTAACGTGTACGGCTTGGCGGGCTTGTGAACCGCCCCACTAACTGGACCCCCTCCCCCATTCAGTTGGCCAACAACTCCTTAAATCCGGCAACCCACTCCTGCAACGGAACCCTCCCGTCCTCATAAAATCAAAAACGCTCTAGCCCGGCCCGAATAGGCGCTTTATGCTTCCTATACTCTGCGCCGGTTATGCGGCGGCCGGCGGTACGCTCCCGGCGACGCTGGTGGCGACGGCCGTCAGCGCCGACGCAGGTTCAGGTACTTGCGCAGATACGACCCTCGGCTGAGGGTCCGCAGCGGATTGCTGCGCAGGGCACGATGGTAAAACTCCAGGGCGCGCGCATTTTCTCCGGCCAGATAGCAGGTACGAAACAGCGACAGATAGCGCTGGATTTCGTAGCGCGGCCGGTAGGCCAGCGCCCAGTCCGGCATCACGCCGGGGCGGAACAGCTCGTCCAGCAAGATCTTGCTTGCCGCGTTGGCGTTATCCAGGTTGTGGCGCAGTGAACCGCGGTGGCGGTGGGCGATGGCCACCAGCGCGGGGGTGACCGCGATCTCCCGCGCGGCGGCGATATAGGCGAACACCGGGATGTCCTCCACCGACCTCAGGGTTTCCGGGTAGCGCCGCTGCGCGAACACCTGACGCCGGAACGCGGCCGCGCTGTTGCTGAAATTGAGCTTCTTGGTGAACAGATAATCGCGCAGGCGCTGCCGCCGCGAGGATGTCAGGGCGCCGACGCTGCGAATGCGTTCGCGACCATCTTCGGTGATGGCACGGTAGGCGCCCGCCAGCAGATCGACATCGGGATTGCGGCCGATCAGTTCGCGGTAGACCCCGAGCGCACCGGGCGCCAACTCATCGTCGGCGTCGAGGAAAATCAGGTAGCTTCCGGTGGTTGCGTCGATGCCGCGGTTGCGGGTCGCCGCCACGCCGCGATTGGCCTGCGCCAGATAGCGCAGGCGTGGCGCGTGCTGGCGCAGCAGTTCGGCGGCCACCGCGTCCGTGGTGTCGGTGGAGCCGTCGTTGATCACCAGCAGTTCCCAGTCGGCGCCATCCTGGGCCAGTACCGAGTTCACCGCGCGCGTCAGCCAGTGGCCGTAGTTCCAGCAGGGGATGACGATGCTGAACAGCGGCGTCTCAGCCATCCGGCGCCCCTCCCGGCTTGGTGACCAGCACGTCTTCCATGGCCAGGTACTGGAGGTCGGAGCCGAAGAACATGGCGAGCGCGTCCTCGGGCGAGCACACCATGGGTTCGCCGCGGCGGTTGAGCGACGTATTGAGCACCACGCCGTTGCCGGTGAGGCGTTCGAGTTCTTCCATCAGGGCGTAATAGCGCGGGTTGTGGCGCCGTTCCAGCGCCTGGGCGCGGGCGGTGCCGTCCGCGTGCACCACCTCGGGCACCCGGGTTTTCCACTCTTCGTTGACCGCGAAGGTGAAGGTCATGAAGGGCGCCGGGTGGTTCACCTTGAACATCTGGGGCGCGACCCGGTCAAGCATGCTGGGACAAAAGGGTCGCCAGCGTTCGCGGAACTTGATTTGTTCATTGATGCGATCCGCGACACCCGCAACGCTGGGGCAGCCGAGGATCGATCGGCCCCCGAGCGCGCGCGGGCCGAACTCCATGCGGCCCTGGAACCAGGCCACCGGATGGCCTTTGGCGAGCAACCGCGCAACATGCTCCGGCATCCGGTCGATGACCTGATGGACCGGCTGGCCGGGATGGCGGGCGCAGGCGGCCAGACATTCTGCCGTGGTGAAGCTCGGTCCAAGGAAGACATGCTCCATCGGTTCGGGTTGAATGCCGCGCTTGACCAGCGCATGGGACGCGGCGCCCACCGCGGTGCCGGCATCCCCCGAGGCGGGCTGCACGAACAGTTCGCGGACTTCGGGGCGGGCGATGATCTTCTGGTTCAGCTTGACGTTGAGCGCGCCGCCGCCGGCAAACGCCAGCCGCCCGGTCTCGCGCAGGATGTCGCCCAGGTAGTGATCCATGAGCTTGAGCACGGCATCTTCGTACAGCGCCTGGATGGCGGCGGCGTAGTCGATATAGGGCTGGTCGGCGCTGTCGCCGTGGCGGCGCGGCCCCAGCCATTCGATCAGGCGGGGGCTGAAGTAAAACCCCTGGCCGTTCTCCTTGTAGCGGCGCAGCCCCACGGTGTTCACGTAGCGCGTGTTGACGCGCAGTTCCTTGCCGTCGCAGTGAAGCAGCCGCGCGAGATCGTGGCGGGTCGGATCGCCGTAGGGCGCCATGCCCATGACCTTGTATTCGCCGTCGAGCATCTCGAAACCGAGGTACTCGGTGAGTGCGCCGTACAGCCCGCCCAGGGAGTCGGGGTCGTAGAACTCCTTGATCTTGTGGATGCGCCCGTTTTCGCCGTAACCAAAAAACGTGGTGGCGTATTCGCCCTTGCCGTCCACGCCCAGGATCGCGGTCTTGCCGGTGAAACCGCTCAGGTGGTAGGCGCTGCTGGCGTGGGCGAGATGATGTTCGACCGGCTCGAATTCGATCCGCGCGGGATCGATGCCCAGGGTGCGGAGCAGTTCGAAGATGCGTTTGCGATAGCGACGATAGCGGCGGTTGCCGTTGACCAGCGCGTCCAGCGCCCGGTCGGGCGCATACCAGTAGCGGCGCGCGAAGTGCCAGCGCGCCGGCGAGCTGAGCGGAATCGGCGCAAAGGGCACCGCCACCACATCGACGTCGCCCGGCGCGATGCCGGCCTGGCGCAGGCAGAAGCGCGCCGCCTCCAGGGGCATCCGGTTTTTGGCGTGCTTGTCGCGGATAAAGCGTTCTTCTTCCGCTGCCGCGACCAGGTGACCGTCAATATAAAGCGCGGCCGAGGGATCGTGGCCGAGGGCGCCGGAGAGGCCCAGTACGATGGTCGCCAAATTTCAGTGCTCCGGTCGCGCGGGTTGAATGCCGGCGCGCAACGGCGCCAGCAGGTTTTCGAAGTGACGCCGGATCGCGCCGTCCCAATTAGCGAGAAAGCGCGCCAGATCGCGGCGCTGGGCGCGGCGGAAACGCCAGCCGCAGCGGTGCAGGCGCATCGCATCCAGGTCGATCAGCAGCAAGCGCCGGTCGGTAGCTTCAACCAGGAAATTACTCGCCTTGAGATCGCCGTGGCTGATGCGGGCGGCGGCCAGGGCAGCGAAAATATCCAGCAGGGCGCGGTCGAGCCAGTCCGGAACCCCCGCTTTCCCTTGTTGCCGCAACCAGTCCTGCAAGGGTACTCCCGGGCTGTAGGCGCTGATCAGGTAGGCGGTGCGGCGCAGCGGCCCGAACCGCCGCTCCAGCAGTGCCAGCGTTGGCGGCGCGGGTATTCCCAGCAGCGCGAGCAGGTTGGCGTTCTGCCACGCGACCCAGGCCCGCGAGCGCCGCGGCGCGCGACCGAGGCCGTGGCGCCAGTGCTTGATATTGTAGCGTTTCACCACCAGGTCCGAACCCGCGTCGGAGAGCCGCACCACCGACGCGGTGTTGCCGTCCTTGAGCCAGTGGCCGGTGGCGATCCCGGTTTCGGGCGCGGCCAGCAGTTCGGCGAGGCGCGGGTCGGCACAGTCGCGGCGGCGCGCGATAAAGCGGTTCCAGCTCCGCTCGGCGAGGAACTCACCGCAGGTACGCAGGCATTTGGCGCGGTAGTCGCGCAGCCGTCGCCGCCGTGCCCGCAGCACTTCCCGGGCGAGCGCCGCCGGATCGGGTGGCGGCGTGCCGTACGCTGGCAGCAGGGCAAGCAGGCGCTGATCCCAGGTCGGTTCGAACTGGGCCAGAAACAGCGCCAGATTGGCGCGGCGCGCATTTTCGTTTGGGGCCGGATGGATGCCGGCTCCGTCGATGACATGGGGCGCGCCGCCTGCAAACAGGAAGTTGTCGTGGTGTGGATCGGCCTGGATCAGGCAAGCGCGGTGCAGCGCGCCCAGCAGCGCAAGCGTCGCGGCGATATCGGCGTCCGCTTCCGACGCAGTGCGATCGCGGATGCGCACCGTCAGACTTTGCGCTCCGGGCAGGAACTCGGTGGCCAGCAGCCAGGCTCCGGGGACCCTTGGCAACTCGCGCAGCGCAGGTGCCCGGATGCCGGCGGCGTGCAGACGCGCCAGGCCGGCACCCTCGCGCGCGTGGTCCCGGGCGCGGAAGAACAGTTTCACCAGCACCCGACCCTCGCCCCACCCGGCGCCGAACACCAGGCGCCGACCCGGGAGATGGCGGTGGATTTCGTCCCCGACCAGGAATTCCCCGTTCTCGAGCGCGAGCCGGAATGGCCCGAGCGCGCCGACTTTCGCCGCGCGCAACGCGGCGATGGTGATATTCGCCGGCGCCACGCTGCTGCTCACCCCTTGCTCCGGGCGATGCGTCGCGCCAGCGCTGCGCGCTCCAGGCCCAGGCCGCGCCGGGCGCTGTAGGCATCGAGCAGCGCAGCGCGCAGCCCCGGGTCGAGGGCCGGGCAGTGGCGAAACAAGGTATCGAGATCGCGCAGGCCGCCCCAGCGGGACCAGGTGCGCTTGCATTTTTCGAGATCGATCAGTCGCAGCGGCGCCGGATCGTGACTGGCGGCGCCGTCGCGCAGAAAAGCGTCTCGGGCCACAAACAGGTGCTTGGGATACAGGCAACCGTGACGCCAGCCGGCGGCGTGGAGCTGGCCGAGCAGGGCGCCCGCCGCGGCGGCGAAGCGTTCGCGCGGCTCTCGCGCCGGCGTCTGCGCCAGCCAGGTCTCCAGATCGAGATGATCGTCGAGCGCGCGGGTCAGCAGCAGGGCGCGGTCGTCGCCCGGGCGGCGGTTGCGGCCGAAGGCGACGGCATCCAGGGTGGGAATCTGGATTTGCGCCAGGGCGCGAATGCCGAGCCATTCGCGCTCCGCCAGCGGAATGCCCCGTCGCCAGTGACGCGGCGTGCGGCAATTGAAATTGCGTTGACGCTTCAGGTAATAGCGGCGCCGGTCCGCGCCGGTGCCGAGTTCCAGCACGCCGACCTGACTGGTGCCGCCGCGCGTCATATTGGGACTTTCGACGGCAACCGCGCCGGCCTCCCAGAGCGCTTCGAACCGGTCGAGTCCGTGGCGCGCCAGCAGGGCACGCTCCGCCGGGTCGATGATGAACGTCGCCATGGTCAGCGTGCCCCGCGCGCGGATCGGGTCATGGGTGGTATCCCTTGCGCACCCCTTTGCGCTGCAACGCCCGCGCCCGACGGCTTATGGCGCGCCACCGGCCCTGGCGCAGCAGAGTTCGCAGCGGTGTATCCGCGTAGACGCGCAGAAATTGCAGTTCATCGCGCGCGGTCGCACCCGCCTGGCGCGCGGAATAACACAGGCTGGCGAGATCCTTGCGGCGCCAGCGCCAGGGGGTGCGGCGGCGCATCTGCATGCGGTGCAGGTCGATCAGATGGAGCGGCCGCCCGGCGGGCGGCTGGCTCTGCCATACCGGGGAGGCGTCGAGCAGAAAGTGACACAGATAGTAATCGCGGTGATTGACGCCGTTGGCGTGCAGGGTGCGGGTGATGGTGGCGAGCTTGCGGATCAGTGCTCGGCGCTCGGCCATTCCCAGCGCGGCCAGCCCGCCGCGCGCGCAGAAGGTCTCCAGATCGACGCTGGGTTCGAGCGCCTCGGTGACGAGAAACGACAGGCGCCGCGCCGGATTGCGGCCGCGCTGCCCGGAACGCCACCGGCGTCAGGGTGGCGATGCCCAGCTCCCGCAGCCGGTGGATGGCGCGCCATTCGCGTTGTGCGCCCAGCACCGGCAGGCGCAGGCGCAGCAGATTCTTGGCGACTTCGCGCCAGCCGATGCCGCGATGGATCTTGGCGAAGTAGGCGCGCCCGGCGCGTTCGAAGCGCAGGGTGCGGCGGCCTTCGAGGGCGCGATAGGTCTCGCCCTCGAGCCTGGTTACCTCGACAAAGGGATCGCGCCCGGCCCAGGCGCGGGCGAGCTCGCCGGTGATCACGGGTTTCACGCTGGCCTCCGCGCGCCGGGGGCGAGCTGCTCGATCAGCGCGGCGGCGCGCTCGGGCAGGCCGTAGATGTCGGCGCTCGCCGCCCAGGCGAGGGCGCGCGCGCGCAAGGCGTCGCGGTCGGCCGCGAGCAGCGCGACGAGCGCCTGGTCGAAAGCGTCCTGCCGATAGGGCTCGGGCAGTACCGCGCCGGCGCCGGCTGCGGCCACATAGTGGGCGTAGCCGCAGTTGGCGGTGGTCAATACCGGCAGTCCCGCCACCAGCGCCTCCAGCAGCACGGTGCCGGTGTTTTCGCTGTAGGCCGGGTGGAGCAGCAGGTCGGCGCCCTGCAGAAAGCGGGGAATGTCGTCGCGGCCCGCGAAGAAGCGCACCCGCCCCGCCACGCCGAGGCGCCGCGCCAGGCGCTGAAAGGGTGCGGGATCGTCCTGGCCGATCACGAACAACTGGGCGTCAGCGAGCTCGGCCGGCAGCGCTGCCAGCCCGTGCAGAGCCCGGTCGAGGCCCTTGGTCCGGAATCCCGAGCCGACCATCAGCAGCAGCGGTCGGGATGCGCTGAGGCTGAATTCCGCGCGCAACGCGGCGCGCACGCGCGCGGCATCGGGCGGCGCGCGCCGGCTCGGGTCGATACCGGGCGGCAGCAAATGAAAACGCTCGGGCGGGGTGCCGTAATGGTGCCGGAACAGCGGTTCCTGGGCGGACGCGATCATCAGTATCTCGGTGCTTGCGGCCGGGTCGAACACCGCCGCCTCGTACCGGGCGAAGTGCCGGTAGCGCGGCGACAGTCGGTACAGGGCGCTCCGTTGGGTATGTGCCTTGTGGGCGTAACACGGATCGGCGGCGTAATAGATATCGAGCTCCGGCATCTTGTTGAAGCCGACCACCGCATCCGCCGGCCGTTGTGCGAGCCGCGCGGCGAGCGCGCGGCTGAAGTGGCGATAGCGCGCCGGGCTGGTGAAGCCGCGATCGGGAAGACGTGTCACCTCCAGATCGGCGGGCAGCGCGCCGTCCCAGCTCAGCACGAACACCCGCACAGCGTGGCCGCGCGCCTGGCAGGCGCGCGCAATGTGCAGAAAATCCCGCTGCAAGCCGCCGTAGGGAAAGTATTTGTAGAGACAGAAGGCGAGTTGCATGTCCGGGGGCGGCGCGCCGTCAGCGCGCCGCGAGCAGCCGGTCGGCGGCGGCGAGCACCAGCGCGGGGCTGAGGTCGTTGAGACATTTGAGGTGGCGCTTGGGACACTCGCGCTTGAAGCAGGGGCCGCAGTCCACCGGGATCGACAGCGTCTGCGCGCGGGGCGACAGCGGCGGCGTGAACCCCGGGCTGCTGGAGCCGTACACCACGATCAGGGGCGGTCGAGGGCGGCGGCGATGTGCATCAGCCCCGAGTCGTTGCTCACCACCAGATCCGCGCCCGCGAGCAGGTCGAGGGCGTCGGCGAGTTCGGTGGTGCCGGCCAGATTGTGGGCCTGCGTTTTCAGGGCGGCGGGCAGGCGTTCGATGATGGCGTCCGTCACCGGCCGGTCGCGCTGCGAACCCAGTAGCCAGAGCTGCCAGCCGCGCTCGGCGTAGGTAGTGGCGAGACTCGCATAGTGGGCCTCCGGCCAGCGTTTCGAAGGACCGAATTCGGCGCCCGGGCACAGTGCCAGCACCGGGCGCGCGGGGTCGAGCGCGAACTGTTCGCGCAGCGCCGCGAGCCGCTGCGGGTCGGCGCGCAGCCGGGGCCGGGGCAGCGGATCCGGCAGCGCCCGTCCAGCGGGATAGGCGAGGGCAACGCAGCGTTCGACCATGCGAGGGTATTTGCGCTGGTCCAGCAGCCGGATGTCGTTGAGCAGCCAGAAGCGCCACTCGCCGCGCCAGCCGGTGCGCAGCGGAATGCCCGCGACAGCGGGGATCAGCGCCGACTTGAAGGAGTTGGGCAGCACGATGGCCTGGTCGAAGCGTTTGGGTTCGAGTCCGCGCGCGAGCGCAAGGCGCCCGCCGAGATTCAGTTCACCGTGGGCGAAGGGCAGGTCGATGGCGGCGTCCACTTCGGGCATGCGCGCCAGCAGCGGCCGGCTCCAGGCGGGGGCCAGCACCGTGATGCGGCACCCCGGCTGGCGCTGGCGCAGCGCCATGAACAGGGCCTGGGACATCACCATGTCCCCGACCCAGGCCGCGCCGATCACCAGAATGCTGGGTCCGGTCATCGCCGCCGGCCTGGCGTTGCAGTCAATCGGCGACCGGCGCCAGCCATTCCGGATGCGCGGAGAGGCGACCGCGCACCGCATCGAAATACAGCTGTTGCAGGCGCGCGGTGATCGGCCCGCGTGCGCCGGCGCCGATTACCCGGTTGTCGAGCTCGCGGATCGGCAGCACTTCGGCGGCGGTGCCGGTGAAAAAGGCTTCGTCGGCGATGTAGATTTCATCGCGGGTGATGCGTTTCTCGCGGACTTCGTAGCCGCATTCGTGCGCCAGTTGAATCACGGTATCGCGGGTGATGCCGTCGAGGCAGGAGGTCAGCTCGGGGGTGTAGAGCACGCCGCGATTGATCACGAAAATGTTCTCGCCGCTGCCTTCCGCGACATAGCCTTCGGGGTCGAGCAGCAGCGCTTCGTCGTAGCCGTCCTGCAGCGCCTCGCGCAGCGCCATCATCGAGTTGGTGTAGTTGCCGGTCGCCTTCGCCTTGCACATGGTGATGTTGACGTGGTGGCGGGTGATGGACGAGGTGCGGATGCGGATGCCCTGCTCCAGCGCCTCGGGACTCATGTAGGAGGGCCATTCCCAGGCGGCGATGGCGATATGGGTGCGCAGGCCGTCGGCGCGCAGGCCCATGCCCTCGGAGCCGAGAAACGCCAGCGGCCGGATATAGGCTTCGCGCAATTGGTTGGCGCGCACGACTTCACGCTGTGCCCGGTTCAGGGTCTCGCGGTCGAAGGGCATGTTCATGCCGACGATTTTGGCGGAGTTGAACAGCCGGTTGGTGTGATCTTCCAGACGGAAAATCGCCGTGCCGCGGCTGTCGGTGTGA
Organism: Gammaproteobacteria bacterium; assembly: GCA_016708925.1. Taxonomy (GTDB): domain Bacteria; phylum Pseudomonadota; class Gammaproteobacteria; order Pseudomonadales; family Porticoccaceae; genus JAGPUQ01. The sequence goes on along the minus strand of JADJET010000004.1, from coordinate 29,988 downwards.
TAGGCGCGCACGCCCTCGAACACGCCCATACCGTAGTGCAGCGTGTGAGTCAGCACATGGACCTGCGCCTCGCGCCAGGGCACCAGTTGGCCGTCGAACCAGATGAACCCGTCGCGGTCGGCAAAAGACATCGGAATACACTCCTCGAAAATGTGTCGTAGAAACTATTTTGTAGAAACCGTTTTGTAGAAACCGTTTTGTAGAAATTCTGTCGCTACCCGCCCAGGAGGTGTTCCCAGATGGCAGTGACCGCGGCGCGCGGCGCGGTGAATTCCGCTGCGGGAACCACTCCCGGCTCGCGCTGCAATTGCAGCCGATGCCCCGCGCTGCGATACGTCTTGTAGGCTTCCCGCAAGGTTTCCGCGTCGGCCGCGGGCAGGATGCCGGCGGTCACGATGGCGTCGAGAATGCGGATGTTGTCGGTCCAGCGGGCGAGTTCCGGATGATGCCGAGACTCGGCCAGAACGACAAATTGAACCATAAATTCGATATCCACGATACCGCCGGCATCCTGCTTCAGGTCAAACAGACCCTGGTTTTGCGCGCTTGCTTCCGCAGCCAGATGGGTACGCATTTTGGCGCGCATCGCGCAAACTTCGCGGGCGAGCGCGGCGCGTTCGCGCGGGCGGCACAGTACCTCGCGCCGCACCGCCGCAAAGCGCGCGGCCAGGGCCGCACTGCCGGCGACGGGTCGCGCGCGCACCAGGGCTTGCTGCTCCCAGACCCAGGCGCTCTCGGCCTGATAGCGCTCAAAAGCGTCGCAGGACGCGACCAGCAGCCCGGAATTGCCCGAGGGGCGCAGCCGCATATCCACCTCGTACAGGGCGCCGGACGCGGTGCGGGTGCTCAGCATGTGGATGACGCGCTGGCCGAGGCGGGCGAAGAACTGCTCGTTGCTCAGCGGGTGTGCGCCGTCGGTGGCGAGGGTCGGCTCGGCATCGTGCAGAAACACCAGATCCAGGTCGGAGCCGTGCGCCAGTTCGATGCCGCCCAGCTTGCCGTAGCCGACCACCAGGAAGCCGGGCTCGACACCGGCCGCGGTGCCCGGGTGACCGTGGCGTGCGACCAGCTGCGCGCGGGCGAAGGTGACGACTTCCTCCAGAATCGCTTCGGCGAGCCAGGTCAGGTAGTCACTCACCTTCATCAGCGGCAGCGCGCCGGTGATCTCGGCGGCGGCCACGCGCAGCGCATGGGCGCGGCGGAAATAGCGCAGCGCCTCCATACGGGTTTCCAGGTCGTCGCCCGGCACCCGTTCGAGGTGGCGAGTCAGCTCGGTCGCGATCCCGGCGCGGTCGGGCGGCGCGTAGAGGGTGGCGGGATCGAGCAACTCGTCCAGCAGGGCCGGGTAGTGCGCCAGCTCGTCGGCGACCCAGGGACTCGCCGCGCACAGCCGCACCAGTTGGCGCCGCGCGCCCGGGTTTTCGCTCAGCAGCGTGAGGTAGACGCTGCGCCGCGCCACCGCCTCGACCACGGCGCTCACCCGGTGCAGGGTTTCGGCGCCGTCGGCGCCGCACTCGGCGATCAGCAGCGGCATCAGATGATCGAGACGACCGCGGGCGTCCGCCGCCATGGCCTGCACCGCGCGGCAGCGGTGCAGTTGTTGCAGGACTTCGGCCGCCCGTTCCGCCGCGGCGCCGTAGCCGAGTACCCCCAACTCGTCCGCCGGCGGAGCTTCGGTCGCCGCCAGCAGCCAGATGGCGCGCGCGCGGTCGTCGTCGGCGCCGACCGTTGCCGCCGGCGCCACCACGGCATCGAACAGCGCGCGCACCTCGGTCCGCACCGCGTCCAGCGCGGCGGCGAACCGGATCCAGTCCGGATAGCCCATCAAGCTCGCCAGGCGCTCGCGGTCCGCGGTCTCCGCGGGCAGGGTCTGGGTCTGCTGATCGCGCCAGGCCTGGAGGGCGTGTTCGGTGTTGCGCAGGAACACATAGGCGTCCCACAGGCGCGCGCCGGCGCGGTCCGGGAGCAATGCGTCGCGGTCGATCAGTTCGAGCACGGCGCGCAGACGCGGAGTCTGGAAACGGCGGTCGCGGCCGCCCCGGATCAACTGAAACGCCTGGGCGATGAACTCGATCTCGCGGATGCCGCCGGCGCCCAGCTTGATGTTGCCGGCCATGTCGCGGCGCGCCACTTCGCGATTGATCAGCGCCTTCATGTCGCGCAGCGCCTGGATCGCGGAGTAGTCGATGTATTTGCGGTAGGTGAAAGCCCGCAGCAGATCGCGCAGACGAGCGCCCGCGGCAGGGTCGCCGCTCACCGCGCGCGCCTTGATCATGGCGTAGCGCTCCCAGTCGCGGCCCTGGGTCTGGTAGTACTCGGCGAGCGCATCGAAACTCGCCACCAGGGCGCCGCTGTCGCCGTAGGGGCGCAGCCGCATGTCCACGCGGAACACGAAACCCTCCGCTGTGTGCTGATCCAGGGCGCGGATCAGTTTGCGGCCCAGGCGCAGGAAAAATTCCTGATTGTCGAGAACACGGGTCGCGCCCCCGGCGACGGGAACGGTTTCGCCCGCTTCCGGGTAGGCGAAGATCAGATCGATGTCGGACGAGAGATTGAGTTCGCCGCCGCCCAGCTTGCCCATGGCGAGCACCAGGAGTTGCTGCGGCTGTCCGGAATCGATGCCGATCGGCGTACCCCAGAGCCGGCAGGCCTCGGGGTGGAGAAAGGCCAGCGCACCGCGAATGCAGGCTTCCGCGAGCGCGGAGAGCGCGGCCATGGTGCGTTCAAGATCGGCGCAGCGGGTGAGATCACCCCAGACGATGCGCAGCATGGCGAGATTGCGAAAGCGGCGCAGGCGCCGGCCGAGTTCGTCGGCGTCGGGACAGCCGGCGAGCGCGGCAGCGAGATCGGTGGCGATGGCGTCCGCCTCCCACGCCGCCGCGAGATCGCCCCGCTCCGCCAGCGCGAGGAACGCCTCCGGTTGTCGGCAGCACACACTCGCGGCGAACTCGCTGCCCGACCAGACCCACTGCAACGCGCGTGCGAACTCCGCATCGGCGCGCAGGGCGGCGAGGCGCTCGCGTGCCGCCGCCGGCGCGGCATCGGAAAACTGTTCGAGCTGGCGCGCAAACAGTGCCGCGCGGTCGGCCGCGAGGGGCAATCCGATTGGCACCGGCTAACGCCCCATGTCCGGCGCCACCCGCATCACTTCCGCCACCGAGGTGATCCCCGCGCCGACTTTCTGCGCGCCGGACAGGCGCAGGGTGCGCATGCCTTCGCGCATGGCTTGCAGGCGCAGGGCGGAGATGTCGCACTGCTCGCCGATCAACGGCTTGAGGGTTTCGCTGATGAGCATGATTTCGTAGATGCCCTGGCGCCCCAGATAGCCGGTGTCGCGACATTCCAGGCAGCCGCCGGGTTCGGCGAACTGGGCCGGAGGCGGCGCTTTCCAGGGCTGCACCAGCGCCTTCCAGGCGGCCATGTCCGCCGGCGTTTTGCGCGCGCAGTGCGGGCACAGGGTGCGCACCAGGCGCTGCGCCATGACGCCGTTCAGGGTGACCTTGAGCAGATGCGCCGGCACCCCCAGATCGAGCAGCCGGGTGATGGCGGTGGGCGCGTCGTTGGTGTGCAGGGTGGACAGCACCAGGTGACCGGTGAGGGCGGCCTGAATGGCCATTTCCGCGGTCGCCAGGTCGCGGATCTCGCCCACCATGATGATGTCCGGATCCTGGCGCATCAGGGTGCGCACGCCCTCGGCAAAGCTGAAGTTGATCTGCGGCTGCACCTGGGTCTGGTTGAAACTGTCCTCGACCATTTCGATGGGGTCTTCCACCGTGCTGACATTCACCTCCTCGGTGGCGAGCTGTTTCAGCGTCGAATAGAGCGTCGTGGTCTTGCCCGAGCCGGTGGGGCCGGTGACCAGCACGATGCCGTTGGGCTGGCCGACCATGCCCTGCCAGCGCTGGTAGTCTTCGCCACTCAGGCCGAGCTCGATGAAGCTGCGCAGCAGCACTTCGGGATCGAAAATGCGGATCACCAGTTTTTCGCCGAAGGCCGTGGGCAGGGTCGAGAGCCGCAGTTCCACTTCGCCGCCGGCCGGAGTGCGGGTCTTGACCCGGCCATCCTGGGGCTTGCGCTTTTCGGCCACGTTCATGCGCCCGAGGATTTTCAGGCGACTGGTGACCGCGCTCAGCACCTGCGCCGGGAGTTCGTAGACAGGGTGCAACACGCCGTCGATGCGGAAGCGGACTTTGCCGAGTTCGCGGCGCGGTTCGATGTGGATGTCGCTGGCGCGCTGGTCGAAGGCGTATTGCAACAGCCAGTCGACGATATTGACGATGTGCTGATCCTGGGCGTCCGGGTCCTTGAGGGAGCCGAGCTCCAGCAACTGCTCGAAATTGCTGAGCGCGGGGCGGGTGCCGCGCATCGCGGTGCCGGCGCCGGATACCGAGCGCGACAGGGTGTAGAACTCGAGGGTGTATTTCTCGATATCGGCGGGGTTGGCCACCACCCGTTTGATGCGCTTGCGGCTGGCCTGTTCGAGGCCCGAGACCCAGGTGGTGACGAAGGGCTGCGCCGTGGCCACGACGATCTCCTCGGCGCTCGCTTCGACACACAGGATGCCGTGGCGCTTGGCGAACTCGAACGACATCACCCGCGCCACTTCCGCGACCTTGACCTTGAGCGGGTCGATGCGCAGCACCGGCAGTTGCGCAGTTTCGCCGAGCCACTGGGTCAGGGTTTCAAGATCCAGTACCCGGCCGGGCCGGGCGGCATTGCCGACCTGTTGCGCTGCGACATAGATCAACGGGTGCTGAAGCGACTGCTCGCGGGTGCGGTTCCCGCCGGCGAGCAGATTGGCATCCGCGCGCGCAACGAGGCCGGCGTCCACCAGATGTTCCAGCGCCAGAGCAAGGTCCAGAACCTGTTCGGGCGCGATCGCGACGGCCATGCTGAGCGTCTCACTGCGGGGACAATGGATTGTAGCCCATGTCCCCGCGCGCTCTGGTCGCCGCAGTTGTTCAGCGGCCGGTCAGCGGTTCGGCTGCGACGACAATGTAGTTACCGCCACTGCCGGCTTGGCGCCGACACTTCCGCAAACGACGCCGCCCTAGTAGTGCGACATATAAACAAGGGAACGTCATGCCCGCAAAGGCGGGCATCCAGTTTTTGCGCGGAAATCCAGCCGTTGTTGAGCTTGCCCGAATGACGATGGCCAGTAATGTGTCGAAACTTACGTGCCGTGGTGCTAGTTGGCGGCGGTCAGGTGCTGGAACAGCCAGGTTTCGCTGAGCGCGCGCTCGCCCTGACGCAGGAACAGGCGCAGATCGACGGCCTCGCCGGGATTCACCGCCAGGTCGAACTGCACCCGCCAGCGCTCCGTGGTGGGTACCGGCTCGGCGCGGGCGAGCAGTATCTTATCCTGGCCCGTCGAGCTGGTGACCACGGCGTCGAGCTTCGCCGTCTTGGCGAGCCCGGGGAGTTCGCCGCCGGCGAATTCGACCACATAGCGCACGATGCCGGGCTTGCGGATGGTGCCCGGCTCGCCGCCGCGGCCGCTGCGGGTGGACACCACCTGCGCGAGGTTGGGCGTGGGATAGGGTTCGTCTGCGAGCCAGTGCATGCGGTAGCGGAAGCTGTATTCGGCGCCCTTCTTGGCGGCGCCGGCGGGCACCCACATGGCGACCATGTTGTCGTGGATCTCGTCATCGGTAGGCAGTTCCACCAGCTGCACCGAACCCTCGCCCCAGTCGCCCAGCGGCTCGATCCACAGGCTCGGGCGGCGGTCGTAGAGCACGCCATCAAGGTAGTTATCGAAATTCCGGTCGCGCTGCATGAAGCCGAAGCCGCGCGGGTTGAAATCGACAAAGGCCGCGGCCGTGGGATAGGGCGGGTTGCGCAGCGGCCGCCAGATGCGTTCGCCAGCGCCGTTCCAGATCGCCAGGCCGTCGGAATCGTGGATTTCCGGGCGCCAATCGAGTTCGCGCCCGCGCCCGTGCTCGCCGAACCAGAACATCGAGGTCAGCGGCGCGATGCCCAACCGCATGATGTCGCGGCGCAGAAACAGCCGGCAGTCCACTTCCATTACCACACCGGTTTCGCGGTGTAGATCGAAGCGGTACGCGCCGGTGATGCCGGGGCCGTCGAGGAGGGCGTAGATCCGCATCGGTGCGTCGGTGGATGCGGCCGGTTCCAGGTAGAACTCGCGGAACATGGGGAACTCTTCGGGCCCGGCGACCGCGGTGTCGAGCGCGATGCCGCGCGCCGAGAGGCCGTATTGCCCCTGGGCGCCGATGGTGCGGAAGTAGGAGGCGCCCAGAAACGCCACCCAGTCCTGGGTGCGCCAGTCATCCCGCAGGCGGGATTCGTGCAGCCGGAATCCGGCAAAGCCGGCGTCGTCCGGCATGTGCCGGGCGGGATTGTCCTTCGGCATCGAAAAGTAGTCGCGACGGTAGCGGATCTCGCGCGCCTTGCCCTGGTCCACGACATAGGCGTGCATGGGCTGCTGGAACCACTTGCCGAGGTGGAAAAAGGTTACCGGATAGGCGCCCGGGCCGTTGGCGTCCAGCGCGAGCTCGGGCAGATAGCGGATCTGGCCGTGTTCGTCGTAGTCGATCCTGGCCACCACCTCGGCACCTGGCCGCGGCGGCTCCCGATAGGGCTTGGCGGCGTTGTCGCGCGCAGTCTGGATCAGCCCGTCGAAACTGAAGGTCCGCGCGGGACCGAATTCCAGATGTTTGGCGGCGGCCTGAGCCGCGTCCGTGCCCAGCCCGGCGATACCGACGCAGGCCAGGACCAGACATTGCAGAAACCTGCGCCGGCGGCGATCAACTGCACTCAAGGGTGACTCCTCATTCGGGTTCTGGATTTTCGGACTCCGGACATCAAGTTCCGGGTGTTTGGTTACGCGGGCGCGCTGCCCGCGGGGCTGGGTGGGTCGGGTGCCCAAAGCGGGGCAAAAGTAAAGGTTCGATGCCTCGCGGGCAAGCGTTTCCGTGGTTGATGGGACAAATTTTGTGCCGGCGCGGGGCCGCCGCGCACGAAAGCCGTGTCAGCGCATGTCCGCCGCTGGTGAAGTCCATTACAATTCGCGGCGCTCCGGCCGATCTGGCATGGTACGAACGCCAAACCCCCACCGCCCGAATCCTGCGTGGGTCCCGATAACAGCCCGGCCTGCGGCGACTGCGGTGAATAGCTTGCCCCGAATCCACAAACCCCTTCTGCGTCGCGCCGCCATGGGCGCCCTGCTGCTGTCTGCTGCGGTGGTGCTGTCGGTTGCGCCGGCGCCCGCGCAGGCCATCGAGTTGCGCGACGTCGCGGCGCTGGCCAAGCAGCGCGCCGCCGAACCTTATCGGGCGCCCACGGAAATCCCGGCCTTTCTGCAGGAACTGTCTTACGAACAGGCGCGGCTGTTCCGCTTCCTTCCCGAGCGCCGCCTGTGGCGCGCCACGAATTCGCAGTTTCAGGCGTCCTTCATCGCGCCCGCGCGACATCAGCGCTATCCGGTGAAGATTCGTCGGGTCACGGCCGAAGGCGTGCGCGATATACCCTTCGATCGCGAGCAGTTCGACTTTGGCGACCCCGATCTGGTGAAACGGATTCCGCCGGATCTGGGTTATGCCGGTTTGCGTCTGGAGTACCCGATCAACCGTGCCGGCGAGCCGGAGCCCGTGGTCGAATTCAGCGGCGCGAGTTATTTTCGCGGTGTTGGCAAAGGCGGCGTACCCGGCTTGTGGGCGCGCGGGCTGGCGATCGACACCGGCTTGCCGGGCGGTGAGGAGTTTCCGCTGTTCAGTGAATTCTGGCTGGAGCAGCCACGCACGACCGCTACCAGCATGAAGATTTTTGCGCTGCTCGAGGGGCCGAGTGTCGCCGGTGGTTACGAATTCACGGTGATGCCGGGCGAAACGACCCGAGTCAGCGTGCGGGCGGAGATCTTTACCCGCAAGCCGGTCACCATGCTGGGCCTGGCGCCCCTGACCAGCATGTTTTTCTACGGCGAAAATACCGCCCGCCCGCTCGGTCAGTGGCGGCCCGAAATGCATCACAGCGACGGTCTGCTGGTGAACGACGGCAGCGGCGAATGGCTGTGGCGTCCGCTGCTGAATCCGCGCACGCCCGAGTTGTACGGCTTTACCGTGAATAACGCGAAGGGCTTCGGGCTGTTGCAGCGGGACCGCCGGTTTGACGCCTACGAGGACGGCGACGCCAATTATCAGTTACGTCCCGGAGCCTGGGTGACGTTGCGGCAACCCACCGGGCCGGGGCGTATCGTGCTGGTCGAAATTCCCTCCCCGGACGAGACCAACGACAACATCGTAGCGTTCTGGAGTCCCGAAAAAGCGGTGCCTGCCGGTCAGCGTATCGTCCTTGACTATGACCTCTTCCTGGGCGCCAGGCCCGAGCCCGACAGCGCGCTCGCCACCGTTGTGAATACCCTCGTCGGGCGGCCGAGTGGCGCACAGGGTCGGCACCCGCCGGCGGAGGCCTACCGCTTCGTGATCGATTTCGCCGGCGGCGGGCTCGGCAAGATCAAGGGTCGCGATGCGCCCGTGGCGGGCAATGTCAGCGTCGCCGGCGGCAAGGTCCTCGAACAATATGTGGAATACCTGCCGGTGCCGGACCGCTGGCGGCTGGTCTTCGTCGTCCGCCCCGAACCGGAATCCGGCATGGAAATGCGGGCCTTCCTGCATCTGGGCGACGACACCCTGAGCGAGACCTGGAGCTATCATCTGCCGTTCGCCAACTCCCTGACGCCCTGAGCTGCCGATGTCGCCAGCCGCCGCTTCGCCGCCCGTTCAGTTGCTGTTTGAACCGGAATTTCTTCCCCTGCTGCGCGTCTACGGCTACCTGCGTCTCGCCGGGGTGGCGCCGCAGCAGGCCGCCGGCGCGGTGTCGCGGCTACAGGTAACGCTGGCCGCGCACGGCGGTCCCGATCTGCGCGCCTGGCGGCGCCAGATTCTTGGCGATCCCGCCTGGAGCGGCCGCCGTCCGGTCGCGGTAACCGCGGCGCCGGCGCCGAGCGGGCCGCATTTCGCAAGCCATGCCCAGCACCGTCCGGCGGCGGACGCTACCGATGGCTGAGTCGGCGCGCTTCCGCTGGCAGGCGCGCGCGCGCTGGCGGCGCACCCTGTTTCTGTGCCTGGTGCTGGCGTCGGTCGCGGCGGCCGGCTGGAGCATGCGGCAGGTGCTGCCTTACCACGGCGGCAAGCCTCTGGAAGTATGCATCCTGGTGCTGTTCTGTTTTCTGTTCACCGGGATCACCGCCGGGTTCTGGATTGCCCTGTACGGTTTCGTGTTGCGGCGTCTGGGGGGCGACCGGATGAGCCCGTTGCGACGGACCGACGCCGCGACCCTGGCGGCGACGCCGCTGGCGTCGACCGCCGTCTTGTTCCCCATTTATCACGAAGAGGTCGAGCGCAGCTTCGCGGGTCTGCGCGCGACCTACCGGAGTCTGGCGCAAACCGGAGCGCTGGCGCATTTCGAGTTTTTCATTCTGTCCGACAGCCGCGATCCCGAGATGTGGCTGGCGGAGCGCGAGGCCTGGTTCGAACTGTGCGAAGAACTCGGCGCCCATGGCCGCATCCACTACCGTCGCCGCACCCTCAATGTGAAGCGCAAGCCCGGCAACATCAGCGATTTTCTCGCGCGCTGGGGCAACAGCTACCGCTACATGATCCACCTAGACGCCGACAGCATCATGACCGGCGATGCCCTGGTGACCATGGTGCGCCTGATGGAGCGCTCTCCGGAAATCGCCATCCTGCAGACCGCGCCCGCGCTCGCTAACGCCAAAACCTTTCACGCCCGCGTGCAGCAGTTTGGCTCGCAGCTTTACGGACCGCTGTTTCTGGCCGGATTGGCGGCGCTGCAACTGGGGGAGAGCACTTTCTGGGGCCACAATGCGGTGCTGCGAATCGCGCCCTTCATGGCCCATGCCGGCCTGCCGCAATTGCGCGGCTGGGGTTTGTTCCGTGGCGCCGTGTTGAGCCACGACTTTGTTGAAGCCGCGCTGTTGCGCCGTGCCGGATACGAAGTCTGGCTGGAGCCCGGCCTCGGCGGCAGCTACGAAGAGGCGCCACCCAGCCTGATGGACGAGCTCGCCCGCGACCGGCGCTGGGTCAAGGGCAACTTGCAGCACCTCGCGTTTTTGTTTCGTCCGGGCTTTGCCTCGGCGCATCGCGCGGCATTCCTCAACGGCATCATGAATTACTGTTCGTCGGTGTTCTGGTTTGCGTTCCTGGTGGCGGTGACGGTGGAGACCGCCGTGCTGACCCTGCTGCCGGTGGCGTATTTCCCCGAGCCCTATGCCCTGCATCCGTTGTGGCCGGAATGGCGTCCCGACTGGGCGCTGATGCTGGTCAGCGTCACCGCCATCGTGCTGTTTTCCCCCAAGGTGCTGGCCTTTCTCGACGTCGTGCTCGACCGCCGCCGGCGCCGCGCCATGGGCGGGCCGCTGCGCCTGGCAGCCAGTTTGCTGATTGAGACGGTGGTGTCGGCACTGCTCGCGCCGATCCGGATGCTGGCGCACAGCCAGTTCGTGACCGAGGCGCTGCTCAATACCCAGGTGCTCTGGGCCGGACAGAATCGCACCCGGGAAACGCGATGGTCGGAAGCCTTGCTCCGCCAGGCACCGGGCAGTCTGCTCGCCCTCGCCTGGATCGGCTTTGCCTACTGGCTCGATCCGCGTTTTTTCCTCTGGTCGCTGCCGGTGGCGGCACCGCTGGTGTTTGCCGCGCCGATCTCGGTGTGGCTCAGCCGTTATCGCGCCGGCGCCCGACTGCGCGCCGCCGGCCTGCTGCTTGCGCCCGAGGAGAGTACTCCGCCACCGGTGCTGGATGATCTGACCGCCTACCGCTGTCCGGTGACCGGGAATCTCTCGGGTTTTCCGCGCGCCGTGCTGAGCCCGGTCGCGAATGCCCTGCACTTGCAGTTGGCGCGTCCCCGGGGCGACACGCCGCTGCGCCAGCGCGCTCGCGAGCGCTTGCTGGCAACTTGCGTGACAGGCGGGCCCGGTGCGCTCAGTACCGGCGACAAACGCTTCCTCGCCGAGGATGCGCAGGCGCTCGCGGCCCTGCATCAGATCGCCTGGGAGCAAGCCCCCGACTCGCCGTGGGGTGTATTGATCGAGACGCTGCTGCAGGCGCCGGTGCCGCCGTCCCCGTCCCCGTCCTCGCTGGAATTGCCTGTACCCGGCGCCGCGGTGTCTGGAGCGGATTGAACGCAATCGGTAGCCGGGCTCGATTCGGTTGCTCCTGCATTGCGCGGATTCCGCACGGCGTGCGCAGGTTGGCTGCGATAGCGCGGAAACCCCGTGCTAGACTTTTCTCCATTCTTTTCATCATCAATTACAGGGGCGGAGTCACGCATGAAAATTCACGGGTTGTCGGCACTGGTGACCGGCGGAGCGTCCGGTATCGGCGCCGGTGTCGCGCGGGTACTGGCGCGCGCCGGCGCAAAAGTCGCCATTCTTGATCGCAACGCCGAACTGGCGCAGGCAACCGCCGCCGCGGTCGGCGGCATCGCCATTGCCTGCGATGTCGCCAGCGACGCCTCGGTGCAGCAGGCGGTTGCCGCAGCCCAGGCCGCGCAGGGCGCCGCGCGCATTCTGGTCAACTGCGCCGGCATCGACACCGCGCGCAAGATTGCCAGCCGCAAGACCGGCTCTCACCCCATCGGCCCCATGCAGCGCGTCATCGACGTCAATCTGGTGGGCACGCTGAGCTGCTGCGCCCACGCCTCCTACGCCATGCTCGATCTCGCGCCGCTGGATGCCGACGGCGAGCGCGGTGTGCTCATCAACATCGCCTCGGTGGCGGCATTCAACGCGCCCAATGGCCAGTCGGTGTATGCCGCGTCCAAAGCTGGTGTGGTGGGCGCGCCCCTGCCCCTGGCGCGCGACCTCGCCCGCTACGGCATTCGCGTCATGACCATCGCGCCGGGACTCTTCGATACCCCCCTGGCGGGCACCATGGATGACGCGATGACTGGCCAGGTGCTGCGCCAGGTGTTGTTTCCCAAGCGCAAGGGCAGGCCGGATGAAATCGGCGCGCTGGTGCAACACATCTGCGAAAACCAGATGCTCAACGCCTCGACCATCCGCATCGACGCGGGACTTTTCTGAGCATGAAATTCCCGACGAATCCAACAACCGTTCGCGCACTGATTAGCCGGCGCGCGGCAGGAGATAACCTATGAAGCTCGAAGGTGTAGCGGCATTTTTAACGGGTGGCGCTTCCGGTCTCGGCGCCGCCACCGCGCGCGTACTCGCCGAAGCGGGCGCCATCGTGGCGCTGCTCGACCGCGACATGGTGCTGGCGGAACCCCTGGCCAGGGAGCTCGGCGGGATTGCTGTCAAATGCGATGTCGCCGATCACGACTCGCTCAAGGCAGCGGTACAGCAGGCTTGCGCGGCCATTGGTCCGCCGCGTATCGCCGTGAATTTCGCCGGCATCGACGTCAGCCGCAAAATCGCCAGCCGCTCCCAGGGTCCGCATCCCATCGAATCCATGCAGCGCGAAATCAACATCAATGTCATCGGCACCCTCGATGGCTGCGCGCTGTTCGCCGAGCAGATGATGAACCTCGATCCGTTCGAGGACGGCGAGCGCGGCGTGCTGATCAACATCGCCTCGGGAGCGGCGTTCAACGGCCCGCCGGGGCAGGCGGCCTATGCGGCGTCCAAGCGCGCGGTGGCGGGTGCGACCCTGCCGCTCGCCCGCGATCTCGCGCCTTACGGTATTCGCGTGATGACCATCGCGCCGGGATTTTTCAAAACTCCGCTGGCCAGCTCGGTCGACGACAAGCATATCGACAAGCTGATCGCGATGGTGCCCTTCCCGAAACGCTGGGGCGATCCGCGAGAAATCGGCGAGCTGGTCAAACACATTTGCCAGAACCGCATGCTCAACGGCGAGACCATCCAGATCGATGGCGCCATGCGCTGACCGGCAGGCCGCAGCGCGGACAGAGCCATGATCGAGACCGTCAACCGCACCGCCAAATTTGAAATCGGGCAGGTGGTGAAGCACCGGATCTACCCGTTTCGCGGCGTGATCTTCGACGTCGATCCGACCTTCAGCAACAGCGAGGAATGGCTCAATGCCATTCCGGAAAATGTGCGCCCGCGCCGCGATCAACCCTTCTATCACCTGCTCGCCGAAAACGTGCAGAACTACTATGTCGCCTATGTGTCGGAGCAAAACCTGTTGCCCGACACCAGCGGCACGCCGGTGAATCATCCTCAGGTCGAACAGTTTTTCGGCGAGTTCAAGGACGCCCGCTACCGGCAAAAAAATCCCCGCAGTCACTGACGATCTGCTGAAACGCGGCTAGTACCACGGTACGTAAGTTTCGACACATTGCTCACCATCGTCATTCCCGCGCACGCGGGAATCCAGCCCCGGCGCCTCAACAACGGCTGGATTTCCGCGCAAAAACTGGATGCCCGCCTTTGCGGGCATGACGTTCCTTTGTTTACATGTCGCACTACTAGTCGAGGTTTTTCCGGCTGTTGCCAAAGCGGTTGATTCATGGTGATCTTGAGACGGTGGAAATGCTGGAAACACTGGCGCTGGGATGGGCACGCTGCGTTTTGCCCACCCTGCGACACTGAACAACCGTCATGCCCGCGGAGGCGGGCATCCAGAAGGTCGTGAGATCCCCGGGCCCCCACCGTGCGCGGGAACGACGCTTGGACGGTTGTTCAGCGTATCCCTGACAAGTTGCCGAACAGCCGACCGGACAATAATTCATAACTCAGCGGAGAAAAGCTCATGGCACAGGAAACGCTGTTGCGCAACGCACGGGTGATCGACTGCATTTCGAAACAGCCGCGCGACGGCGTGTCGATCCTCATCCGCGGCGAGCGCATCGTCAAGGTGGACGCGCAGATCGACGTCGGCGCCGATACCGACGTCATCGACTGCACCGGCAAGACCCTGATGCCGGGACTGATCGACACCCATGTCCACGCCACCATGGTGGACGAAATCGATCTGCAATTGTTTCTCGGCGCCGGGGTCACCACCGCGCGCGATGTCGGCGGCAAGCTCGAAAAAGTGCTCGCGCTGCGCGGTCGGGTCAACAGCGGCGCAGTGCTGGGGCCGCGGCTGTTCGTGTGCGGGCCACTGCTCGATGGCCGGGGCGACAGCTTCGACCGCCAGGGCGAGTTCGGCATCATGCTCGACAACGTGCCCGACGTGGCCGCCGCGCCCGGCAAGATCGACCAGTTGCTCCGCGCCGGTGTGGACGGCATCAAGCTGTATTTCTCGATGACGCCCGACATCGTCGCAGCCTGTATCAACGCGGTGGACAAGCGCGTGCCCGTCACCGGCCATCTGGGTCGCACCACCGCGCTCGAAGCCGTCAATCTCGGCATCGACGGCATCGAGCACATGTGGATCACGCCCTACAACGACATCTGCCCGATCGAAATGCGCCTCACCCCGGACATCTCGATGTCGAGCCCGCGATTTTCCAAAACCACCTTCAAGGGCTGGGAAGAGGCCGACCTGCACGGCCCCGGCGCGCAGGCGCTGTTCGGTGCGATGGTCGAAAAGCAGGTCAAGATAGGCACCACGCTGGACTTGCTATGGCTCGCCAACATCGGCCTGGAAGCCGCGCTCGCCGACACCGACCGCATCTACATCCCCCAGGCATGTCTCAACCGCCAGCGCCACCTGGCGAAAATCGTCAAGGCCGGGCCGGAGTGGGATATTCACACCGGCTTCCCGCCGGGCAAGGGCGACAAGGCCCTCGACAAGCAAAAAGAGGCAGTGCGTATCCTGCATGAAGCCGGCGGTGTGGTGGTCGGCGGCACCGACTGTTGCGGCGTCGCCTATCCACCGCCCGGATTTGCCCTGCTGCGCGAAGTCGAACTGCTGACCGATGCCATCGGTAACATGGCAGCCCTCAAAGCGGTTACGGCCGCCGCCGCTTCGGCGCTGCGCATGGAAGACCAGCTCGGCACCCTCGCGCCCGGCCGTTATGCGGACATCCTGGTGCTGGGCAAGGATCCCTCGCAGGACGTGCGTTCACTGCGCGCGCTGGAACGGGTTTACCGCGCCGGCGTGGCGCACGATCCCCAAGCCATACTCGCCGGCTATCCGGCGCGGGACATGAATAATCTGGGCATGGCGTAGCGGGTTTCCCGACCGGCCTCCGGACGCGGCGCGCTGGTCCGCCATGACTGCGGGTCCGCGTCTGCCGCTGCTGCTGACCGTGGTTGCGATCACGGCGGCCAATTTCATGAATGTGCTCGACACCACCATTGCGGTGGTGTCGTTGCCCGCCATCTCCGGCAGCCTTGGCGCGACATCCTCGCAAGGCGCCTGGGCGTTGACCCCCCACTCAGTCTGTCTCGCGGTGATCGAGCTGCCGGAACTGCCGGAACTGGCGCGCGGCAAGGGCAGCCGCATCATCAGCATTCCTGCCGCGCAGGCTCAGAGCCGCGAGGAGTTCATTGTCGCCGCCACCGTGGTCGACAGCGGCCAGGAGTTGGTGCTGCACGCCGACAAGCGCCACATCGCCATCCCCTACCGTGATCTGGAGCACTATCGCGGCAAGCGCGGCCGGCGCGGCAACAAGTTGCCAAGGGGTTTGCAGAAGGTGGAGCGGGCGGAGGTGCGGGGGTGATGCCCGGGCCTGTCCGAGACGAGGGTTGCGTTTGGGTAACTCCGACGGCAACGCTCCCGAGAGCGGGCGGTGACTGTCAGACAGTCACGATTACATCGCAGCAGACAATCCGATGACGGGTTCAAGGGAGCCCGTCAACCTGCAATTTTCGGCCTCTTTTGAATTTTGAGTGGGTAATGGGGCGTTACGGGGTGGCCCGGGGCTGTGGGTCAAGGGCGGGCGAAGCCCGGCGGAGCGGACCCTTGAGGCGCAGCCCCGTGAGATCGTTGTCCCATGGCTGGATGCAGCGGGGTTGTGCATCCAGCCATGGGAGACATGGGCGGCGAGAGGGCCGCCGCGCTGGAGAGGGTAGGATGCTCGTCCCTGAGAAACCTGGGTGACCGCAACATGACCGCCAAGCTGTTCGAAGCCGCCCTGGGCATTACGTCCCCTGGTACATCAAAGGCGTCGATTTCGACGCTGCCCAGAAGTCGTTGACCATCGCGGTCGATTTCGTCGCCGGCAGCCGCTTTGCCGTGCCCGGCATCGAGGGCACCACCCGGCCCACGACACCGTGACCAAGCGCTATCGGCATCTGAACTTCTTCCAACACGAGTGCCATCTGGAAGTCCGCGTGCCGCGAGTGCGGCTGCCCGACGGCGGCATTCGCCAGGTCGAACCCGACTGGTCCGGCCGGCTGGCCGGCTTCACGCTGCTCTTCGAGGCGCTGATCATGACCCTGTGCCGGGAAATGACCTTCGCGGCCGTGGCCCGGCTGGTGAATCTCTCCTGGCATCAGGTGGTGGCCATCTGCAAGCGCTACGTCGATCTGGGCGTGGCGCAGGCCGACTTCTCCGCCGTCAAGCGTCTGGCGGCGGATGAGACCTCGAAGGCCCGCGGCCGCGACTACATCACCCCGGTCGCCGATGCTGACGAGCGCCGGGTGCTGTTCGTCACCGAGGGCCGGGGGCTGAGACGATCCAGGCCTTTGCCGCCGACTTTTACCGCCCACGGCGGCAATCCTGAGGCCGTGGCGTCCATTTCCATCGACATGTCGCCCGCCTTCATCAAGGGCGTGACCAGGCATCTGCCCAATGCCCAGATCACCTTCGACAAGTTCCACGTCATCGCCCACGCCAGTACCGCCGTCGACAAGACTCGGCGCATCGAACAGCGGACTGATCCGAGCCTCAAGGGGTTGCGCTGGAAGCTTCTGAAGGACCGGGCGAGCTGGCGCCGGCGGCCCGCGCCGACCTCGATACGCTGATCGCCCGGTGACGACCAAGCGCACCGCCCGGGCTTGGCTTTAGCAAGAGCCGTTGCGCGAGATCCTCGGAGCGCAAGCAGATCAATGTCGTGCGCCATGCTCCGGCAATGGGCGACCAATGTGATGCGCTCCAGGTCGAGCCGATGAAGGAGGTCGCCGGGATGATCCGCCGTCACATCGAGGGCATCGTCACCTGGACCCAGACCCGCCAGACCAACGGCTTCCTTGAAGCCATTAACGGCCTCTTCCAGCCGCAAAGCGCAAGGCGCGCGGCTATGGCAATTTCTCCACCATCCGCACAGTGGTCTTCCTGCTTGCCGGCAAGCTCGACTTCAGCAAGATCAACCCGCATGCCGCTTAACCCACTCGAAATTCAAAAGACCCGCCTGTGTCCATCCAACGAAGAGACCATGGCGTTGACAACCGTCAGCACGCCGTTCTAGTGTGGGCCGAACACGCCCGACTAAACGTGCCCCACAATAACAGGAGCCAACCCATGAAAGCCGCCGTACTCGAAGCCTTCAACAAGCCTTTTGTCATTCACGCGAACTGGCCGGAGCCCAAATGCGGGCCGGAGGACGCGATCATCAAGGTGGCCGCCAACGGCGTCTGCCGCAGCGATTGGCACGTCTGCGTCGGCGACTGGGGCTGGCTCGGCCTGCAACCCGAACTGCCGCACGTCATCGGCCATGAATTCGTCGGCGAAGTGGCGGAAGTCGGCGCCAATGTCAAAAAATTCCGGGTCGGCGACCGCGTCGTTTGTCCGTTCAACCTGGGCTGCGGCACCTGCGAATACTGCGCCGCCGGCCACCAGAACACCTGCGCCGAAGGCAATCTGGCCGGTTTCCGCACTTCCGGCGGCTACGGTCAGTACGCCCATATCCTGAAAGCCGATCTCAATCTGATCAATCTGCCGGAATCCGTGCCTTTTACCGACGCCGCCAGCATGGGCTGCCGCTTCATGACCTCCTTTCACGGCATCGTGGATCAGGTAAAGGTCGCCGCCGGGAATGGGTGGCCATCCACGGCTGCGGCGGCATCGGCCTCGCCGCCACCCAGATCGCCAACGCCATGGGCGCCAACGTGATCGCGGTGGACATCAATGACAAGTCGCTGGAAGTCGCCCGCAAGATGGGCGCGGTGCACACCGTGAACGCCGCCAAGACCAATCCCGCCGAGGCCATCAAGGAGCTCACCGGCGGCGGCGCCCATGTCTCGGTGGATGCCCTCGGCATTGCCACGACCTGCCTGAACTCGATCATGAGCCTGCGCAAACGCGGTCGCCACTTGCAGATCGGCCTCACGACGCAAGCCGAAAAAGGTTTCGTGTCGCTGCCGGTGGACCTGATCGTGGCGATGGAGCTGCAATTCATCGGCACCATCGGCATGCAGCCGCGCCGCTACAGCGCAATGCTCAACATGGTGGAAAGCGGCAAGCTGCGCCCGGGCGAGATGGTGACCAACGTGTTCCCCATCGAGAAAGCGTCCGGCGTGATCGAGGCGATGGCGAGCTTCGGCACCGTCGGCACCACCGTCATCAAGTGGTAGGAATATCGCTGTCATTCACCGCTTCCTGTCAGCGTGGGAAGCCGGTGAATGCGGCCGGAAGCCGCCGGATATCCTGTACCAGGTCCGGCGGCAGATCCGCCGGCACCGCGGTGGCGACGCTGGCGAAGATGGCATCGGAGGCGCTACTAAAGCGTTTTGCGATGGCGGCGGCAATCTCGTCGTGGCGGCCAATCGCCGCAAACAGGTTCACCACGTCATCCGGGATTTCCGCCGCGATCCTGTCCCACTGCCCGGCCTTGGTCAGGCGGTTGAGCTTGGCGCCCAGCTCCTCCAGCCCGTGTTGGGCGAGCACCGGCCAATAGGCGGGCGTGGACGCATAGAACGCCACCCGATAGCGCACCCACTCGACCATCCTGGCGACGGCTTCGTCATCCGGCCCGGTGGCGATAAAACCGCCGCCCGAGATTTCGAAATGTTCCCGCCGACGTCCGCCACGCGCCCAGCCGGTGGCAAGCTCCGGCAACACCACCTGCTCCAGATAGGCGCGGGTACAGAACGGATGCAGGCGCACGCCGTCGCAGACTTCGCCGGCCACGCGCAGCATCGCCGGGCCCACGGCGGCGATGGTGACGGCGGGCAGCGGTTCCGGAAAATCCTCGGGAATGAAATTCGGCGTCATCAGTGTGAAGCGGTAGTGCTCGCCACGAAACGCCAGCGCACCTTCCCCTTTCCAGCACGCCCAGATCGCGCGCAGTGCCTGCACATATTCGCGCATGCGCGGCGCCGGCGCCGACCGGGGGCACGCTGAAGCGATGCTCGTTGTGGGCCTTGATCTGGCTGCCCAGCCCCAGCACCACGCGCCCGGGCGCCGCCGCCTGCAAGTCCCAGCCCGCGTTGGCGACCACCATAAGACTGCGGGCAAAGGCGATGGCGATGCCGGTGATCAGCTCCACGCGCTCGGTGGCGGTAGCCGCCACCGCCAGCGGCAGGTACGGCTCATGGGCGTTCTCCATGGTCACGATGCCGTCGTAGCCGGCCGCCTCCGATGGCGCGCGCCGCCGCCGGCACCTTGCGCAGATTGTCTCTGGGGAATGGTGGTAAAGACTTTCATGGGAAACCCCTCGTGGCGAAAACAGTGGCAAGAGCTGTCGGTTGCCTGCAACCGACCGGCCCGGATTCCGAAGCTTACCCCGACCACAGCTCGCCACCCAGCGCGGCAGGGTGTTCCCGGTCGCGCGCGACGAACTTTGTTCCCGCCAACCCGGGTTTCCGCACCTGGGTTTCCCTCGACAGCCGCCGGAGCCACACCTAGCATTTCCGCGCCTCCCCGCCGCGCCGTTGTGCTCCATGCTGCCATTTCTGGACGTCGTCAAATCCGACATGGAAGCGGTCAACCAGCTCATCATCACTGAACTGAATTCCGACGTCGGTCTGGTCGAGGAAATCGGCACCTACCTGATCACGGCGGGCGGCAACCGCGCCTGCGCCCCATGTATGGGCCCTGCTGAGCGCCCGCGCCTGCGGTTACGACAACGACCAGCATGTGTTGCTGGCCACGGTGATCGAGCTGATTCACACCGCGACCCTGTTGCACGACGACGTGGTGGACACCTCGGAGTTGCGCCGCGGCCGCCATACCGCCAACAACCAGTACGGCAATGCGGCGACGGTTCTGGTCGGTGATTTTCTGTATTCCCGCGCCTTTCAACTCATGGTGCGCGTCGGCAACTTATGGCGGTCATGCGCGTGTTGGCCGATACCACCAACACCATTTCCGAGGGTGAGGTCCAGCAACTGCTCAATGCCGGCAACGCCCAACTCGACGAGCCGGGATATACCGAAGTGATCCGCAAGAAGACCGCCGAGCTGTTTCCAGGCGGCGGCCCGGACCGGCGCCCTCCTCGCCGGCGCCGACGCCACCGGTGTCACGGCGTTGCAAAACTACGGGCATCACCTCGGCATGGCGTTTCAACTGGTGGATGATGCCCTCGACTGCGGCGGCGACGCCGGGCAACTGGCCAAGAACATCGGCGACGATCTGGCCGAAGGCAAGGTGACGCTGCCCCTGATCCATGCGTTGCGCACCGCGCCGCACGCCGACGCCACCCTGATCCGCGACGCCATTGCCAACCGCCGGGGCGCTGCGCTGCCCGAGTCCTGCGCATCGTCGGCGCCTGTGGCGCGCTCGACTACACCCTGACTGTGGCGCGCCAGCAGGCGGGCCGGGCGCGGGCAGCGCCTCGCGCCACCGCCGGCATCGCCACAACAACAGGCGTTGTGCGAGCTCGCGGAATTTGCCGCACATCGTGACTTCTGAGACAGTAGCGCCCCTGCACTCTGGCGACCAAGCACCATGCCCCTGCGACCCGCCATCGACAACGCCGCGCCGCGCGCCCTCCGCGCACATCGCACAAGCTTTGCCGGCACCACGCTCAACGACCTGTTCGCCGCTGACCCAGCACGCGGCGAGCGCTGCCACGCGACTGCGGCGGGCATCTACCTCGACTATTCCAAGAACCATTTCACCGACACCACGCTGAGTTTGCTGGAGGCACATCCCTGGACAACACCGCGCTCGCCGCTGTCCTGGCGCACTGCGTTCCCGCGACCACCTTGTTTGTACTGGCGTCGAAAAGCTTCTCGACCCTGGAAACCCTGTCGAATGCCGACCTGGCACGACGCTGGCTCGGCGCAGCTGGCATGCCGCGGACCACATCGGCAGGCATTTCGCGGCAATCACCAGCAAGCCTGAACGAGCCAAAGCCTGGGCATCGCCGACGACCGCGATCCACCCTGGGCGAAGGGATCGGCGGCCGCTATTCGCTGTGGTCAGCCATGGGACTGCCGATTGCCGTTGCGCTCGGACCGGACATCTTTACCGAGCTGCTCGCCGGGCGCCAATGCCATGGACCAGCACTTTCGCACGGCATCCTTGCGCACCAATCTGCCGATGCTGCATGGACTACTGAGCGTTTGGCGGATCAATTTCTGGCACCACGGTACCCGCGCCGTACCGCCCCTATGTGCACGGCCTGCGCCATCTGCCGGATTATTTGCAGCAACTGATGATGGAAAGCCTGGGCAAGAACGTCACCCAGGACGGCACGGCGGTGACCTTCGCCACCGGAGCAATCATCTGGGGCAGCGAAGAGCCCAGCGGCGAGTGCGATCGGCGCGGCGGCTGGTCGGCGCGGACGCGAGCGCCTACGACAGCTCCACCCGCGCCCTCGTGGCGCGGTGGAACAGCGCGGGTGCGCGTTCAGACTGATGCCCTGGTCCGCGCGCCGACGTGCCAGCGCGGCGTGCTAATGGACCGCGTTTTCCCTTAGCCACCATCCAGGAGCGCCAGCGGCTCGGCGGTTTTTTCCACCATCAGCGCGCGTGATCGCCGCGACTCTCCCACATTCAGGCGCACCAGCGGCCCGGTGTTCGACATGCGCACATTGGAAGCGCCAGTCCGCGAAGCTGATGCCGATGCCATCCATGGTATCGAGCGCCTCCGCTCCCGTAGCGACAGCCCGCGATGGCGTCGAGCACCGCCTGCGGATCCGCGACCGGGGCGGTTGATTTCGCCGCTCACCGGATAGGCGCGCTGACGCTCCCTCAACAGTTCGGACAGCGGCTGCCGGCGCCGGGACAACAATTCCACCACCAGCAGCCAGGGGAATCATGCCGCTGTCGCAATAGGCGAAGTCGCGAAATAATGGTGCGCGCTCATCTCACCGCCGTAGAGGCGTCGTTATCGCGCATCACCTGTTTGATGAAGGCATGGCCGGTGCGGCTCTGCACCCCCGCCCGGCCGCCGAACTGGGCGACGATGTCGGTGGTGTTCCAGATCAGGCGCCGGTCGTGCACGATGGCGCCGCCATGATGCGGCGCAGAAAGGCTTCCGCGAGCAGGCCGACGACGTAATATCCCTCGACGAAATCGCCACGCTCGTTTTAGCGAAGAAACAGCGGTCGGAGTCGCCGTCCGGCCCGATCCCCAGATCGGCGCCGCTCGCGCTACGACGTCGGCGGTCGCCGCGCGGTTTTTCTTCGAGCAGCGGGTCAGTCCACCTTGGGGAAAGTGACCGTCAGGCGCGTGCTGGAGCTTGATGAACTCCAGCGGCAGATGCGGCTCCAGCAGATCGATGACGGCGCCGGCACCGCCGTTGCCGGCGTTGACCACGACCTTGAGCGGTCGCAGCGCGGATTTATCCACGTAGGGACAACGCGTGGTCGATGAGGCGCTCTTGTCAGCGGCAGGCGCAGCGTGCCCGGCGCGCAGCCGCCGGAAAATCCGCCGCCTCGCCAGCGCCTGGATCTCAGGCAGCCCCGCATCGCCGCTGATCGGACGCGCCCTTCGCGCACGAACTTCCTGCGCCATTGAAGTCCTGGGGTTGTGGCTGGCGGTCACCACCAAGCCGCCGTCGCTAGCCGCCGTGGAAGGTCGCGAAGTAAAATTTCCGCGGTACCGCACTGGCCGATATGCACCGTCATCCAGCCGGCATCGCGAATGCCGGCCACCGCCGCGTCGCACAGCGCCGGGCTGGTCAGGCGGATGTCGTGGCCGACGACAAGGCTGCGCGCGCCCAGATAGACCGCGAAGGCGCGACCGATGCGGTAGGCAATCTCTTCGTTCAACTGCTCGGGAACGCGACCGCGCACGTCATAGGCTTTGAAGCAGGTGAGCGCCGACATCATTTGCGTCCCTTGAGATAGATGTTCTGATAGACGTGGTTGGTGGCATCGACAAACCCGCCGACGCTGCCGCAGTCAAAGCGCTGACCCCTTGAGCAATTTGTAGGCCAGCACTTTGCTGGTCCGGGCCAGCGTCAACAACGCGTCGGTAGGCTGACAGCTTCGCCGTTCTTGCCCGGGCGGCGTGGTGGCGCAAGACTTCAAAATGAACGGCGACAGGACGATGCGGCCGATGATGGCGAGACATTGTTGGGCGCCTCGCTCGGCGCCGGTTTTTCCACCATCTCGGTGACGCGGTAGAGGCCGGGTTCTTCCTCTGACACCGGCGATGATGCCGAATTTCGACACGTCCTTTTCTTCGACTTCCTGGATCGCCACCACGGTACTGCCGGTACGTCGATAGATATCGACCAGCTGCGCCATGACCCCGATGTCATCGTTGAAGCACAGGTCATCCGCCAGAATCACCCCGAACGGCTGATTGCCCACCAGCTACCGCTGGTAGGATCGCTGACCGAGTCCTTTCATTTCCAGTTGCCGAAGTTGACTCGAGAGCGGCCGCTGTTGATCACCTTGCGGATTTCGATCAGGTAATCTTCCCCCTCGGTGCCGTGATCTGATGCTCGAGCTCGTAGCTGATGTCGAAGTGACCGAGATCGAGCCTGCCGCGGCCGGTGACAAAGCAGATTTCAGTTCAGTCCGGCCGCCAGCGCCTCTTCAACGCCGTACTGCACCAGGGGTTTGTTGACCACGGGCAGCATTTCATGGGCGTGGACTTGGTGGCGGGCGGAAGCCGGTTCCAGCCACCCGGCGACCGGAAACAGGCATTTCTTGATCATGGCAGTTCCTCGACGGGCGATTGCGGTCGAACTCCAGCACCGGCGCTGCCGGTGCCCGGAGTCGTGCGCCACGGTGGCGCGGCGCTACATTAACGCAGCATTTGCGCGCTTTGCAGCGCGGCATAGGGCCCGCGCGGAGAAAGCCAGGCGTCAGTATGGCTCCTTGGCGGGCGGGTCGTGGGTCGCGTAAATGGCTGACACACAACGGCAACCCGAGAGAAACCGATGCCCGCTCCAACGTCCACCTCCCGTCGGAAGACACCGCCATCCGCGGCCGGCGGAGGAGCTTCAGCGCGATGGGCTGCTGGCTACCGGCGCAGGGAGCGTTTGGCTCCGATGCGGCACGCCTACCCGATGGCCAGATGCTGCTGTGGTGGACCGGATCACGCATATCGACTCGACCGGCGGTACGCATGCAGGCGCCGGGTGATCGCGGAACTCGATATCAATCCCGATCGCGGTTCTTTGTCTGCCACTTCATCGGCGACCCGGTGATGCCGGGCTGCTTGGGGTCTCGATGCCCTCTGGCAACTGACCGGATTCTTTCACCTGCGCGGCAACGACGGTCACGTCCGCGCGCTCGGCTCGGCGAGTTTATGTTTTTCGGGCAAGTACTGCCTACTGCCGGGAAAGTGACCTACCGACTCGACATTTCACGCATGGGTTGAGCGCAAACTGGTGATGGCCATCGCCGACGGCTCAATGGCGGTGGATGGCCACAAGAATCTACCCCTCCAAGGATCTTCGGGTGGGTATTTTCACCTCCACCGACAACTTTTAGCGGCACCCGGCTTCCTTACAATGCCGGCCAATTTCCCGCCCACAACCACCCCAGAGGCACTCCATGAGGACGAGCGCGGTAATTACCGGCATGGGGGGTGGTGTCATGCCTGGGCAATGATGTCGAAACCGTTGTCCGTTCTCTGCGCGAGGGCCATCCGGCATTCGCCCGATGCCCGTTTATCGCGAGATGGGGATGAAGAGCCAGATCGCGGGACAGATCGATCTGGATCCCACGGATCTCATCGACCGCAAACATCTGCGCTTCCTGGTCACGGCGGCGGTCTATGGCTATGGTATCGGCGCATGCAACAGGCCATCACCCGACTCCGGCCTCTCGGAGGCGGATGTCTCCAATCCCGCACCGGCATCATCATGGGTTCCGGCGGTATCTCCGGGGCAAAATTCCTCGAGTCGGTGGACACTCTGCGCGAACGCGGTGTGGCGCATCGGGCCCTACCGCGTCACCCAGATCACGAGCAGCACGGTGTCGGCCTGCCGGCCACACCGTTCCACATCAAGGGGCTCAATATCAGCATTTCTTCCGCCTGCGCCACCAGCGCCCATTGCATTGGCTCGGCGGTGGAGCAGATCCACTCGGCAAGCAGGGACATCCTGTTCGCCGGCGGCGCGGAGGAAGAGCACTGGTCGATGGTCAGCATGTTCGACCATGGGGCGCGCTGTCGACCCGCTTCAACGACACCGGAACGTGCCTCGCGGCCCTATGACTCGACCGCGACTGCTTCGTGATGTCCTGCGGCGGCGGCTGTTTCGTGGTCGAGGAGCTCGAACACGCGCGCGCGCGGCGCCACCATTACGCAGAGATCGTCGGCTACGGCGCCTCCGACGGATACGACATGGTCGCACCCCTCCGGCGAAGGCGCGTTGCGCAGCATGCGCCGGGCGCTCGCGACGGTGAATGGTTCGATCGACCACCTCAACACCCACGGCACCAGCACGCCGAGTGGCGACGTCAAGGAAATCGGGGCCATTCTGGAGTCTTCGGCCCCCAGACCCCGCATCAGCTCGACCAAGTCGCTGTCGGGGCATTCACTGGGCGCGGCGGGATTGCGTGAGCCCTGTTCAGTCTGCTGATGATGCGCCACGGCTTCATCGCCGCCTCGGCCAATATCGACAACCTCGATCCCGCAGTCGCCGGGGCCAACATCGTCCGGCAGCGTATCGGCGGCGTCGAACTGGAGCGGGTGATGTCGGACAGCTTCGGCTTCGGCGGCACCAACGCCAGCCCGGTTGCAGCGGTATCAGCGGCGACCGAGCCTAACCGGCTGCTCAAAGCCCCGGCGGCACGCCACCTGCTCCGCTGCGCATTGCTGGCTTCCTCGCAACGTTTTTTCAGCAGTCGGTTAACCGTGTAACAACACCGGAACGCGGCGGCGCCGGGCCGGTGAACGGGCGTTTCGTTCAGCCGTCGACGGCAGGAAGCGCGATTGGATACTGACGGTAATCGGGGCGGCGAAAGTACCGCGGTCACATTCGCCCTTTTTGGGCCAGCCAAGCCGCCCTTAAAATGCCGCGCTGCTCCGGTACGCAAGCCAAGTTTTAACGCAGCCGTCGAGATCCCTCTGGCCCCGGTATCAACCACCAACTCGGACTCACTGGCGCTTCATACGCGGAATCGATGCCGGTTAAGTTGGGAATCTGCCCGGCGCGCGCCTTGCGTGAGACCCTTTGGGGTCGCGCTGGCTCGTAGACCGCCACGCAGCGAAGTGACACGCACTTCGATGAACTCATCCGCGGGCAGCAAATCGCGCGCGAGCTGACGGGTCAGCGCGAAAACGGCGAGATGAATGCCGTCATGGCAATCGGACCCGCATCGAAGCAGCTCGCCACCTCGGCGATGCGCCGATTTTTCGACCCGATCAGCGTCGCTGTAGCCAGATTCCGGTTGAGACCGTGGCGGACGTTGTCGCCGTCCAGCAGATAGCAATGATGGCCGCGCTCGAAGAGCGCCCGCTCCAGCGCATTTGCCAGGGATTGATTTGCCCGCGCCACTGAGCCCCGTAAACCAGATCACGTAGGGCTTCTGGCGTTTCTGAGCACGATCGTCCTTCGACACCGCCGCCTGGTGCCAGTCAGATTGGTACTCACGCGCAAGCGTTCACGGGGCCGCGGAACCGGGCCGCACTAAAACGGGATATCGTCATCGAAATTGTCGAAGCTGGTGGGGTCCGGGCCGGCCGGAGCAGCGCCCGCGGTGCCGCCGCTGCTCGCCTGCACCGCGCGGTGGCGGAGCACTGAAATCGCCGCCCTGCGACCGCGATGCCCTGCCGCCGCGTCCGTCCAGCATCTGCATTTCATCGCGACGATCTCGGTGGTGTAGTGCTTCCTGGCCGTCCTTCTCCCACTGGCGGTGCAGGGAACCGACATAAACCTTGGAACCTTCTTGAGGTACTCGCCGTGATCTCCGCCAGCGTGTTGAAAAACACCACCCGGTGCCATTCGGTGCGCTCTTTCTGCTCGTTGGTCTGCTTATGCTAACCTTCGGACGTCGCCAGGGTGATATTGGTCACCGCCCCGCCGCTGGGCATGCTGTAGCGGGTTTCCGGGTCGTTGCCGAGATTGCCGATCAAAATGACTTTATTGATGCCGCGAGGCCATCTCCAGAATCCCTGTCAAAATTTCAGTGCTGCGAAGTCCAGTGTAACCGCTGGGCTCCGGCCTCACCAACCAGCCGTGCGCAACGCACGCCGTGCATCAAGCGCTCAGCGGGCGTCCCGCAGAACACGCCTCCAGATGGGCGCTGTCGAGCGCATCGTCGTCCACCTGCACATAGGCGACCTCGGTGGCTCGGGATGTGAATCACGTCCTCGACTCCGGCCACCACGCCCACCAAGGCTTCGCGCCGGACCACGGGTTCTCCCGCCGCCTGAATCAACGTCAGGCTGCGCAACCGGCGGGAGCGCGCATGGGTGCTGGCCACGGCAAACCATACCAGCGCCGCGCCGCGCGCGAACCAGAACACGCTCCCGCCACCAAAGCGATGCGCGACCAGACCACCAGCGCACGGCCCGCGAACGCGCCCAGAAACTGGCTGGTGGAATAAATGCAAGCGCCGTACCCTTGATGCCCGGCAGGCACGACCCGCGACCGAGGACGGCAGCGATGCCTCCAACAGGTTGAACGCCATGAAAAGCAACAACAGCCCGTGGCCATCACAAGCAGTGACTGCCCCGGCCAGAAGCCAGCACCGCCTCGGCCACCTTGGTAAGCGCGATAGCGCCCACGCAAATACCGGCTTCATCCGCCGCCGTGTTTCGCGCCATACCAGATGAACGGCACCATCGGTGCCAAAGTAAGCCCATGGTGATCAGATAAAGAGTACCGGTCCCGCTCAAATCCCACCACCTGTTCAGCAGCACGGGCACCGACACGGAGTCGCCATCTGGGCGAAGTGAAGCACGAAGATTCCACATCCAGCCACACTGACAGCTCAGGGTGCGCAGCACTGCCGGCCCAACATTTCGGGCATCGGCACCAATTCGTGAGTCGGGGACCGGCTTGGCGTTAAGGAATCGACAACAACACCGGCAATCCCAAAATGCCGCGCCGCCGTCACAGAACACCGCCGATATCCCCGGTGGGAAGCTATCACCGGACCCGGGCCATCGCCCAAGCGGGAACAGGCCCGATACTGCCGCCCACCGCCGCCATGGCGCGGGTGCACGCACCACTGCTCGCGCGTCACGCATCCACCAGCAACGCCATGATGACGCCGGCCACTGCGCCCCGCGCCCTGCACCGCCCGCCCCGGCATCAGCACGGTACACGCCGTGTAGCAGGCGGCGGCAATCACCGAGCCCGCCACAAACAGCAGGATACCCCCGATGATGAGCTGACTTGCGTCCCAAGCGGTCGGAGAGGCGAGGCCGAAGGGGGATTTGCAACATGCCACAGGTGAGGGCCGTAGATCCCCAGACACGGGTACTATGTTCGCGGCCAGAGCGCGGTGTACTGAGCTTCATTGAGCGCAAGTACCGGCAGCACCATGAACAGTCCCAGCATCCGCGTGGCGCCAGAAACACTGGCTACGCAGGCGCGCAGTTCAAGGGATGTCAGCATGCGGGGACAGCGCAGCGGGATGTAGGAGGGGCAGCTGGGAATACTGAATGGCCCCTGCAAAAGCAAGGAACTGATACCGATCCGGTCAGGGACCGTTCGGTGGGCAACGCCGCAACTTGGCAGTCACCGTGCGCGGCGGCGTCGATAGCGCTCGAGCAACTGCCGAGGGCGGGGACGCGAAGCAACCGGCAGAATCGGTGAACGACACGCCGGCGCCATGGCATTCCCGAGCAGATTGGTGTAACGCCTTCCGCGGTACCGAAGTGACGGAGGCGCGGCGACACGCCATCGAGATGGCGAGAGACGAGTTGAGCCACAGCATCGCGGGGTATTCGGCGCATAGGCCACGCGCTCGGCCACCTCCACCGCGTCGGGCTTGACGCGCAGACCCCGTGCCATGGGACGCTGCCCGGGCTTGACCCGTACAGCTCAAGCTCGCCGCCAGTGGAACTTATCATCCGCATGACGGAAAGCCAGAGCAGGGCCGCAAACAGCCCGGCGGGATTATCGAGATGGGGACCGCGCACCGAGAACGGCGTCGTCACCGGGCTATTCATGCCGAACGCTGGCCGTCGAGGGCGGCATCGGCGGCCGAAATTAGCGGCCTGTTCGCACCGGCTGCTGCCGAAGCACGGTCACGCCACCTGCGAGGCCTCGGGCACGCCTTGCCCGGAGCGTCACGAATACCGGGATGCAGGGCGGCAAGCTCATCCTGCTGAAGGGCGCAAACCCGACGGAAGAAGAATTCCGCCCCGGAGGTTGTAGTGAGCAAAATTCGCGCCACAGGGGCGCGATCCGCGGACTACCAGGTCATCACACGTCCGCCGCCGCGCGCTTGTAGAGCCGGTTGTTGGCGAGGCCCGGCCCGGCGACTTCGGCCAGCGCCGGATAGGAACGCTCAAACTCTTGACGGCGCTGGGGGCCCAATGCATCCAGCACTGCACCAGATGGGGAAACAGCTCGTGCCGGATTGCCGCTGTGCCAATCCGGGTCGGCAAGCAACACCAAGTTGTCAGCACCCGTCATTTTCCCTCCTGAAAACCGGAATCCGCGCCAAACCCCACCGGCACGGGATGCCGCTGCTATTTTCTGCGCGCGCCCGATCCCGACGCGCAAGCGCAACCCGCCCATCCCAGGCGCGGCCGTAGCAGTCCTCGAAACGCACGATGTCGTCTTCGCCGAGATAAGCGCCGGTCTGCCCCAATCAGTTCCAGCGGAAGTTTCCCCGGATTGGCCAGCGAATGCCGGGTTCCGGTAGAATGTGGATGGATTCGTT
>JADJET010000003.1 GCA_016708925.1 Gammaproteobacteria bacterium | reverse complement strand
CCTGCTTCGCGCTGCCGCCTGAAGCAGCGGCTTACCCGCTTTTCCGCTGAATGACTTCAACAACTCAACCATCAGGAGACAGACAATGCGCGACATCGAAGGAAAAGTAGCCTTTATCACCGGCGCCGCCAGCGGCATGGGGCTGGGCATGACCAAGGCCTTCACCAAAGCGGGCATGAAGGTGATGATGGCCGATATCGACGAAAAGCGGTTGCAGGCCGCTGCCGCTGATCTGAAGGCCAGGGGCGCGGATGTGGATACGCTGCGCTGCGACATCACCATCGAGGATTCCGTGTTTGCCGCGGCGGCGGCCACCGTCAAGCGCTTCGGTACAGTGCATGTGCTGTGCAACAACGCCGGCGTCAGCGTCGGTGGACTCAGCGAAGAGCTGTCGCAAAAGGATTGGGATTGGGTGGTCGCCGTCAACCAGACCGCCATTGTCTACGCCATGCGCGCGTTTCTGCCGCTGATGAAGGCCAATGGCGAAAGCGGCCATGTGATGAGCACCGCGTCCATGGCGGGGCTGGTCAACGCCGGCGCTGGCTGGGGCGCCTACAACGCCAGCAAGCACGCCGCCGTCGCCATGATGGAAGTGCTGTACAGCGAACTGAAAGACACCCCCATCGGCGTATCGGTGCTGTGCCCGGGCGCCGTCAATACCAATATCCTCGAAGCGGCTACCCACCGCCCCGACCATTTCGGCAAATCCGATGACCGCCCGATCGCGTTGAACCCCATCGGCGAAACCCTGCAACAGGGATTGGACCCCGACGTGGTGGGCGAGCTGGTGCTGGATGCGATTCGCGAAAATCAGTTTTACATTTTCACCGACCCGCGGATGGAAAGGCAGATCGAGCGCCTGTTCGACCGCATCAAACTGGGCTTTGCCTGGGCGCGGAAGAACGAGCATCTGATCGCGGCGAATCAGCCGGGGGGGCGTTCCTGCAGGCGCGTTCGTATCGCGGGCGGTCGCCAGGGGCTCCGAACCCCGTTCCGTTCCCCCGCGGGCCCGCCGGGAACCCAGACAGCCTCCGGCCCGCTGAGGTGGAAAGCGCAGCGTGCCCCGCGGATCCCGCCCGGCACCGCCCTGTCCCGCGTGGGCACGCCGCCGCCTGCCCATACGGTCCGTGGTTCCAGCACTTCCGCCGTCTGGGACCGGTCTCCTCCGCGGGCATGACGGTGTTCAGAGTATCATAACGGCGTTCAGCCCTCGACTCGCACCTTGGCCATGCCGCCGGCGACTGGCCGGTTGGTTTCGCGAACATCGCCGACAACAGATTGATTCCCTGAGAGCTTTCGATAGGATTGCCCGCCGCCCACGGAGCGTCGCGAAGCCATGAGCCTGTTATTCAAGGAGCTGGACAGTCGATCCACACCCATCGGTGTGCTCAGCCTGCGGCGACGGCGCGAGCTTGCGCTGGGCGTCGATGTGTTCGAGATCAAGCTCGGCGAAGACTATCTGATGTCGAGCCTGTTCACTGCTTCCGAGATTGCCTTGGCGCGCCTGGGATTGGCGGCGCTTCCCGGCGCGCCGCTGGATGTGGTCGTCGGCGGGCTCGGTCTCGGCTATACCGCACAGGCGGTTCTGGACGATCAGCGGGTCGCCTCGCTCATCGTCGTCGAGATGCTGGAGGCCGTCATCGACTGGCACCGGACCGGGTTGTTGCCGCTCGGCCCCGGGCTCACGTCCGATCCGCGCTGCCGGTTCACGCAGGGCGATTTCTTCGCGCGCGCGAACGCGCCGACGGGTTTCGATCCGGCAACGCCGGGACGGCAGTTTGACGCCATCCTGCTGGATATCGACCATTCGCCGGAAGCGCTGCTCGATGCGCGCAGCACCGGCTTCTATCGGCCGCAGGGGCTGCGCGCGCTGGCCGCGCATCTGAAACCCGGCGGCATCTTCGGGCTGTGGTCGAACGACGAGCCGGACGCGGCGTTCACCGAACGGCTGACGGGCGTGTTCGAAGCAGCCTGGGCCGAACCCGTGACCTTTCACAATCCGCTGCAGGACCGGCCGTTCACCCAGACCATCTACCTGGCGAGGGTCGCCGCCTGACAGGAAAAGGCAGCGCGGGAGACAGGGTCATCTTCGAAAACGACTTCACACACGCGGAAGGAGAAACAGCATGAGCACTGAAAAAAGCTACAACGGCGGTTGTTTTTGCGGCGCGGTGCAGCTCACCGTCACCGGCGCGCCGGCGGCGATGGGCTATTGCCATTGTGAATCCTGCCGCCACTGGTCCGCGGGGCCGGTCAATGCCTTCGTGTTGTGGCAACCCGAGGCCGTGCGCGTCACCCGGGGCGCGGACAACATCGGCACATACAACAAGACGCCCAACAGCTATCGCAAATGGTGCAAAACCTGCGGCGGTCACCTCTTTACCGAGCATCCCGGCATGGGGCTGACCGATGTCTATGCGGCGGTCACGCCGGATTTCCCGTACCAGCCCGGCGTTCATGTGCATTACCAGGAGACGAAACTGCGCATCCGGGACGGACTGCCGAAGATGCAGGACGTGCCGAAGGAAATGGGCGGCTCCGGGGTCAATCTGCCGGAATGATCCCGGGCGCAGCGACTCGGTGGCCACAGGACAGTTGCCGCATAAACCGGTTTTTGGCCGGGCGCCGGTTCAGTGGCCGGCTGCCATGCGTCGGCCCCGGCGCCCGAACAGCCACTTCTCCGCCGCCACCGCGATGAAAATCCCCAGCGCGGCCGCCAGGATCACCAGCCAGGACCAGATATCCAGCGGCGTCACCTGAAACAGCCGTTGCGCGGGCGGCGTGTAGGTGAACAGCAGTTGCAGACCGATCACCACAGCGCTGGCCCACAGCGCCGGCCGTGCGGGCGGTCTCGATGCCGTTGCCGCGCGCGAGCTCCCACTCGAAGACGCCGAAGGTGGTGGCCATCATCAGCAGGCTGACGTAGAGGATGCGGCCCAGAAAGGCACGCGTGATCAGGGGTTCGGCCGGCGGCCGTGGCGGGCGCTGCATGGTGCCCGGCTCGGTGGGCTCGAAGGCGAGGGCGAGCGCCAAGGTCACGGTGGTGACCATGTTGATCCACAGGATCTGCCCTGCGGTGACAGGCAGCGCCAGGCCCGCGAACAGGGCGAGCAAAATCACACCGGCTTCGCCGCCGTTGGTGGGCAGAATGAACAGCAGGGATTTGCGGATGTTGTCGAACACGGTGCGGCCGCCGCGCACGGCGGCGGCGATGGTGGCGAAGTTGTCGTCGGTGAGCACCAGGTCCGCCGCCTCCCGGGCGGCGTCGGTGCCGCGTCGGCCCATGGCCACGCCGATGTCGGCGTCCTTGAGGGCCATGGCGTCGTTCACGCCGTCGCCGGTCATGGCGACCAGTTCGCCGCCGGCCTGGAGTATCCGCACCAGGCGCAGCTTGTGCTCGGGACTGGCGCGGGCGATGACATCGGTGGTGGCGATGCGCGCAGCGAGGGCGGCATCGTCGAGGGATTCGAGCACCGCACCGGTGAGCGGCTGGTCGCCCGCGAGGCCCAGTTGGCGCGCGATGGCGGTCGCGGTGGCGGCGTGATCGCCGGTGACCATCAGGGTGCGGATGCCGGCTTCCCGGCACTGCGCCACCGCGCTGACCGCTTCCGGGCGCGGCGGGTCCAGCATGCCGACGATACCCAGCAGGGTGAAACCGGGCGCAATGGCATCAAGGGTCAAAATGCCGGGCGCATCCGGCAGTTCGCGGCGGGCCAGGGCCAGCAGCCGCTCACCGGCAGCGGCCGCCGCCTGCATGCGCGCCTCCCAGGCCGCGCGGTCGACCGGCCCGCCCGCGGCATCGGTGAGGCACAGGGGCAGGATGGTCTCCGGTGCGCCCTTGAGCAGTATGAAGGCACGGCCGCTGTGGTCGTGGTGCAGGGTCGCCATGAAGCGCTGTTCGGAGGTGAACGGGATTTCATCCACCCGTGGCGCCGCCGCGGTTTCCTCGCGAACCGCCAACCCGGCCTTCAGCGCCAGGGTCAGCAGAGCGCCCTCGGTGGGATCGCCGCTGAGCCGCCAGTCGCCCGCGTCGGTGCGGTGCAAGCGGGCGTCGTTGCACAGCAGCGCGCAGCGGGCGAGCGCGAGCAGGGGCGCGTCCCGGGCCGGGTCGAGCGGCGCTCCCGCCTGCTGGAAGCCGCCCTCCGGGGCGTAGCCGGCGCCGCTCACCGCCACCGCGCGGCCGGGCAGCAGCAGGGTGACCGCGGTCATCTCGTTGCGGGTCAGGGTGCCGGTCTTGTCGGTACAGATCACCGTCACCGAACCCAGGGTTTCCACCGCCGGCAGCCGTCGCACCACGGCCCGCTGCCGTGCCATGGCGTTGGTGCCGATTGCTAGCGTGATGGTGACGATGGCGGGCAGGCCCTCGGGGATGGCGGCCACCGCGAGCCCCACCACGGCGAGAAAGATATCGAGCCCCGCCATGTGCTGGACATAGCGGCCCCAGGCAAAAGCCACCGCGCCCAGGACCAGGATGAAGGCAGTGATGCGGCGCGCGAAGCGGTCGAGCTGGCGGGTGAGAGGCGTGGTCAGGCTGCCGACGCCCGCCACCAGGGCACCGATGTGGCCGATCTCGGTCGCGGCGCCGGTGGCGACCACGATGCCGCGTCCCTGGCCGCGACTCACCACGGTACCGGCGTGGGCCACATCGAAGCGGTCGCCGATGGCCGCGCTCGCCGCCACCCGGGCCACCTGCTTGGCCACGGGCAGCGATTCCCCGGTCAGTGCCGCCTCGTCGATATGCAGGTCGCGGACCTGGAGCAGGCGCAGATCGGCGGGCACCCGGTCGCCGGATTCCAGCACCACCAGATCCCCGGGTACCAGTTCCGCGGCGTCGATGTCGTGGCGCTCGCCATCGCGCACCACGGTGGCGCGGTTGGCGAGCAGGGAGCGCACCGCCTCCAGTGCCTGCTCCGCCCGGCCCTCCTGCACGAAGCCGATGACGGCGTTGATGATTACCACCCCGACAATCACCGCGGTGTCGAGGTAGTCCCGGAGCCCGAGCGTGATGGCCGCGGCGGCCAGCAGGACGTAGATGAGCGGATTATGGAATTGCAGCGCGAGTCGCAGCCCGGGACCGCGGCGGCGCGGCGGCGGCAGGCAATTGGAGCCGTAGCGCGCCAGGCGGGGAATTGCTGCGGCGGTGGTGAGGCCCTCGCTCGCGTCGCTGCCCAGCTTTTCGGTGACCGCGGCGGCGTCGAGCGCATGCCAGGCGGTCGGGGAACGGGATTCAGGTGCCGGTTTCATTGCGGACGAGGGTGAGCCGGTCTGTGTTCCCGATGTCGATGTCCACCTGCTCCAGCAAGGTCGTCACCTGACCGCGGTGGTGGGTTTGACGGTTGAAGAAATGCATCATCAGGCTGAAAAAATTCCGGTCGGTGGTT
The DNA here is from genome assembly GCA_016708925.1 of Gammaproteobacteria bacterium. Taxonomy (GTDB): domain Bacteria; phylum Pseudomonadota; class Gammaproteobacteria; order Pseudomonadales; family Porticoccaceae; genus JAGPUQ01. The sequence goes on along the minus strand of JADJET010000003.1, from coordinate 370,565 downwards.
TCGCCTTTCGGATTCGCATCATGGCGCGGGTAATCCGGATCGGCTTCGGCAAGCGAATCCGCCCAGGCTCTGATGACTCCGTCGCGCCAGAGCCGATGTTCGGCCGGGCTTTGAAAATCTGCAAACAGTAGTTGATCGCGGCGTTGCGGCACGGCTAGTACCACGGCACGTAAGTTTCGACACATTACTCGCCATCGTCATTCCCGCGCATGCGGGAATCCCGCCCCGGCGCCTCAATAGCGGCTGGATTTCCGCGCAAAAACTGGATGCCCGCCTTTGCGGGCATGACGTTCCCTTGTTTATATGTCGCACTACTGGCGCCCCTACGGGATCACGGACAGCTGATTGGCCGGGTGGGCTGCAAAGCGCTTGAGCCAGATTCTGGCGCCGACCAGCAGATGATTCGGGGTGCCGGGAATGGAGCCAAAAAAACCTTGCGGCTGGCCGCGAGCGTGGCGGCGGACAACGTACCCGCCGCCTCATGCATCCTGGTGTTCATCATGGCGTTGTAAGTGCCCATGAGACAGGTCGGTGCCGCTCACCAATGTTCCTCGCAGGTGCGTGGCGGCATTCGCGGGCCGCCCGGAATCGCTAGCAGTCGCCCACGCGCCGGGTGGCCACCTTGGTGTCCATCTTTACCGCCATGGTGCCGAACGACAGGTTGGTGCGCACATGGCCGTTGCCGGCGCTGCCGTTGGTCTGGAACTCGCCGTCCACCCGGGTTTTCGGCCCGCCCTCGATACCGCACAACAGGGAAAAACTGAGTTTGTTGCCGTTCAGGGCCTCCCTGACGACCTCGCAACCCTGGGTCTGCTTGAGCAGTTGGCGGGGGTCGAAATCCGCGGTCCGGACGCATTCGGTGCGCCGGTCGGTGATCGCTTCGCCGGTCAGGGGATTGGTGCTGGTCCAGACCGCTTCCCAGAGACCCGGATTGACCCTGAGGGTGGTGGCCTGAGTGAATCCCGGCACCAGCAGGGAAACAACAAAGACGAGAAGGGAAAAAGGACTGCGCATGCTGTGCTCCATTGGGTCATGTGATGCTAGCACGGAAGTCCGACAGGATTTCCAAAAAGCCGTGGCGCCTGGAGGCGCCACGGCGTGGTCGAAGGAACTGCGCGCAGTTCCTCAGTCGAACAGGCTCTCCAGGCGCAGCAACTGGGTCTCGCCGTTGGAGTCGTCGACGCCGTCGTTGTCATTGACGATGAGCGCGCTGCCGTCTGGGAGAACGGCCAATCCTTCAATTTTCTCCAGTACCGCGCCGCCGGTGGCTTCGAGCGCGGGCATCAGGTCCGCCGCGAGGGTTTTGGTCAGCACCGGGAATGCCGGTGTTCCGGTGGCCGGATCGGCAAGCGGATCGATACCCGCAACGGAGAAGGTGTAGAGCCGCTTGATGCGCGCGTCGGTGCCGGCCTGGTTGTCACGCTCCACCACCGCGAAAGTGTCGCCGTTGACATGGGCGATTTCCGACAGGCCGACCCAGCCGCCGTTGGGCGAGGTGGCGGTGTCGAGCGGGTAGTAAAAGAATGCCCAGGTAGCGTCCGCCGGGTTGTAACGACCGATGCGCACCCGTCCGGCCGGGTCATTTTTCCATTCGCGCTGGAAGGCGACATAGACCTGTTCGGCGCTGCCGCTGCCCACCGCGGCCACCCCTTCAAAGCCGGAGCTGACCTGACGCGCGTTCGTGCTTGCGGGCAGGCGCACCACCTGCTGGATGGTGCCGTCGGCGGCGATGGCGAGCAGGAGGTTCGGCGTGGTGCCGGTGCCGGCGCCCTCGGATACCAGCCAGAAGCCGCCATCGGCCCGGGTGGCGAGGCCTTCCCCATCCAGCTTCACGCGGCCGTCGGCTTCCACCAGTTGCGTGGCGGTCGCGGCCAAGTGGCCGAAGCCGTCATTCAGCACGATTTCACCGTCGATCAGCGCCGGGGTATGGCCCAGATTCAGCGGGTAGATCCGCGTGTTGCGGTAAAAGCTGTCGTGGACCGTGTAGCCGCGTTGGGGGTCGGTGCGGTCGAGCGCCAGGGCCGAGAGCGCGCCCCAGGGGATCGGGGTGCCGTCGGCGCGGTTGGCCGAAAGTACCGTCGGATAGGTGGGTGCCTTGGCGCCGCGGCGGTAGATGGTCAGTACCGAGCGGAATTTGTCGTCGCGGGCGTCGTTTTCGCTCGCCGCGACCACCAGGCCGCGCGCCGGGATCGGCAGCAGGCCCTCGGGACCCACGCCGGTCGGGAGCAATTGCAGGAAGCGCGGCGCGCCGACGCCGGGCACCCGGTAGACGGCAACCGTGTTGGCGCGTTCCGAACCCACGAACAGCACACGATCGACGCCGTAGCGGGCGAAGGCGACGTTTTCAGGTTCGTTGCCCTTGTTTTCGGAGCGGTCGTCCGGGTAGTGGCCGGCGCGGATCACGGCATGTTCCAGGCTGTTGCCCGAGTCGTGGAGCAGCTTGCCGCCGAGATTGAAAATACTGAAGCCGCGGCTGCCGCCGTTCAGGTCGCCCTCGTTGGCAGTGGCAAAACTCAGCGGCGTCAGCCAGGTGATGCCGTCGGGCTCCCGCGGCACGCCTTCGAGCGCCGCCGCCGGTTCGATCAGATCGTTCTCTTCGGTATCGACCCGTTCCAGATCCACGGTGCCGGCGGGATAGTGGCGGATCACCCGTCCGGTGGGCAGATGGACCTGCACGATGTGGTTGTTTTCCTGCAGGGTCACCGCGGCGATATTGGCCACGTTGATGTCCACAAACTCGGGCTCCGGATCTTGCGGGTACAGCGCCGCGAGCCCGGTCAGATCGACGTTGCGGATCGTCCAGCCCGCCGGTGCGCCGACCAGATCGACGACGGCGAGAAAACCGGCCGGTGCCTGCGGCGGCGCGCCGTCACCGAGGTCTTCGTCGCGCTCGTTCTCGATGGCGATCGCGGCGTAGCGACCATCCGGGCTCACCGCCACTGAATCCGGCTGGCCGCCCAGCGGGAGGGTTGCGACGAGCGTGCGGCTCGCGATGTCGATCACCGCCAGTTCGCCCGCGGTATTGACGAAATCCGTCGAGGTGTTCACCGCCACCAGCGCGTGGGGGCCGCGCACCGCCACTGAAGTGGGTTCGCCGTTGAGCGCCAGGGTGCCCAGGGGCTTGGGGTGGGCCGGGTCGGTGATGTCGACGAAGCCCGCGCGCTCGCCCGCACTGTCGGTGTAGATCAGGATGTTGCCATCCGCGCTCGCCGCCACGATCTCGGCCACGGTTTCCTGGTCCACGGTGGTGTTCAGAAACACCGGGAACGTGGCGACGCGCTCGAAATAGGACCCTGTGTTGACGAAATGGGACACTGTGTTGAACGGTACGGCAAGGGCCTGGGTGGCGGCCAGCAGCGTGGCTGCCGTCAGTGCCGGAACAAGGGTGCGGACAAATTTCATGAAACCTCCTGGTCGGGGATGAGCGCACCCGACCCTAGAGGTTTACTGTGGCAGAGGGATGACAGAGCAGCACCGCGAAAATCGGTTGCGCTCGCGCCCGGGTTTCCGGCCGGTCCGGTTTTGTCGCGTCGCGTTCAGGACCCGGTGCGGTAGCGATGGTGGAGCGTGGCGACGCGCTTGACGTACACCTGGGTCTCCGCAAACGGCGGCACGCCGCCATGGCGCTCCACGGCGCCGGCACCGGCGTTGTAGGCGGCGGCGGCAAGCTCGGTGTCGCCGCGATAACGGGCGAGGAGGTCGGCCAGCAGGCGGGTGCCGGCATTGATGTTCTGGTGGATATCGAAAGCGTCAGTGACGCCGTAATCGCCGGCGGTGGCGGGCATGAGCTGCATCAATCCCTGGGCGCCGGCGCGGGAAATCGCTTCGGGGTTGAAGGCGGATTCGGCGTGGATCACCGCGCGCACCAGCGCGGGATCGACCTGCCAGCGCCGCGCCGCGCCGGCGATTTCGTCGCGAAAAACATCCGGGTGCAGCCGCACGGTGTTCCAGTTCAGGGTCGAGTGGGGATCGCAGGCGGGGCAGTAGGTTTGCACCACCACAAAGTTTTGGCCCGCCGGCTGACGGTCGGTGTAGTGGATCACGCCGGAGCCATCACGGTATTTGTAGATGGCGCTGCGGGCAGCTTTCGCGTGCGCCGCCGGGGTCAGCGCGAGGCGCTTGGCATCGCGCTCGGCATTGGCGCGCGGGACGTTCGAAAGATGGGTTACGCCGTCGTCATCCGTCCAGGATTGAATGGACCCGGCGCCGGCGGTGGATGCGGCACAGAGCCACCACCCCAACAGCAGGATTCGGCAACCGAAAGTGACAGGACGTATCTTCATGACCGGCAAAGTTTGGCCCAGAATGGCGCGCTGCGCCACCACAGGCGCCGTGGGGCGTGACAGAGGTCGCGCGCAGCCCGGCCCGTGCCGACGGGGTGCCGGGCCGGTTAACATGTGCTGCACCATGGCTCGCAATGAACGCACTTCCGTCGCCACCGCGCGGATAGCGGTAACAGGCCCCAACCCGGGAACGCGCGGATGCCGATCCAACGTCAGTCTGTTCAAAGTCCGTCCGACCAGCGTCTGTCTGCCCAAAGTCAGGCAGCTCAGCCCGCGCCGGTCCGGAGTAATGTGTGGCTGTTCGTGCTCTGCCAGGCGTTGACCATGTCCATGCCCGCGTTCGTGGTCTTCGCGGGCGGCATCGTCGGTCACACGCTGGCGCCAAATCCCGCCTACGCCACGCTGCCGGTGGCGCTGTTCATGCTGGGTTCGGCGGGGTCGATCCTGCCGCTGATCCTCGCCATGCAGCGTTTCGGGCGCAAGAGGATTTTCCGCTGCGCCGGCGCCATCGCCTGCACCGGTTGCGCCCTGGCGATGGTGGCGCTGGTACAGGCACAGTTTGTCCTGTACTGCGCGGCGCTGGCGCTGATGGGGGTGGGACTGGCGGCGGGTCAGCAGTACCGCTTCGCCGCCATGGAAAGTGTCGCCCCGGAAGACGCCGCCAGCGCCGCGTCGCGGGTGTTGCTGGGCGGTCTGGTGGCGGCGTTTCTCGGGCCGGAACTGGTGGCCTGGGGCGAGCGGCTGGTGTCGGTGCCCTATCTGGCGTCATTCGGCCTGCTGCTGCTGGTGCTGCTGGCGGCGCTGATGGTGCTCGGCCGCTACCGCGAGCCGGAGCGATATCCCGACGATGTGGGGGAGGCGGCGGCGCCGCGACCCATCGGGACAATACTGCGCCAGCCCGCGGTGCCGGCGGCGATTCTGGCGGGCGCGACCGGGTTCGCGGTGATGAGTCTGGTGATGACGGCGACGCCGCTCCACATGCATGTGATCAACGGGCACAGCCTGGACGCGACCAAGTGGGTGTTGCAAAGCCATATCGCGGCCATGTTCGCGCCGGCGTTTGTGATTCCCTGGCTGGTGCGGCGCCTGGGTCTCGCCGGTCTCATCGCGCTGGGTCTGGCCGCTTTCACCGCGGTCATCGTGGTGGTGTTCACCCGCTTCGACTTCCTGCATTACTGGATCGCGCTGGTACTGCTGGGCGTGGGCTGGAACTTCCTGTTTGTCGGTGGCACCACCCTGCTCGCCCAGAACTATCGGCGGGCGGAAGCGTTCCGGATGCAGGCCCTGAACGATGTGACGCTGTTCGGCTTGCAGGCGCTCGCGGCCCTGGGCGCGGGCTGGTTGCTGACCACGTTCGGCTGGCGCACCCTGTTGCTGAGCACGCTGCCACTGCTGGCGCTGGCCTTGCTGGCGCTGCTCAACTGGCGCTTGCGACCGACGCCACTGCGCCTGGCGGATTCCACCTGATGGCGATCAAAAATACCACCGCGGGCGCGAACCAGGACGCTGCGGAGCCAGGTGCCATGGCCCCGGAAACCGCGCCCGGGTTGAACGTCGCCGGGGGTGATATACGGGTGCAGGGCGCCTGGACACTGGCGGCGCTGGGGCCGCGCATGAAGTCGCTGCGTCGCGCGCTGTCCGCGGCGCCGCGCGGCGGGCGCTGGGATCTGTCCGGCCTCAGGGCACTGGACAGCGCCGGCGCGCTGCTGCTGCTCGGCGCCTGGGGCAACCATTTGCCCACGCAACTGGCGGTCAGTGACGCGCATCGCCAACTGCTCGACGAACTGCGTGGCGTGGCGCTGGCCCGGCTGCCGCCGCGCCGCCGGCTGTCGATCACCGGCACACTCGTCGCCCTGGGCGCGCGGGTGCTGGCGGGGCTGGTGGCGGCGCGCCAGGCGCTCACGCTGCTCGGCCAACTGTGCGGCGAATTGGCGGCATTGATCGCCACGCCGCGCAATATCCCGGCGCGGGAGCTGTCCGCCACCCTCTACAAGGCAGGGCTGCTGGCGCTGCCCATCACCGGCCTGGTGGGACTGTTGATCGGCGTGGTGCTCAGCTATCTGTCGGCCCTGCAGTTGCGGACGTTCGGAGCCGAGTCCCTGATCGTCGATCTGGTGGGTCTCGCCACCGTCCGCGAGCTGGGTCCGCTGCTCGCCGCCATTCTGGTGGCCGGACGCAGCGGCTCGGCGATGACGGCGGCGCTGGGCGTGATGCGCCTCACCGAAGAGCTGGATGCGTTGCGGGTGATGGGTGTCGCGCCGGTGCGGCGCCTGATCGTGCCCCGCGTGCTGGGGCTCGGTGTGCTGATGCCGCTGGTGGCGTTCTGGACCAGCGCCTGCGGTATCGTCGGCGGCATGCTGGTGGCCGATCTGGAGCTGGGGCTCGGTTTCGGGCAGTTTCTGGAGGCGTTGCCGGAGGCCATTCCGGTGGGTACCTACTGGCTCTCGGCCGGAAAGTCGGTGGTCTTCGGTCTGGTGGTGGGGCTGATCGCCTGTCACTACGGACTGCGTATCGAGCCCAACACCACGAGCCTGGGTGCCGAGACCACGCGCTCGGTGGTGACCGCCATCACCCTGGTGATCCTGGTGAACGCGCTGTTCGCCATCGCCTTTCGCGATGTGGGCTGGCATGACTGAGGCCGTCATCAACATGCGGGCCATCGTCACCCGCTTCGGCGACCGGCTGATCCACGACGGCATCGACCTCGCAGTCCGGCACGGTGAAGTGCTGGCGCTGGTCGGCGGCTCCGGCAGCGGCAAGACCACCTTGCTGCGGGAGATGATCGGACTCCAGCGTCCGGCGGCCGGCGCGGTGGAAGTATTCGGTCGCGATATCCTGCGCATCCGGGGCGCCGAGCTGGCGGCGCTGCGCCGCCGCTGGGGCGTGCTGTTTCAGCATGGCGCGCTGTTTTCGGCGTTGCCGGTGGCGGACAACATCGCGTTTCCCCTGCGCGAACTGAAGTGTCTGCGCGGCGCCGAGATCGACCGGCTGGTGCTGCGCAAGCTGATGCAGGTGGGCTTGCAGGCGGAGGACGGCGCGCGCCTGCCGGCGGAGCTGTCCGGCGGCATGATCAAGCGCGCAGCGCTGGCCCGGGCACTCGCCCTGGAGCCGGAACTGCTGCTGCTCGACGAGCCCACTGCCGGCCTCGACCCGATGGCGAGCGAGCAGTTCGTCGCGCTGATCCGGCGCCTGCGCGCCGAGCTCGGGCTGACGGTGGTGATGGTGACCCACGATCTGGATACCATCCGGGATCTGTGCGATCGCATCGCCGTGCTCGCCGACCGGCGCATCGTGGCGCTCGGCAGTCTGGCCGAAGTGACCGCGATCGGGCATCCTTTCGTGCGTGATTATTTTCTCGGCACCCGCGGCGCGCGCCGCGTGGTCGATTGACGGGGGAAGCCGTGGAACGCAACGCCTACGCCTTGGCGACCGGAGTATTTGTGGTGGTGCTGGGCATCGGCCTGCTGCTGGCGGCGCGCTGGCTTCAAGGCCCGGCCGTCGACCGTCAGCCCTACCAGCTCATCTCCAAGGCGTCGGTCGCGGGGCTGGCGCCTCACTCCAAGGTCTATTATCGCGGCGTGGATGTGGGGCAGGTGACCGCCATCCAGTTCGCGCCGGACGGCTCGCGCGACATCCTCATCGACATCGTCCTGGAACCCCGGGTGCCGGTTACCGGCAACACCTACGGCGTGCTCAAGTCCCAGGGCCTCACTGGCCTGTCGCTGGTCGAGCTGCTCGACGACGGGCCGCTCGATGCGCCGCATCTGGCCACCAGCGCGGCTGCGCCCGCGCGGATTCCCATGCGGCCCTCGCTGCTCGAATCCTTTCAGGCGGTGGGGCAGGGCATCGCCGAGCAGATCCAGCAACTGAGCAGCAACGCCAACCGTCTGTTCACGCCGGACAACATCGACCGCATGAGCCGCATCATGGCCAACCTGGAGCACATCAGCGTTCGCGTCGATGAGCTGCTCATCGCCACGCGCCCGACGCTCGACCGCCTGCCGCCCATGCTCGCCCAGGGCGATACCGCGCTGGCGGAGGCGGGCGCCACGCTGCGTGCGCTGCGGGATACGCTGGAACTGTTCCAACAGCGGCTGGGCGAGGCGGGCGCCATTGCGGCGCGCACCGAGGCGACGGTGCAGGGTATCGGCGCCAAGGTGGCGACTTCCACGCTGCCCGAGCTGGAGGCGTCCGTGGCCGCGGTCGCCGCCGCCGCGAAACGCTTCGAGCAGCTCGCCGCGACGCTGGAGCGTGATCCGCCCGCGCTGTTGCTCGGCACGGTTCCGGCGCCGCCGGGGCCGGGCGAACCCGGCTATCACCCAGACTGATTCGTGGTTATTCCCATGCGCAAACCGGTTATTTTCCCGAGGACGCTCACGCTCGCCCTGCTGGCGTTCACGCTCGCCGCCTGTCAGCTCGTACCCGAACGGCCACCGGCACCCGTGCTGCACGACCTGGGTACGGCGCCGGCCGCCAGCCTGACGCTGCCCTGGCGGCCCCAACTGCAAGTGACTGCGCCGCCCTGGCTCGATGGCGGCGCGGTGCATTACCGGCTGCCGGGCAGCGCTACGCAACTCGCCGCCTATCGCGGCCATCGCTGGGCGGCGCCGCCCTCGCAACTGCTCGCCCAGCGCCTGCAATTCCTGCTGGCGCCGCCACCACCGGCGGCGCCGGTCCGGGCGCTGGAAGTCGATCTGCAAGGTTTCGAACAGCGGTTTCAGAGTGTCAGCGGCGCGGAAGCCGTGCTGACGGCGCGCGTTACGCTGTTCGAACGGCGCGGCGCGGCGGTGCTGGCCAGTCGCGATTTCACCCTCGCGGTGCCCTGTGTCAGTCCCGACGTGGACGGCGGCGTCGCCGCCTTGGCGGAGGGCATGGCGACCCTGGCGCTGAACATTGCGCAATGGCTGGCCACCACCGACAGCGTGTCGCCATGACCCGAGGCCGGATCGAATGCGCGCTGGGCACCGAGCGCCGCGCCGAAGTCATCGCCGCCACCGGCACCTGGTTGCACCGCGCGCGTGGACTCTATGACCACCCACTACCGGACATTCCGGTGCATTTCGATCTGTTCGGGCGTTCTGCCGGCATGTACCGGGTGCGCGGCAAGCAGCGGGAGATTCGCTACAACCCGGTGATCTTCGCGGGCTGGTACGCGGAAAACATCGCCGACACCGTACCTCATGAAGTCGCCCACTACGTCGTCGACATGCTGCACGGGCGCCGCGTGCGCCCCCACGGCGCCGAGTGGCGCGGGGTCATGGCAAGCTTCGGCCTGGTCGCCAGACGCACCGGCGATTTCGATCTGAGCGGCCTGACGCTGCGCACCGAGCGCCGCTTCGCCTATGCCTGTCCCTGTACCCGCCACGAACTGAGCGCGACCCGCCACAACCGCGTGTCCCGGGGCGAGCGGCGCTACCGCTGCCGCGCCTGTGGTGGCGAGCTGGTGCCGGCCGGTTGATTGTGCGCCGCTTGCGTGGGGCATCGCCTTGCGTAGGGCGGATAAGCGCCAGCGCATCCGCCGCGATTGCGGCTCCGATCCTGCCGGCGGACGCGTGGTTTTTCGGTGGGTGCGCTGCGCTTACCCACCCTACGATGCTGCGGTGTTTCCACGCACTCTTGCGCGGGGATGACGACGGTTGGCAAATGTGTCGAAACTTGCGTGCCGTAAATCCATTTGCTGCTCCATCTTCTGTTAAAGGGGAAGTCCGTTCATGAAACCGCTGTTTGAACGTCGAGGCGAATTGTTTTCGCCCACCGAACACTGCGCCAGCCCCTGGGGGCCGGTGACCATTCACGGCGGCGCATCGAGCGGGCTGCTGGCCTGGGCGCTGGAAGCGCAGATTCCGCCGGGCATGCAGCTCGCGCGTCTGACCGTCGATCTGTACCGTCCCGTGCCGCGGGAACCGCTCGGCGTTGCCGCGCGCGTGGTGCGCGAGGGGCGCCGTCTGCGCCTGCTGGAGGCCATGCTGTATCACGACGGGCGCGAGATCGGCCGCGCCAGCGCCCTGGCGCTGGCCACCGCGGAAGTGGCGATTCCGGAGCACGCGCGGCTCGACACGCAGCCACCGGCGCCCATGCGGGAGGCGCTGGAACGGCCGCCGGTAATCGGCATCAACGCCATCGCCAACCCGGTCGGGCGCGAGTTTTCCGCCGGACTGCACACGCTGGTCCCGCTCAAGCCCGTGTCGCTGGAGCTGGGCGGCGGGCGCGGCTGTACCTGGGTGCAATTGCCGACGGAACTGGTCGGCGGCATTGCCAACTCGCCGTTGGTGCGGGTCGCCACCCTCGCCGATTTCAGCAACGGCTTCGCGCAGCTCTATCTGGATGCGGGCACCGGCTTCATCAATGCCGATCTCACTCTCAACCTGCACCGCATGCCGGAGGGCGAATGGATCGGCATCGATGCCCGCACCCGCGCCCAGTCTCACGGCGTGGCGATGGCGGAATCCGAACTCTACGACGTGCGCGGACTGATCGGGCGGGTGAGTCAGTCGAACCTGACCATGGCGACCTTCAGCGGCAAGGGTTGAAACCGTCGGGCGCCGTCAGTCTCGGGTCAACGTAGGGCGGATAAGCGCAGCGCATCCGCCATCCGATGGTGGGATGTGGTGGGTGCGCTACGCTTGCCAACCCTTGCCGGGTTGACCTCAGTGCCGATTACTGTTCCCCCCGAAACTCCGGTCTGGTCTTCGCCTTGAAGGCCGCCACGCCCGCCAGGCCGTCGCGGCTGCCGCCGGCGGCGACCATGGTCTCCTGTTCGAGCGCCAGTTGCGCGGTCATGGTGTTGCCGAAACTCGCCAGCAGCATGCGCCGGGCAGCGCCATAAGCGGCAGTGGCGCCGGCGGCGAGCTGATTCGCCAGGGCGTCGACGCGACCGGCGAGTGCCTCGGGCGTCACCACTTCATTCACCAGCCCCCAGTCCAGGGCTTCCGCCGCGTTCAGGCGGCGGTTGGTGATCATCAGCTCCTCGGTTTTGCGCAGACCGATCTGGCGCGGCAGAAAATAGGTGGCGCCACCATCCGGGGTCAGGCCGATGCCGGTGTAAGCCATGGTGAAACTTGCCGCGTCGCTCGCGATCGCCAGGCTGCACGAACTCAGCAGCGACAGCCCGGCGCCGGCGGCGACGCCCTGCACGGCGGCGATCACCGGCGCGTTCATGGTGGAGAGTGTTTCCACCGCCGGGTGGAAAATTTCGATGAGTTCCTTGAGCGCGGTCGGCAAGCGGTCGCCGGCGCTCGCGAAGGTGACGATGTCGCCGCCGGCGCAGAACACCTTGCCGTCGGCATCCAGGATGACCGCGCGCACGCCCTTGTCGTCGCGGCAGAGGCGCGCGACGTCCAGAAGCTCGGCACCCATGGCGAAGTTGAGCGCGTTGGCGGCGTCCGGGCGCGCCAGCGTGATGCGGGCGACGGCGCCCGCGCGGTTGAAGCGAATGGTGGTGTAGGACATGGTGGCGCCTGCTGCCTTATGGTTTTGGGCCATGGTACGCGCGGGTCTGTCCCGGGTCCAAGCGACGAACCTGAAGTCGGCAGCCGCTTCAGCGTCGCCTCAGAAAGCGATTTTCAGCGCCGTGCCCAGATCGCGGATCGCCTGTGCTTCCGATACCACCTTGATGGTGGTCATGCCGAGTTGGCGCGCCGGCTTGAGGTTGATGCCGAGATCGTCCAGATAGAGCACCCGCGCCGGTTCCACGCCCAGCCGTTCGCAGGCCAGCAGATAGAACTCCGGCTGCGGTTTGCGCATGCCTTCGCGGCTCGATTCCAGCACATGTTCGAACAGCGCCATGGCGGCCTTCACCTGGGCCGCGTTCTCCGGCGAGCGCGACATGCCGGGACCCTGCCCGGCGCGCACATTGTTGGTGAGGCAGGCGATCTTGAAATCCTGCTTGCAGCGGCGCAGCACCTCGACCATGCGCGGGCGCACGTCGCCGCTCAGCAGTGCGATGACATCGCGACCGGGGATGGGATGACCAGCGGCGCGGGATTCCTCCAGAAACAGCGGATCGAATTCCTCGATGCCGATCCGGCTCGACTCGAATTGGGCCCAGGCGTTGGTGTCGGGATTGGTGGCGTTGATGCGGCGGATGAAATCCAGCGGCAGGCCATGTTCCGCTTCATAGCGGTTGAAGGCTTCGAAGGGCGAGGTGGTGATGACCCCGCCGAAATCCCAGAGCACGGCCTGATACGACATGGAACTGCTTCCCGCTGCGATGACAGCGCGCCATGGTAGGCGGGGCATCCGGCGTGCGCAAATGCGGGATCAGTCGTGTGCGGGCGCGCGCTGCCGATAGCGGTCCGGCTCCCCCGGTGGCTGCGTCTTGAAGCGTTTGTGCAGCCAGAAATAGTCCGCCGGATGGTGGCGGACCTGTGCTTCCAGCCAGTCGCTCCAGCGGTGCGTGTCGGCGACATCGTCGCCGGATGGGTAGTGTTCCAGCATCGGCTCGAGTTTGATGACTACACCGTCGCCTTCACGCCAGCTCGAAAACAGCAGTACCCGGGCGCCACTCTGCGCGGCGTATTGGGGAATGGCGGTGATGGTGGCGGTCGCGATACCGAAGAACGGCACGAACACGCCCCGGTTCAGACCGAAATCCTGGTCCGGCAGGATCGCCACCACGCCGCTCTCGCCCAGCTCGCGCAACATGCGCCGGATTTCCTTGCGGTGGATCGGAACCAAGGGGAATTTCCGCGCGCCGCGCTGGTAGAGCTGCTGCTCCAGCACCGGGTTGTCCATGCGCCGGTAGACCACATGGAACGGCGTGATTTCCGACAGCGCCGCCAGCGCGGTGAGAAAGGTCGTGAAGTGCCCGGTCACCAGCAGCAGCGGCGCGCCGGCGGCCAGGGCGGCGTCGAGGTGCTCGCGGCCCTCGATGCGGCTGGTGCCCAGCAGTTTGTCGCGCGAACCCCAGATCAGGTTGAGCAGATCGAACCCCAGCAGCACCACCGAGTGCAGATGGTCCCGCGCCAGTTGCCGGCGCTCTGGCTCCGACAGTTCGGGGAAGCAGAGTTCGAGATTGCGGCGTACCACTGCGATCCGGCTGTTGCCGCTGTCGGCCAAACGATCCGCGAGCCAGGACGCCAGGCTCCGCTGCCCACGCAGCGGCAGCTTGCCCAGCAGCCAGGTGACGCCGACCGCGAGCCAGGACGGCCAGTACCTGGGCGCAAACAGTCTGGGTGCAAACAGCCTGGGCGCAAACCGTCCGGGAGCAAACCGCTTCGATCGCTGGGCCATGGGGTCGGGACGGTAGGGGTGGCGCGCATTATCCTGGCGCCGATGCAACGCTGGCAATGTCCGGTGGCGGTGAATGTCTGGTGTCGGTGAATGTCCGGGGTGGTGAACCTAACTCGCCGGACGGGGGTCGAAGAAAGCAGCCGCGCCGCAACAGCGGGCGGAAACCGCAAAAATCACAAGGAGAATGCCATGCCTGCGCACAGCTACAAACACATCGAGGTCACCGGCAGTTCCACGGTCGGCATTGACGATGCCATCAGCACCGCGGTGGCGAAAGCGGGCAAGACCCTCCACGGTCTGCACTGGTTCGAAGTGGTCGATACCCGCGGCTACATCGAGGGCAGCAAGGTCAAACACTGGCAGGTAACCGTCAAGATCGGCTTCCGTCTGGAAGATTAACGGGACAGAAAAGCCAGCGCGCGGGCTCCGGAGGGAGCCCGCGCCGTTTTCGGACACCGGGATTTTGCGCACGGGTCGGGAGCTTCCGGGCGGGTTGGTCTCGCTCAGGGTGCGCTCGCGGCAATTCCGACCCGGTAACCGATGGCCTCGGTGAGATGCCGCGTCTGCGGGTGTGGGCAGGCGTCGAGATCGGCGATGGTGCGCGCAACGCGCAGCAAACGGTGGTAGGCACGCGCGGAGAGGCCCAGCCGCTCGATGGCGGTATCGAGCAGCTTGCGCTGGGCGTCGTCGAGGGGGCAATGGAGCGCAAGAGCCGCTGGCGCCAGTCCAGAGTTCAATGCGCCCTGTCGTTCCAGCTGGTGCTGGCGCGCCGCCAGCACCCGGGCGCGCACGGCGGCACTCGATTCGCCAGAGACCACGTCCGCCGTGAGTTCGTTGCGCGCCATGCGCGGTACCGTCACCAGCAGGTCGAAGCGGTCCAGCAGGGGGCCGGACAGCCGGCCCCGGTAGCGCGCAATCTGGTCCGGCGAGCAGCGGCAGCGTGTTTCGCCCAGATAACCGCAGGGGCAGGGATTCATGGCCGCGACCAACTGGAAGCGTGCGGGGAACTCGATACGCGCCTGCACCCGGGCGATGGCGATCCGGCCGGATTCCAGCGGCTCCCGCAACACCTCCAGCACCTTGCGGGGAAACTCCGGCAGTTCGTCGAGAAACAGCACGCCACGGTGCGCGAGGGATATTTCGCCCGGTCGCGGGGTGCCGCCGCCACCCACCAGCGCGGCGGCGGAGGCGCTGTGATGCGGTGCCCGAAACGGTCGGGTGTGAAAGCTTCCGCGCGCGATGCCCGCAACCGAATAGATGGCCGCGACCTCGATGGCATCCGCTTCCGCGAGCGGCGGCAGGATGCCCGGCAGCCGGCTGGCGAGCATGGTCTTGCCGGTGCCGGGCGGGCCGCTCAGCAGCAGGTTGTGACCGCCGGCGGCAGCGATCTCCAGCGCGCGCCGGGCCTGATGTTGGCCGATGACGTCGGCGAGGTCCGGGCCGTCGCTGTGATTGTCCGGCGGCGTAAAAGGCTGTTGCGCCAGCGGCGCCAGCCCGCGCAGGTGCGCACATACACTAAGCAGGTGGTCGGCGCCATGCACCATTGCAGAGCGCGCGAGCGCGGCCTCCTCGGCATTGGCGAGCGCCACTACCAGACTGCGGCCAGCGGCGGCGGCCGCCAGCGCGGCGGGCAATGCGCCTTCCACCGGCCGCAATTCGCCGGACAGCGACAACTCGCCCAGAAATTCGTGGCTGCCGAGCGCATCCGCCGGCAGTTGGCCGGATGCGGCCAGAATCCCGAGCGCGATGGCGAGATCGAAACGCCCGCCCTCTTTGGGTAGATCGGCGGGTGCCAGATTGACGGTGATGCGGCGGCGGGGAAATTCGAAATGGGCGTTGAGCAGGGCACTGCGTACCCGATCCTTGCTTTCCTTCACCGCCGTTTCGGGCAGCCCCACGATGTTGAGCGATGGCAGGCCGTTGGAAAGATGCACTTCGACCGCCACGGCGGGGGCGGCGATGCCGGAGCGGGCACGGGTGTGGACGAGCGCGAGCGACATGAATCTTCCCTGATGGCAGTGAATCCCGATGGTCGTGCCTGCGCGCGCCGCCGCGTGGCAACCCTGGTGGGCAGGCTTTGAAGTGGCAGTTGATTGAAACAACAAACGCCACGGCTGTCGATGCCACCGTGAACGTGGTGCTGGTGCACCAAAGCGGCGCGCAAAAACCAGGTTGCACTCGGATTTCGCACCAAAAAATCCGCAGTCAGCGGCAGTGTGCGGCAACCTGTCCCCATAACACGCTTTGGCACGCCCCGTGCTTAAACCATCCCGTGCCCATGCGAAACCCTCGTGGAAATGTAAGAGGGGTGCTCCGGCGCCGGCGCAAGCTGGCCTTTCACGGACGGAGGCTGTACGGCCACCCAGCGACGTGGTTTTTTGCATGTCACCCAACATAACTGCACTGCGGGGGATATGGTCGAGTTGACCCGCGCAATCCCGCCATCACAGGAGGCGAGCCATGAAAATGATTACGGCTGTCATCAAGCCATTCAAGCTGGACGATGTCCGCGAGGCCCTGGCCAGTGTCGGCGCCCAGGGTGTGACTGTCACCGAGGTCAAGGGTTTCGGGCGACAGAAGGGCCATACCGAGCTGTACCGGGGGGCGGAGTACGTGGTGGATTTTCTGCCCAAGGTAAAGCTGGAAGTTGCCCTGCCGGATTCCCTGGTGGATGCCGCCGTCGAGGCCATCATCGCCGCGGCGGCGACCGGCAAGATCGGTGACGGCAAGGTGTTCATTTCCGATCTGCAGGAAGTGGTCCGCATCCGCACCCGCGAAACCGGTGAAGACGCCATCTGACAACGCGCACAGGCTGACCTCGGCGCGCGCCGGGCAGCCCAGCACTCTTGAGGAGAATCTCATGATACGCAAATTGACCATGACCCTGTTGCTGGTCCTGGGTTGGGGCCTCGCCGCCACGGCGGGCGCGGAAGACGCCGCCTATGTCGCACCCACATACGACATGGGCAACGTCGCCTGGATGATGACCGCGACGGCGCTGGTGCTGTTCATGTCGCTGCCGGGCCTGGCGCTGTTTTACGGCGGGATGGTGCGCGCCAAGAACATGTTGTCGGTACTCACGCAGATATTTGCGATTTTCTGCGTGATCGCGGTGCTCTGGGTGGTGTACGGCTACAGCGTCGCGTTTTCCAGCGGCGGCCCGTTCTTCGGCGGGCTCGACAAGGCCATGCTGGCCGGCGTGATCTACGATTCCGCCGGGAATTTCGTGCCCACCGCCACCTTCAGCAAGGGTGTGGTAATCCCGGAGCTGATGTTCGCGATGTTCCAGCTCACCTTCGCGTGCATCACCGTGGCGCTGGTTGCCGGAGCCTATGCGGAGCGCATGAAGTTCAAGGCGGTGCTGCTGTTCTCGGTGATCTGGTTCACCTTTTCGTACCTGCCGATGGCGCACATGGTGTGGTGGTGGCCGGGTCCGGATGCCTATACCTCGCCTGAAGTGGTCGCTGACCTCAATGCCACCGCCGGCTGGTTATGGCAGTTGGGCGCGCTCGACTTCGCCGGCGGCACCGTGGTGCATATCAACTCCGGCATCGCCGGTCTGGTGTGCGCGCTGTTCCTCGGCAAGCGGGTGGGTTACGGCAAGACATCGATGGCGCCGCACAACCTGGTGATGTCCATGATCGGCGCTTCCATGCTGTGGTTCGGCTGGTTCGGTTTCAACGCGGGTTCCAACCTCGAAGCCAATGGCTATGCCGTGCTGGCCTTCGCCAACACCCTGTTTGCCACCGCGGTGGCCGGTATCACCTGGTTCTTCGCCGAATGGATATTCAAGGGCAAACCCTCCTTGCTGGGTATCCTTTCCGGTGCGGTGGCCGGGTTGGTCGGGATCACGCCGGCCTGCGGTTTCGTCGGGATCCAGGGCGCCCTGGTGATCGGTCTGGTGTGCGGGTTTGGCTGCTTCATCGCGGTTGCCTATCTCAAGAAACTGCTGGGCTACGACGATGCGCTGGATGCCTTCGGCGTGCACGCGGTCGGTGGCATCCTGGGCGCGATCCTGACGGGCATCTACGTCAACCCGGCGCTGGGCGGGGCTGGCTATGTCACCGACGGCTGGGTCGGACCCACTTTCGGCTACGACTCAGCCCAGATCCTCATTCAGGTCAAGGCCGTGTTGGTGGCGGTAGTCTGGAGCGCCGTGGTGGCGGCGGTCACTCTGGCAGTCCTCAAGTTCACCATCGGACTGCGGGTCAGCGAGGAAGCCGAGCGCGAAGGGCTGGATATCGCCGAACACGGCGAAAAAGCCTACAACCCCTAACCGATCTACCCCGGCGCTGCATCGCTCCGGGTGCGGCGTCTGCAAACCTGAAGCGAAGCCCCGCCCCGGCTGCGGGGCTTCGCGCGTTCAGGGCCTGGCAGATTTAGTCATCCGCTGAAAAACGGTGATCGCGAACCACAGCGTCGCCAGAGCCAGCACCGTGCCGAGCACCAGACCCGCCGCGATCCCCGCCGAGTTCACGGCATCCAGGGCGCCGCGCGCGGAAAGCTCCGCCACCAGCCGGAACAGATCGTCGCTGCGCCAGATCGCGACAGCGAATTCGCCGCGGTCAGTCAGCACGGCACCGGCGCGACTGGCCAGAATCGATCCCGCCTCATAGTAATCCCCGCTCAGGCTCAGCAGCGGCGCGAGCGCCCAGGGCAGGCTGGCGCCGAAACCAGCGCTCGCCGCGAGACCCGTGCGCCGCGCGCACAGCAGCAACAGGGGTATGCCGGGAAACAGCGTCAGGAGGTAAGGCGCGAGCACCGTCGCCAGATACACACCGTCGTGGCCACCGGTGTCGAAGCCGGTCAACTGACCGGCGTAATCCGATCCCACGGCGACAAAGGGCAGCCAGCGGGCGAGCCAGGCAGCGCCGTATTCCGGCGCGATTTCGAGGCGGGTCACCTCGCCGCCCGCCGCGAGGCAGCCGAACGCGTGCGCCAGTTCGTGCAGCGGCACATAGAGCCACCAGCCTGCCGCCAGGCCCAGCGCCATAGCGGCGATTCCGGTCCAGCCCACGGCAACAGCCTGGTCGATGCCCCCCAGGAGGGCGTGCCACAATTGCCGCAATGGGTTGGTCGCGGGATCCGGGCGGTACCTCTGTGGCATGGGCTGAATTTCCTGCAATGAACGATCACGCCCGGACATTACCCGATTGTGCCGGGCCTGTGCAGGCCGGATCAGCGCCGCCCTGAAGAATCGCGGCGCAGGGCGCGCTGCGAAGCGGATGGCCGCCGGCTGCGGTGGTGGCTGGTGACAACACCGGACTTTCAGGTCGTCCACCACTCCCGGGAACGGATCGAGACCGACAGCAACTACGGGTCGGTGCTGCCCTGGTGGGATCATCTGTTCGGGACGGCGCAGCTACATGACGCAGTCGCTTGCCGATCCCTGGTGCTCGGGCTCGAAACATTTCGCGACGACCGCGAGGTCTGGCTGGATCGCCTGCTTGTGCAGCCGGTGCGTGAAAAATAACTGAAGAAGCTTGGGGCGAGGCGCGGGCGCGGATATCTGGCGGTGGATCCGCACCGATTCCCGCGGTGGTGATTGCTATGGCAGTGGAAGGGGCATGGCAAGGCCCGGCCTGCGCCGGGCCTTGCCATGCAATCAACCGGCAGTGCGGCGTCGCAGACCGGCCAGCGCCAAGGCGCCGATCAGACCAGCGAGCAACATCAGGGCCCACGAGGACAGCGTGGGTATCGCATTCGGCGTGCCCGACGGTGGCGGCGGTGGCGGCGGTGTGACTCCGCCGCCGGAAATGGCCGACCCGCCGACGCCGAAGTAACTGCCAGCACTATTGTTAAACCCATGCCCGAGCAGCATGAAGCTGGTGCTGGCCTCGATGACGTGAGAGCCATCGCCCGTACTCACATTGCCCGCCATCAGGGTGGTGCCGGGTACCGGCGAGAAATCCGCCGGGTTTACCGCCACTCCGTCGAGCTGCAGGGAGCCGAGCGCGGTGCTCTCGATGGCGATCCCCAGGAAATCGTTGTAGTCGCCGGCCGGCACATTGAAGATGTAGCGATCGAGCCACTGGCTCTGGTCGGGCACCAGGGCGAACGCCGGATCGCCATTGATCGCCAACCCTGCTCCGATCATGAACTGGCCCAGGAGAATGGGGTGGTTGCTGGTCACCCGGGTGTTCTCCACCAACTCGGGCAGCAGGGTGAGGGATTGCCCGGCGTTCAAGGTTGGGTGCACCGTGGTGCCAACGCTGTCTACAAAGGTGACCACCGTGCCATTGTCGCGGGCCAGGATCTTGACCACGTCCCCCGGACCGCCCTGCTCCGTGGACACCAGCACGAAACTGGTGCCGAAGTCGGCGCTGGCGGGAAGCTGCTCGATCACATGGTCGCAGGCGCCGACATCGTCCGGCACATTGGCGCAGAAGTGGCCGCCGAAGGCGGCGACCGGCTGGGTGGCGGTGATGGTGGTGCCGGTGAGATCGCCGCTGCCCGAGGCTCGAAATTCTATCGCTTCCAAGCGGTTGAGCGTGACAGCGAAGGGCGCGCCGGCCAGCTGCCCGGTGGTGAGGTCAGCCGAGGGCGTGATGGTCACCGTGGTGTTGTCGGTGCCGGTGACGACGGCCATCTGCGAGCCGTTGGCTACGAGGCCGCTGGTAGCTGCCATAACCAGATAACTGGTCCCGAGCGAGGTGTCCGGGAACAGATTGGTGATGTCGTTGGAGGCGACCGGGATGTTGGCGTCCATCAGATAGGCCGCGATGGGGTCCGGCGAATCGATCGAATAGCCGTTGATGGACGCCGTGCCCAAGGCGCCGATGCGGCCGCTGTTGGGGATGGTGACGATCGCTGTGCCGTTGGCCGGGATGTTGACCGTGGTGTCGAAGGTACCGTCCGAGTTGCGGATGGTGGCGGTGGTGGCGGTGCCGCTGGTGAGGAAAATGTCGATCTCCGCGCTGATCAGATTGCCGGGGATGGTGAACAGAATCTCCGCCCGCGCCGGCGTGCTTGCCAAGGCGCACAGGGCGCACAGGGCAAAAAACCAGCCAAACCGGGCCCCAACGCGGGTTTGGGGTTTGCGCGAGTCCGCGTTGTTGCTTCTGAGAAGTAAGGGGTTATGCACAAAAATCCCTCCGTGGTGGGGTGGGTGCTGGGGTGGGTATAAGGAACTGCGGCGCGAGTGTGATGCAGGTCACATACGCAGGTCAATGGTCGGCCAACCTCTTGCGCCTTCCCGCCCGAGGATAAGGATGCTACTTGGCAGTCCCACGCCCGCCCAGCCCTGGGGCCAGCCGCGCCAGAAACGCGCCGTGGCCCGCCATCCATACCACCAGCGGCATCACCATCGGCAGCAGCAGGGAACCCAGCTGATAGGCCAGGGCGACAGCGTCGCGGGCAAGCGCGCCCCACTGCTGCTGGGCGACGAAAGCCCCGCCGGTGGTGAACGCCAGGGTCTTGACCTGCGTCGCCAGCATCGAGGCCAGCTCGATCAGCAGCAACACGCCGAGGCCGATGGCGAGCCGCCGCCAGCGACCCGGCAGCGGGGTGGCGAGGGCGAGCGCCGCGAACAGCGGCAGCGAATAGCTGTAACTGAGGGGATTGGTGAGAAAGCCCAGGTTTTCGCCGGGCGGCGGGTTTGTCACCACCTGTCCACCAACTTCGCCGAAGCGGGTGATCAGCAGCAGTTCATGCTGGCGCAGGCTCAGGTCCGCCACCGCTTCCGGGAGCCAGAACTGCAACAGATGATGGGCCGCCCAGGCCACCGGCGCCAGATGCCAGCCGGCGGTCAGATACCAGACCGCAAAGGTGACGGGCAGCCAGAGCAGGACGCGGCCGAGCAGGGGCGCCAGGGGTCCGCTAGCCGGCACCGACGGACGCCTCGCCGCTGTTGTCGGGTGTCGGTCGGGCGGGACCGCCGCCCGGGATGAAGCGCACCCAGACCAGAAACACGATCAGGGCATCGAGCATGATCAGCGCCTGCCAGATATACAGATGCGCCCACTCGAACAGGGTCGCATTCCACAGGCCGAGATAAAACAGGCTGATGATGCGCGCCAGATTGAGCGCCTGGATCGCGACGAAACCGGCCAGCAGGCCCTTGAGCTTGTAAAGCAGCGGTGCCGGAAACGCGATGATCGCGGCCAGCAACACGATCATCGCCTCGACACCGTTGCAGCCGGGCTCGATGGAAACGCCGAACGACGAAGTGGTGCTGCGGATGATCTTGCCATTTACCGCGACTTCGTTGTCGAACAACTGCATGAGCCAGCCGCTGAGGTCGGCCAGCAGACCGGTCCAGGGCAGCACCACGGCCTGCTGGACGGGCGCCAGCATTTCCACCGTAAACAGCGTGGTGAGAATGACCATGAACAGGATCAGGAAGCGCAGCAAGAGTGTTCACCCTCAGGGGCCGGCGGACGGTCGCAGTGTACGTAATGAAGTCTGCACAAGGAATGGCAATGGACCAAAGCCGCCGGCCCGGGAGGCATGAGCAGTGCTGTAAGTTTGGCCCCGTGGCGGCGTCTGTGTTAAAACTGTGCGCCCGCAACCGGCGGCGGCAATTGGGAAACGACGCATGAAACTGGTAACCGCAATAATCAAGCCCTTCAAACTCGACGACGTGCGCGAAGCCCTGAACGGGATCGGCGTGCAGGGCGTCACCGTCAGCGAGGTCAAGGGGTTCGGGCGCCAGAAAGGCCACACCGAGCTGTATCGCGGTGCCGAGTATGTGGTGGATTTCCTGCCCAAGGTAAAACTCGAAATCGCCGTCGATGACGCCATGCTGGACAATGTCATCGACGCCATCACCGCCGTGGCGCGCACCGGTAAAATCGGTGACGGCAAGATTTTTGTCGTACCCCTGGACCAAGTGATTCGCATCCGTACCGGAGAGACCGGCAGCGACGCGGTATGATGGCGCCCGCCGTGGTCGTCGGCAGCCGCTGACCACCGGCTTGTATTCTGTAGGCCGGGCTCGCCCCACGGCGGTGCCGGACGCCACAGCCAATCCATCTTCTGACTGACGGGGGTGCTCGCGCCAACGCGCAGCTCATGGCCAATCCAGCGGTTCTTGCACCATCCGCCGCGCCGCACCTGCCAGCCGCGCCGCGCCTGCGGCTCGGCGAATTGCTGGTGCGCGATGGCAAGCTGACGCCGCGCGATCTCGATCAGGCGCTCGCCGCCCAGCGCGAAATGGGCGATCTGCTGGGCCGCGTGCTGGTTCGGCTCGGCTTGCTCTCGGAAATCGATGTGGCTCAGGTACTGGCCGGGCAACTCGCGGTGCCGCTGGTGCTGGCAGCGGAGTTTCCCGGCCAGATTGTCGAGGTGCCCGGGCTGCGCCCCGACTACCTCATCGGCCACGCCGTGCTGCCGCTGCGCAACGCCGAGGGTCGGCTCCACGTCGCCATGGCGGTACCCCAGGACGCATTTCTCACCAAGGCGTTGCAGTTGGCGACCGGGCTCGCCATCAGTCCGGCACTCGCGCTGGAAAGCGAGCTGAATATCGCTCTGGGGCGGTTGTACGGCCAGACGGAAACCGGTGAAGACGAAGCCGATGCCGGCGACGATTTTTTCGAGGGTGCCCTGGGCGGCGACAGCGAGTTTGTCGAGCACCTCAAGGATCTGGCGTCCGAAGCACCGGTGATCCGCCTCGTGAACCAGCTCATCGGCCGCGTTATCGACCTGCGCGCTTCCGACATTCATCTCGAACCCTTCGAGGATGGCCTCCATGTCCGCTACCGCGTCGATGGTGTGCTGCAGGAGGCGGAGATCGTCCCGAACCAGTATTCGGCGGCGGTGAGCTCGCGCATCAAGCTGCTCGCGCACCTCAATATCGCCGAGCGCCGCCTGCCCCAGGACGGCCGTATCAAGAGCCGCGTGAAAGGCCACGAACTCGATCTGCGCGTCTCCTCGCTGCCCACCGTCCACGGCGAGAGTGTGGTGATGCGGGTGCTCGACCGCGCCAGTATCCGCCTCGATCTCGAAGCCATGGGGTTTGCGCCCGACAACCTGCGCCGTTACCGGGAGTTGATCGACCGGCCCCACGGCATCCTGCTGGTCACCGGCCCCACCGGCTCGGGCAAGACCACCACGCTCTATGCGTCGCTGGCCAAGCTGGACGCCGCCTCCCTCAAGATCGTGACCGTCGAAGATCCGGTGGAATACCAGCTCAGCGGCATCAACCAGGTGCAGGTGTTGCCGCAGATCGGCATGACCTTCGCGCACGCGCTGCGCTCGATCCTGCGCCAGGACCCCGACATCATCATGATCGGCGAGATGCGCGACACCGAGACCGCGCAGATCGCGGTGCAGTCATCGCTCACCGGGCACCTGGTGCTGTCCACCCTGCACACCAACACCGCCGCCGCCGCCATCATCCGCCTCGAAGACATGGGGGTGGAGCGTTATCTGATCACCTCCACGGTCAACGGGGTACTGTCCCAGCGCCTGGTACGCTGCCTCTGCACCCGGTGTCGCGAGCCCGCTACGCTGCCGCCGGCGGCACTGCAAAAAGCCGGTCTGGACCGGATCAAGGACGTCGGCGAATTACAGCTCTTTACCGCCCGCGGCTGCGACCAGTGCAAGCAGACCGGCTACCGCGGCCGCACCTCGATCCACGAGCTGTTCGTCATGGATGCGACCGCCCACCAGGCGATTCTGGATGGCGCCGACGCCACCACGCTGCACCAGATCGCCCGCCGCGCCGGCATGCTGACCCTGTACGAAGACGGTCTGCGCAAGGTGGCGGCCGGCATTACTTCCCTCGAGGAATTGCTGCGCGTCACCCAGGATCAGGGCAGTGCCTGAGTTTTCCTATCGCGCCGCCGATGCCAGTGGTACCGCACAGGACGGACGCGTGCAGGCCGCGACCCGCGCTGCCGCGCTGCGCCAGTTGCGCGGCCAGGGTTTGACGCCGCTGCAATTGACGGACAGCGACACCCCGACGCTCACCCCGGCTGCGGGTGGCGGCGCCACGGCGGACGCAAAAACCGCCCCGCACCGTGCCTGGCGCGGCACCGACCGCGGCCCCAATGCCACCGATGTGCATCACCTGACCGGGGAGCTCGCGGTGATGCTGCGCGCCGGCCTGCCCCTGGACCGCGCCCTGCGGGTACAGATCGGCATGGGCGGCAAACCCTCGCTGACCGCGTTGCTCGACGACGTGCTCAAGGCGGTCAAGGCCGGCAAGGGCCTCAGCCAGGCCTTGACGCCCCATCGCGCGCTGTTCGGCGATTTTTACATCAACATGGTGCGCTCCGGCGAGGCCGGTGGTCACCTCGGCGAGGTCATGGACCGCCTCGCCGAGCACCTGGAGCGGCTGCGGGCGCTGCGCGAAAGCGTGGTGTCGGCGCTGATGTACCCGGCCATCCTGGTCGTGGTCGCCGCGATTTCGGTGGTGTTGATGCTGGGTTTCGTGGTGCCCCAGTTCGAGACCCTGTTCGCGGATCTGGGCGATGCGCTGCCGCTGCCGACCCGCATCATCGTGGGCCTCGGCCATCTGGTGGCGGACTGGGGCTGGGCGATGGCACTGCTGGCGGGCGCCGCGATCTGGTTTGCGCGGCGCCGCCTGGCCACCCCGGCCGGGCGGTTGTGGCGCGATACCTGGATACTGCGGTTACCGGTATTTGGCGAGGTGGTGCGCAAATACCAGATTACCCGGTTTGCCCGCAGCCTCGGCACCCTGCTCGGCAACGGAGTGCCCATTGTCACCGCGGTCGGGATCGCCAACGACACCATGGACAACCACGAGCTGCGCGCCGCCATGGCCCCGGTCGTGCCGGCCATCAAGCAGGGCGGCCGCCTTGCCGACGCCCTGGAGAACGCCGGGCTGTTCACGCCGCTGGCGCTCAACATGGTGCGCTTGGGGGAGGAGACCGGGCGCCTGGACGCCATGCTGCTCGAACTCGCGCGGGTCCATGACGGCGAGGTGCAGTCCGGCGTCAAACGCGCGCTGACGCTGGTGGAGCCGCTGCTGATTCTGGTGCTGGGTGTCGTGATCGCCGCCATCATCGTTTCCATCCTGCTCGGGATTCTGTCGGTCAACGAGTTGGCTGCCTGAGCCGGAGGCGCACCCGGCTTTGAACTTATAATCGACCATCGTGGTCTTGAACCCAGCTTACTTCACCCCCTGTTGAGGCCTATCATGCGTCACCGCACAGTTTCAGCCCGCCGCAATCGCGGTTTCACCCTCGTCGAACTGCTGGTGGTGCTCGCCATCCTCGGCCTCCTCGCCGGCCTCGTCGGTCCCCGCGTACTCGGCCAGCTGGGCGGTGCCAAGAGCAAGTCCGCCGTGGTGCAGATCCGCGACCTGGAGCAGGCCGCCGAACTGTTCAAGCTCGATGTGGGTCGCTTCCCCACTACTCAGGAAGGCCTCGCCGCCTTGGTGTCCGCACCGCCTGCTGCCGCCGGCTGGAACGGCTCCTACCTGCGCAAGGGGCTGCCCAACGATCCCTGGGGCAACGCCTATCATTACGAATCACCGGGCCGCAACGGCGATATCGACATCTACACCCTGGGTGCCGACAACGCCCCGGGCGGCGACGGTGAAAACGCCGACATCGGCAGCTGGCAGTGACGCAGCGGGCGCCAGCGCCTCCCGGATCGGGACGTGGTGCCGGTTTTACCCTGCTCGAACTCATGGTGGTGCTGGCGGTGGTGGCGCTGCTGCTCACCACCGCGCCACCGTTGCTGTCGCGAGCCATGGAAACCATGGAATACCGTGCAGCGGTGCGCCATCTGCTGGCGGGCCTGAAAGGCGCCCGCCAAACCGCCGTCGAGACCGGCACCAGTGTCGCCTTCACCGTGGCGCCGACCGAACACCGCTTCGGTATCGGCGAGCAGCTCACCGGCGAGCTTCCTTCACGGTTGATACTGCGCCTGGTGGTTGCCGACGCCGAGGTCGGCCAGGACCGTGGTGCCATCCGCTTCTATCCCGACGGCAGTGCCACCGGCGGCAGTATCGAGATCCTGCGGCCGTCCGGCGAGGGTGTGCGCCTGCGCGTCGACTGGCTGTTGGGGCGCGTCAGCCAGGAAGCGCCGGGGGCATGATGGCGTCGCGGCGCCGTCAGGCCGGATTCTCGTTGCTCGAAGTGCTGGTGGCCTTTGCCATCATGGCGCTGGCGCTCGGCATCCTCTATCAGGCCGTCGGCGGCAGTGTGCGCGGCGTTGCCGGAGCCGTGCGCGACACCCGCGCCGTGCTGCTGGCGCAGTCGGTGCTCGCCCTCTACGACCGGGTACCGCCGGAAGGCCTGGGGGAGAGCGGCACCACGCCGGATGGTTTTGCCTGGCAGCTCAGTTCCAGCCCGGCGGCGGGCAGTGTCGAAAATCCGCAGTGGGAGTTGCACGAAGTCATCGCGCGCGTGCGCTGGCAGGACCGCGATCGTGAGCGCGAATTCGCCCTGGTCACCCTGCTGCCGGTAGACGTGCGCGCGCCATGAGGCCGATTCACCGCCACGGTCGCGGCTTCACCCTCATCGAGGTGGTCATCGCCCTGACGCTGGTCGCCGTCATTTTGACCGGCCTGGTCAGCGCGTTGGTTTCCTTCGGCAAGACCAGTACCCGCGTCGAGGAACGCGCGCTCACCAGCGACGACGTGCGCCTGGTCTACGCTTTTCTCGAACAATCGCTGAGTGCCGCGGCGCCCCGGGTACGGGTGCGACCGGACGATTTGGTGCCCGTGAGCTGGCTCGAGGGTTCCGGGACCGAACTGGAGTGGCTGGGCCTGATGCCCGCGCGCCACGGCGTCGGCGGCCTTTATCACTTGCGGCTGGGCGTGGAACGCGGGCGTCGGTTGGTTTTGTACTACCTCCCCTACGCCGGCGACGACCCACCGCCCGATTGGGGCGCGGCGGAGTCCCATCTGCTGCTCGATGGCGTCACCGCCTTCGATCTTGCCTACCGGGCGCTCGACGAAGACGAATGGCGCACCGAGTGGAGTGCTACCGAAGTATTGCCAGCGCGCGTCAAAGTGGGCCTGGCGGTGCGCGGACAAGCCTGGCCGGAATTGATCGTGCCGGTGCTGGAAGCGCAGCCGCGCCCCGACCTCAACCGTGCAGAATCCCGGGGAGGCGACAATGGTTGAGCGCGGTGGCGCCTGGGTTTGCGGTGGGTGCGCTGCGCTTACCCACCCTACACGACGCATCGCTCTATCCCTTGGGGCGGACAAGCGCAGCGCATCCGCCGAGTCGGCCTGGGCATGGCGCCGCAGCCTACAACGGTGTGCAGGTAGGGCGGATAAGCGCAGCGCATCCGCCGTATCGACGCTGAGGCACCAGCCCGTCAGGCAACTCCAGGGCGGCATCGCCCTGGTTGCCGTGCTCTGGATGGTGGCGGCGCTTTCGATACTGGCGCTGGCTCTGGCGGCGACCACCAAAAGCGAATTGCACTCCGCCCAGGGTGTGCGGGCGCGGGCCGAAGCCGCCGCGATCGGCGATGCCGCGATTCAGTTGGCCGTGCTGGAGCTGCGCTCTACGCCCGAGGCCCAGGAAAAATTCGCGCACTTTGGCTATGAATTTGCCGGTCGCGCGGTCGCGGTCGAGCTGGTGCCGGCGTCTGGCCTCATCGACCTCAATCAGGCGACCGAAGAGCTGCTGACGGAGCTGTTCAGTGGACCCGGTGGCGAGGAACCGGCCCTTGCCGCCGAGCTGGCGCAGCGGGTGGTGGAGTGGCGTACGCCGGGGCTGACCGAGGCCGGCGGCGATTACGCCGCGGCGGGCGTCAGCCATCGCCCGCGCGGCGGTCCGTTCCAGTATCCGGAGGATCTGCTCCAGGTGCTCGGGGTCTCCTACCCGCTTTATGATAGAGTGCGCGGCCTGCTGACCGTGCGCGGCGGAGGTGCCGGTATAGCCCCGCAGGCGGCATCCGAAGACGTACTCACCCTGCTGGCTGGCG
This sequence comes from Gammaproteobacteria bacterium, assembly GCA_016708925.1. Lineage (GTDB taxonomy): Bacteria > Pseudomonadota > Gammaproteobacteria > Pseudomonadales > Porticoccaceae > JAGPUQ01. The sequence goes on along the minus strand of JADJET010000003.1, from coordinate 342,201 downwards.
GTGATCGTGAACAGGCGGCGCGCATCGCCGCGACCCGAGCCGACGACCCGACCACCGACATGACCGGGCTCGCGACCCGGTTTTTGGGGGGTGGTGGCGCATCGGTGTACCGCGCCGACGCGCGCGTGCAGTTGGGTGAGCGCAGTTACCGCCGCACACGCTGGATCGACCTCAGTCAGAACGGCGCCGATGGTACGCCCTGGCGCAGTTTTCGCGTTGAACCGATCACCGGGAACTAGTAGTGCGACATATAAACAAGGGAACGTCATGCCCGCAAAGGCGGGCATCCAGTTTTTGCGCGGAAATCCAGCCGTTGTTGAGGCGCCGGGGCCGCGCGGCGAGGCCGGCATGGTCGAAACCGGCCCGCCCGCCACCGCCTGGCCATATAAACAAGGGGACCCCCCCGCCCCCCGGGGGGGGCCCCCCGCCTCCCCCGGGGGCCCGGCCGTCGGGGGGGCGCCGGGGCCGGGGCCCCGCCTCCCCGGGGGGGCGGGGGCGGGGGGTGGCGGGCTTGCGTCCCGGCCCCCCCGGCCCCCGCGCAACCGGGGGGGCGCGGCCCCCGCGGGGGGGGGGGGCCGGGGGGGCGGGGGGGGCCAGCCGTGGTGGGGGGGGGCGGGGCCGGGTTCCCCCCGGGGGGGAATGACGATGGCGAGTAATGTGTCGAAACTTACGTGCCATGGTACTAGGGCCTGACCTGACCATGGCGTTTGAAGCAGCCAATCTCCGTCTCTTCGGTCTCGATCTGGGCGCGCTGGCCAACGGCCTCCGGCAGGGCTGGTCCGGCGTCCTGCGCTGGCCCCTGCTGGCCTGGCTCACGCCGGCCGAGCTGGTCGAAGTACATCGGCCTGACGGCAGCCGCCAAACCTGTGTCGGGGCGACTGGGCGGCCCGCGCCGGCGGGCGCCACCGCCGCCTTCCATGCCCTGCTGTTGCCCCAGGATCTGGTGTTGAGCCGCCAGCTGGCGCTGCCGCACCTGAGCGATGCCGAAATCGAAGCCGCGCTGCGGCTGGAATTGCAGGCCGACAGCCCATTCCCCGAGGCGCGGCTCGACTGGGGCTGGCGCATCGACGCCGTCGATGAGCCCGGCCTCGAAATCACCCTCGCCTTTGCCGCCCGCGATCACGTCGACGCCTACGTCGCAGCGCATCGCAGCGGACTGCCCGATAGTTTCGAACTCTGGGCCGATGCCGGCGGCCCGGTTGTGCTGCGCGGCCGGGGCGAAGCGCCCCGCCTGGCCCGGGGCCGCGCTCGGCGCAACCAGACGCTACTGTGGCTGCTGCTCATTCTCGTGTTGCTCGGCGGACTGGTGTTGGCGCCGTACTGGCAGTTGCGGCATCGCACCATCGACGCCCAGCGGCAACTGGAACAAATGCATGTTGCCAGCGGCAGTTATCTGGATGCGCGCGCCGCGTTGGTGCGGGCCGATAGCCGCATCGCCGCTGTCGTCGCCTGGCGCGACGGCAAGGCGGACATGCTGTATGCGTTGCACAAGCTCACCACGTTGCTGCCGGACAGCGCCTATCTCAGCCGACTCGATATCGAAGGCCGCAAGGTGCGCATCACCGGCAATGCCGCCGATGCCGCCGGGCTCATGGAAACCCTGCGCGCGGACCCGGGCGTCGCCGAGTTGCGGGCGCTCAATCCCATCGTGCGCGGCCGCGACGGGCGCGATGCGTTCTACCTCGAATTCGTGCTGGCGCCGGAATCCCCGGCCGCGGCGCCGCCAACCGCGATGCCCGCCGCCGTGCCCGCGCTGAATCCCGTGCCGGAAGCGGCGCCGTGAAATTTCCCGGGCAGCGCGCACGTCTGGTTGCGGGGCTGTGTCTCGCGGTCGCGCTGTTGGCGGCGGCGGCGGCGCTGGGCAAAGTTGCCGCGCATGCCTGGCGGGCAACCGAGTTGCGCGCCGATATCGCGCCGCGGTACGCCCGCCTGAGCGGTGTGCTGGAGCGCGGCGATGCCATTCTGGTGGCCAGCGCGGATGCGGACGCCGCCCTGGGGCGGCTGGCGTATCCGGCAGGCGCTGACGTCGGCGAGATCGGCACGGGCTTGCAACAGAATATCCGCCAGCTCGCGGAAGCCGCCGAACTCCGCGTCGCCGGCAGCCAGATTCTCCCGGTGCGCGAGGAAGACGGGTTCGCCGTGGTGACGGTCAGCGGCACCCTCGAAGGGGAGACCGGCGCCTTGGCCGCGTTCCTGTTGGCCCTGGCAGCGGAAGAGCCGCCAATCGCCGTGGAAAAACTGGCGGTGCAGGCGCCGCGCGCGATCCGCCGCGGCACGGAGACCAACGCCAATGTCACCATTCAGATGAACATGAGTGCGCTGAGGCTCGCGCCCTGATGCCGGTGCATCGCGTGCTGTGGGGTGTCGCGCTGGCCGCGCTGTTCGGCATTGCCGCCGAATTCATCCTCATCGACGCCGACTGGACGCCGCCGGCGTCGCGGCCACCCGAGGCGCCCGCGGTGGTCGCGGTGAATGCGCTCGCCGGTGCCAACGGCGCGCTGCTGAACGAGATCGGTCAGCGCCCATTGTTTCTCGAAGCTCGCCGTCCTCCCGAGCCCGTGGTGGCGGAAGCCGCTCCGGCCGCGCCCGCGGTCAACCCGCTCGATGGCGTCGAGCTGCTGGGGGTTTACGAATCTGGCGGACATGCCGGGGTGATCCTCCGCCGTGGTGGCGAGGTTTCCCGGGTGCCCACCGGGGTCGAGTGGCAGGGGTGGCGTTTGCTCGCGGTGAGTACCACCAAGGCGATCTTCACAAGCGCCGACGGCACCACGCAGGAATTGCCCCTTGCGCGCCAGCCCCAGCAGGGCGGCATGGTCGCCGCGCCCGCCGCGCCCGCCGCGCCCGCCGGGCCGCCGGGCAAGGGCAAGAAACCCGACGTTTCCACTGCCCGGCCCGCGACCCCGGTCGATCGCCAGGCGGCGCTGCGTGCCGCCCAGGCCCGCGCTGCCCAGACGCGTGCCGCCCAGACCCAAGAAACACAGACTCAGTAAAAGCAGACCCAAAAACGCTGAACCAATGACGGATGCCCTTTTCATGACAGTCTCTCAATCCAGTCCCGCGTCCCGCGCCAGTCTTGCCGTCCTGTTTGCGCTGGCGGTCGCCGGCTGTGCCACGACCAAATCCGCCGCCCCCAACACCGACATCGTGGTGCCGATAGCCGGCAAGGCCGCCGACCGGGTCAAGGTCGATAAACCCGCGCCGCCCGCGCCCGAAGCCGAACCGAATACGGAGCCGCTGATCATGCGCGGCGACGACGCCATGTTCAGGGCGCCCCGGCCCACGGGCGCGAAAGCGGTCGTCGGGGATCCGGTCAGTCTCGATTTCGAGCAGGCGCCGGTGACCGAAGTGGTGCACGCCATCCTGGGCGACATCCTGGCAATGCCCTACATCATCAATCAGCCGGTGGCGGGCTCCCTCACCGTTCACACCGCGCAGCCGCTGCCCCGGGACCAGATTCTGCCGGTGCTGGAGTCGATTCTCCAGGCCAACGGACTGGCGTTGGTGATCGACGCTTCCGGCGTCTACCACGTCGGCCGCCCCGAGACCCTGCGCGGTATCGCGCCGTCCCTGGGCAACCTGGGCGGGGCGCTGCCGCCGGGCCAGAATCTGATGATCGTCCCGCTGCAATTCGTCGGCGCCGCCGAGATGGCCGAAATCCTCGCGCCCATCGCCGCGACGGAAAACATCGTCCGGGTCGATCCGGTGCGCAACCTGCTGATCCTGGCCGCCACCCGCTCCCAGCTCGAAGGTTTCATGCAGATCGTGCAGACCTTCGATGTCGACGTGCTCAAGGGCATGTCCATCGGCCTGTTCCCCCTCAAGAATGTCTCCGTGGCGGAAGTCGAAAGCGCGCTGGCCGCGCTGTCGGGCGGCGCGGCCGCCAAAACCGGAGCCCCCCCGCCAAGGGCGGGGGATGCCGCCAGGGGCAGCGTTCAGGGTGCCACCGGGGGCAATGCCCAGGCGCCGGCAGTGGGCGGGCTGGAATTGCCGGGTCCGCTGGCGGGGCTGGTCAAGGTAGCGGCCATCGAGCGCCTCAACGCCCTGCTGATCATTACTTCACGCGCCTATTATCTCGACCGCGCGCGAGTGGATCGCCCAGTTCGACCAGCCGCGCGGCGATGGCAACGAGCCGCAGTTGTTCGTCTATGCGGTGCAGAACGGCACCTCCCAGCACCTCTCCGAACTGCTCAATGCGCTCTATGGCGGCGGTGGCGGGCAGGGCGGCAGAGGCGCCGACTCGGGCGTCGCCCCGGGTTTGGGCCAATCCAGTCTGAGCGGTGGCCGTGGCGGTTCGGGAATTGGCGGCAGCCTCGGCAGCAGCCGCGGCGGCAGCAGCCTGGGCGGGAGCTCCGGTTTCGGCGGCTCCAACAGTGGCGGTTTCGGCAGCGGCTTCGGCGGCTCGAACAGCGGCGGCAGTCGGAGTGGCCTTGGCAGTGGTTTCGGTAGTGGCGGCCGCGCCGGCCAGTCCGGCAATCAGGCGGAGATGACCACCGTCGAGCTGGGGTTGGATGTGCGGATCGTGGCCGACGAGTTCAACAACTCGTTGCTGATCCATGCGCCGCGGCGGGAATACGAGAAAGTGCGCACCGCCTTGCAGCAGCTCGATGTGCCGCCCACCCAGATCCTGATCGAGGCCAGCATCCTCGAGGTGACCCTCTCCGACGAGTTTTCGTTCGGCTTGCAGTGGGCGTTTAATGGCGACCTCAATGGCGGCCGCACCGGCACCGGGATATTCAACCCCAACGACTCCGGCAACATCGGCCCGCAGCTGCCCGGCTTCTCCTACAGCATCGCCAACCGCGCGGGCCAGGTGCGGGCGGTGTTGAACACGCTCGCGAAAAAGAACCTGGTCAACGTGATTTCGAGCCCGAGTCTCATGGTGCTCGATAACCACAGCGCCCAGATCCAGGTAGGCGACCAGCAGCCCGTGCAGTCCTCGACCGTCGTCACCGACGGCGGTAACACCACCAGTTCCATCCAGTACAAAGATACCGGCGTGATGCTCGATGTCCTCCCTTCGGTGAACGCGGGTGGCCTGGTCACCATGGACATCAACCAGGAGGTCACCGATGTCGGCCCGGTGGATGCGGCGACCGACCAGCGCAGCTTCCTGCAGCGCGCCATCGCCAGCCGCGTCGCGGTGCGCTCGGGCGAGACCGTGGTGCTGGGCGGCCTGATTCGCGACAACACCTCCCGAGGCAGGTCGGGGATACCCTGGCTGCAGGACATTCCCTGGCTGGGCAACCTGTTTCGCACCACCTCGCGCACCAACAATCGCACCGAACTGGTGGTGCTGATCACCCCGCGCGCATTGCAGAACGACGAGCAACTGCGCGCGGTATCCGACGAAATGCGCCGCCATTTTGCCCGTTCCCTGGGCGCCATCAGCGATCTGAAAATCGAAGGTGCGCTGTCCGAAAGTATTGTCGTGCCGTCGCCGCAACCCGCTGCGCCCGAATCACCCGCTACGCCGGCTCCCTGACCCCGCCGCTGTGACGGTTCCGCGTGCCGGAGTGGCGGATGCGCTTACGCTTATCCGCCCTACGCAAGGCTGCGGCGACGCTTCTCCAGCTCGCTGGGCGGCATCGCCAACTGGTCGGAGATCGACGATGAGACACCCGCTGAAGGCGGCGGTGAGTCTGAACAGCCGTAGGGTTGACCCGGGCTGGCGCGCGGCGCCTTGGGTAAGTTGCAATTGCCAAGCTGTGATGCCGTTAGCTGCTACGGTCAAAAAAAACCCATACAGTTGTTGTAAAGTCCTAAGCTATGTTGTTACATGATCGCCATTGTTGTCTGATTTATATAAGGAACTCAATGCTATCGAATGGGCGTTTCGAGTGGTTACAGTTGGTGGCGGCGTTGGCGCTATCGCTGATGCTGGCGGGTTGTACCGGCTTGGCCGGGTCGAAGGCTGATTCAAAGCAGGTTCTTGCTGCCCGCGCTGAGGCGCGTTGGGCGGCGCTGATCGACGGGGATTTCGGCAAGGCTTACGGCTACGAAAGCCCTGCCTACCGCGCGGTGACTCCCCTGCGGCTGTTCAGTAGCCGGTTCGGATCGGCGCTACGCTGGGACAAGGCCGAGGTCATTGAGGTGTTGCCCGACGCTGAGGGGGAAACCGCAGTGGTGAGAGTGATGATCTCCTACACGACGATGGATCCGGCTGGCGGGGTCATTGAGGGTCAGCGGCCGGTGGACGAACGCTGGGTGCGTACGGGAGGTGAATGGTGGCACACTAACCTAAACTGACTAAAAGACTGCTCAGCAGGTGTTTTTACGCGATATTTCGTTTGCAAAACCAAAATCGGCCCATTACCATCACTGCGCGAGCGATCATGCTCCATGACTGTAACGGATCGGACCCCCGGCCGTGCGGATCGCACAGTGAATGGACTACTCAAGAGGAAAGGTAAAATGAGTGCACCAAAAAAACCCTTGAACTTGGCAGTCAAGCCGCTTGCGGCCGCTGTCACCGTCGCCAGCGCGATGATGCTGGCGTCACAGGCGCAGGCCGTAAACGTGTCTCAGAACGGTCTGGGTGAAGTGTTGCTGTTCCCGTACTACACGGTGCGGAACAATATCGATACCAACATCAACATCACCAACACCAGCGAGAACACCGTGATCTTCAAGATCCGGTTCCGCGAAGCCCACAACAGCCGCGACGCGCGCGACTTCAACGTCGTGCTCTCGCCCTATGATGTGTGGAATGCCACCGTCACCCTGTCGCCCGATGGTTCGGCTGCGCGCATCCGTACGGCTGACCAATCCTGTACTGCTGGCCAGCTGCCGATCGACCTGGGCAATGGCGTCCGTGCGATCGACTTCACCAACTTCGACTATATCAATGGCACAGGCATCGGCCCTTGGGACGGCGGCCCCACCAGCCTCGACCGCACCAAGGAAGGTCATATCGAAGTGATCCAGATGGCTTCCCTGGCGCCGACCAACCCTGGTGCGCCGTCTCCGGCGCTGAACTTCCCCAATGATGGCGACGATACCCCCGAGGTGGCGGATTCCATCGGCTACAACGCTCAGCACGTCAATGGTGTGCCGCGCAGCTGTACCATTGTAAGGCAGCAACTGGGTGCGGTTCAGATTAGCGCGACTCGTGATACGGTGTCCGAGCCCATAAACGTGCTCAAGGGTTCTTTCAGCCTGATCAAGGCCACCGAGGGCAAGGCGTTCGCGGGTACCCCAACCGTGTTGGCCAACTTCTTCAACCCTAACGGGGTTGATGGTACGTCCAACGTGGACCTGCTCGTCGAGGCGGCTAGCCAGTTGCCATCGTTGAACCAGGCCCTTCCGGCAGTGGTAGACGTCATCGATCAGGCCGTCGCCGCTCCTGTGGTTGACGACTTTATTCGTCCGGTGGACGCAGTCACCGCGGCTATCTCGCGGGTCGTGGTTGCCAACCAGTACAGTGTCAACCCGGCCAACGCGGCGAAGACGGACTGGGTGATCTCCTTCCCCACCAAGTATTGGTATGTGGATGAGCGGGAAGCCGCTGTCGGCCTCAGCGCCAATGGCCCCAATCCGCCGGCCTATTATGGTGAGCCGCCCTTCGAGCGTTCGACCACCTTCCAGTGGCCGCGCGATGCGCAGGGGCAGCCCACGGGGGATGACTGTGCTCCGGTGAAGGTGCGGTTCCGCTTCTTCGATCGTGAAGAGGGTGAGGTGATTGCCGTGGACAACGGCTTCTCGCCGCCCCCGCCCGGCACCCCTGCCGACGCCATCTGCTTTGAGACCCAAGTAGTCACCTTCGACAACAGTGATCTGTTCGGGTCACCCATTGACGCCAACGTCAACCTGGCTGCAGCTGGCTTTGTCTCCGGCTGGATGCGGTTGGAGTTCCCGGAAGCAGGGACCATCGTGGGCGACACTTTCGGCTACAGCTTTACTGGCTTGCCGGTGATCGGCTTCGCCGCGACCAGCCTGGAAAACGGCACCAATGGCAACGCGGTGCTGAATTACGGCCAGTTGTGGGATCACGGCTATGTGACGGATATTAGCCCGGTCATCCCTTATCCGGTGTCTGCTCCGTAATAGTAACCGAGTCTTTTGGGGCTCGCTGTACCACGCCGGGGGCCGAAAGGCCCCCGGTTTTTTTTGGGTGTGCGAAACTTTCTCTACGCTATCGTGGTCTTGAAATTGCGACCGGGGTCGCAGTGGCGGGGTTTCTTTGCTCGCGCCGGGGGTAGATAATCGGCCATGGCTCGGCATCCGGGCGGCCGGCTTGATTGCTGCCCACTCGGATTTTCATACACACCGGAGGAATGCGGTTCATGAACAGGATGACAGGCAAGATCAGGCTCGCTATTGCGGCGGTGTTTGCCAGTGCGGCGTTGACCGTCTGGGGCATTACCATCACCCTGACTGGCGATGCGGGTGGCAGCGTTAGTTGCACCTCGAACCAGGTCAACGTGTCCGATGGAGCGGTGAGCGCCACCGTGCCTACTGCCTGCATTCCCACCGATGGCGGTGGCGGTGGCGGTGGCGGCACCGGCCCTTGGACACTCACGGTTGCCAGAGGCGGAGCGGGCACGGGTACGGTGACGGGAGAGCCGCCAGGCAACAACGCGGACGATATCGATTGTGGTGCCAATTGTGCCGCCGAATTTGACAACAATGTACCTGTGGTCCTGACCGCCACCGCTGGTGCCAATTCGGCGTTTGGGAGTTGGATCGGGTGCACGTCGTCGAATGGGGCGACTTGCAACGTGACCATGAACGCGGTGAAAGCCGTTACTGCAACCTTCAACCCTACCGGCGGCGGTGGTGGCGGCGGTGGCAGTGATCCGGGGGCAGGCACCAACCCCTGGATCAATGGCAGCAACTATGTGCATAACCGGGGTGCTCTCACCGAGCTCTATGTGCCCCGCTGCGTCCCCAGCCAATACAATAACTGCCGCAACGGTGGTCAGTTGTCACTATACGATACCGTGGTTGCCGGGCAGGTCTGGGCGATGCGGATTCCGGCGGGTAGCGGATTCGCGAGCCAGCCGTACCTCTTTGGTGTAGAGCGGGCCGAAAGCGGCGAGACCTTGAACGCCTATGACTTCGCCGTGTCGTCCACGCCCGGTGATTTCAACGTCATTAACAACTGCAAACTGTCCGGTACGGGACAGGTCCGCGTCCATAACCCGGCCGTATACACGCCACCGTTTGGCGTGAAAAGTTGCCCCATCAACCCGAATACCATGTACTACCTGAACGTTCGGCCCCAGGCTGGCAGCCCCGGGGCCACGCAATGTGGCATCGGCGCCGCCAATGCCTGCCGCTACCGCATTACCCTGCCTGGCGGATTTCCCTACCAGGCGGGTCAATGACTGCCTGATCAGTAGCTGTCTGATCAGTGTGAAACGGGCGCCCAGGGCGCCCGTTTTTTCGTGTACGATGCGGCGCCCGGCAAATTGTCTCCAATCAACAGGATTGCTCATGAGCAGCGTTTTCTCCCACGTACTGAAAGCTGGAAGGTTGCGGATCGCGCTGGCAGGGGTGTCGGTCCTGATCGCGCTCGGTATGGATGTCGTACACGCGGATGAGTCCGCCATCATTGCAACCAGCCGCGATATGGCACTGACCCGGCAACAGCTTGCTCTCGAGCTGTCGGTTTTGCCCCCGGACGTCCTCAATCAGCTTGGCAATGACCCCCAGTCGGCGCTTACGTTTGTCAACGGTCTGATGAAATTGCGTGCTTTTACCGCTGAAGCAGAGCGCACGGGCGTGGCTGCGAAGCCCCAGGTGAGAGCCGCAGTGGAGACCGCACGAGCCCGAATTTTTGCGGACGCGCTGCGTCAACATCAAATCGAAGTCATTCAGGAACCCGACTTCGAGGCGCTGGCGCTGGAGCGCTACAAGGCCGACAAGGAGCGCTACCGAACCCCGGAGAAGATGCGTGTTCGCCATATCCTGCTCAAACTGCCGGCCGACGCGCCGGAGGCTCTGGTGACCGAAAAACGGGCTCAGCTCGATGCCGTCGCCGCCCGGGTGCGCGGTGGGGAAGCGTTCGACGCGTTGGCGCGCGAATTTTCCGAGGACGAAAGTAGTGCCGGCCTCGGTGGAGAACTGCCCGCCTTCGGCCGCGGGCAGATGGTCCCGCCCTTCGAGGCCGCTGCCTTCGCGCTGCGCGAACCCGGCCAACTCAGCGAGGTGGTGCAGAGCCAGTATGGGCTGCATTTGATCGAGAGCGTTCACTACCAGCCTGGTGGGCAAATGAGTTTCGACGAAGCCAAAAAGAACATCATCGCCAAACTGCGTGTGGACTACAGGCACGACTATCTGGCGGCCTGGGAGCAGGATCTGCTGAAGGCTGTGAACGTACAGGTGAGTGCCGAGCAGTTGCGGGTGCTGATGGCGGACGCCAGGGCGCGGCTCGCACAGCAGCCCGCCGGGGCGGCGGGTTTGATTGAAGGGCAGTGACGCCTTGGGCTGGCCCGCCGCATTCTGGCGGCATCGGAGACTGATCGCGGCGTTGGCGGCTAACGGGGTAGCCGGACGCTACAGAGGGTCCTGGTTCGGGCTGCTGTGGCCCTTCCTGCAACCGCTGTTGCTGATCGGTGTGTTTACCTTGGTGTTTGCCTATGTGATGCCCCTCAAGTGGGTGGCGGAGCGCGGGGCGGCGCTTAGTTTCCCGTTGTTTTTGTACTCCGGATTCGTGGTGTTTTCACTGTTTTCCGAAGCGGTCGGCAGTGCGCCGGGCTTGCTGCTAGGGCAAGCTAATCTGGTGAAAAAGGTCGTCTTTCCTCTGGAGGTGATACCGGTCGCTTCGGTTACCACGTTGACGCTGTTTTTTCTGATGAACCTTGGGGTTTTCATGGCGGCCCTGGCCATCTGGGGTCCGGGTATTGCCCCGACCTGGCCCTATGTGGCGCTGTTCATCGCACCCTTGTATCTTTTCCTCGTCGGACTCTCCTGGTTCCTCGCCGCGCTCACGGTCTATGTGCGCGATATTGCCCATGTGATTGGCTTGGTGGTGTCGGCCGTCATGTTCCTTACACCGGTTTTTTTCCCGCTGCAGACGGTGCCGGAAAAGGCGCGAGCGCTGCTGTTATTGAATCCCCTCACCGTGGTGATCGAGGGCCTGCGCGCGGTGATGGTCGAGGGCGTGCTGCCGGACTGGCATTCGCTCGGGTTGCTCTGGGCAGTGGCGCTGGTGGTGATGCAGTTGGGCTGGTGGTGGTTCCGGCGCCTGCGTGAGGGTTTTGCCGATGTCCTCTGAGCCGGAACCCGTACTCGAAGTCGAAAACCTGGGCAAGTCCTATCCGGCCTACGCGAGCCCTCGCCAGCGGCTCGCCGAGCTGCTGTGGCGGCGCCGCCCGGCGGAGCGCCTGGCCTCGCTGGCGGGAGTGTCGTTTCGGTTGGGGCGTGGCGAGATCCTGGGCGTTATCGGCCCCAATGGCGCCGGCAAATCGACACTGCTCCAGATAATCGCCGGCACCGTGCGGCCGAGTTCTGGCAGCGTGCGCCTGCGTGGCCGGGTCACCGCCCTGCTGGAACTGGGCGCGGGCATGAACCCGGAGATGACCGGGCGCGAAAATATCTTTCTCATGGGCGCCACCTATGGCATTGAGCCGGAGCGGGTGCGGGAGCGTTACGGCGCTATCGCCGAATTTTCCGGGCTTGGGGAGGCGCTGGGGCGCCCGGTCAAGACCTATTCCTCGGGAATGTTCGTGCGCCTGGCGTTTTCGGTGTCCACCGCGCTGGAACCGGACCTGCTGATCGTCGATGAGGCGCTGGCGGTGGGCGATATGGGCTTTCAGGCGCGCTGCCTGGACCGCCTTGAGCAACTGATCGAGGGTGGCGCCAGTATTTTGCTTGCCTCTCACGATATCCAGTTGATCAAGAATTACTGCACCGGCGCCATCTGTCTGGATCAGGGCCGGGTGGTGGCCGAAGGCGATCCCGAGACGGTGACCGAGCGCTACTATTTTTTGATGCGCAGCGGTGGCCAGGTCGGCGAGGATGCGTTGGTGTGGCACGCGGACGCTGTCGAAACCCGCTTTCAGAGCCGGCGCGGCGTGGTGGAAGATGTGGCGATCGAGCATCCCGATGGCGCCACCGGCGAGTTTGCCGCGGGCGATGCGATCGGCGTGCGGGTGGCGGGCCGGGTGCACGCCCCCGAGGTGGTGCCCGCGGTAGCGCTCATGCTGCGCGATGTCCGCGGCTACAATCTCTACGGTCTGATCGCGCGGGCGAGCCGGGGCGAACTGACGCTGGGCGCCGACGGGGCCTTCGAGTGCCGGTTCCGCCTCCCGCTGAAACTGGCCGAGGGCCGCTATTCGCTGACCGTGCGCCTTGAAGACCGGCGCACGGATCAGATAGCCCCGGTGCTGGACAAGCACGTCGGGGTGTGCAATTTTCGGGTGACGGGTCGGGAACAACGCTTTCTGGGTAGTGTCGATCTGGGTGGCGAGGTGCTGCATGCGGGGGAGGTGCTGGAAGCGCCCGGCGTCGTGCCTACCCCTGAGCGCTGTTAACCGGGGTAACTTGGCCATGTCGAATTCCAGTCCCCTGTTGTGGATAGGCGCCACCGGCGGTTCGGGCACACGCGCCTTGGTGGCGGCGCTGGCGGCGGCCGGGGTGTTTCCTGGACGCGACCTCAATGACTCCCTGGATGCGTTGCCGATGGCGGCAGTGTATGACCGTCACCTGGCGGGCTATCTCGCCGGTGAGGGTTTCGACGAGGCGGCGTGGCGGGTGGACCTGGCGGCGGCTCTGGCGCGGCACGCGGCGGGATACGCCCAAGGATACGCCCTGTCTGGTGAAGAATCCCCGCGCTGTTTTTATGCTCGATCTCCTGCTCGATGCGATGCCCGCCAGCAGATTTCTTCAGGTGGTACGCAATGGCCTCTCCATGGCGTTTTCCGCCAATCAACGTCAGTTGCTGCTGCACGGCCGCGCAATGCTTGGCGGGGCTTCGATAGCGAATCTCTTGCCGCGCAGTCGCTGCGGCTGTGGAGCGCCGTGAATCTGAGGGGCCGCGACCGGGCACGGCGCTATCCCGGCCGTTGTGCGCTCATTCGCTATGAGGATTTCTGTGCCCGCCCGGCACAAGAACTGGCCCGCGTCGGGGCCGAGCTGGGTCTTGCGCTCGACCTCGTCCGGATCGATCAGGCAGGCATAACGCCTTCGCACCGGGCGCTGCCCGATGACTGGTGCGAACAACTCGGGGATGCGTTCGCCGTCGCGCGCCCGGCACTCGCCACCTTCGGCTACCATCCATGTTGAGCGGGCCATGCTGAGCTTTATGGGCATAGGCGCCCAGAAGGCGGGCACCACCTGGCTCCATGCAAACCTGGCGCGTCACCCGCGCATTGGTTTCCCGGGGGGCAAGGAGGTGCATTACTGGAATGCCCGGCGCGCCGTCCTGCCGGAGCAGTGGTACCGCGACCTGTTTGCGACCGGCGATGGGCGCGTCAATGGTGACATAACGCCCGCCTACTCCACCCTGGAGCCCGAAGTGGTAGCGCGCATCGGTGCCCTGTTTCCCGATCTGCGTATCCTGTTTCTGCTGCGCAACCCGATCGAACGCGCCTGGTCGGCGGCCCAGATGGCGTTGGGACGCGCGGAGCTGACCTTGGGCGAAGTTTCGGATCAATGGTTTCTCGACCATTTCCACTCCCGGGGTTCGCTGCTGCGCGGCGACTATGCGCGCACCCTGGCTATCTGGTGCGAGGTGTTTCCGGCGCGGCAAATGCGGGTGCTGTTTTACGAAGATATCCGCGCCGATCCGATGGGCTTGCTGCGGCGGGTGGCCAATTTTTTGGCGCTTGAGCCCACCTCTGCGTGGACACCCGAGGTGGTTGCCGCGCCGGAGAACGCGGGCGTTGGCGTGCCCCTGCCGCCGAACCTGCGGAAGGTGCTGCTGGATATCTACCGACCGCGGATCGCCGCGCTGGAAGCCTGCCTCGACCAGAATCTGAGCCACTGGTACAACAGCGATGACTGAGGCTCCCCTGGCCGTGCTGGTGCTCGGTCCCCACCGCAGTGGTACGTCCTGCGTGACGGAACTGGTGCAGGCAGTCGGTTTTCAGCTTGGCCGCAAGCTGATTGACGCCCAGCCCGATAATCCACGCGGGTATTGGGAAAACGCTGCTGTGGTGTCTGCCAATGAAGCGTTGCTCGCGCGCGCTGGCTCGGCTTGGTACGACCCTGGTTTCCTCGATCTCGCTGAATTGCTGCCGGAACTGGCTGCACAGGCTGCGCTGACGCGGGTGCTCGATGATGAGTTCGGGCGAGCAGCGGGGGATCTGGTGCTCAAGGATCCGCGTCTGTGCCGCTTGGCGAACCCCTGCGCCCTCGCGCTGCGCGGGCTTGGCTATCGGGTGCGCTTTCTGCTGGTGTTGCGCGACCCGCGCGCGAGTGCGGAGTCGCTCTATCGACGCGATGGCGTTCCACGGGTGGTGGGGGTTGCGCTCTGGCTTGCGCATATCCTTGGGGCACTGCGAGCGGTGCGCGGGCAGGAAGCCGTCTTGATTCGCTATGACACGCTGTTTTCGGACGATGCGGTGCTCGTCGATCTCTCTGCTTGGCTGCGGCGCGGAGCAAGGCCGGATGCCGCCGCGCTGGAGGACATGCGCAAATGCATCGTTCCCAATCTGAGGCACTCCCCTGGCGCGACGAATCCCGAGCTCGAAGTCGAGCCACTGACCGCGCTGGCGGACACCGTTTTCGCCATGCTGAATACATGTCAGAGCCCCTTGGTCGGCGCAGCCCAGCTCGCGGTGTGGGAGGCGCGGTTTCGGACGCGGGTGACGGGTCCGCGCTGGCTTGGGTGGCGCCGGGTGGTGGTTGTACACCAACCACCGGAGCCGGAATCTCTCCCGGCCGGGTTGTTGGATACCCTGGCGCAACAGGGTTCGGGGTTGCTGGTGATTCGCGACGGCGGCGACGAATCGCCCTTGTCTCCGGAGTTATCTGATTTGGCTGTGTCAGGGCGTCTTGGCCTGTTTTTCAACCCGGGTGTGCGCGGGGAGGCGGCCAGCCTGGTGCGCGGGATATCCCTGGCGGGCGCCGCCAGTGAGGTGATCCTGGTGCGATCCGGGGCGCTGACCATGCTGGCGCAAGTATTCGCGCTGTGCGCGGCCCGTTTGCATCCGGTGGAACTGGTCTCGACCGACGACGCGCCGCTCGCATTGTCACTGCCTGCGGCAGTGGCCAGCGACCTTGACGTCTGGACCTATGTTGATAAGGGTGGCGCGGCGTGGGAGGCGTTGGTCAGTGCTGTGGGCGCTGTGCGTGAAGTTCTGGTGCGTGGCCGGCAGGAGGGTGAGTAGAAGACCGGGAAGGCCACGCTCGTCAGTATTCAGTGGCTGCGTTTTGTCGCTGCTTTTGCCGTGGTGCTCTATCACGCCACGCCCTTGTGGCCCGACGCTCCGGGCTGGGTTGCCGCCGCGGGGGCTGTGGGCTTCGCGGGTGCTTCCGGTGAGCTGGACCCTCGCTTATGAATTGTATTTTTATCTGTTGTTTTTCGGTCTGCTCTGGTTTCCGGAACGCATTTGTGGGCGAGTGCTGATCCTGCTGGGCGCCATGGTTTTGGTGTGCGTCGCGGATCGGGTGCGGCGATGCTGGCCCTCCTCGTAGACTTCGTGCGCAAAGGTCATCGCCGCCCCTCACAAATGCTGGCAGGGTACTGGTCCCGTTGCGGGTGAGCGGGAGCGGAGGCTATTCGCTAATCTGGAGGTGTCATCGAGGGGGTTGGAACAGCGGCCAGCTATAGGCTGGGTATGTGCGGCGTCGATGTGGATTAGGAAACAGATGGTGGACGGCATCCCGGGTCGCGCGGGACCGAACCCGCTACAATGCCCGACGTTTTGGGGCGAGGGAAAATCGACGGTGACGGTACAGCCAGTAGACATCATCGTGCCGGTCTACCGGGGCATGGAGGTGACCCGCCGTTGTCTTGAATCGGTCCTCGCCGGCACCGGCGTTGCGCCGTTTGAACTGGTGGTGGTGGACGACGCGAGTCAGGAGCCGGCGCTGTCGGCCTGGCTTGACGAAGTCGCGGCCGCGGGACGCATCAGCCTGCACCGCAATCCCGAAAACCTCGGCTTTGTTGCTACCGTCAACCGCGCCATGGCGCTGCATCCGGAACGCGATGCGGTGCTGCTTAACAGCGATACCGAAGTGGCCGGGGATTGGCTGGACAGGCTGCTGGCGCACACCGTGGCAGACCCGCGCATCGGCACCATCACGCCCCTGTCCAACAACGGCTCCATCTGCAGCTACCCCAACATGCTGGAGGTCAACGCGCTGCCGGCGGGCTGGAGCCTGGCGGAACTCGACGCTCTGACCGCCGAGGTCAATGGCGGGCAGTGCGTCGATATTCCCACCGGGGTCGGATTCTGTCTGTATGTGCGCCGCGCCTGCTGGCAGGCGCTGGGCGGCTTCGACATCGCCAATTTCGCCCGCGGCTACGGCGAGGAATGCGACTTCTGCAGGCGTGCGGCCAAGGCCGGCTGGCGCAACGTGCTGGCTGCCGACGTGTTCGTGTTCCACGAGGGTTCGATCAGCTTCGGCGCCGAGCGCGAGGGGCTGATGGCGGCCGGCGCGGCGGCCATGAACCGGTTGCACCCCGAATACCACGAACAGGTGATGGCCTTCCTGCGCGCCGATCCGGCCCGGCGCCTGCGCAACAACCTGACCCGGGCGCGCGGCCGGCACCTGCTGGCCGATTGCAGCATTGCCCTGGAGGAGCTGATCGCCGAGCGCGATGCCCGCGCGGCCTGGCTGACTGACAAGCTCGAGACCCGGGAGCGCGATTCCGCGCAGCTGCGCGAGGAGCTGGCCGCCACCCGTGGCCGCGCCGAGGAACTGGCCCATGTGCTCGCCAATGCCGAGCGCTTCGTGCGCGAACGGGAGGCCGAGGTGGCGCGCCTGGTGCCGCGCTGCGCGGCGCTGGAGCAGGAAACCGCACAGCTGCGCGCCGCGCTCGACGATCTCCAGACGCGCTTCGATGCGATCGCCAATTCCCGCACTTGGCGCTGGTCGCGGCGCATCCTGCGCTGGCTGAGGCTGCGCTGATGGCGGGGGTGCACGCCTTTACCAGCATCACCGCCAACTATCTGCCCAAGGCGCGGGTGCTGGCCGAATCCATCCGCCGCCACGGCCCCGGGTTCCGCATCCACCTGGTGCTGTGCGACGAACCCCCGCCGGGATTCCATCTGGCCACGGAGCCCTTCGATGAGCTGATCACGCCGGCCGATCTGGAGCTCGATGCCCCGGCGTGGCTGTTCAGCCACTCCGTCGTGGAGCTGTGTACCGCGGTGAAGGGACCGGCGCTGCAGCACATTCTCGCTGCGCAGGGCGCGGACAAGGTGTTCTACTTCGATCCCGACATCGCGGTGTTCGGCCGCCTCGAGGAGCTGGTCGCCGCGCTCGACCGCCATTGCGCACTGCTCACCCCGCACCAGTGCGTGCCGGAAGTGGACGACGAGGCGGTGCGGGCCAATGAGATCTGCAGCCTGCGCCACGGCGTGTTCAACCTGGGGTTTCTCGGCGTGCGCGGCGATGGCGAGGGCCGGCGCCTGGCGGACTGGTGGGCCGAGCGCCTGCGCAGCTACTGCTTCGACGAGCCGCAGCGCGGGCTGTTCACCGACCAGCGCTGGATGGATCTCGCGCCCTGTTTTTTTCCGGACATCGGCATTCTGCGCGACCCTGGCTTCAACGTCGCCACCTGGAACCTGACCCATCGGCAGGTGACCGGCTCCTTGCGCGATGGTGTCCGGGTCAACGGCGAACCGCTCGGTTTCTACCACTTTTCCGGCTTCGACAGCGGCGCCCAGGAGCGCATGCTGGCGCGCTTCGGCGGGGACAATCCGACGCTGTGGGAATTGCGCGCCTGGTATCTGGCCGAGTGCGACCGCCATGGGCAGGCGGAACTGGGCGAGCACCCGGCGCGCTGGTCGCGGTTCGACGACGGCACTGCGATCGAGACCCGCCAGCGCGTGCTCTACCGATCGCGGCCGGATTTGCAGCGGGCCTTTCCAAATCCCTTCGCCACCGCCGATCCGCGCGCCAGCTATTTGCAGTGGTGGCGGGTCGAAGGTCCCACGGACGGCGATGCCGGCAGCTTCCGCGCCGCCGTCGATGCGCCCTACGGGCACGTGCTCGGCGAGTTCCTCGACTACACCGCGGCGCGGATACGGCGCTCGCCGCGCCTGGGCCGCCTGGGTCGCGCCTGCCTGCTGGGCCCGCTGGCGCTGGTGCGGCGCCTGACCCGTCTGCTGCCCGGCTGAGCGGCGACGTCGGCCATGAGCATACCCCTGGTCTGCCTGCACCTGCCGGCCGCCGTCGACTGCATTGCCGCGGTGGCGGCATGGCGGGAAGCTCTGCCCGGGCTCGAAGTCGTCGCTGCCGGGCCGGCCGATGTGCCCGTTCCCGAGGACTGCGCGCATCTGGTGCTGGCGCCGGAGGCGGGCATGATGGCGGCGCTGGCCGCGGTCCATCTCGCCCATCCCGAACGCGATATCGCCTATGTGCGCGCTGGCGCCGAAATGTCCGCGGACTGGGTGGCGCTGCTGCTGCGCGCGCTGCGCCGCGATCCGCGTATTGGCGCGGTGCAGCCGCTGTGCGATGCCTTGCACCTGTTTTCGCCCTTTGCCGGCGCGCGGCCGGGCTGGGTGGTGCCGCGCCATGTGCGCAGTTGGCTGGCCCGCTGCTCCCGCAACCAGGTGTTCGAAGTGCCGATCCTGTTGCCGGTGTGCGGCCTCTTTCGCGCCGCGGCACTGGCCGATCTGGCCGCTGCGGGCGGACTGGTCGATACCGGCAATCCCGCCGCACGGCTGCGCGCCCGCGGCTGGTCGGCGGTGGCCTGCGACTGGGCCTTCGCCCATTGGCCCGGCGGTCGGCTCGAACTTCCCCTGCCGCCTGAAGATGCCGACGTGCGGGCATTTCAGGCCCACCATCCCCTGGATCCCCTGCGCCGCCAACTCGCCGATGCCTTGAGCGGCGGTCCTGATGTGGTGCCACCGGCCGCGCCAGCGCTGAAGCCCGTGCAACTCCATATCACCCACAGTTGGGGCGGCGGTCTCGGACGCTGGGTCCGGGATATGTGCGCAGCGGATGCGGAGCGCCATAACCTGGTGCTGCGGTCCAGCGGTGACTGGAGCGCATTCGGTTACCGCCTCGTGTTGTGCGACGCTGCCGGTACCCCGCTGCGGGAATGGCGGCTGGATTTCCCGATCCGCTCCGTTGCCGCAACCCACTACCACTACCGGCAGGTGCTGGCCGAAGTGGTGCGCGAGTTTCAGGTGGACGTGGTGATCGTCTCCTCCCTGATCGGCCATGCGCTCGATGCGCTCGCCACCGGACTGCCGACCCTGATGGTGCAGCACGACTATTTCCCGTTCTGCCCGGCGCTGTCGATCCACTTCGGTGAGCTGTGCACGCGCTGCGATGGCGGGCGGCTGCGCGCCTGTTTCGCCGACAATCCGCTCAACCGGTTTTTCGCCGACTCCACGCCGGATCATTGGCAGGCGATCCGGCGGCGCTGGTGCGAGCTGCTGCACGCGCCCGGAGTGGCACTGGTGGCGCCCGGTGAAGCGGTGTTGCGCAATCTTCGCGCACTTGCCCCGGAGCTTGCCCTGGTGCCGAGCGCGGTGGTGCCCAATGGTACCGAACCCCTTGCTGCGCTCCCGGGCGAGCCTGATGCGGGGCGGCTGCGGCTGGTGGTGCTGGGCAGCCTGGCGCCCCAGAAAGGCGCGGAAATCCTGCGTCAGGCGTTGCCGGCGCTGACCGAATTTGCGGATGTCCATCTGCTCGGTACCGGCGACGAGGGACGCGGGTTCGAGGGTTTGCCGGGTGTGGAGGTGGTGCGGGCATACCAGCTCGCGGAATTGCCGGCGCGGCTGGCGGCCATTGCACCCCACGCGGGATTGCTGCTCTCCATCGTGCCCGAGACTTTCAGCTATACCCTGAGCGAGCTCTGGATGCTGGGGGTGCCGCCGGTGGCGACGCGCGTCGGCGCCTTTGCCGATCGTATCGAGCACGGCCGCACCGGCTGGTTGATCGAGCCCGACGCGGCCGCCCTGGTGGCGCAGTTGCGGATACTGGATGGGGAGCGCGCGGTGTTGACCAGTGTGCGGAACGCTATCGCCGCGCTGCCCGGCTGGAGCCGGGCGGACATGGTGCGGGCCTATCACCGCCTGACCCCGCTGCCCGCTACCGCGGGGCTGTCCGGGCCGGGCCCCGCGGCTGCCGGGTCGGAGCGGCTGCCGCCGCTGCGCTCGGGGTCGCTCGCCATCGATCCGGAGGCCCCGGCGCGCCAGGTCGCCGCCGATTTTCTCGATTATCTGGGCGCCAAGGTGGAGGGCAGCAGACGCCTCGGAGGGCTGCGGCGGCGCTGCGTCCTGCGGGTGTTGCGCGGGTTGCGTCGGTTGCTCGGATCCTGATGTCTGTTGCCGATTCGCTCGGGGCGCGGGCGGCCCATGCGGCGGATGCGCTGACGCTTATCCGCCCTACGGGACTGCCGGCTCGCTGCGGCGCGGACGTCCGCTGCGGCGGATGTGCCGATGCTTATCCGCCCTGCGGGATTGCCGGCCTGCTCGGGGACATCAGGAGTCTTCCGGCTCCCGACGCCGCCCGGCGCGCGGATGGGCCGCATCGTAGACGCGCGCCAGGTGCTGAAAATCCAGATGGGTATAGATCTGGGTGGTGCTGAGGTTGGCGTGGCCGAGCAGTTCCTGCACGGCGCGCAGGTCGCCGCTGGATTCGAGCAGGTGGCTGGCGAACGAGTGGCGCAGCAGGTGCGGGTGCAGATGCGACGCGATGCCCCGCGCGCGCCCGAGCAGCGCCAGCCGCTGCTGGATGGCGCGGTGGCCGAGGCGCCCGCCGCGGTGACTGACAAACAGCGCGGGCTGTGCGCTGCCGCAACACAGGGCGCGCGCGCGCAACCAATCCTGCAATGCCGCACGCGCCTTGCTGCCGACCGGAAGCTGGCGTGTCTTGGCGCCTTTGCCGGTGACGGTAATGATGCCGGTGGCGAGATCGAGATCGGTCAGGTTTGCCGCGGCGAGTTCGGCCAGGCGCAGACCGGACGAATAAAACAGTTCCGCCATGGTGCGGTCGCGCAGGGCGAGCAGATCGCCGCCGGCGGGAGCCAGGAGCTGGTGGATCTGGTCCACGTCCAGGTTGCCGGGCAGTTTGCGCGCGCCGCGCGGCGCGCGGAGGCCGGCGCAGGGGTTGTCCGTCACTGCGCCTTCGCGCAGCGCAAAGCGAAACAGCGCGCGCACCGACGCCAGCCAGCGCCGCAGGCTCGCGCTCGCGCGTCCCCGGGCATGCAATTGCGCGAGACAGTGGCGGATATGGTGGTGTCGCAGTGCCGCCAGTTCCGTCAGTTGCTGGCCAGCGCACCAGGTGCGCAGGATTTCCAGATCGCGGCGGTAGGCGGTCAGGGTGTGCGGCGAATAGCGGCGTTCGCTGACCAGGTAGCGTTCGAACGCGGCCAGCAGTTCCGGGGTCGGGACACCGGTTCCACCGGGAGCTGTCGGATCGGGAGCGTCAGCGCCGGGATCGCCAGCCTCGGTCACGGCGACTCAGCGCAGCAGGCGTGGACAGGTGCGATTGAGCACCTCCGCGAGATAGCTCAGGAACAGGGTGCCCATGCTGCTGCGGTAGTGGTTGGGATCGCTGTTGCCGATGGCGAGAATGCCGAACACGCGGCCGTGGCAGAGGGGAACCGCCGCCACCGATCCGATCCGGTCGGCATCCGCGCCGAACAGAAAGCGCAGTTCCTCCTGCCGTAACACGCCGCAGAGCGCGCGATTGCTGCGCAACAGCGAGCCGATGTGCTGGTGGGCTTCATCCACGCCCACCACGCGGGCGTTGCTGGCCGGCAGCGTGCCCGCATCGCCGAGCAGCAGCAGGTTGTGGAACTGGACATCGTAGTCGGCTTGCAGACTGTGGAAGAGCGCATCGACCACGGCGCCGAGACTGTTCGCCTCGATCAGGGTAAGCACCAGGCGCTTGGTTTTCTCGAACAGTTTGTCGTTCTCGCGCGCGGTGGTGAGCAGGTTGTTGAGGCGCTGGCGCATCTCGAGATTGCGCTCGCGCAGCACGCTGACCTGGCGTTCGACCAGGGAAATCGCGCTGCCGGTTTCGTGGGGCAGTTGCAACGCCTCCAGTGCCTCGGGGTGGCGCGTGAAGAAATCCGGATGGGCGAGCAGATGCTCAATGATCTGGGTTTCGTCAATCATGGGGGATGGCGCGTCGAAATTTTTTCGGTTCATAGCGGATGCGTCCCTGGTACACGGTGACCGCGGGCCCGGTCAGCAGGACCGGCTGGCCTTCGCCGGCCCAGTCGATGGTGAGTGTTCCGCCCGGCAGGTGAACGCGCACGGGCGAGTCTAGCAGGTCTGTCTGGATGCCGGCCACCGCCGCGGCACAGGCGCCGCTGCCGCAGGCGAGGGTTTCGCCGGCGCCGCGTTCGAATACGCGCAGGTCGATGGTATGGCGATTGCGCACGGCCATGAAGCCGACGTTGACGCCCTCTGGAAAGTTCGGGTGCTCCCCGATCTTGGCGCCGAGTTCCGCGACCGGCGCGTGGGCCACGGCGGCGACTTCCAGTACCGCATGGGGATTGCCCAGGGAGAGCGCGCTGAAGCCGTGGTTCTGGCCGTCGATGTTGAGCTGGTAGCGGGGCGCCCGCGCCGGGACGACGAACGGAATATCTTCCGGCGCGAAACGCGGTACGCCCAGTGCGACCTGATACAGATCGTCGCTCAGGACGGCCAACTCCAGGATGCCGGTCGTGGTTTCGACCCGGATGCGGGTCTTGGTGGTGAGTTTCTGCTCCCGCACGAAGCGGGCCAGGCAGCGGGCGCCGTTGCCGCACTGGCCGACTTCGCCGCCGTCGGCGTTGAAGATGCGGTAGTGAAAATCGACGTCGGGCCGCTGCGGCGGTTCGACCACCAGTAGCTGGTCGCAGCCGATGCCGAAGTGGCGGTCGCTCAGGTGACGGACGATTTCCGGCGAGAGGCTCACCTCCTGGGTGACGGCGTCGATGACCACGAAATCGTTGCCGAGCCCGTGCATCTTGGTGAACGGCAGCAGCACGTCAGTCGCCCGGCAACAGATGTTCGCCGCGCATCAGATCGGCGAGGGTTTCGCGCTCCCGGACCACGGTATAGCGGTCGCCATCGACCAGGACTTCGGCGGCGCGCGGGCGGCTGTTGTAGTTGGAGCTCATGGTGAAGCCGTAGGCGCCGGCGGAGCGCACGCACAGCAGATCGCCCTCGGCCAGGCGCAGCGGCCGGTCGCGGCCGAGAAAATCGCCGGTCTCGCACACCGGGCCGACGATGTCGTAGCGGTGTTCGGGAACATCGGCGCGCGGTACCACGGGTTCGATGGCCATCCACGCCTGATAAAGCGCCGGGCGCACCAGATCGTTCATGGCGGCATCGACGATGGCGAAATGTTTGTCGCGATTTTCCTTCAGGTATTCGACGCGGGTGAGGAGCACACCGGCGTTGGCGACGATGGAGCGCCCGGGTTCCACCATCAGGGTCAGGCCGAGTGGGTCGGTGTGGCGGCGCAGGGCGGCGATATAGGCTTGCGGCGTGGGTGGCGTCTCGTCGCGGTAACGCACCCCGAGACCGCCGCCGAGGTCGAGATGCGTGAGCGCGATGCCGTCCCGGCGCAGGTCGGCCAGCAGCAGCAGGACGCGTTCGAGCGCGGCCTCGAAAGGTGCCAGCGCGGTGAGCTGGGAGCCGATATGGCAGTCGATGCCGCGCATCTCGATATGGCGCAATTCGCGCGCGCGCCGATAGCAGGCGCGCGCGGCGTCGATGGGCAGGCCGAATTTGTTTTCCGCGAGACCGGTGGCGATATAGGGATGGGTGCCGGCATCGACATCGGGATTGACGCGCAGCGACACCGGCGCGCGCCGCCCGAGTTCGCCGGCCACCCGGTCGAGGCGTTCCAGCTCGGCGAGGGATTCGACGTTGAAGCAGTGAATGCCGACGCTGAGCGCGCGCGCCATTTCCGCCGCGGTTTTGCCAACCCCGGAAAACACCACCTTGCGGGGGTCGCCGCCGGCGCGCAGCACGCGCTCCAGTTCGCCCACCGAGACGATGTCGAAGCCCGCCCCGAGGCGGGCCAGCAGATCCAGCACCGCAAGATTCGAGTTGGCTTTCACCGCGTAACAGATCAGGTGAGCGGTGCCGCGCAGCGCTTCGGCGTAGGCTTGAAAGTGCTCGGTGAGCGCCGCGCGGCTATAGACGTAGGTCGGCGTGCCCAGGTCACTGGCGATGGCGCTCAGGGCGACGTTCTCGCAGCGGAGTTCGCCGGCGATCATCTGGAGTTGGCCCATGGGGTGCGGGTCGGTCAGGGTGCAGTGCTTTCGGTGGCGCCGGCGTCGGCGGGCGGCGCTGCCTTGGTTGTGGGCACCGGCGCGGCATTCGGCGCTTTTTCGGGCATCTGACTCACCGGCGGTGGCGGCAGAAACAGCGGCCCACTGTTGCCGCAGCCGCCGAGTCCGGCCGGCAGGGCCAGGGCGAGCAGTAATGTGGATGCGATGCGGAGCGGATTGACCATGGACTTGGCGCCGGGGGTATCTGGCTTGGCATTATAGCGGCGGCGGGCCGTGCTCGGGCGTCGCTTGCCGCCGGAAGTTTTACCGCGCGGGTGGCTGGCTTCAGAGCCAGTTATTCGCTGTGGCACATGCGTCAAACCGGGGTTTTGTCGAACATTGCGCACCTGAGGAATAAACCAGGGTAGCTGGAAACCGGATGGGAAGGACGTGCCGGCGACTGATCTATAATCCAATCCCCATGGAGTGACAGGGATACTCTGAATAACCACGCAATCGTCGTTCCCGCGCAAGCGGGAACCCAGGGATCTCAAAGCCTTCTGGATGCCCGTCCCCGATTACAGCATTCGAGGACAGGCCGCGCGGGCATGACGATTGTTCAGAGTGTCCATGGATATGAGCGATGTCAGTACGGGTTCGGATACAAACCGGGCCTTCCAGCTGCGAGAGGGACAGCATGCCGAACACAAGGGCCACGGTCGCCGCCACCACGGTATGCGTGATCGATACCCAGACCCATGCGCTGGCGGCGCGGGCGATGCGGTTGTCGCTGACGGCGCTGGAATTCGCCGATGCCCTGTTTCTGTCGGATTCCGGCGCTGATACCGGTGGCGCGCGCCATATCGCCATTCCCCCGCTGGCGGGACGCGCGGCGTATTCGCGCTTCGTCATGAAGGATTTGCTGCGGCATATCCACACCGAGCACGTGCTGTTGATCCAGTGGGACGGCTATGTGGTCAATCCCGACGCCTGGAGCGATGAATTCCTGCGCCACGATTACATCGGTGCGCGCTGGGGGTTCCACGAGGATGCCCATTGCGTCGGCAACGGCGGTTTTTCGCTGCGCTCGCGGCGTTTGCTGGAAGCGCTCCAGGACTCCGCGATCGATCGTTTCGAGCCCGAGGATGTGATGATCTGCCGGGATTACCGGCCACTGCTGGAATCCCGCCATGGCATCCGCTTCGCGCCCGC
Organism: Gammaproteobacteria bacterium; assembly: GCA_016708925.1. Taxonomy (GTDB): domain Bacteria; phylum Pseudomonadota; class Gammaproteobacteria; order Pseudomonadales; family Porticoccaceae; genus JAGPUQ01. The sequence goes on along the minus strand of JADJET010000003.1, from coordinate 316,703 downwards.
CGGGGTCGCGGATCGTTTTTCGTTCGAAACCACCTATCCACAGAGCCGGCCGCTGGGGTTTCACGGCCTGTTCAATATGTGGCTGTTTCTCGACGACACCGAAGTGGCCGATTTTGTCGCGGCGATGCCGGCGTCGGTGCAGGGCTCGATTCAATTCCTGTCGCTGGCGAAAAACTTTATCGATCTTAAACGTCTGGATGCGGCGCGCACACTGCTGGAACAACGCCTGCGCGCCTTTCCCGTCGACACCCAATGCGCCGCCATGCTGGATTCGATAAAGGACTCGTCTGACCAGCGCGCCGCCGTGCCGCCGAGTCGCAACGCCCCCTGTTCCTGCGGCAGTGGCAAGCGCTTCAAGCATTGCTGTGGTCAGGTCGATTCGACTCCGGGAGCACTCATGGCCCCGACCGCGAATCCCGCGGCGCTGTTGCAACAGGCCATGGCCGACCATCAGGCCGGCCGCCTCGCCGCCGCGCGACAGGGCTATGAGTCCGTGCTGGCGCTGGGCGCCGATGCGATGGCGGAACACTATCTGGGCGTGATCGAAATGCAGCAGCAGCGTCCGGTCGAGGGTGAGCGGCGGATACGCGGGGCACTGGCGCAACGGGACGACCTGCCGGATTTCTTCAACAACCTCGGCCTGTGCCTGCGCGCCCAGGGCCGTCTGGAAGAAGCCGTGGTCGAGTATCGCAAGGCAGTGGCGTTGCTCCCGACCTACGCCCCGGCCTGGAGCAATCTGGGTCTGGATCTGCACAAGCTCGGTCATCTCGACCAGGCGCTGGCGGCATTCGATCGCGCGCTGGCACTGGACGCCAACCTGACGCAGGCGCGCTTCAGCCGGGCTCTGGTGCAACTGACCCTGGGCGATTATGCGCAAGGCTGGGCGGGGTACGAGTCGCGCCGGCAATGCCCCGAATATGCCGCGGGCTATCGGCTGCCGGCGATGGCCGGCAGCCCCCGCCCCTGGCAGGGCGAACCGCTGGCAGGCAAAAACCTGTTGCTGATCGCCGAACAGGGCATCGGCGACAGTTTGCAGTTCATCCGTTATGCGAAAACGCTTGCGGATCAGGGGGGCAGGATCGGCCTCTTTGTGCGTCAGGCCCATGTGGCCGGATTGCTGCGCAACGTTCATGGCTTGTCGGACGTGTACGTTGGTGAAGCGGTGATTCCCTCTTGCGATTACTTCTGCCACCTGCTGAGCCTGCCGCACCGGTGCGGCACCCGCTCGCTGGCGGCGGTTCCTGCCGACGTGCCTTACCTGGAGGTGCCGATCGATTCCCGCACCAATTGGCGGCGGCGTTTGGACGCGGTGCCGGCGCGGCTGCGCGTCGGCCTGTCCTGGGCTGGCAACCCTTCCAACCCGGATGACCGCTATCGTTCCTGTTCCCTGCAAGCGCTCACGGGCTTGTTCGAACTGCCCGATGTGGCCTGGATCAACCTGCAACTCGGCGCGGGACGCGAGGAACTGCGCAGCGTACCAAGGCCCATTCTCGACTGGGGCGACGAGCAGACCGATTTTGCCGAGACCGCCGCACTGATGGCCGAACTCGATCTGATCATCACCGTGGACACCTCCATTGCCCACGCGGCCGGCGCCCTGGGCCGACCGGTCTGGATCCTGTTGCAGCACAGCGCGGATTTCCGCTGGTTGCTTGATCGCACCGACAGTCCCTGGTACCCCAGCGCGCGCCTGTTCCGCCAGCCGCGCGCGGGCGACTGGCCGGCGGTCGCGGCGGATCTCAGGCTGGCGCTCGCACATGTTCTTTGTTGAGGCGCGATCATGAAATCCGGCAGGCAAACCATTCCAGCCTCAATAATTGAAAACGGACGAGAGGGAGAGATAACCCCTGTTGATTTGGCATGGACCGGCGGAGACGGTCCGCTGGTGTCCTGTCTGATGGTTACCCGGGGCCATGTATTTCCAGCCAAGTTCGCCATTGCGTGCTTCCAGAATCAGACCTATGAGAATTGCGAGTTGATCATCGTCATTGATGATTCAGCCAGCGCATTGATTCCTCATGTCGCCAGCCTGCAAGACGCCAGGATTCGCCTTGTGGAGGTATCGGCGGGGGAAAAGACGCTTGGAGAGCTCAGGAACATTTCTGTTGCGAATGCGCGCGGCGAGTATGTATGCCAGTGGGATGATGATGATCTCTATGCGCCCGAGCGTATCCAGATACAGCTTGCGGCGTTGTTGGCAACGCAGGCATCGGCCTGCGTACTGCGCCGCTGGATACTCTGGTGGCCCGCGGTCGATAGACTGGCCATTTCAGGTACGCGGCGTTGGGAAGGGTCGATTCTGGCTTTGAAACGGGTCATGCCGCCGTATCCGGCGTTGCGCCGTGGCGAAGATACGGAAATGATGGACTCCGTGATGCTGAGTGAACGAGTTCTGAGTCTCGATGCGCCCGATCTCTATGTCTACATTTATCATGGCAACAACACATTCAATCAGCAGCATTTTTTTTCCATATACAATTTTTCAAGACAGCGTTGGTTGAACAATGCCTATTGGAAAAAGCTGGAAAGTCTTGCGCGAACCTTGCCGATTCGGGAATATCGGGATGCGCTTCCAGTCTATGAGCAATTGAACGAAGAGAAGAGTAGCGCGACCCAGGTATTTCCCCTGGTCTCCATCATTGTCCGCAGCATGGGGCGTCCGGAGCTGCGGTTGGCTTTGGAGTCGCTGGCGGCGCAAGACTATCCCGCGCTGGATGTCATCGTCGTCGATGCCACGGGAGGTGCGCATCCGCCGCTTCCGGAAATTGCCTGGCGATCGGGTCATGAAGTCCGCTTGGTGGGTGGTGGCCAGCCCTTGCTCAGGCCGCACGCGGCCAATGTGGGACTCGATGCGGTGTGGGGAGAGTGGTTCGGCTTTCTGGATGACGACGATAGCTTCGATGCTGATCACGTTTCCGTACTGATGAAAGCAGCATCGTCAACGGACAAGCTTGTTGTTTATGGCCTGACGAGGTTGGTCGATTCCAGCGGGGAAACCATATCCCTGTCCGGCCTTCCGTTCAACCGGGCGATCATGTTTCATGACGCCATTCTATGTTTTCCTACTGCTCTTGTTCGACGAAGCGTATTGAGCATGGATTTTCGTTTCGACGAAAGATTGGAGATCAGTGAAGACCGGGACTTCTTCTCTCAGATTGCTGAATATTCCGATTTTGAGCATGTCCGCCACGTTAGTTTCAATTATTGCGTGGAGTTGGGCACATCGGGAACCGGTAGGTTGAATAACCGTGATATTGCCAAGCTGTTGCGTTTCGAGCAATTGTTGCGTTGCAAATGGTTTGGGATCGGGCGCTATCACATTGCCCGTGCCACAAATGGCTGCAAGAAGGCGATTTCTGCATACAATCGCGGCGATAGTGATGAAGCTCGCGCTGCTTTTGACGCAGTGCTGCGCGAGTATCCTGACGATCCTAATGCATTGAGCGGGCTCGGATACATTGCTCTTATGAATGGCGAATTGGTTGAGGCTGAGCGCGTGTTGCGGCGGGCCCTCGAAATCAATCCGGCCGCAGGGGAGTTCCGACTCCATCTCGCAACGACGCTGGAGCGCGCCGGGTTTCTTTCCGGCGCCCGCAAGGAAGCATGGATGGCCGCTTCCGATCCGCGGGTCCGTGAGGCGGCGCTGAAGTTATTGTCTCGGCTGGGCGGCCCACCACCTCAGCCTGCATCGAATGAGCGTCCAGTCGCGCCCGAAACGGTACGGCCTTCCCGTATGGAGATCTGTCCGTGCGGCAGCTGTAAACGCTACAAACATTGTTGTGGCCAGTTCGCGACCGCCATGCCGCCCGCGAATCCTTCTGAAGAGAAGGCGCAGAGTGCCTTGGCAGCCTTCCGTTCCGGCGATGCCTTCGTCGCAATCGAGATAGTGACTTACCTTTTGCCTGCGGATTTGATGCGTGCCAGAACGGCTCTGGATTGTGGGAACATATGTACGGAAATGGCGCGATATGAAGAGGCTTACGCATTCTTTCGGAGGGCGGCAGACCTGGGCGAAACAACCAGAGCTGCGGAAGGCGTCACGCGGGCCTGTCAGCATTGGTACAAGCCAGAGCGGGACGCCTCGACCCGACGCATGGTGGCCAGGCTGATCGAACGTTTCAACCGTCGAGCGCCGCATGCGGATACAGGCCAAATTCCTGAAATTCACATCGTTGCGAATTTGGGACGGTTTGGCGGATCCGAGCATCGTGCGCTGCACCTTTTTTGTCAGCTTGCCAGGCAGGTTCGTGCGCAAGTGTGGTCCACCGTCCCACCCATGCCGGAATTTTTGGAGTCTTACCCGATTCAGACGATCGACGTGGCGCTCGGCCGCCATCCTCGCTCCGGGCACCTGGTTTTTATAGGAGCTTATTTTGAGTACGGAAGCTGGTTGAATCAGTGCCTGGCGGATCGAATCACCCTCTGTTACAACACCGACAGTCCCGCCGGTTTGATTGAAAGGTTGGTGGAGCTAGAGGGAGTGGCCACGGCGTTTTCCCTCGATTTTAGTTTTCCATCCAGACAATTCCGCGATGCGGTCGGGATGGATGGGCGTGTCGAATACCCTGTTGTGGATGTAGGTCGCTTTAGTCCGGTTCGCACCAGATCATCGCGGCCCGGGCCGATGGCTATTGGTCGCCACAGTCGTGATGACGGGCTGAAGTTTCATCCGAATGATCCTGCGTTGTTTCGACGTCTGGCTGGACTCGGGCACGAAATCAGGATTATGGGCGGCACCTGTCTCGCCGCGCCGCTGGAGCGCAACGGGCCTGAGGTAGGCATTACGCTACTTCCGGCTGCGCCGAACGGCGTCGTTGGATTTCTCCAGGAGCTGGATTGCTTTATTTATCGTACTCACCCGCATTGGTATGAGACCGGGGGCACAGTTATCTTGGAGGCCATGGCCATGAGCCTCCCTGTCGTGCTGTTCGGGGAGCGGGTGGGTATGGTGGAGGTGATCGAGCATGGCAAGAATGGGTTTATCGTCCAAACCGAGGAGGAAGCTCTTGCATGGATCGCGCAGTTGACCCTCGACCCGGAGCTGAGGCGCACGACAGGCGAGGCAGCGCGAGCTACTGTCGTCAAAGTAATGGAAGCACAAACGGACGCCATCCTGGATTTTTACGTGCATGGGGGAAAATCGGGTGCTGACGGTGGTGCTGAATACCGGAATTGATATGAACGCCATCCCGAGTGCCGGGAACAGCGCTGCCAACACGGCGCCTTGCTGGATCGGTGCCCGTTGGCAATGACCGGCATTGGGTGCATTGAGGCGCGCGGCTTCGAGCATATTGCCCCGACCTGCGGATTTCCAATCGCGGTTGAATGGCGCCGATCTTTTCCGGGTTGGTCCATGTTCGTTTTGCCAGCCGTCCTTCAGTTGCGGGCCGGCGCTCGCGGCAGACTGAACGCGATGCCTGCTTATGTTGCGTGCAAACGTCGCTTGCCAGTAGCCTGGGCACCATGAGCTCAATCGATCAGCTGAATGCCGCCGACGTCACAGGCTTTCATGGTGCTTTGCTCGAACACCTGAAGCGCGGCGCTGTGCCGCCCCTGGTGCCCTCCGCGACATTGTGGAAAGCCATTGAAGATAACCACCACTGCAATATCGCGCTGTGGGACGAAGAGGATCAGGCACGGCGTCGCGACGTTCCCGATAGCGCCATAGCCAACAGCAAACGCTTGATCGATGGCTATAACCAACGCCGCAACGACGCCATCGAACGCATCGACGAACTGGTTCTGATCGCCTTGCCGAGCCTGCCGGACACGGCGCAGCTGCATTCGGAGACCATCGGCGCCCTGATCGACCGGTTGTCCATCCTCAGTCTGAAGCTATTCCACATGGACTGGCAGACCCGACGCGGCGACGTCGATGCCGACCACCGCGGTATAAGCAGCACAAGGCTGGCCCGCCTGCGGGAGCAGCATGCCGATCTGGCGTGGTGTCTGGACGAACTTGTGCGCGGTTGTCTGGCCGGTGCACTGCGCTTCAAAGTGTATCGGCAGTTCAAGATGTACAACGATCCGAAATTCAACCCCTGGTTGACAGGGTAAGGTTTCTGAAGCGACTTTAAGAACCCGGATATCAATTGCGGAAAATGCAACATGACGTTTTCAGGTGACCGGCAGAAAAGCGGAAGAAATTCGCTCTGCGCTTGTGGGAGCGGTAAGCGCTATAAGCATTGCTGTGGTGGCCATGATGATCACCGCGATCGCGGTCGTGGTGTGCCGCCTGGCGCATTCGGCAGTGCGAAAGCCGCGCTGCATGAGCTGATGCAGTCTGCCCTGACGGCGCAACAGGAAAATGACCTTGAGGATGCAGAAAGACTGTACAGGCTGGCACTGGATCTTTCGCCCGAGAATGCCGATGTGCTTCACATGCTGGGTGTTGTACATTTTTCGAAAGGGGAGCTTCAGTTGGCTGAAAGCTTGATCGCGGCCGCAGAAGCCTTGTCTAAAGGGTCGATCCCCTCGATTTCTCACAATCTTGCGTTGGTTCGCGAATCTGCAATAGTTGCCAGGGACGCAAAATTGATTGAATCGCTGCTGGATGCCAGCGAGAATCAGAGCGCGCCTGCTTCTGCCGGCATCTGTATCCAGGAACAAAGCATCAGATTGATTGCGTTTTACTTGCCGCAATTTCACCGTATCCCGGAGAACGATCGGTGGTGGGGCGAAGGATTTACCGAGTGGGTGAATGTAAAAAAGGCGCGTCAAAATTTCGAAGGACATTACCAGCCGCATGAGGCCGGCGAATTGGGGTATTACGATCTGAATGACGAGGGAGTACTGATTCGACAAGCGGAACTTGCCAAGGAATACGGGATAAGCGGGTTTTGCTTTTATTACTACTGGTTTAGTGGACGACGATTGCTCGAAATGCCGACAGACCGTCTGCTTCGTTCCGGACAGCCGGATTTCCCCTATTGCCTGTGCTGGGCAAATGAAAACTGGTCCAGAAACTGGGATGGCGGGAACCGGGAAATCCTGGTTGAACAGCGCTATTCGCCCGAAGATGCGGAGAAGTTTATCCTGAGCGTCATTCCCCATTTTCGTGACAGCCGTTATATCAGGGTGAATAGTCGCCCCCTGTTGATGGTTTATCGAATGGATCAAATTCCGGATCCGATCTCAACCATCACTATCTGGCGAACTGTCTGTTGGAGGAATAACATAGAGCCGCCGTATGTTGTCGCAGCGTCGACCTTTGGCAACAAGATGTTTCTCCGAGAGGGTGGGGCAGATGCAGTCTACGAATTCCCGCCACATGGCGCCACGGTCAGTTTTCCCTTGCGCGGGCGGCTGAAAGCGCTGCATCCGGAGGCCAAGGGTCACTTTGTGAGTTACCTGCAGTGCATTGCCAAATTTCTCGCCAAGTCGAATCCAGATTACCCATTTTTTCCGGGAATTATTCCTTCATGGGACAATACAGCCAGGAGGCAGAACGATGGCCTTTGCATGCTTGATTCAAGTCCTGCGGCATTCGAGTTATGGCTCAGGGAATTGGTTTACCGTGCCTCTCTCAAGCCAGTGGCGGATGAGCGAATAATTTTTATCAATGCGTGGAATGAGTGGGCAGAGGGTTGCCATATCGAACCGGACAAACGTTATGGTCGCGCCTGGCTTGAGGCTTGCCGTAACGCGAGGCTGATACCCAAGGGATACCGGACTATTTTTGAGCCGGGGTGCTGACGATCACTGCGGGAGCAACTTACCGATGGTGCGCTGGTTTAGCGGTAGCAAAATGGAACTTGGCGTTGGCTGCAAGAAGTATGTTTTTGGCGACGGTGACTCCGAGAATCGTTCTCTAAGAAAAGTCTGAACAAGCCTTTCCAATGGTGGTGCATTGGCCATATTTCCGTGGAGCGACCATTTGATGAATCAAATGAGTTTCGGCGGCAGTGAATGCGCGGCCAAGAAGAAGCGGACACGGCGGGAGATTTTCCTGGGCGAGATGGAGCAGGTGATTCCGTGTGCGAGTCTTCTGAAGCTCATCGAACCGTGGTCCCTCGTCGCGGGACGGAGCTGGCCGTCCGTAGAAAACCTCCGACTCCTGCCGGTTGGCTTGCAAATTGCTGCACCATGCATGCTCCACTCGCCAAAGTATCGGGCTGGCTGGTTGCCGAAAGCCGCCTGTGAACGTTCGGATGCGCGGCGGCCGGCAGCGCCGCCGTTGCCACTGAACGGCTGAATGTTCTGCCCAGCGCTGAACGCAGGGAAAAAATCATGGCTCAACACTACGCTTCGATGGTGCCCGGCGCGACGCCGACCACGCAGTTGCTGGAAGTCCGCGCGCCCTTTGACGACAGCCTGATCGCGACGGTCGCCACGCTCGACCACGCCGGTGTCGATCAGGCGCTCACCACCGCCCATAACCTGTTTGTGGACAAGGCAGCCTGGTTATCCGCCGCGCGACGCGTCGAGATTCTCAACAACGCGGCACGGCTGCTGCAGCAGCATGCCGAGCGCCTCACCCGGCTGGCGGCGCGCGAGGGCGGCAAGCCGCTGATCGATTCGCGGGTGGAGATGACCCGCGCGATCGACGGCATCAGGCTCTGCGCGCAGTGCATCCGCACGAGCCATGGCGAAGAAATCCCGATGGGTATCAACGCCGCGTCGATGAACCGGATTGCCTTCAGCCACCCCGAACCCATCGGCGTGGTGGTTGCGCTGAGTGCGTTCAACCACCCGATCAATCTGATCGTGCACCAGGTTGGGCCGGCAATCGCCGCCGGTTGCCCGGTTATAGTGAAACCCGCGAACGACACGCCGTTGTCCTGCTACGAGCTGGTAAAGATTTTTCATCAGGCCGGTCTGCCGGAAGCCTGGTGCCAGGTGGTATCGACCATCGACCACGACGTCGCCCAGTCTCTCGCGAGCGATCCACGCACCGCATTCCTCAGCTTCATCGGCAGCGCCGCGGTGGGCTGGATGCTGCGCGCGAAACTGGCGCCCGGAACCCGCTGCGCGCTGGAACACGGCGGCATCGCGCCGGTGATTGTCGCCGCCGATGCCGATCTCGACGCGGCGGTGCCGCTGCTGGCCAAGGGCGGTTTCTATCACGCCGGCCAGGTCTGCATATCGGTGCAGCGCGTCTTCGCGCACCGCTCAATTGCGCGCGCAGTCGCCGCGGGCATCGCCGCGGCGGGCAACGCCATGGTCGTCGGCGACCCGACTGCGGAGGACACTGCGGTCGGTCCGCTGATCCGCCCCCGGGAAACCGATCGCGTGCATTCGTGGGTGGAAAACGCCATTGCCGCCGGTGCCGAAAAGCTGTCCGGCGGCAACAAGCTATCGCCCAGTTGCTACCAGCCGACCGTGCTGTTCGATCCGCCGGATACCGCCGAAGTCAGTTGCGACGAAGTGTTCGGCCCGGTGATCTGCGTCTATCCCTACGACGCCATCGATGAGGCCATCGCGCGCGCGAATTCCCTCAAGTTCGCCTTTCACGCCGCGGTGTTTACCCGCGACATCGATACCGCGATGCACGCCTACCGGGGCTTGAATGCCTCCGCCGTCATCGTCAACGATCACACCGCCTTTCGTGTCGACTGGATGCCGTTTGCCGGCCTCAAGCACTCGGGGCTCGGCGTCGGCGGCATTCAGTACACCTTCGAAGACATGCAGGTGAAAAAAATGCTGGTGCTCAAATCCGCTCAGCTGTGAGTGCGCGAACGCGCGCGACGACCCTTCCGCGCGCTGGCACGGTAATCGCTTGGTTGGAGCGACGAGATCCAGACCGCAACGAGCGCGTCGCGGCTCGCGGGAGATGAAGACGATGAAAATCCATGCCGCCATCCTCGAAAAAATGGGCGCAGCGCCGCCGTACGCGGAATCCAGACCCCTGGTGGTCACCGAGGTGGATCTCGCGCCACCGGGTCCCGGCGAAGTGCTGGTCAGGATCGCCGCCGCCGGTCTCTGCCACTCCGACCTCTCGGTGATCGACGGCAACCGGCCGCGACCGACGCCCATGGCGCTCGGCCACGAAGCGGCCGGCATCGTCCAGGAAGTCGGCCCCGGCGTCACCCGCTTCACCCCCGGCGATCATGTCGTCATGGTGTTCGTCCCCAGTTGCGGCTACTGCGTGTTCTGCGCGCGCGGCCGGCCGGCATTGTGCGAACCGGGCGCCGCCGCCAATGGTGGCGGCGCGCTGCTGAGCGGCGCCCGGCGCATCAGCCACCAGGGTCAGTCGATCCATCACCATCTCGGCGTATCGGCGTTCGCGGACCATGCCGTGGTGTCCCAGCAATCGCTGGTCAGGATTGATCCCCGGTTCGATCTGACCCGGGCCGCGCTGTTCGGCTGCGCGGTGCTGACGGGGGTCGGCGCGGTGGTGAATACCGCCAAGGTGCCGCCGGGCGCATCGGTGGCGGTGGTGGGCCTCGGCGGCGTCGGCCTCTGCGCGCTGCTGGGCGCGCAGTTGTCCGGCGCGCGCCAGATCATCGCCGTCGATCTCGCCGACGCCAAACTGGCGTTCGCCAAGGAGCTGGGCGCAACCCACTGCGTCAACGCCGGCAGTCCCCGCGCACTCGAGGAAATCCGGGATCTCAGCGGCGGCGGGGTCGATTACGCCTTCGAGATGGCGGGCTCGGTGCCCGCCCTCGAACTCGCTTATTTCATCACCGCCCGCGGCGGCACCACGGTGACCTCGGGACTGCCCAATCCGGAGCGCAAGCTGTCGATCCCGGCGGTCAGCTTGGTCGCCGAGGAGCGCACGCTGAAGGGCAGCTACATCGGCGCCTGCGTGCCCAGCGTCGATCTGCCGCACTACATGGCACTGCATCAGCAGGGCAAGCTGCCGGTGGATCGGCTGCTCACCCATGTGATGGCGCTCGACGACATCAATGCCGGGTTCGACCGCCTCGCCGCCGGCCAGGCCATTCGCCAGGTGATCGCGCTATGAAGCTGTCGCTTCCAGGATTCCATGGCTCTCGCCCACCACAGGAAAACTGCACATGACCGGCAAACTGGTAAGCGCCCGTGCCGCGATAGAGCGCATCCGCCCACGCGACACGCTGTGTATCTCCGGCTTCGTCGGCACCGGCACGCCGGAAGAACTGATCAAGGCGCTCGAAAGCCGCTTTCTGCACAGCAACGCGCCCTTCGATCTGACCCTGGTGTTCGCCGCCGCCCCCGGCGATGGCGACAGCCGCGGCGTCAACCGTCTCGCCCACGGTGGGCTGTTGAAGCGGGTCATCGGTGGTCACTGGGCGCTGGTGCCCAAACTCGGCGCGCTGGCGCTGGCCGGCGAGCTGGAAGCCTACAACCTGCCGCTGGGGGTGATGAGCCAGTTGTATCGGGAAGTTGCCGGCAAACGCGGTGGCGTGCTCACCAAGATTGGGCTCGGCACTTTTGTCGATCCCCGTCAGGACGGCGGGCGGCTGAACAAAGCCACCTGGGAAGACCTGGTCAAGGTCATCGTCATCGACGGCGAGGAATGGCTGCTGTACAAACCGTTCGGCATCGATGTGGCATTCATTCGCGGCACCACGGCGGATCGCAACGGCAATATCACCATGGAAAATGAAGCACTGACACTCGACACCCTGGCCATCGCCACCGCGACCAAGAATTCCGGTGGTCTGGTGATTGCGCAGGTCGAGCGCGTGGTGGCTGCCAACACGCTGTGTTCCCGCGACGTCGAGGTGCCCGGCATCCTGGTCGATTACATCGTCGAGGCGACGGCGGAAAACCACCGGCAGACCTGGGCCACCCAGTTCGATCCGGCCTTCGCGGGACAGCGCCGGGTCAATCTGGCCAAGGCCTCGCCCATGGCCCTCGACGAGCGCAAGCTGGTAGCGCGCCGCGCCGCATTCGAGTTGCCGCTGGGCGGCGTTATAAACCTCGGTATCGGCATGCCCGAGGGCGTCTCCCGCGTCGCCAGCGAAGAAGGTCTGCTCGGCGCGGTCACCCTGACCGCCGAGCCCGGCGTCATCGGCGGCATGCCCCAGGGCGGGCTGGATTTCGGCGCCGCGATCAACAACGACGCGCTGCTCGCGCAGAATCAGCAGTTCGATTTCTACGACGGCGGCGGGCTCGACCTCGCGGTGCTCGGCATGGCGCAGGTGGACGCCCAGGGCAACGTCAACGTCAGCAAATTCGGCAGCAAGCTCGCCGGTGCCGGCGGCTTCATCAACATTTCTCAGTCCGCGAGTCGTCTGGTTTTCGTCGGCACCTTTACCACCGGCGGTCTGGATGTCGCCATCGACCACGGCGAACTGCGCATCGTTCGCGAGGGGCGCACCAGCAAGTTTCTGCCGGCGGTGGAGCAGATCACCTTCAACGGCGATATCGCCTGCCGCCGGGGCCAGATGGTGCTCTATGTCACCGAGCGCGCGGTATTCCAGCTCACCGAACAGGGGCTCGAACTGATCGAGATCGCGCCGGGTATCGACATCCAGACCCAGATCCTCGACCTGATTCCGTTTCCGATCATCGCGCGCCAACCCCGGCTGATGAATCCGCGCCTCTACAACCCGAAAGCCATGGGTCTGGCGCAACTGCTTGGCGCCAATGTCGTGGATGGTTGCGTGGTCGCGCCGGAAGACGAGCTCGAACGCCGCCGCGACGCCCGCAAGCGGCGCCGGCTGTCCGGCAGCAGTCTTTCAGGAACGGTCGCGGTACCCGGCCAGTAAGCGACGGCCGTCGCATCGCCATCGCGAAATCGGGTGCGGCAGCGTGGAAAATGTACAGCGGATTTCCTGCGCCGCGCCCGCCATCGGCCACGACATCATCACATCCGCGAACTGATCTGACCGAGACGCGCGGTCAGCAGCGGATTTTCGCGGTAGTCGACCGGCATCACCACCAGACTCGGGCCGGGCTCGGCAAAGGCGCGCTCCAGCGTCGCTTTCAGCGCGCGGCTTTGGCTACACACATGGCCGTGCCAACCGAAGCTCTGTGCCAACAACAACCAGTCGGGATTGGTGAAACTCAGATCCGTGTGGCGCTTGAATTCGGTCTGCTGTTTCCAGGAAATCAGCCCGTAGCCCTTGTCCTCCCACACCAGCACGACGATGCGGCTTTGCAGCCGGAAGGCGGTTTCCATCTCCTGCACGTTCATCAGGAAGCCGCCGTCGCCGGCTATGGCGAGGATGCGCCGGTTCGGATGCACCAGACTCGCGGCGATCGCACCCGGCAGCGCAAAACCCATCGAGCAGTAGCCGTTGGGAATCAGACAGGTGTTGGGTTCGTGGCAATGGTAGTGGCGCGCGATCCACATCTTGTGGGCGCCGACATCGGACAGCAGGATGTCTTCCGGCCCCATGACTTCGCGCACGTCCCACAGCGCTTTCTGCGGCCGGATGCTGCCTTCGGTGTCGTCCTGCGCGTGGGCTTCGATCTCCGTCCCCATGTTCTGACGGACCTGGCGCTGGCGTGCGAGATCGAAATCGGGCGCGGCCCGGGTCGCCAGCAGCCGGTTCAGTTCCTTCAGCATCATCGCCAGATCGCCGATCAGTTCGATCTCGGGGTGATAGCACTGGTCGATCTCGGCGGGCAGGAAATCGGCGTGGATGATGCGCTTGTCGCGCTGCTGGTTCCACAGCGCCGGGTTGTATTCGACCATGTCGAAGCCGAGCGTGATGACCAGATCGGCATCATCAAGGGCAAGGTTGGAATGGTCCTTGGTGCCGAGTCCCACGGTGTACAGACAGTAGGGCGCGTCCCGATCCACGCAACCCTTGGCCATGAAGGTACTGATGACGCCGATGCCGGTGGTTTCGCAGAAGGCGCGCAGTTCCTTGCTGGCGCGCTTGCGGACGCAGCCGTTGCCGGCCAGGATCACCGGACGCCTGGCACTCATCAGCAGCTCGAACGCCTGCCGAACCACGCTGGCCTCCGGTACCGAGCGATGAAACCGGCGCGGCACCATGGGCTGCTCCGCCGTCATCTGCCTGGCGAGATCCTCGGGCAGCTCGATATGCACGGCGCCGGGTTTTTCCATCCGCGCCAACCGCACCGCCTTGCGCACGATCTCCGGAATGGTCTCGGCGTTGCGGATCGAGATCGCCCACTTGGTGACGGCCTCGAACATGCCCACCACGTCCATGACCTGGTGGGATTCCTTGTGCAGGCGTTTGGTCGAGCCCTGCCCGGTCAGCACCAGCATCGGCGCGCGATCCATGTTGGCGTTGGCGACCCCGGTAATCAGGTTCGATGCGCCCGGCCCCAGGGTGCCCAGGCAGCCGGCGGGATTGCCGGTCAGACGCCCGTACACCTCCGCCATGAAGGCCGCGCCCTGCTCGTGCCGGGTGAGAATGAACTTGATCTTGCGGCTGTCTTCGAGGGAGAGCATGAAATCGGCGTTTTCCTCGCCGGGGACGCCGAAGATGTATTCGATACCTTCTTCTTCGAGGCAGGCGACAAACAGATCGGATGCTTTTCTGGTCAAGCTGGAATTTCCTTCGCTGATGGCGGATTTTTCAGGAGCGCGGATGCGGCCACCGGCGCCCTGCGCGCGATGCCTTTATCTGACACCTTCAGCACACGCAATTTTGACGCCAACAATCCATCCCTACGCGAAGGCGTGTAGGGATCACAGGCGTTCTGCAAACCGCTTGCGACCGGACTATTAGTGCTTGCCGGGCACCTCGTGCTTGCCGAGAGCCGCGGGCCGTTCGCCACCGGTGGCCCAATCCAGGATCTGGGCGAGATGCAGTATCGGGGTCGGTCGTTCACCTCCCGCCACCGCCAGTTTCGCCTGCAACTGGGTGATGCAGCCGATATTGGCGCTGACCGCGATGGTCGCGCCGGTGGCGGTGATTGCGTCCGCCTTGTCGCGGCCCAGGCGCTCGGCGAATGCGGGTTGCAGCAGGTTGTAGGTGCCGGCCGAACCGCAGCACAGATGCGGATTCTGCGGCTGGCGCACGTCGAAACCGCAGGCTTGCAGCACCCGGATGGGCGCGCTTTTTTCGTTGAAGCCGTGTTGCAGCGAGCAGGGGCTTTGCCAGGCCAGCGTCACGCCGGCGCTGATGCCGGAAACCACGCGCAACGGCGTTTGTGCGGACAGTTCGTCGAGCAATTGCGACAGGTCTTTTACGCGACGGGCAAGCTCGGCAGCGTCCCCGTCGTCGGGCAGCAGATACGCGTAATCCTTCAGGTGCGAACCGCAGCCGGAGGCGGTCATCAGCACGGTGTCCACCGCCGCTGGTGAATCGGTGCGCACCAGTTCGCGCCAGGCGTCGAGGTTTCGGTGCGCCATGGCCTGCGCCGGCGTGCCCTTGCCGAGATGGTGGGGCAATGCTCCACAGCAACCGGCGGCGGGCGCCGGCACCACGACGGTACAGCCGTGGCGGCGCAGCAGGCGCAAGGTCGCTGCATCGATGTCGGGTGCCAACACCCCTTGCACACAGCCGGCAATCAGCGCGACGCGCCGGATTTCCGTTCCTTCCGCCGGGTAAATCCCCGGCCGGATGGCGTCCCGTGCGGACGGCAACGCACCGGGCACCATGCGCGCGAGGGCGTCGATGCGTAGCGAGAAGCGTCCGGCAAAGCACAACAGTGGCCGGCTCCAGCGCCCGGCGACCAGCGCGGCGCGGAACCAGGCCTGCTGCGGCAACAGCCACGCCAGCAGCGCGCGCAGCCCGCGATCGAACCGCGGGCGGCGGTATTTTTCCTCGATCAACTCGCGAGCCTGATCGATCAGGCGGCGATAGGACACGCCCGAGGGGCAGGTGCTCTCGCAACTCAGGCACGACAGACAATGGTCGAGGTGCGATACCGTCAGCGGCGTCGGCGCGGCGCCGGTTTCGAGCAGATCCTGAATCAGCGCGATGCGCCCGCGCGGGCTTTCGAGTTCGTCGCCGGTGATGCGATAGGTCGGGCAGGTCGCGGTGCAAAAGCCGCAGTGCACGCATTTGCGCAGCACTTCTTCGGCAATGCGGATGCCGGGCTCGTCGCGTTGCGAATCGGTGAAGTGGGTCTGCATCGGGAGCGCCTAACTATCGGAATACATGCGGCCGGGATTGAGCACGGCCCGGGGATCGAAGCTGGCTTTCACTCGCCGCGTCAAGGCCGCCAGCGCCGGCGGCTGGGGCTGGAACACGGCCACCTCGGCGCGGCGCGCGGCGCTGGCGCGCCACAGGGTCGCGTGACCACCGTCCGGCGCCAACGCACCGCGTATCTGTTCGGCTGGAGTGCCGGCCGGGCAGGACAGCCAGAGCGTGCCGCCGGCCTGATCCTGCAACCACTCGACCGCGGGCTCCCCGTTGACGATATGCGCGACCACCGCGGGCGCGGTGGCCGGCGGCAGCGACAGCCGCCAGATCTCGCGCGTATCTCCGGCGGCGAGCAGCGCCAGATCGCCGATGTCCCGCCACAGCGCCAGCGCCGCCGGGCCATCGAGCTCATCGCAGTCAACACCTTCGAGATAACCGCCGCCGATGAGCAGCGCTTTCAAACCCGCGACGCGATGGCGCACCGACAGCTCCGGGCCTTCCACACGCAGTGCCGTTACCGATTGACCCGCCGCTTTGACTGCGGCGGAACGCACCGCGACCCTTGCGGGCAGATGCGCGGCGCCACTCACCACATGGGCCGAGGCGGCGGCGGCACGCATCACGCGACTTGCGCCAGTATCGTCAAGGCCAAAAATCAGCAGCGCGCAGGAAAATTCCGGCACCGGCATCACCTTCAAAGTGACTTCCCAGAGCGCGGCCAGCGTTCCCCAGGAACCGGCCAGCAGCTTCGGCAGATCGAAACCCGTGACGTTTTTAACGACGCGGCCACCGGCCTTGAACGCCTCGCCGCGGCCATTGACGGCGCGGAAGCCCAAAAAATGGTCGCGGGCGGCGCCGGCAAGAAACCGCCGCGGGCCCGAACTGTTCGCGGCAAGCACGCCACCCAAAGTGCCGGCCCGGGCCGCTCCCGCTATTGGTGCCGTCGCCGAAGCGGCGAACAGATGGGTATGATCCGGCGGCTCGAACGCCAGCATCTGTCCGTTCTCTGCCAGCAGCGCTTCGATTTCCGCGAGTGGCGTGCCGGCACCCGCCGTCAGCACCAGCTCGTTGGGTTCGTACTGGCTGACGCCGCTGAAGCCCGCGAGGCTGAGCACATGCTCCGCCGACACCGGCCGACCGATGCCGCTTTTGCTGCCGCCGCCCACGACCGCGAGCGGCGTGGCGTTCGCCACCGCCCAGCGCAAAATCTCGCTGAGTTCCTCCGGACGGTTCGGGGTGAAGATGGTTGCCATCGGCGAATCCGCTACAGCCGGGGCAGATGCGGAAACGGAATTTGCCCGCGATGCACGTGCAGATGGCCCAGTTCGGCGCAGCGGTGCAGTTGCGGGAACACCTTGCCCGGGTTGAGTCGGCCCTCCGGGTCGAACGCGCTTTTCACTCGCATCTGCTGCGCGAGATCGTCGGCATCGAACATGGTGCCCATCAGGTCGCGCTTCTCGACGCCGACGCCGTGCTCGCCGGTGAGCACGCCGCCGACCTCGACGCACAGCGCAAGAATCTCGGCGCCGAAGGCCTCGGCACGCGCCAGTTCGCCGGGCACATTGGCGTCGTAGAGGATCAGCGGGTGCAGGTTGCCGTCGCCGGCATGAAACACATTGGTCACGCGCAGGCCGTATTTCTGGCTCATCGCCGCCATACGCTGCAACACATGCGGCAACTGGTGACGGGGATGGTGCCGTCCATGCACAGGTAATCCGGCGACAGGCGGCCGACCGCCGGAAACGCCGACTTGCGGCCGAGCCAGAACGCGAGGCGCTCGGCCTCGTTCGCACTTGCGCGCACCGAGGTCGCGCCATTCTCACGGGCGATGGCGACCACAAGCTCCAGCAGGTAATCGACTTCCGCCGCCGGGCCGTCCAGCTCGACGATCAGCAGCGCCTCGGCATCCAGCGGATAGCCGGCGTGACAGAACGCTTCCGTGGCCGCGACGATGAATCTGTCCATCATTTCCAGCCCCGCGGGAATGATGCCGGCGGCGATGATGGCGGCGACGACGCGGCCGGCATCCTCGTTGCCGGCAAAGCCGAGCAGCGCCGCGCGCGCGGTTTCCGGGCGCGGCAGGATGCGCACCGTGACCTCGGTGATGACGCCGAGCAGGCCCTCGGAGCCGGTCAGCAAACCCAGCAGATCGTAGCCGTCCGCGTCCATGTGCTTGCCGCCCAGGCGCACGACCGTGCCGTCCAGCAGCACCATCTCCAGGCCGAGCAGATTGTTGGTGGTCATGCCGTATTTCAGACAGTGCACGCCGCCGGAATTTTCGGCCACGTTGCCGCCGATGGTGCAGGCGATCTGGCTCGACGGATCCGGCGCGTAATAAAAATTACGCGCGGCGACCGCCTCGCTCAAGGCCAGATTGGTAACGCCGCTCTGCGCGGTCAGGCAGCGGTTGGCGTAGTCGATATCGAGAATGCGGTTGAAGCGCCCGAGCCCGATCAGCACCGCATCGGCCAGCGGCAGCGCACCGCCGGACAGCGAGGTGCCGGCGCCGCGCGCGACCACCTTGACGTTGCGTCGGTGGCAGATCGCGAGCACACCGGCCAGTTCCGCGACCGTGTCCGGCAGCACCGCGACCAGTGGCACCTGCCGATAGGCGGTCAGCGCATCGCAATCATAGGCGCGCAGCCCGGCGGCATCGGCGATCACCCGCGCCACAGGCAGCAGCGCGCGCAACTCCGCGAGCAAGGCCTCGCGTTGGGCCAGTATGGCCGGTTCGGCGGCGGGCATCTGCACTGCCGGGATCTCCCTCGAGGCTGAGACCCGGCGAGTTTAAGTCATTCCGCCGCGGGCGCCTGATAGCCGTCTTTTGCCAGGCGCTCCGCAATCCCGGCAAAGAATTCGCGGTCGGCGTCGACCCCGGCGCCATCCACCCAGCGGTTGAAGAAATTCTGTAGCGCGCACACCACAATGATTTCGTGGAGCGCCGCATCGCTCCATCCCGCCGCCCGCACGGCATCGGCATCGGCATCGGCAATACGGCTCGGCGTTTCGGTAAGTTTTTTCACGAAATGCAGCAGCGGCTTCAAACGCTCATCGACCGGAGCGGAAGCAATATCGATCAGCGCCGCCTCGATCACGCCGGGCGCCACGCCCATCCGCTCCGCCACCGCACTGTGTGCTCCGACGCAAAAATGGCAGGCGTTCACTCCCGAACCGAAGGCGAACAACAGCTCGCGCTCGGACGCCGAGAGTTCGCCGGGTGCGCGCAGGATTTCCTGCGCCAGCGCGCTGCTGAGCCGCGCCAGCCGTGGATACGCCTGAAACAGGTCGAGAAGCGTGGCGTTTACCGCCAGGGTTTTTAGATGCGCCATGGTGTTGCTCCCGTTTTCCGGACGAAAATCGTTATCCCGCAGCATGCATGTCTTCAGCCCGGGAGTCTGGCCCGCTGTTACGCAGCACCGGAGCTTTTCGCCGCCGTCTGTTGCAGGCTCAGGCGCACCGCGCTGTAGGTGGCCACGCTGTATGGCACCAGATAGTTGAGCAGAAGGTGCGCGACGCTGATCGCCTGCCCGTCCAGCAGCGCGCCGCCCTGATTGATGCCGTTGAGCAAGGTGCCCACCACTGCGGCGATTTTCGTCGCATTGACGACAATGCGACGGCTGCTGGCAAACCTCATGGCCAACCGCCAAACGCCAGATCGCCCCGGCAACGTATCGACCGCTTCGCCAGTGTCTTGCACTGGACTCGCGGCGCGCTGCACCGGGTTCGGACGGTCATCGATCACGGAGCAATATCTCCCGATACCTCGCAGTCGCCGCCGGCGGGCGCGCTGCTTACGACACGCCCCGCCGGGTGCGGCGGCATTATTTCTGTACTGCTTCCCAGCGCTCGTCCGCAAAGGCAGCGTCGACGGGCGTCTGCATCACATGGTTTGCATAGTTGCTGAGCGTTTTCATGGTCACCCCCATGACCACGTCCAGCACGTTGGCGCGACTGAAGCCGGCATCGAGAAAGGCTTGCACCGCCTGCTCGTCCACCCAGCCGCGCTGTTCCACCACCAGACGGGTGAAATCCGCCAGCGCCCGCAATCTCGGATCGGCGATGGGCTGCTGCTCGCGCAGCGAGCACAGGGTGTCGGGATCGACCTTGGCCACGTTTTTGGCCAGCATCGAATGCGCCGCGACGCAGTAATGGCAGCCGTTTTCGACACTGGCGTTCAGCATCACCACTTGCTGTTCCGCCGGGGTGAGCTGGGTCTTGGCCAATATCGCGCTGAGCGCGAAATAGGCCTCCAGCGCGGCGGGCGACTCCGCCAGGCCGGCGTACAGATTGGGCACGAAACCCATGCGTTTCTGGCCTTCCGCCAGCAATGATCTGGAACCTTCCGGTGCCGATTCGACGGTGTGAAACTGGAACAATGACATGACGGGGCTCTCCTCGATTGTCCAAAATTGGCGTTCAGAAACAACGATCGGAGATCGCAGATGCGATCAGCTTGCGCACCAGCTTAGGGTTACCGTCCCGTTGCAGCGATGCCTGATAAGCGCCAATTTCATGTCCGATCGTCTATCGCAATCCCCGTCAACGGTCGGCACCGCCCACTTTCCCCCGAAACCAGCGCCGGATGGCGCCCGGCCCGACACCATGCACCCGCTTGAACGCCTTGCGAAACGCCGCTTCGGTTTCGTAGCCGACACGCTCAGCGGCGCTCGCCACCGAAACCTGCGGATTGCGCAGCAGTAACTCCGCCTGAATCATGCGCCAGCGGGTCAGATAGTCGATGGGCGTGGTGCCGACCATTTCAGCGAAGCGCTGCGCGAAACCGGCCCGCGACATGCCGGCTTCCTGCGCCAGTGTCGCCAACGTCCAGCCAGTGGCCGATTCACGGTGCATGGCGGCCAGCGCCCTGCGCAGGCGTGGGTCGGCCAGTGCCGCCAGCAAGCCGTGTTGGTCGGCGGCCTGGTTGACGTAATGGCGCACGACCATCACGAACAGCGTATCGGCCAGCTTGTCGAGCACGGTGCGGGTGCCGGGGCCGGCGGCGTCGGCTTCCTCCATCAATAATTGACCGATGACTTCGAGATGCCGCCCGGCGTCCTGCCGGCGCACCACGATCACCTCCGGCAGGGCGTCCAGGATCGGGTTCTTGTCGCCCACCAGGAACTCGAAATACCCGCACACCAGCGTGGTGAACGGTCCGTCGCCGTCCATTTCCAGCCGGTTGTCCTCACCCTGCAGTTCGGGCGTGCCCGCCAGCATGTGCCAGGCATCGTGCGGAAACACCACTAGGTCACCGCCGTGAAGTACCTGTGGAGCTGTGCCATCGCGCAGATGCAACCAGCACTGCCCCTGCCCGACCAGATGAAACGCCGAGCGCTTGTGGCCGGTCGTTCCCATTTGCCAGACCCCGCAAAACCGCGGGTGGGCATACACGCCGGCTCTAAGCTGGTAGGCACTGAGCACGCTCGACAGCAGGTCGTCTTCTGGACCCTGGAACATAAAAAGCAGACTCCGACCTGTTTGATCAGTAGGCAGGACTGCCTACCATGGCGGCACCTGACTGGACTTTGGCGACGCGCCCACCATGACGCAACCTCCCGCTGCTCTGCAAGCCGCCATCAATTACGGTTTTCCCGCTGTCTGCTCTGCGACGAACTTGCAGGCTTCAGCCGGCAACGGCGTGCCCCGTGTCTGAACCACGCTCCCCGCGCCTGACACCGCTGTACACCCGCCTGCTGCTGGGTGCCATCCTGGTGCTGGCCATCGGCCTGTTTTTTGCGCTCGATCTGGGCCGTTTCCTGACCCTGGAAGCCCTGCAGGGCCGGCGCGAGGCGCTGGTCGACTACCGCGATGCCCGGCCGCTGCTGGTCGGTGGCGTGTTCTTCGTCGTCTACGTGGTGGCCACCGCGCTGTCCGTGCCCGGCGCGGTGATCCTGACGCTGGCGGCCGGCGCGGTGTTCGGGCTGTGGTGGGGCACGCTGCTGGTGTCGTTTGCCTCCACGCTGGGCGCCACCGGCGCCATGCTGGTGGCCCGCTACCTGCTGCGCGAGCCGATCGCAACCCGCTACGGCGAGCGCCTGCGCGCCATCGATGCCGGCGTCGCCCGCGACGGCGCGTTTTACCTGTTCACCCTGCGGCTGGTGCCGGTGGTGCCGTTTTTCCTCATCAATCTGCTGATGGGGCTGACCGCCATGCCGGCGCGCACCTTCGCCTGGGTCAGTCAACTGGGCATGCTGGCCGGCACCCTGGTGTACGTGAACGCCGGCACCCAGCTGGCGCGTATCGGTTCACTGGCGGGCATCGTCTCGCCCGGCCTGCTCGGGTCGCTGGTGCTGTTGGGCGTGTTTCCGCTGGCGGCGCGCAAGCTCACCGACTTTCTGCGCGCCCGCAAGGTCTATGCGGGCTTTGCGCGCCCGCGCAGCTTCGACCGCAACCTGGTGGTGATCGGCGGCGGCTCGGCCGGCCTGGTCACCGCCTACATCGCCGCGGCCGTAAAGGCCAAGGTCACCCTGGTAGAGAAAGACCACATGGGCGGCGATTGCCTGCACACCGGCTGCGTACCGTCCAAGGCGCTGATCCGTTCAGCGAAGTTCCTGTCGCATGTCCAGCAGGCCAAGGAGTTCGGCATGCGCCGCGCACAAGCGGACTTCGATTTCGCCGAGGTCATGGCGCGGGTGCAGCGCGTGATCACCGCCATCGAGCCGCACGACTCGGTCGAGCGTTACACGGGGCTGGGCGTGGACGTGGCCGAGGGCGCAGCCCGCATCGTCTCGCCCTGGGAGGTGCAGATCACCGGCCACGACGGCAACGTGCGCAGCCTGACCACGCGCAGCATCGTCATCGCGGCCGGTGCGGGGCCCTTCGTGCCGCCGATTCCGGGCATCGATCAGGTCCCGGTGCTGACCTCCGACAACCTGTGGGAGCTGCGCGAGCTGCCCGAGCGGCTGCTGGTGCTCGGCGGCGGCCCCATCGGCTGCGAGCTGACGCAGGCCTTCGCCCGTCTCGGCGCGCAGGTGACACAGGTCGAGATGCTGCCGCGCATACTCGCCCGCGAGGACACGGACGTATCGGACCTGGTGGCCGCGCGCTTTCGCGCCGAGGGCATCAGCGTGCTGGTGAACCACAAGGCCGTTCGCATCGAAACCGACGGCGCGGCAAAAACACTGGTCGCCGAAACCGACGGCCGCGCGGTCCGGATTCCGTTCGACGCCATCCTGGTCGCAGTGGGCCGGGTGGCCAACCTGCACGGCTACGGCCTGCAGGAACTGGGCGTGACCACCGGTCGCACCGTCGAGGTCAACGGCTACCTGCAGACCAATTTCCCGAACATCTACGCCGCCGGCGACGTGGCCGGCCCCTACCAGTTCACCCACACTGCGGCGCACCAGGCCTGGTATGCGGCGGTCAACGCGCTGTTCGATCCCATCAAAAAATTCCGCGCCGACTATCGCGTGATTCCTTGGGCCACCTTCGTCGACCCCGAGGTAGCCCGCATCGGCCTTAACGAGCTGGAGGCCGCAGAGAAGGGCGTGCCCCACGAGGTCACCACCTACGGCCTGGACGACCTGGACCGCGCCATCGCGGACAGCGCGACGCACGGCTTCGTGAGGGTGCTGACCGTGCCCGGCAAGGATCGCATCCTGGGCGTCACCATCGTCGGCGCGCACGCCGGTGAGCTGATCGCCGAATACGTGCTGGCCATGAAGCACGGCATCGGCCTGAACAAGATCCTGGGCACGATCCACATCTACCCGACCCTGGCCGAGGCCAACAAGTACGCTGCCGGCCGCTGGAAACAGGCCCACGCCCCGCAAAGGCTGCTGCGCTGGGCCGAGCGCTTCCACGCCTGGCGCAGGGCCTGAGCGTGCGGCGCTGCCTGAGGAGCCTGACCATGACCGCAAGCCTGCTCGTCAGCACCGGCGCGATGGCGCTGGACCACAGCTATCGCGACTACGCGGCGCTGCTGGGCCGGCACGTGCACTGGATCGCCGGTGGCCACGCCAGCAGCGTCGATTACGCCGCCCTGAAACGCGACGGCAAGGCGCTGGAACAGGTGCTGGCAGCCTTCTCGGCGGTAACGCCGGGGCAGTTCGATGCCTGGGAGCGCAGCCGGCAGATGGCGTTTCTGATCAACGCCTACAACGCCTTCACCCTGCAACTGGTGCTGTCCGGGTACCCGGATATCAAATCGATCCGGGAACTGGGTTCCCTGCTGCGCTCGCCCTGGAAGCGGCCGTTTTTCGACCTGCTGGGCGCGCAGCGGAATCTGGACTGGATCGAGCACGATCGCCTGCGGCCGGTGTACGCCGATCCGCGCGTGCACTTTGCCGTCAATTGCGCCTCGGTCGGCTGCCCGGCGCTGCGCCCGGAGCCCTACGCGGCAGCGCAACTCGACCAGCAACTGAACGACCAGCAGCGGCGCTTTCTGACCGACCGCACGCGCAACCGCTTCAGCGCCGGCGACGGCACGCTGCACGTGTCGCAGATATTCAAGTGGTTCGCCGAGGATTTCACGACGGCCGCCGGCGGTGGCCTGAAGCAGTGGCTGGCCGGCCATGCCGCGCTGCTGACCGACAACGCCGCCGACCGCGAGCGCGTCGAACGCGGCGATTTCAGGCTCGATCACCTTTCCTACGACTGGAGCCTGAACGGACGTGACAACCAGCGTTGACAGGGTGTTTCGAACACGGCGGGCACGGACAGCCCGCCGGGGAGCCGGCGCCTTGGCGACGGTTTCGCTCCCGCCACGGTCGTCGGCCGCGGCAACACCGGGCACATCCCTGGATACATTCCTGGATGGGGTTTGCCCGCAACCAACACGAGGACTCGAACATGCCGATTCGCAGCACTGAACGCTTTCAAACCGCTTCGCTGGCGCTGGCCGCGATCCTGGCCCTTGGCCTGTCCGGCCCGGCACTGGCGAGTCCGGCCGAAGCCACTACCGCGCCCGCCGCAGCCGGCACGCAGCAGGCCGCGGCGGAGCCGTTCACGGCGGCCCGCTTCGCGGCCCTGCAGGCGGACAACGCGCTGATCCTGGTCGACGTGGCCGCCACCTGGTGCCCCACCTGCAAGGCGCAAAAAGCCGTGATCGACGCCTTCCGGCAGCAGCACCCGGAACTTGGCCTGCACGTGCTGACCGTCGATTTCGATACGCAAAAGGACTGGGTCAAGCACTTCAAGGCGCCGCGCCAGTCGACCCTGCTGGTCTACAAGGGCAGCGAACAGCGCTGGTTCGCCGTGGCGGAAACACGCGAGGACGTGATTGCCGCGGCGCTGCGTCAAGCAGCCGGTAGCCAATGAGCCTCAGCCTCGCCGCCCTGCCGCTGGCGGCCGGCGCCGGTGCACTGGGCGTGCTGTCGCCCTGCGTGTGGCCGCTGGTGCCGGTGGTCATGTCGAGCGCCGCCAGCGGTGGACGCAGCGGGCCCTGGCTGCTGACGGCGGGCCTGAGCCTGTCGTTTGCGGTCGCCGGCACATTGCTGTCGTTCGCGCTGGTCAGCACCGGCCTGGATCCGGAACTGTTCCGCTACCTGGCGAGCGTGATGCTGCTGCTGGTAGCCGCCGTGTTGCTGTTTCCGGCGCTCGGCGAGCGGGTCAGCCAGCAGCTGTCGGCGCTTTCCGGGCGTCTGAACGGCGCTTTCGGCGATGGCCAGGCATTCGGTCAGTTCGGCGTCGGCGCGCTGCTGGGGCTGATCTGGCTGCCCTGTGTCGGCCCCACGCTGGGTGCCGCCATTGCGTTGGCGTCGGTGGGACAGCAGCTGAGCACGGCGTTCCTGATCATGCTGGCCTATGGCCTTGGCACCGGCGCGGTGCTGCTGGCGGCCGGGCTGCTGTCGCAGCGAGCATTGCAACGCTGGCGACCGCAGGTGATGGCCGGCGCCGGGCGTGGCAAGCAGGTGCTCGGCGCCCTGCTGGCGCTGCTCGGCGTGCTGGTGCTCAGCGGCCTCGACAAGCGCCTGGAGGCGCTCGGCGTTGCCTGGGTGCCGCAATGGGCTCTGACGCTGTGAGCGGCGGTCGCCGCGCCCGGCCGGTGATCGCCATGCTGCTGCCGCTGCTGCTCGCCGGCTGCGGCGATGGCGGCAAGGCGGCCACCGGCAAGCTGATGCTGACCGGATCGAGCACCGTGGCGCCCTTGGCACTTGAAATCGCCAAACGCTACGAGGCCGATCACCCCGGCGTGCGCATCGACGTGCAGACCGGCGGCTCGTCGCGCGGCATCACCGACGCGCGCTCCGGCGTCGCCGACATCGGCATGGTGTCGCGGGCGCTCAAGCCCGATGAATCCGACCTGGTGGCGCATGCCATCGCCCACGACGGCATCGCGATCATCGTGCATGCCAGCAATCCGGTGACCGAGCTGTCGGCGGACCAGATCAGGGCCATCTACCGCGGCCAGATCGCCACCTGGCAGGCGGTCGGTGGCCCCAAGCGCCCGATCACCGTCGTCAACAAGGCCGAGGGACGCTCCACGCTGGAACTGTTCCTGCAGCACTTCGGCCTGGCCAACACGCAGATCCACGCCTCGGTGGTGATCGGCGACAACGAGCAGGGCATCAAGACCGTGGCCGGCAATCCGGGCGCCATCGGCTATGTCTCGGTGGGCGCCGCCGAGTACGCCGCCACGCACGAGGTGGCCATCCGCCTGCTGCCGCTGGACGGGATCCCGGCCAGTACCGTGACGGTGAAGGACGGCCGCTTTCCGCTGTCGCGGCCGCTGAACCTGGTCACCCGCGGGCAGCCGCAGGGCCTCGCGGGTGACTTCATCGCCTACGCCCGCTCGGCCGCCGTCCATGACCGGGTGCGGAGCCTGTACTTTGTTCCGCTGGACTGAAACCAGACCGCGCATGTCGACGCCGGGACGTTCATCCCCGCCGGATGGCGACGCGGCGCTGCGCGCGGTGACCGGGCTGGCCGCGCGCCTGTCCGGCACGGTGGTGGTCGGTATCGCGCTGTTCGTGCTGTGGCAGGCCTGGCCGGCGCTGCAGGCGGTCGGCCCGCTGCGGTTCGTGACCGATGCCGGCTGGCACCCGCTGGCGCAGCCCGCGCAGTTCAACCTGCTGCCGATGCTGGTCGCCAGCGTTGCCGTAACCCTGGGCGCCATGCTGCTGGCCGGGCCGCTGGGGCTTTTCACGGCCATCTTCATGACCGACTACGCGCCCCCGGCGCTGGCGCGCCTGCTGCGCGGCGTGGTGGAACTGCTGGCCGGCGTGCCGTCGGTAGTCTACGGCCTGTGGGGCCTGGTCACGCTGGTGCCGCTGCTGGCAGCCTGGCAGCCGCCCGGCGCCAGCCTGCTGGCCGGCATTCTGGTGCTGGCGCTGATGATCCTGCCGACCATGGTGCTGGCTTCGCACGCCGCCATCGCCGGGGTAGCGGCGGAACATCGCCTGACCGTGGCGGCGCTTGGCTTTTCCTGCGCCGGGTCACTGTGGGGCGTGCTGCTGCCGGCGGCCCGCGCTGGACTGTGCGGTGCCCTGCTGCTGTCCACCACGCGGGCGCTGGGCGAAACCATGGCGATGCTGATGGTGACCGGCAACGTGGCGCGCATGCCGGACAGTCTGTTCGCACCGGCGCGCACCCTGACCGCCAATATCGCGCTGGAACTGGCCTATGCCATGGACCGGCACCGCGCGGCGCTGTTCGTCGGCGGGCTGCTGTTGACGGCGCTGGTATTGGCGCTGGTGCGCCTGGCGCGCGGTCTGGGCTGTGCCTGGCGCCATGCGTGATCGCCTGTCGGCCGTGGCTGCCTGGGGCGCCGCCGGCATGGTGCTGGCCGCCTTCGCGTGGCTGATCGGCGATGTGCTGTGGCGCGGCTTGCCGGGGCTGTCGTGGCAGTTCCTGGTCAGTGCGCCGGCGGACGCCGGTCGTGCCGGGGGCATTGCGTCGATCCTCCTGGCGACCGTGTGGATACTGGCCATCGCGATCGGCACCGCCCTGCCGCTGGGCTTGGCCACCGCGGTCTGGCTGGCCGAATTCGGCCACCGCCAGCCGCGCCTGCAAGGCCATGTCAATCACGCCCTGGATGTGCTGGCCGGCGTGCCGTCGATCGTGTTCGGTCTGTTCGGCAATGCGTTCTTTGCCGTCACCCTCGGGCTGGGGTTCTCGATTCTGTCCGGCGGCCTGACCCTGGCGTGCATGGCGCTGCCGATCCTGGTGCGCGTCACCGGCGCCGGCCTGCAAGCGGTGCCCGCCGAACTGCGCCAGGGCGCCGCCGCCTGCGGCCTGACGCAATGGACCACGCTCAGCCGGCTGCTGTTGCCGGCGGCGCTGCCGGCACTGCTGGCCGGCACGCTGCTGGGTATCGGCCGCGCGCTGGCTGAAACCGCCGCGCTGATCTTCACCAGCGGCTACGTGGACCGCTATCCGGGCTCGGTGTTCGATTCGGCGCGGGCGCTGTCGGTCCACATCTACGACCTGGCCATGAACGTGCCCGGTGGCGAGCGCAATGGCTACGCCTCGGCACTGGTGCTGGTCGCGCTGATCCTGTGCATCAACCTTGCCACCCACGCGCTGGCCCGAGGCTGGCAGCGCAGCATGAGCTGAGCGTCCATGAGCATTCATTCCCTGCCCACCACGACTTGCGCCGAACCGGTCCCGCAAACCGCGTTGCAGGCCCTGGACCTGACCGTCCGCTACCGGGGGCGCGCAGCCCTGCGCGGGGTGAACCTGACGGTAGCGGACGGTTCGGTAACGGCCCTGATCGGCCCGTCCGGCTGCGGCAAGACCTCGTTTCTGAACTGCATCAACCGCATGACCGACCTGATCGCCGGCTGTGAGGTCAGCGGCACGCTGAGCCTGTTCGGCGAGGATGTCCTGACCGACGGCAGCAACCTGCTGGCACTGCGCCGGCGGGTGGGCATGATCTTTCAGCGGGCCAACCCGTTTCCGCTGTCGATTCGCCGCAACCTCGATCTGCCGCTGCGCGAGTACGGCATTCGCAGCGCCAGCGAACGGGCCGGGCGCCTGGAGCAGGCCCTGCGCGACGTCGGGTTGTGGCGGGAAGTCATCGACCGCCTCGACGACCCGGCGCTGGCGCTGTCGGGTGGTCAGCGCCAGCGCCTGTGCATCGCTCGCGCCATCGCGCTGGAGCCGCAGGTGCTGCTGATGGATGAGCCGTGCAGCGGCCTGGACCCGCACGCCACCGCCGCCATCGAGGACCTGATCCATGGCTGGCACGGCCGCTATACGGTGCTGATCGTGACCCACAACCTGGCGCAGGCGCGGCGCGTGTCGGACCACACCGCCGTGTTCTGGCTGCAAGACGGCGCCGGCACGCTGGTCGAGCACGGCCCCACCGGCGCGCTGTTCGCCGCGCCGCGCCATCCGGTGACAGCCGATTACGTGGCCGGGCGCGCCGGCTGAGACATCTCTGTGTTCATGAGGAGTTCCCGCATGCAAAGGAAAAAGAGGCGCTCCGCCACGGAGCAATCCTGGATGAGCTTGTTCACTTATGTTGTACCCACCCGACGAGGCCTGAATCATGAATCTTCGTATCAGCCTGTTGTTGTCTCTGTTGCTGTCGCCATTCACCATGACCGCGTACGCCACTGATCCCCCCGCCCAATGGCGGGCCAGCTGGCCCGCCACCGATTTCTCCAAGGCGACGGTGGATTTCGGTGAAATCCGCTCCGGTGGTCCCGGAAAGGACGGCATTCCCGCCATCGATGCGCCTCGCCTGGTGCCACTCGCCGACTACACCGCGGCGGACGACAAGGAGCCGGTCGTCGGTCTTGTCATCAACTCCGAGGCCCGCGCCTATCCCCTGCGGGTGCTGATCTGGCACGAGATCGTCAACGACGAGGTCGGGGGCGTGCCCGTGGCCATCACTTACTGTCCGCTGTGCAACACCTCGGTGGTGTTCGAGCGTCGGCTGGAGGGTCGGCTTCTGGATTTTGGCACCACGGGCAACCTGCGGC
Organism: Gammaproteobacteria bacterium; assembly: GCA_016708925.1. GTDB lineage: Bacteria > Pseudomonadota > Gammaproteobacteria > Pseudomonadales > Porticoccaceae > JAGPUQ01. Next base: position 286,894 of record JADJET010000003.1, on the reverse strand, counting down.
ATTCCGATTTGGTGATGTACGACCGCCAGACCCAGAGCTGGTGGCAACAGTACGGCGGCGAGGCCATCGTCGGCGCCCTGGCCGGGAAACGCCTGCGGGTCGTTCCCTCCCGGCTCGAATCCCTGGCCGAATTCCGCGCCCGGGCGCCGGGCGGCAAGGTGCTGATCCCGACCGATCCCAACGCCCGCGATTACGGCGCCAGCCCCTATGCGGGCTATGACCGCTCGGCGGTGCCCTTTCTCTACGGCGGGCGGCTGCCGGCGGGCGTCGAGCCCATGATGCGGGTGGTTGCGGTGGGCGATCATGCCTGGACCCTGCCGCTGATCAGCAAGGCCGGCAAGCTCGTGCAGGAAGGCGTTGAACTGCGTTGGCGCGCGGGTCAGCGCTCGGCGCTCGATGCAGCCCGTATCGATGAAGGCCGCGACGTCGGATCCGTGCAGGTGACCCGCGGTGGGGCCGACGTACCCCATGTGGTGACCTTTGCATTCGCGTTCTTCGCCTTTAATCCGAGCGGCGTCCTGTATACCGAGAGCGGGCCGTTGCGACAGCCGGACTGAGCACGACCAGCGGGCGGTGAGTGCTGTTGACGAGGTCCATGCATCATGACTTGGGGCCGCGAAGAAAGCATTCGCCGGTGCTCTTGCGGTTTTGCCGCTTGATCTGATCGCCGATCCCCACCGTGAGCTCCCGTCGCCATGGCGGTCGGCGTGTCAACCGGCATGGTGGCAATGGCCGAGCAAACCGGAATACACTGGGATCGTCTGAAACGCCATGATGCTGGCGGGGGTAGGAATATAAACGGAAACGTTATTGTTGTGAAGGCCGCGCGCGACCAAGAGGCGGGGGTCTGGTTTGTCGAATCCAGTGACGTGCCCGGCCTGAATCTGGAAGCTGATTCCCTGGATGCCCTCGCCGATCAACTCCCGGGAGCAATCCTCGACCTGCTGGAGGCGGGTGGGGGGCTCGGTGATGGTGATTACGACGTGCCCGTCGAACTGATCGCACACGCCAGTACCCGCGTTCGCCTGTCGGCGGCGTGAATGACTACGGAAAACCGGTTCGCGAGCTCCTGAAGGAAAATGGCTGCGAGCGCCTCCGACTAGGGCGCGGCGACCACGAAGTGTGGCGCAGTCCGCACGCCCCCAACCCTTTCACCGTCCCCGTCAAGATCAAGTCGCGCCACACGGCAAACGGCATCCTCAAGGACGCCGGGCTGGCGAAAGCGTTTTAACACCAGACCGCCGGGCAGATGGCCCACCACCTGCCTTATTGTTGGCCGGGAAGTGGGGCCTTTCAGAAACCCTCCAGTAACATATTGATATAGATTGCTGGCGCCCATGAGAAAACCCGTTGTCTGACTCTGGCGACGCTCGTTCGAGACTGAACAGCGCCGTCAAGGTATGCAGGAAAGCGTCCTTGCTGGCACTGGCGCTGGTACTGGCAGCCTGCGCATCTCCCACTGCCTCTGATCTGGAACGCCTTTACCGAACCGCACGGGACAATCCGGAACAACCGCCGTTGATCCTGATTCCGGGCGTGCTCGGCAGCCGACTGGAAGACAACCGGGGCCGCGAAGTTTGGCCGGGCACTTTGTGGAAACTGCTGAGCTCGCGCTATCCGGAATTGGCTCTGGCGCACCGGCCCGGCGGCTACTGCCGGGTAGCAAAAGCGGCATAATTCCGGCGCGCCCGCTTTTCCTCTTTCCTTTGCGCGCAAGACCGGGCAGCACGCCCGATATCATCTGTGGAGATCCGCCATGTCCGACCAATGCACCCCCACCCAGACACTCGATGCCGTCGTTGTCGGCGCCGGCTTTGCCGGTCTCTACATGCTGCACCGGCTGCGGCAACTGGGTTTTTCGGCGCGGGTGATCGAGGCCGGCAGCGGCGCTGGCGGCACCTGGTTCTGGAACCGCTATCCCGGCGCCCGGGTGGACATCGAAAGCATGCAGTACTCCTACCAGTTTTCGGAGGAGTTGCAACAGGAATGGCAGTGGTCCGAACGCTACGCGCCCCAGGCCGAACTGCTTGCCTACATCAACCATGTGGTGGAGCGTTTCGATCTGGCCCGCGACATCCAGTTCAACACGCGGGTGGTATCGGCCGTGTTCGATCAAGCCGGCAGCCGCTGGCAGGTGACCACCGACGGCGACGATCGCTTCAGCGCCCGATTCTGCATCATGGCGACGGGCTGCCTGTCGGCGGCCAACAAGCCCGACATCAAAGGCATCGACTCCTTCAAGGGACCGACGTACCACACCGGTGAATGGCCTCACGACGGCGTCGACTTCACCGGCAAGCGGGTGGGCATCATCGGCACCGGCTCGTCGGCGATTCAGGCGATTCCCGAAATCGCCAGACAGGCGGCGCACTTGACCGTGTTTCAGCGCACGCCGACGTTTTCGGTACCGGCGCGCAATGCGCCTCTCGATCCCGAATATGTGAAAAACGTAAAGCAGAATTACGCCGCCTTGCGAAAGACCGCAAAACAGCAATTCGTAGCGTTTGACACCAAGGCGAATGAAAAGGCAGCGACGGATATGTCGGCCGAAGAAATCAAAGTCGAACTGGAAAGACGCTGGGAAATGGGTGGTTTGAATTTCTATGGCGGCTTTGCCGATTTGCTGGTCAACCAACACACCAACGATATGGTCGCCGATTTTGTCCGGGAAAAAATCGCCCAAAAAGTGAAAAATCCGGCAACGGCGGCGCTGCTGACCCCCAAAGTGATCTTTGCCTGCAAGCGCCTGTGCGCCGATACCGATTATTTCGAGACCTACAACCGCGACAATGTCACGCTCGTGGATATCAGCACGACACCCATCGACACCATTACCCCCGAAGGTCTAACCGTTGCTGGCAAAGCCTACGCGTTCGATACGCTGGTTTTCGCCACCGGCTTCGATGCCATGACCGGCTCCCTCAACAAGATCGACATTCGCGGCATCGGCGGCAAAACGCTGAAAGACAAATGGTCCGCCGGACCGCGTACCTATCTGGGTCTGTGTTCCGCCGGATTCCCCAATCTGTTCACCATCAGCGGGCCGGGCAGCCCGTCGGTGTTCACCAACATGGTGACCTCCATCGAGCAGCACGTGGAATACATTGGCGACATCATTGCCTATATGGGCAAACACAAACTGTCCGCCATCGACGCGACGAAAGAAGCCGAGGACGCCTGGGTCGATCACGTCAATGAAGTGGCGGGAGGCACGCTGGTGAATTCATGCAGTTCCTGGTATCTCGGCGCCAACATTCCCGGCAAGCAGCGGGTTTTCATGCCGTACATTGGCGGTTTCCCGCCTTATGTCGAGAAGTGCAATGAGGTCGCGAAGAACGGCTACGAAGGCTTCGCGCTGAAATAAATGCGCGTGGGGGCGCGGCTCCGGGGACCGCGCCGGCTCACAAAAAGGGAACCGGCGTGGACAACCCCGGCCCGGTCAGGACTCCGGCGAGCAGAACGCCACACCCTCGCCGACCCAGCCGTTGGCAATCATGTGCCGGTAGGTGTCGGCGCCGGCGATGAAACGGTGGTTGCTGTCGACCTGAGCGAAGCGGTCGTTGTAGAGCCGCCACACCGGGGTGGTGCCGGGGTAGCAGGAACCCTTGGTCGGCACCAGCGCGCGAAAGGCGATGCCCTCGTAGGTCCAGCCCGAGCCGGACTGCTTCAGCAACTCACACTCGTTGGCGCCGGCGGTGTAGAAGTGCGAGTTCACCAGAGAAGAATAGAACCGGCACACGGGTTTGGCCGCAGCCGGCGCCGGGCCAGCCGCCGGCCAGGCTTTGAAGCCCTCGTCCACTATCGCCCAACCGCCGCCGCCCCCACCGCCGAGCAGCGAATCCTTTTCGGCAGTGCCGGCGGTGATGAAGTAGTGGCCGATATCCTCGTTGTAGAACGCGAAGATGGGTTGGGTGGGTGGTGCGGGGGCCACTGTAATGTCACCCAGAGCGTGCTCCTGGGGTGGATCGAAATTTGTTCTCAACCTCGCCGCAAGACTATAGGTTCCCCCGGGCAAACCGGCGATCGTGGCAGGAGGCGCTTCAATAGGATCTCCCGGACAGAGGAAATCAATAGTATTGGTTTTTGCCTCGATTGTGATTGCGCCGGAACCCACATGTGGGTCTACATTAATCGTGCGCTGACAAAAGATCGAAAGAGTAATGGTAAAGGGTTGGTAGACCTCCGGCGTCGCCGGACTCACTGTGAACTGTTGGGCATGCGCTGAAGGCAGCACACCGAGCAGGCCGCCGAATAAGGCCAGAGACAAGAATCCGCGAATGGGTTGCTGTGCAGTATTCATTGTAAAGTTCCTCCAATAAAAGCACCGGCAGCGGCACCAGCCGTCACCCTGGTCGCCATGCAGAGTCATGGTCTTGCGGTAGCCTTCAAGCCATCCAGCTTGCTTGCAACCCATCCCGAGCCCGGACAGGATCCAGGCAATCGGGCAATCGGGCAATCGGGCAATCGGGCAATCGGACTTCAGGGGAGGGACGCCCGTAATCTTGCTTCCCTGCCCACCGATGGCGCGCGTTCAGCCTATTCCTTGCGCATGACCGGAACAAGGCATGACCAGCCATGGCCGGCGCCCCGCCCGCGCCACGCTGGACGCTGCCTCTACCCTGGGATAACTTTGCGCGCTCGCCCTGCCGCGCGGTGCGGGAGGCCAGTGATGCAAGACCCCCTGGGTCGCCGCGAAGGAACGGATGCCGTGATCGACCACCTGGCGCAGGATGTAGGCGATGTGCCTGGACTGCTCGTCGAGGGTATGGGGCACGCTGGTGGTGAAGCCGCTCTGGGTAAAGCCCATGAAAAAGCAGTTTGGGAAACCGTGGCTGTGCAGATTACTGGCTCTGCAAGCTTTTGCCACGCTTGGCGGGAATCCCGCGCCCGGCTAGAATCTGACCAGACTGGCTAGGGCCTGTTGACATTTAAGCGAGCCACACGAAGGAAGCGACCAGGGCGATGAAGGAGGAGAAGCGACTGGCGAGTTTGTCGTAGCGCGTGGCGATGCGGCGAAATTCTTTGAGGCGGCAGAAGAAGCGCTCGATGAGGTTGCGATGCTTGTATTTGTGCTGATCGTAATCGCGTGTCTGACGGCGATTCCCGCGCGGCGGGATGACCGCTTCAGCGCCTGCTTGCACGATGGTCTGAATGAGCGCATCGGCGTCATAGGCTTTGTCGGCGGCGACGGTCTGCGCGGGAACGCCCTCGATCAAGTCGTGCGCCTGCGTGATGTCATGGACTTGCCCGGCGGTGAGCTGCCAGCGCGCCAGGTTGCCCAGCCCTTCGACCAGCGCGTGAATCTTGGTCGTCAATCCGCCACGCGAGCGGCCGATCGCTTGGCTGCCGTTTTTTTTGGAGCACCGGCGGCATGCTGGTGAGCTCTGACAATGGTGGAATCGAGGAACACTTCCTCGAAGTCGGCGTCCTTGGCCAGTTCGGCGAAGACCCGATGCCAGACGCCGGCGTTGGACCACCGTGAGAATCGCTTGTACACGCTGTTCCACGGACCGAACGCTTCCGGCAGATCGCGCCACGGTGCGCCGGCGCGCGCGATCCACAGCACCGCGTCGACGAACAGCCGATTGTCCTTGGCCGTCCTGCCACGGTCGCCGGCCTTGCCAGGCAGCATGGGCTCGATCCGCGCCCACTGGTCGTTCCGCAAGTTCCTTCGTGCCATTGATCCAGCTCCGTCAACGAGTTGGATCGGTAGTGTAAACCTAAATGTCAACAGGTCCTAGATCGAGGATTGCGTCATGCACTCGTGGCAAATGCAGGAAGCGAAATCGCGTTTGTCGGAAGTCGTCAAGGACGCCGAGCGCGAGGGGCCGCAGGAAATCACCGTTCATGGCCGCCCCGTGGCGGTGGTGCTGTCGCGCGCCGATTACGACCGCCTGGCCGGCACCGGCGAATCGCTGGTCGCCTTCATGCGCCGCTCGCCGCTCGCCGGAGCCGAAGATCTCGACTTCGCGCGCGATCAGAGCCTCACCCGAGAAACGGCTCTTTGAGCTACCTGGTCGACACCAACGTCCTGTCGGAACTGCGCCGGCGCAAGCCCGACGCAGACGTGGTGCGCTGGCTGGAGGGCCGCCCGGCCACCACGCTGTATCTCTCCGTTCTGACCCTGGGTGAGTTGCGCAAAGGCATCGAGATGTTGCCGGAGGGCACGCGCAAGCGCCGGCTGCTCGACTGGCTGGAGGTCGACCTGCCGGGGTTTTTCACCGGACGGCTGCTGCCGATAGACGCGCAGGTCGCGGATCGCTGGGGTCACCTGGTGGCCCAGGCCGACCGGCCCTTGCCGGCCATCGACAGTCTGCTTGCCGCCACCGCGCTGACCCATGCCTAGACTTGTCGCCAAACGACACAACCCCGTCATCGCAGCGATGGCTAAACGGCTGGAGGCGCGAGGCATGGCGCCGAAGGCGATTGTCGGTGCGAGCATGCGCCGGCTCATTCACATGATCTACGGCGTGTTGAAGTCAAACACGCTCTTCAACGCAGAAATTCCGATGCGAGGTCTTGCAAGTCAAGACAGTATCTGACCCCTCTGCCGCCGCCCTCGACCGATGGCGTTGATAACTTCAAAGCTCTACGCTGAACGAGACCGAAGTTGAGCTGCCCCAAACCACCCGAGTAGAAGCGCCAGGGAGACCAGCAACCCCAGCCCCAGAGTGGGCACGGGCACGGCAGCCGCAGGTGGTGGGGCTGGCGCGGAGGTTCCTGGCCCGACAATGTAACCGTTCCAACCCGAACCGTTCCAGATAAAGACGCGGCCATTGGCGAATCCTACATTCCAGGAGTCGCTAGTTGGCGGGGCCCCGGCCACTGCAGACTCACCTTGATACGCACCGGTTCGGTCATAGAACAGGACACGATCGTTGGAAAAATCCCAAAGCATATACTCGGCGTCGGCGATGCCGGAGTAGCCGATGAGGTTTGAGTTAAGATTGGCCCCAGCCGGGGTACCGCTTAGTGAAAGCGTGGGCAGGTTGGCGTTGGTGTCGCGATCCACGCGAAAAATTTGGTTGGACGAATAGTAGATGATCTCGTTCATGTCCGTATCCAGATCGCCCTGCGACTGGAACGCCGGTTGATTGGTCGGCGTCAGGGTGATTTGCCCGGTTGCCAGCGCAAATCCAGCCCCATCCAGCTCCGGTGCCCAGATTGCCTCGCGGGCACAGGAGGAACAGGGATTGCCCTCCGGGCCACCCACGTCGGCATTCCACCACACGCCGCGCCAGTCGTGCGAGGAAGAACTGGTATTTAACAACTCATCCCCGGTAGCGCCATCGTGGGTAATTATGGGGCAGCTCGGACCGCCACCATAAACGCTATAGTATAGATTCTGTACCGGATTATAGGCGATATCCATCGGGGTGCAGGAAGGTGAAACAACCTCGAGCACGATATCTGACACTGCAGGCGCGACGATTTGCGCGTGGAGCGCGGGCGCCGAAATCAGCAATGCGGCTACCAAGCCTCCGCGGAACAACGATGGAAACATCGACATGCCACCCACTCCAAGCTTCAAATTGCGCTGGAGGCTAGCACGCTCATCCCTGGATGGCAATCCCAACACTCTCCAGTCTGGTTAGCTGACGATTGAATCTGGCCACCCATACCAGAGTGGCCAACAGGACAAAGTCCAACCCAGGAATCCAACCTGACACTATGCCGCCCCCTCGGTCGAAAACGCACCATTCACATGCGAGTTATTGTCAAATCTGGTGTTCACGAGTTAGTTAAGCAGCGTTCCTGATTGACTTTGTCACCTCAATTCCATCCTTGAATTTTACGCCTGTTATGACCTTCGCCAAGTAATCAAAACCACGCAGGCGACGCCAATTCTTTTCGGCGCACTCTCCCAGCTTGAAGATCATGTGCAGCATGCCATCACGGCTCAAGCAACCCTTTGAGCGTTTCGTACGGTGACGAATGGTGCCAAAGGACGACTCAATCGGATTCGTGGTCCGCAGACTTTGCCAGTGCCGGAAAGCAGAGGGGTCAAGTCTTGCAATAACACATCAGTCCGCCATCGACTCCTCATGAGCCCTTACCATTCGGCTCACGGTCGAATAGCGCACCTCAAAATGTCGCGCTATCGCGGCCATCGTATGCTGACCCGAGAGATAGGCACGGACCATCGCCTCCTTGCGCCCGTAGCGCTTCTCAAAATCCGCCACAGGCTGAGTCACGGCTCGCCGTTGCGCGCGCGGGATTTCGTCCAGCGCGGGCGCATTTTCAATCTTTGCCTGCATCGTCTTCACGAAGGCTTCCGAGCCCAGGTAGATTTGGCCTTGCAGTCGCGTCCACACGCTGGCATGACCAGCCATGGCGGCACCCCGCCCGCGCCACACTGGACGCATCTTCTACCCTGCGGTAACTTTGACTCTTGGCCCTGCCGCACGGTGCGGGAGGCCAGCACCGGAGAAGCCGCCATCAGCACGCTCGCCATCACCCCGTCTCGCTACGATTTCAGCCCCATCCAAGAGGCCATGCAGAAGTATGTCGATGCCGGTCTGGTCAGCGGCCTTGCGGCGGTGATCCTGAAAGGCACCGAGGTGGTCGATTTCCGCACCTGGGGCCACGCCGACATCGAGAGCCAGCGGCCGCTGCGCGAGGACGCCATCTTCCGCTACTACTCGGGCACCAAGATCATCACTTCGGCGGCGGTGATGATGCTGCACGATGAGGGGGCCTTCCGCTTCGACGACCCGGTGGCCAAATACATTCCCCAGTTCGCCGGGCTGCGCGTGCTGAAGCCGGGCGCGGCCGAGGTGACGGACACCGAGCCGCTGGTGCGCCAGCCAACGATCCGCGAGTTGATCAGTCACCAGTCGGGTTTCACCTACGGACTGTTCCCGGAAACGCCGGTGGACAAGCTCTACACCGAGCAGCGCATCATGGACATGAATTCGTCGCTCGAGGAGATGATCGACAAGCTGGCCGGGCTGCCCTTGATCTTCCAGCCCGGCGCGCGCTGGAACTACAGCATCGGCATCGACATCCTGGGCCGGCTGATCGAGATCTGGAGCGGCAAGTCGTTCCGTGATTTCCTGCACGAGCGCCTGTTCGCGCCGCTGGGTATGGTGGACACCGACTTCCATGTACCGGAGGCCAAGCACGCGCGCCTCACCACCAACTACCAGCCGCTCGATCTGCGCGACAACATGAAGCCCGGCTTGAAGCCCTGCCCGGATCTCTTGATCGGCAGTGTGCTTGCGCCCAAGCGCTTCCACTCCGGCGGCGGCGGCCTGGTGGGCACCATCGGCGACTACACGCGCTTCATCCAGATGATCGTCAACAACGGCACCTGGGCAGGGCGGAGCTACCTGTCGCCCTCGGCGGTGGAGCTGATGCACACCAACCTGCTGCCGCCCGGCGTGCAAGTCCGGCTGCCGGTATGGAAGATGCCGGACACGGTGTTCGGCGCCGGTTTCGCGATCAAGAACGCGCCGGCGGAGGGCGAGCCCGCGAGTGCCATCGGCGAATACCACTGGGGCGGCATGGCCGGCACCCATTCCTGGATCGCGCCGCGCGCCAATCTCGCCGGGCTGATCTTCACCCAGCGCGCCTACGGCTTCTGGCATCCGTTCAGCCATGAATTCAAGCGCCTGGCGTACCAGATCGCGGGCGACGCCCAGTAGCCCATCACTCGACCATAACTTCATAACCACCACTGAAACAGGGGATTCACCATGGGACGTGTCGAAGGAAAAGTAGCCATCATCACCGGCGGCGGCAGTGCCGGCATGGGGCGGGTAACGGCCGCACTGCTGGCCCGCGAAGGCGCCAAGATTGTCGTGGGCGATATCAATGAAGCCGGCGCGCGCGCCACGGCCGAGCAGATCGTCGCGGCGGGCGGCGCCGCGGTCGCCCTGCGCCAGGATGTGTCCAGCGAGGCGGACTGGGCCGCCATCGTCAAGCTCGCGCTCGACACCTACGGGCGCATCGACATCCTCGACAACAACGCCGCGCTGTTCATCGCCAAGCCGCTGCTGGAAACCAGCACCGAGGAATTCCGCCGTCAGAACGCCATCAACGTGGATGGCGTATTTTTCGGCATGAAGGCGGTGATCCCGGTGATGGAGCGCACCGGCGGCGGCTCCATCATCAACATCTCGTCCGGCGCCGGCATCGTCGGCTTCGCGGCAGCGGGTGGCTACAGTTCGAGCAAGGGCGCGGTGCGGCTCATCACCAAGTCGATGGCGCTGGAGTGCGCGGCGCGCAAAAACAACATCCGGGTCAACTCCATCCACCCGGGGCCGATCCTCACCCCCATGCTGGAGCAGGGCATGCAGGACCTCGGCGGCACCGCGCAGGTGCGCGGCATGTTCGAGCAGATGGCGCCCATGGGCCGGCTCGGCGAGCCGCTGGATATCGCCAACGGCGTGCTGTATCTGGCGAGCGAGGAGTCGAAGTACGTCACCGGGGCCGAGCTGGCGATCGACGGCGGTTTTATCGCGCAATGACACGCGCGGCACCAAAACCCTGTCGCGCGCCATGACTGGAATCAACGACCCGGCCACCAGGCCGGGCCATTCCGGGTGGTTATTGGCATTACCCTGGGCTATGCTCAGGATTGATCCGGCCGCGCGCGGCGGCCCGGGACGCGCATAACAATCGCCCACCGGCACCTCTCCGCGCTCCGCCGTACCCCGTTTCCAACCGAGATGCCGACCCCGGCATCGGGAGCCAAAGCCATGACCTACGACCTTATCATCAAGAATGGCACCGTCATCGACGGTTCCGGGCTGCCGCGCTACCGCGCCGACGTCGGCGTGATCGGCGGCAAGATCGCCCATATCGGCCGCATTCGCGAGTCGGCCAAGCAAGTCATCGACGCCGAAGGCCAGGTGGTGACGCCCGGCTTTGTCGACGGCCACACCCACATGGACGCCCAGATCAACTGGGACCCGCTCGGCACCTGCTCGGTGTGGCACGGCATCACCACCGTGGTGATGGGCAACTGCGGCTTTACCCTGGCGCCCTGCGCGGCCAAGGACAAGGCCCTGGTGGTGCGCAATCTGGAGCGCGCCGAGGACATCTCCGGCGAGGCGATGGCAGCGGGCATCGATTGGGACTGGGAGACCTTCGCGGACTACCTCAACACCCTCGACCGCCTGCCCAAGGGCATCAACTACAGTGGCTATGTGGGCCACTCGGCGCTGCGCACCTACGCCATGGGCGAGCGCGCCTTCTCCGAGGCGCCCACCGGCGATGAAATGCGGGCGATGAAAGCCGAGCTGGAATCCGCCATGCGCGCCGGCGCCATCGGCTTTTCCACCTCGCGCACCCGCAATCACCAGACGCCCGATGGCCAGCCGGTGGCGAGCCGCGTGGCCACCTGGGACGAAGTGCGCGCACTGGTGGGCGTGCTGGGCGACCTCGACGCCGGCATCGTTGAAATTGCCAATGAAGAGGCGGGCCGCGATTCCCAGGCCCAGCGGGAATACCAGGTGCGGCTGCGCGACCTCGCGGTCGAATCCGGTCGACCCGTTACCTTCGGCATGTTCAGCAGCCGACGCGCCCCCGACATCTGGCCGCCCTATTTTGACCTGCTCGACGAAACCGCCGCCATGGGCGGGCGCATGTTCATCCAGGCACACAGCCGCGCGCTCAATGTATTGATGTCGTTCGAAACCCGGCTGCCCTTCGACAAGTTTCCGGTGTGGAAGGAACTGCGCAAGAAGTCGCTCGCCGACCAGGAAGCCGGTCTGCGCGATCCGGTGCTGCGCGCCAGGCTGGTGGAATCCGCCAACGGCAATCACGAGGAAAAACAGGGCGTGGGCGCCGAAATGCGCCGCCCCGACTACGACTGGCTGCTGGTCATGGACAGCGTCGCCGGGCCACACCGCACTGTCGCCGATCTGGCGCGGGAGCGCGGCAAGGACCCGGTCGAAGTCATGATCGAGGTCGCCCTCGAACACAAGCTGAAGGTGTTCTTCCGCCAGCCCCTGTTCAATGAGGATCAGGATCACGTGCTCGCGATGATGCGGCACCCGCGTTCGGTGGTGACCTTCTCCGACTCCGGCGCGCACGTTTCCCAGATCATGGACTCGTCGCTGCAAACCCATGTGCTCAGCCACTGGGTGCGGGAGAAAGGCGCGCTGAGCCTCGAAGAAGCGGTGCGCATGCTGACCCTGGAGCCCGCCACCGCCTGGGGCTTCGACGACCGCGGTCTGATCCGCGTCGGCATGGCCGCCGACCTGATCGTGTTCGACCCGGCCAAGGTCGCCCCCCTGATGCCTGAAGTGCGCCACGACCTGCCGGCCGGCGCGCGGCGCCTGGTGCAGAAAGCCGCCGGCATCTCCGCCACCGTGGTCAACGGCCAGGTGCTGATGCGCAACGGCGAACACACCGGCGTCTATCCGGGGCAACTGTTGCGGGGCCCGCTGGCCGCGGCGCGCTGAAGGCAACGCAGTCGATACCTGTCGGCGCCGGCCAAAACCCGGCGCCGTTTTTTATGCGCGCAAAACCATGACACAGGACAACTCACCGCTTTCACCGCACCTGCCAAGACAGAGTACAAATGCGGCAACTCGGCGACGGATGTGAGGCGCACCGATCCCGCAGCGTTGGCGTGGCTGCCGAGCGAACGTGCACCGGCATGTATTTCAGGGCAGCCTACAAACACACAATGCAGGTGGCTGGCTGTGTAGCCGGCCAGGAAGAAAAACATCCGCCCCCACAATGGAGGCGAATGTTTGAGGGGTTTCCTAGCGAGAGGCGCGCCGGCGCGGAATTGCCCATGTGGCAGCGATAACGAGGATGAGCCCCAGGGCTAAGAGCCCCCAGTGCGACAGCGCTGGGACGGGAGTGCTCGCGACAGCAGCGCTGTAGGTAAGCGCGACCATTCCGTCCCCGGACCGAACACCGCCGGTAGTTGAACCGCCACTCACGCCGCCAATGTAGGACGATCCACCGCCCCCGCCCGAATGGGCATCAGAGACACCGCCGCCATACCAGCCGCCGCCACCGCCGCCGTTCCATGGGGTCATGACAGGATCTGCATTACCGCCTTGTCCAAAACTGCCGCCGAGCGACCCTCCAGCGACTTGTGTGCCGCCGGTCGCAAGCGACCCGCCGCAACACTGCCCGCCATCCGAGCCCGTCAGACCGCCACCATTGCCTCCTGGTGTGGCGTTTTCCGTGGCGCCGCCGCCGCCGCCGGCGACGAGCACGCGGTCATTCAGCGTATTTCCTCCCTGACGAAAATCCGAAGCACCACCGCCACCACCAACGGAACCATCGATATCCTCGAACCCGTTGGATTGCCCGTTGCCGCCGCCGTTGAATCCTCCACCCGCCGGCACTCGGTCACCATTCGCCACCGTACCCTGGCCGCCTACGTAGATGTACAGCGTTTCTCCCGGCGTGACGGATAAATTACCTGTGGCATACCCCCCCAGACCGCCGGGTGCACCCGTTCCGCTCCAGCCGGATGCTCCCCAGGCTTCGACGGTTATCGTGGTTACACCAGCTGGCACAACAAAAGTCTGCTCAGCTCCCGTGTAATTGAAAGTTGTTGTTTGCGCCTGAGCCATAGCTGACGCGAAAGCAAGAATGCCCGCGATCAATAACCCTCTTTCCAGTTTTCTCATTTTAGGCATCACTCATTCATGGACGTTAGTTGTGTGAGGTAACAGGATCAATAACCCTCAGAAACGGTGTGCGTGATCCGAAGCCATTTGAAACTAACAATGCTCTCCGCACAAGCTCCGGAGTTGGTAGTGGCTGCCATGGGTGCGCATGACTTTCTCGATGCGGACAGCTGCTTGTAGCGCCGCGGCGGAGCGATCAGGTATCCGCAGGATGAATTTCTTCGGGAATCGACCACAGATGCGCCGCCACCAAAGCGCGGCAGGGCGAGAATTCCGCGAGCCACGCGCGGGTGAAGTCTTCGCCAGGTTTTTCCGTGGCTCCGAGCAGCCGCTGTAACTGGCGGTGCACCGAAATCGCGGCGGCGAGACTGATTTGTTGCCCGATGATCGCCCGCCGGGGCCTCGAACGGCGTCCGTTTGCTGTACGCCAAGCCGGGTCGCCCGGCGATGAGGGCCCGATCGAGGTGCGCGGTAGCTGGTTTCGAATGCCTCGACGCGCTGGGTGATGCGCCGGGCAATGTCCGGCTTTCAAAATCGGAATCGGGCTTGCCAAAGCCCTCCGTCGTCGATGTTTCGCAAATTGTCGCCGCGACAGATCTGAAAAGAAAAAGGGGATGCCCAGGCATCCCCCCAATCACAGACCGCCATCACGCGGTCGCCGCAAATCCTGTCAGAGCACTTCGAACAACCCTGCGGCACCCATGCCGCCGCCCACACACATGGTGATGACGACGTATTTCTCGCCGCGGCGTTTGCCCTCGCGCAATGCGTGGCCGACCATGCGGGCGCCGCTCATGCCGTAGGGATGGCCGATGGAGATGGCGCCGCCGTTGATGTTGAGGCGCTCGTCGGGGATGCCGAGTTTGTCGCGGCAATAGATCACCTGCACGGCAAAGGCTTCGTTCAGCTCCCACACGCCGATGTCGTCGATCTTGAGGCCGTGCTGCTTGAGCAGCTTGGGAATCGCGAATACCGGGCCGATACCCATTTCATCGGGTTCGCAGCCGGCCACCGCGATGCCACGATAGAGGCCCAGCGGTTGCAGTCCGCGCTGTTCGGCGGTCTTGCGCTCCATCAGCACGCAGGCGGCGGCGCCATCGGACAACTGGCTGGAGTTGCCCGCGGTGATCACGCCACCCTCGAATACGGGCTTGAGGGAGGCCAGTCCCGCCGCCGTGGTGTCAGCGCGATTGCCTTCGTCGTTGCTGAGGGTGCGGATGTCGATGGCTTCCTTGCCGGTCGCCTTGTCCACCAGCCGCACGTTGGCGGTGACCGGGACGATCTCGTCGGCAAAAAGGCCGGCGCGCTGCGCGGCCGCGGTGCGCTGTTGCGATTGCAGGCCGTACTCATCCTGGCGCTCGCGGCTGATGTTGTAGCGCTTGGCGACCACTTCCGCCGTTTCCAGCATGGGCATGTAGATGTGTTTGTGCAGCGCGATCAGGTTCGGATCCTGGGCGCGGTAGCGGTTCTGGTGCTCGTTCTGTACCAGGCTGATGGACTCCATGCCGGCACCCACCGCGACCGTCATGCCATCGTGCAGAATCTGCTTGGCGGCGGTGGCGATGGCCATGAGGCCGGAGGAGCACTGGCGGTCCATGGTCATGCCGCTGACGGTGACCGGCAGACCGGCGGCGAGTGCGGCACAGCGGCCGATGTTGTAGCCGGTGGTGCCCTGGCTGAGCGCGGAGCCCATGCACACGTCATCGATCTCGGCGGGATCGACCTTGGCGCGCTCCACCGCGGCGCGGATCGCGATTCCACCCAGACTCGGGCCGTTGGTGTCGTTGAACAGGCCCCGAAAGGCTTTGCCGATGGGGGTGCGGGCGGATGAAACGATTACGGCTTCTCTCATGTCAGTGCTCCTCCGGGAGGCCCGGGTTCAGGATTGGGATTTGTGCGCGGCAAGCGCATAGCCGATGAATTTCTCGGTCTGCTTGAGGGCGCCGGAAAGCCGCTCTTCGCCCTTGGGATCGTCGAGTCGCGCCCAGTTTTCCACCACGGCTTCCGGCGTCTGCTGCTCCACCGGCAGGTAAATGCCCCGGGTTTCATACAGATGGGCGCTGGCGTAGCCGCCGGCGCCGGCGCACAGGATGAACTTGTTGGGGGCATCCTCGGCGCACAGGGCGAGCACCCCGGCGCTGACCGGCTCGGGCTGCATCACGGCCGCCGCGCGCGGGTCGGGGATGATGTCTTCGGTCATGCGGGTGAGGGCGGCGGGCGCGAGCGAATTGACCCGCACATTATATTTCTCGCCTTCCTGGGCCAGGCTGTTCATCAGGCCGACGACGGCGAGCTTGGCGGCACTGTAGTTGGACTGGCCGAAGTTACCGTACAGCCCACTGGATGACGAGGTCATCACGATGCGGCCGTAGGTTTGCTCCTTCATGATTTCCCACACCGCCTTGCAGCAATAGGCCGCGCCCATCAGGTGCACGTCCATCACCAGTTTGAAGTCGGCCATGTCCATCTTGGAAAACGATTTGTCGCGGAGGATGCCGGCATTGTTGATGAGGATATCGACGCGACCCCAGGCCGCCATCGCATCCTTGACCATCGCCTGCACCTGCTCGAAATCGGCGACATTGGCGCCGTTGGCGATCGCTTCGCCGCCATTCGCCTTGATCTGCTTGACCACTTCCTGCGCCGCCGCGCTGGAACTGCCGGTGCCGTCGCGGGCACCGCCGAGATCGTTCACCACCACTTTGGCGCCGCGCGCAGCCAATGCCAGCGCATGGGAGCGGCCGAGGCCGTTGCCGGCGCCGGTGACAATCGCCACCCGGCCATCGAATCGTATCGTCATTTTCGTTGTCTCCGTCAGTCGGATTGGGTGACCGCGCTCAGCGGGTGAAGATCATGCTGAGCCATTCGGCCTTGATGGCGGGCTTGTCCTGACCCTCGATCTCCACCGTGATGTCCAGTTTGAACAGGAACTGCCCCGGGTTCTTTTCCGCCGCTTCCAGCACTGCGGCCTTGGCGCGAATCCGGCTGCCGACCTTGACCGGCTGCAGGAAGCGCACTTTGTCGAAACCGTAGTTGACGCCCATGGTGCGGTTCGGCACATCGACGCCGACGCCGTTCTGAAGGAAATACGCCAGCATCGACAGGGTGAGAAAGCCGTGGGCGATGGTGGTGCCGAACGGCCCCTGGGCCGCCCTTACCGGATCCACATGGATGAACTGGTGGTCCAGGGTGACATCGGCGAAATCGTTGACGCGCTGCTGGTCGATGGTGAACCACTCGGAAGTGCCGGCGTCCTGGCCGATGCAGGCGGCGAGATTCGCGGTGTCGATACGGATGGTCATGCGGTTTTCCTCAAGGTGTGGTGGCTGCGATCCGGGAATGTATGCGGCGCGGGTCAGTATCCGGACAAGGCGGCAAAGCGCCGCAGGTGGTAGCGGTGGTCGCCGTACAGATGTTCCGCGACCCGCGCCCGCTTCATGAAAAAGCCGATATCCAGTTCATCCGTCATGCCCACGCCGCCGTGGAGCTGGACCGCTTCGTTGGTGGCGAGCGTCGCGACTTCGCCGGCCTTGGCCTTGGCGAGACTCGCCAGCACCGCCACCTCGGCGCTGCCGGCATCCAGCGCCTGCAACGTCTTGATGACCAGCGACTTGAGCAGTTCGATTTCGCTGAACAGGTGCGCGGCGCGGTGTTGCAACCCCTGATAGGAGCCGATCAGCACACCGAACTGCTTGCGCGTGTTGAGATAGGCCACGGTCTGTTCGCAGGCTTCCAGGGACAGTCCCAGCAATTCCGCCGCCAGATGCGCGTTGCCGATCTCGGTGAGGCGCTCGATCACCGCGCATGCGGTGCCGGGTTCGCCCAGCAGGGCCGCGCGCGGCAGCGCGACATTGTCAAAACGGATCATGGCGCTGTTGCGGCTGTCGGCCATGACGACCCGCTCCACCGTCACGCCGGGCGCGGTGCGCTCCACCAGCACCAGACTGATGCCGTCGCGATCAGCATCCGCACCGGCGCTGCGGGCCGACACGATCAACTGGTCGGCGCTGTGGCCGTCCGAGACAAACTGCTTTTCGCCATTGAGCACGAAGCCGTCGCCGCGTGCTTCCAGTCGGGTACGCACTCGGCAGGGCGCGTGATGCGGACCCTCGTCGAGGGCCGGCGCGAGCTGGAGTTCGCCCGCGACGATGGCCGGCAGCAGCGCATTGCGTTGCGCGAGCGAGCCCGCTTGCACCAAGGCGGATACGCCCATCACGGCCGTCGCAAACAGCGGCGAGGCCGTCAGGGTGCGGCCGTTCTGTTCCATGATCTGGCCCATGCCGACATGGCCGAAATCCAGCCCCCCCTGCGCTTCGGGCACCAGAATGCCGGACCAGCCCAAATCCACCATCTGCTGCCAGGTGGCGCGGCTGTAGCCCTGCGCATCACGGCTGTCGCGCAGTTGCCGCAGTTGCGCCACCGGCGCGTGTTCGGACAAAAAGTCCCGCGCCGCGTCTTTCAGCATGCGTTGTTCTTCGTTGAGTACCAGCGCCATGGCGATCGCCCTTATTCCTTGCCCAAGCCGAGAATGCGCTTGGCGATGATGTTGAGCTGGATTTCCGAAGTGCCACCCTCGATGGAGTTGCCCTTGGTGCGCAGCCACTGGGTGGCCATCAGGCCGTGGTCGTAAGCGTCGCCCTCCCAGGCCAGGGCGCGCTGACCGTGAATGCTCACCAGCAACTCGTGGCGGCGCTTGTTGATCTCGGTGCCGGTGTACTTGAGCATCGAAGACGCAGCGCCCACACCCTGCCCGGCGGTGGCTTCGTCGGTGATGCGCTCGGCGGTGAGTTCAAAGGCGCGGTTGTCCATCTCCCAGCGCGCGATGTCGGTACGCAGCACGCTGTCGGCGAGCGCGCCGCCTGCGAGTCCGATCTGCTCCACGGCATGGTCGTGGAGGCTTTTGGCGCTCGTGCTGCTCTGCCCGATGCTGCCGATCATCTCGCGCTCGTGGGTGAGCAGGTAGGTGGCGAGTTCCCAGCCCTTGTTGAGGGTGCCGACCAGTTGATCTTTCTCGACCCGGACATCGTCCAGAAAGGTTTCGCAGAACGGCGACTTGCCGGAGATCAACCGGATCGGCCTGGTGGTCACTCCGGGCGTGTTCATGTCGAACAGCACCAGGCTGATGCCGGCGTGTTTGACCGCGGCGGGATCGGTGCGCACCAGGCAGAACATCCAGTCGGCGCGGTCGGCGTAGGAGGTCCAGACTTTCTGGCCGTTGACGATGAAGTGATCGCCCTTGTCCTCGCAGCGGGTCTGGAGCCCGGCCAGGTCGGAGCCGAAGTTGGGTTCGCTGTAGCCCTGGCACCACCAGATGCGACCTTCGACGATGTTGCGGATATGTTGGCGCTTGAGCGCCTCGGAGCCGTATTTGAGCAGTGCCGGGCCGATCATGGAGAGACCCATGCTGAACAGCGGCACCCGCGCGTTGATGCGGTTCATCTCCTCGCGGAGGATCTTGGTCTCTTCCTTGTTGAGACCGCCGCCGCCGTATTCGGCCGGCCAGTCGGGCGCGGTCCAGCCGCGCGCCGCCATCACTTCGAGCCAGCGCTTCTGGTCGTCGCTGGTGAACTTCCACTTGGTGCCGCCCCAGCAGCGATCCTCGAACTCGACCACCGACTCGCGCTGCGAGAGCGGACAGTTGGCTTCAAGCCAGATGCGGGTTTCCCGTCTGAACTGCTCCAGATCCGGCATGGTGTGCTTACCCCCCCAAGAAATATCAACGCCACCGCTCCGGTCGCTGTGCCGAAGGCCTTCACCGAGGTACGCAGTGCGGTAACTGTTACGGTGGCCGATGCGTTCCGCGGCGCGGAAAGCCAAGGCGAAGCACTATAGTTGAACGCCCCGGGACGGTAAACCCGCCGGTAACCCGAGCGCCGGAGGCCGGTGGCGCCCGCGCGGAATTGGCTGGTGCGCTCTGTACTCAGGGCGCCTCTGGTGGTACCGCACCATGGTGGTTGCGGCGCGGAATACGGTGGATGCGCTGCGCTTGCCCACCCTGCGCAAAGAATGGCGGCGCCTTGCACCCGACGCCCGGAATGGCAGCATCCCGTAGGGCGGATAAGCGCAGCGCATCCGCGGCTCCCTGGCTTGACGCATCGGGTGATCGCGACTGCATGCCGCGCCCTCCGCGCTCAAGCTGCCCCGGCGGCGGCGCGCATCACCAGGCGTTTGAGGGGATCGACGCGGTCGAACCACTGCATACCGGCGGCGCGCACGAGGGCGCTGGGCAGATCCTCGCGGCCGAACAGGGTCTTGAACCCCCGCATCGCCGCCAGCATGGCGAGATTCTCCGGTCGGCGCCGGCGCTGGTAGCGCGCCAGCGCGCCGGCATCGGCGACGCCCAGGCCACGTTGCCGCGCGCGCGCCACTTCTTCCGCCAGCACTTCGGCATCCGCCAGACCGAGATTGACCCCCTGCCCGGCGAGGGGATGAATGGCGTGCGCGGCATCGCCGAGCAGTGCAATCCCCGGCATCACGTAATTGTCGGCGTGATGCTGACCCAGCGGCACCAGCGCGCGCGCACCGTGCAGGGCGAGCGCACCCAGCGCGTGTTCGCTGGCGATTTCCAGTTCGCGGCACAGGGCGTCGTCGGACAGCGCGTGCAGGCGCTCCGCCACGGCCTGTTCCTGGGACCAGACGATGGCGACGCAGCGGGTATCGCCGTCCTCGTCATGGAGCGGCAAAAACGCCAGGGGTCCGGCAGGCGCGAACCACTGGCGAGCGCAGTGGCCGTGCGCGCGCTCGGTGCGCAGCACCGCGACCAGCGCCAACTGGCCGGGATCCCAGTGCTGCGCGGTAAACCCGAAGTGCTCGCGCAGCGGCGAGCGGGGCCCGTCCGCCGCCACCAGCAGGGGTGCGCAAATCCGCTCGTCGTTCAGTTCGGCCGCGCAACCGCCACCGGGCAGGCGTTCGATCCGCGTCATCGTCTGTGGACACAGAAAGCGGATATTGGGCTGCGCGCGCACGGCCTCACCGAGCGCCGCGATCAGCGCCGGTTGCGCGACGATGTGGCCCAACCGAGGCTGGTGAATCTCGGCGCAGTCGAAGCTGACGTGGCCGGTGCTGGCGCGATCCCAGACCGCCATGGACCGATACGGGCAGGCGCGCCGGGCCAACGCCTCGGGCCAGGCGCCGATCCGGTCGAGCAGGCACCGGCTGCGCTCGTTGAGGGCCAGCGCGCGACGGTCGAGCATGGCGGTGTCCGCGAGGGCGGCTGGCGGCTGCGACTCCACCAGCGTGATCGCAAGCTCCGCGCCTGCCGGCCCACGGGCGAGCGCCAGCGCGAAGGCGGCGCCCACCGGCCCCGCCCCCACGATCAGAACGTCAGCGTCGCGCGTCATCACCAACAACCCGGGCGGCGGGTACCGCAAGCCCGGCGCCGAAATCCGCCAGGGCGTGCCGCAGCGGCGGGCAGAGGCCGAGCGCGGCGAGCCCGAGATTGCGGCCCAGGGCCAGCAGCGGCGCGCGGCTGGCGAACAGCGCCGGCAGCCGCTCGCTGAATTGCAGGGTGCGCCACTGGTCGCGCTCCCGCGCCCGGGCGTAGCCGGCGAGCACACCGAGATCGCCCGGGTCGCGACCGCCTCGCGCTCCCGCGCGCAGGTGCTGTGCCAGCGCCGCCAGATCCCGCAGCGTGAGATTGAAGCCCTGCCCCGCGACCGGGTGCAGACTGTGGGCGGCGTTGCCCACCAACGCCAGGCGCGAGCGCACCTGTTCATGGGCGAGGCAGCGCCGCAGCGGAATGAGTTGCGGAGTGCCCATACCGAGGATGACACCGGCGCGCTGGCCAAAAGCCGTTTGCAGTTCGGCGCGCCGTTCCGGTTCCGGCGCCACGGCGAGCGCCGCCGCCCGTTCCGGCGGCAGCACCCAGACCAGGGACGCGCGCGACTGACCATCCCGATCCGGCAGCGGCAACAGAGCCATGGGGCCATCCGGGGTAAAGCGCTCGTAGGCGATGCCCCGATGGGGTTCGGCGAGCGTCAAGGTCGCGATCAGGGCGGCGTTACCGTAGTCGCGCGCGGTGACGCCGATGCCGAATCCCGCGCGCAGCGGCGAGTCCGTCCCGTCGGCGACCAACAGCAAACGGGCGCGCAGGAGGCCCGCGCCGGTCTGGATTTCCAGATGGTCCCGGCGCGGCACCGGGGTCGCGTTGCTTCCCGATGCGCGACCGACATTGGGACAGGCGGCCACGGCGGCGGCGAGCAACCGGACCAGTTCGGCGTTCTCGATCACCTGCCCGAAGGGCGCGTCGCCCGGGGCCGGCCCCAGCCGCGCCAGCCCCCAGCCGCCGCGCTCGCTCACCTGAATATCCGTTATCGCGGCCGAGCGCGCCGCGATCGCGGACCACAGCCCCAGCGCCGCAAAAACTTCGCGGCTGCTGGCGGACAGCGCCATGGTCCGTACCTCGGCGAATGCATCACTGCGCGCATCGGCGCCGGCGTGCGAATCATCCGCCAGCAGGGCGATGCGCCATTCGGGGCCGGCACGCGCCAATACCGCGGCCGCGGTCAGCGCCGTGAGACCGCCGCCCGCGATGGCGATATCGACATCGGCGCCGGCCGTCATCTCAGAGCGCCATCAGCCGCTCGATGTCGGCGACTGTCTTGGGCACTCCCGCGGTCAGCACCTCCGGGCCTTTGCGGGTGATGGCGACATCGTCCTCGATGCGGATGCCGATGCCACGCCATTTTTTCGCCACCTTGCGGTTGTCGGGTGCAACATAGATACCGGGTTCCACGGTCATCACCATGCCGGGCTCCAGCAGGCGCCACGCGTTGTCCACCTTGTAGTCGCCCACGTCGTGCACGTCCATGCCGAGCCAGTGACCGGCACGGTGCATGTAAAAATCGGTATAGGCATTGCGCGCGATCAGGTCCTCGACATTGCCCTTCAGCAAGCCCAGATCGACCAGCCCCTGGGTGATGATCTTCACCGTGACCCGGTGCGGCTCGTCCCAGTGGTTGCCGGCGCGCGCCGCCTCGATGGCGGCCATCTGGGCCGCGAGCACGACCTCGTAGAGCGCCTGCTGCGGCGCCGAGAACTTGCCGTTGACCGGGAAGGTGCGGGTGATGTCGGCGGCGTAGTGTTCCAGCTCGCAGCCGGCGTCGATCAATACCAGATCGCCATCCTGCAGCGGCGCGCTGTTTTCCACATAGTGCAGCACGCAGGCGTTGGCGCCACCGCCGACGATGGAACCGTAGGCGGGGTGGCGCGCGCCCTCGCTGGCGAACGCATGTTCGATTTCCGCCTGCAACTGGTATTCGTACAGACCCGGCCGCGCGGCGCGCATGGCGCGGCAGTGGGCGCGCGCCGAAATCGCGCCCGCCTTGCGCATCACCTTGAGCTCGGTCGCGGTTTTGAACAGGCGCGCCTCGTGCAGCAGATGATCGAGATCGACGAACTCGTCCGGCGGTACCGCGCCGCTGCGGGCGCGGGCGCGGATGCCGTCGATCCAGTCCAGCAGCCGGGTGTCGAAAGTGCGGTTGCGGCCCAGCGCGTAGTACACGCGGTCGCGACCTTCCAGCAGGCCGGGGAGAATTTCGTCGATATCGTCGATGGGAAAGGCGTCGTCGGCGCCGTACAGCTCGCGCGCGCCTTCGGGGCCGGCGCGGCGGCCGTCCCAGATTTCGCGGCTGCGGTCGCGCTCGCGGCAGAACAGGATGAACTGGCCCTGGGGCCGCTTCGGGATCAGTACCAGCACCGCCTCGGGCTCATGAAAACCCGTGAGGTAGAAAAAATTGCTGTCCTGACGATAGGGAAAATAGGTGTCCCGGCTGCGCACCTGCTCGGGCGCCGCCGTCAGGATCGCGATACTGTTTTTGGTCAGCGTCGCCATCAGGTCGCGGCGACGGCGGGCGAATTCCTGGGCAGTGATCATCGGCGGAAATCCTGGGCTAGTGCAGTTTGGTGTCGGGACGTGCTTGCCGCTCGCGTAATTCGGCGTCGATCACCAGCACCGCCGCGCGCACATACTCGACCAGCTCGACGAAGTCCCGCTCGTCTTCCTCGGTGCCATCGACATCCGCATCGGCGCGGCCGATAGCGGCGAAGTCACCCAGTGCCGAGGCGGTGTCGGCGCTCAGGCCGCGCGCGCCGCCGCCCTGCCCGAGTCCGGCCAGAAAGCCCTGGCACCAGGCCGCGAGCGCCTGCACACGCAAGTTCAGCGGCGCGTCGTCCGCGGGCAGAAGCAGTTGGAAGCCGTAGTCGAAACGCGCCAGATCTTTTGCGGCGTCAGCGGCAATATCGGTGAGCGCGCCGCGCATGGCTGCTTCGACCACCACCGTGGCGAGCTCGGCTTCGAGCAGATCCAGAACGGCAGTCGGCGAACGCAGCCCGCCGACGGTGGCGCCACACAACAGACCGTGCCACTCGGCGGGATCCAGGGGTACGTTCAGGGCCGCGAACGCGGCGCGCAGGTTCTCGAAACGGGACACGCGATCAACGGCTACGGGGACTGGCGGGCATCCTAGCACGCTGTCTGCACCGCGACATCCGCACCGCGGGACGGTCGGCAAACACCATCGCACCAGAGTCGATTGAC
This sequence comes from Gammaproteobacteria bacterium, assembly GCA_016708925.1. Taxonomy (GTDB): domain Bacteria; phylum Pseudomonadota; class Gammaproteobacteria; order Pseudomonadales; family Porticoccaceae; genus JAGPUQ01. The sequence goes on along the minus strand of JADJET010000003.1, from coordinate 262,753 downwards.
CGCCTTGGCGCGCGCCACGGTAGTCGCGTGTCAGGGCCTGAACCGGGATGGTCATGAACGCGCCTTCCATCGCCGAACTCGAAAACAAGGTCGACCGCCTGGCCGTACTCAGCGCGCGCCTGAAAGCCGAAAACGATGTTCTGCGGGAACGCGAAGCCAGCCTGGCGCGCGAACGCAGCCAGCTGCTCGAAAAAAACGAAATGGCGCGCTCCCGAATTGAAAACATGATCGCGCGACTCAAAGCCCTCACCCCGGAGTCCTGACTACCATGGCCGACGCCAGTGTTTCGACGGTCAGCATCCGGGTTCTCGACAAGGACTATCAGGTCCATTGCCCGCCCGAGCAGCAGGACGCCCTGCTGAGTGCCTCCCACGGGCTCGATCTGCGCATGCGCGAAATCCGCCGCTCCGGCAATGTCATCGGCCTTGAACGTATCGCCGTGATGGCCGCGCTGAATCTGTCCTACGAGCTGATGCAGGCCCAGCACAATGCGGGCAGCAGTGCCGCCGCAAGCACGGATCTGGACCGCATCGACGCCAAACTGACCCAGGCCATTCTCGCCCTCGAATAGGCGGTCCCTGGCATTCTTCCGGAGCGCGCCGCAGCCGCGGCGGACCTTCCGCAGCCCGCCGACGTCAAGATCAAGGGATTTTTGTCGGCGCAGCGCCGGATGCCGCTGCCGCACGGCGGGAATTGCCGGCGACGCTCCGGGGCGGCGAAACAAGCCGCCCGCAACGCCCGGCGAACGGCAGTGCTCAGATCAGGTTGGCGACCACGACGGCAAAAAACACGCCGAAGACGAGCAGGCAGAACGCCGTAACGACCGCTTCGCCGCCGATTTTTTCTTCGATCAGGTCCATAACATAACTCCACGTGTGCTGTACAGGAGTTATTGTAACAGTCCTTAAAGTGTCATTTTAATAATTTTGCATTTCTTTTAGTTATGTTATTCAGCCTGTCAGCGGCATGACAACCTTCACTCTCGCCCTTCGGGCAAACGCTCGCCCCGCACCCTCAACCCGTACAGTTCCAGGCCTCCCGAAGGTCCGGAACCCCGGGTGACAACACCATCGCGCAGGTCGATCCCGAGCAATCCATAGGCCGCCCAGAGCATGCGGGCCGCCGCACCTGTGTACCAGCTCCAACCGCCGCGGCCTTCATGGCCAGGGCCGCTGTAAATATCCGCTGGCTGTTGATGGGGTGCCAAGCCATAGCGGGCCGCAAGCTCGGGAGCATCCCGGCCCAGGGGTGAAATTTTCTGCCACAGCCGGAATGCCTCCGCGCGCAGATGATCGGCGTCCGAGACATTGTCGGCGTCTCTGGCCAGCGCGGTCAGGGCATCCACCAGCCAGGAAGCGCCATGGGAGTACTGCCCCCCGTTCTCGCGCACACCCGGCGGATAGAGGGCGATACGGCCTGGCCAGGGTATCGAGTGCGCGTCGAAGGCCGGCGTCTGGACTCGCACCAGATGCGCGCCTTCCAGCTGCTCCAGATCGGCGCGCAGCGCGGCCAGCGCATCATCGGCGGCCACGGCCCCGGACAGCGCCGGCCAAGCCGCCGTGAGGGCGTTGGCGTGGAGCAGTTCGGTACCGTCGTCGGCGATGGCGCGCACATAGCTCTCGCCCCGGCGCAACGCCGCCAGCGCCGCGCGCAAACGGACGGCTTCCCCGTGCCAGCGGGCGGCGGTTGCCGTGTCACCCTGGCGGCGCGCCAGCGGCTCCCAGTCGAGCAGCACCCGGTGCAGGAAAAAACCGAGCCATACGCTTTCCCCGCGGCCGCGATGACCGATGCGGTCGAGGGCATCGTTCCAGTCGCCCGTGCCGATCAACGGCAACCCGCGGCGGCCGCGCCGCGCCAGGGTGTAGTCGATGGCGCGGCGACAATGTTCGTGGAGCGCGACGCATTCGGCACCGGGGCGCGGAGCAAATCCGATGCCGTCGGCGCCGTAGGGGATGGGCTCGCCTTCCAGGAACGGCGTCTTCTCCTCAAGAATGCTGATATCGCCGGTCGCGGCGACGTACTGGGCGGTGATGTAGGGCAGCCACAGCTGCGGGTCGGACGCCCGGGTGCGGGCACCAAAGCCGGTGCCATCCGTGGGCGTCGGATGCCACCAGTGCAGCACGTCGCCTTGCGGAAACTGCTGGCCGGCGTGGCGCAGAATCTGTTCCCGCGCGAGCCCGGGATCGATCAGCAGCAACGGCAGCACATCCTGCAACTGATCGCGGAAGCCGTACGCTCCCGAGCGCTGCTCCGGGCCGCAGCGCCCCCACAGGCGCGCATTCAACACCTGGTAGGGCAGCCAGATGTTGACGAGACGGTCGAAGTCCTTGCGATTGGTTTCGACGCGCAACTCGCCGAGGCGGCGGCGCCAGTCCGTCTCGGTAGCGACCAACGCTGCCCGCGCCGCGGCGGGGTCGCGGTAGCGCGCAGCCAGCGCGCGGGCTTCTTCGTGGGTCGGCGCCTGACCCAGCGCGAAATTCACCCACAACTCGCCGCCGGCCGGCACTTCCACTTCACCGGAAAACGCCGCGACCCGGCTGCCGTCGTCGACTGCGGCCGGATCGCCAGCACCAAGACTGACAAAGTACGGCAGCAGGCCCGCCGCCGTGCCGGCGAAACGGCTGCGCACGGTCTCCACCACCGGCTGGTCGAGACTGCTCGCCACAAACGCCCAACCGGGTGCAAACAGATTGTCGGGATTACGGGCATAGACAACGCCTGCTTCCGTTGCCAGTTCGAGTCGCCCCCGGCTGTCCGCGGGCAGTTCCGCCAGCACCCATTCGAAGCAGGCCACCACCCGGCAGCGGCGCGGCGCCGCGCCGCGATTGGCAATGCGCAGCAGGCGCAGTTGCGCGGGCACGTCCGGGGGTACGCAGACGGTCAGGTCCAGATCGAGCTCGCCGAGCGTACTGACAAAGCGCGCCTGCCCGGGTGCGAACTCGACCCGGTGCGGGATATCGCCGCGCCGCAGCGGGGCAAAGGCAGGTCCGCCACAGACGTCGGTAGCGAGATCGACCACATACAGCGCCTCGCCCGGCAAGCGGTGACCGGCATCGCTCAGCCGGAACGGGGTGAGGGCGTTTTGCTGGCTGTTGCCGGCGAACGCAGCGACACATCCGGCGCTGTCCAGCACCGCGCCCTGACCGACGGCATTCACCATGAGATGGCTATAGGGTCGCGGGGCAGTGCCATCGATGCCGAGGGTCCAGCCGTCGGGACTGAATTCGAGCTCCGGTGGCTCGGCGTCGCGCACTGTGCGGGTACGGTCGAGGGCGCGCTCGAGCACCTCCGGCGGCGGCAGCGGCGTACCAAGCCACCGCGTGATCAGTTGCGCGGCGGCGGCGGGGTTGGCCGCGTAGCCGGTGACAAAGCGCACACTGGCCTGGCTCCGGGCCGGGACCGTCACCCCCAGCGTCAGCGACAGTGCGGGATCGAAGCTGTACAGCAGGCCTTCGTCGTCCGGCGCCCGCGGCGCATCCGGGGCCAGCCCGTCCGGGCACGCCAGACCTCCGGCGCCGACGAAGCGGTTGCGGCTGTCTTCGTAACCCGCCAGGCGCACGCCATGACCGTCGGTCGCCACCGCATGAAACGCCACTTCGCCCGCAGGCCGGCCGCGCACGTCCGTCAACAGGCGGCTGTGTGCCAACAGCGCGGCCAGGGGCGCCACAAACCGGGTGCCGACGTGCAGGGCATTGAACGCCGGGTGGCGGGAGGCGGCTTCGGCGTCACCGAGCGTCAGCTCCTGAAAGCTGGTCAGGCGCAAGCGGCGCGGACTGTTGCCGGGGTTTTCGAAGGTGATGGTCCAGCACTCGACCGGATCGTCCGGCGGCACTTCGACGCGCGCAAAAGCGGTCAGGTCCGCCGCATCGGCGCGGTAGCACAGCGCGGTGGTCGAGATCTCGGTCACCCGATGGCGCACCCCGGCACCCGGGCAGGGCTGGCGGGTCAGCGACCAGGGCGGCCGGCCGGGCTCGCTGACGTAGAAGAACCGCCCGCGCCGATCGAGATCGTCCTCAGGGCGGCGGGTCAGATCGATTTCCGGACAACCGCGCCGGGGGCGGATCACCTGGGCATGGCCACGGCCATCCTCGCCCAGACGCAGCATGTAGAGGCCATTACCCAGCACATGCGCCGGGGCACTGCGCACCCGGTGCAGGGTGCCGGCGCGGCGGGCGCGCGTCAGCACCCAGGCGCCCAGTGCGATCGCCAGCACGGCGGCGACCACATAGGCACCCACCAAATCGCGCACTGCCGGCAACAGCGGCCCGGCGTGGCCGTGCATGCCCTCGGCGCGCATCCACACGTACTCCCATTCACCGCCCCTCGGAATATAGAACGGCACCAGCAGCGGCGCCCAGGTGGCGAAGCGGCGCAATCCCTCCGGAATCGCCTGTCCGCGCGGGCCGTGGCTCAGCGCCCGGGCGAGACGCGCATTCACGGCGTCCATGCCGACAAAGGAGAAATTGACCAGCGTCGCCACCCGCAGCCCCATATGGTCGAACCAGATCAGCACGCGCAACCAGTCGTAGGCCATCAGACCCAGGAACAGGTCGAGACTCCAGGCGCGGTAGTGGTCCGTCGGTTGCCACACCTGCTGCACGGTGGCGAGCAGGCTGCGCACGGCGCCATCCTGGTTGTACCAGGTCGGATCCTGCGCCATGCGCAGAAAGATCGAGATGATGGGCGCCATCCACAGCCCCCAGCGCAGTACCCGCACCGTCTGCGCGCCGACTTCGGCCAGTCCGGCGCGGCTGAAGGTGGCGCGGATCGGCGCCAGGCGCCGCTGGATCAGCGCCGTCAGCAGTACCAGGTTGAGACTGAACAGGGGCGCGGCGATCGCCCATTGCACCACCCCCGACAGGGATTGGGCGTAGAACAGCTTGACGCCACCGCTGACCAGACCGAGATCGGTGGCACCCCATTTACTGAATAACGGATACACCATGTATTCGTAGCTGCCGCGCCCGACGGCCGGAAAATTCACTACCCCATAGGCGGCCACGCGATCCAGCACCACCCGCAACTGGCCGGCGTCGAAATACCAGGCGAGCAGCCCGCCCGTGATGCCGCCCATGACCGCTTGCACGAGATACACCGACACGCGCTGCGGGCGCTGCCGCAGACCGCGCGCCATGGCGAGGGCATCAACCAGCAGACCGACGCCGGCATAGACCGCGGCGCCGGCGAGCGCGCCACCGGCGAAGCGCAGGCTATCGCCGCTGGCGGTGCGATCCAGACCAAACCAGAGCGCGACCGCGAATCCCGCGACGGCACCGCGCAGCAGATTCGCCGGTTCACGGTAGGCCGCGCCGAGCCGGCCGGCCAGCGCCGGGCTGCCGTCGAAGGTCTCGATGAGGCTGCGGGCCAGGGGGAACAGCAGCATGCCAAGCAGCGTCCCGAACAATAACGGCTGCGCGCTAATCCAGGCCGCGACCGCGCCGCCGCCGGCAAGCGCCGCGCCATACACGAGAACCATGAACCAGGCGCTGTAGACCGCACCCTTGCCGGCGCCGCTGCGCCAGTGATCGGCGGCGGCCTGCCACGTCGGCCGCCGGCCCTTGAGGGCATCCAGCAGCGCCCCGGTGATGAGAAAAGTCTGGCCCCACAGGCCCGCTTGCGCCAGCGCCGCGCTCGCCACTCCCAGCGGCCATTGCAGCCATCCGGGGAGCGCGGCGGCGAGTGGGCCACTGCCCAAATCGGCGATATGGGGCGTCAGTACAGCCCACAGCGCACTGCTCCACAGCAGCGCGCGCAGGCGCCAGTTGTGGGTCCAGCGTTGGTCCACGGCGACGCCCAGGCCCTGCACGGCGAGCTCGCCGAACAGGCCCAGCACCAGCCAGCAGCCGGGTAGCGACCGCAGCGCCGGAGACAAATCCGGACCCAGCCACCCCCCCAGGGATGCCAGCAGGTCACGCGACGCCAGCAGAAACAGGCCATTGAACAGGGCAAAGGGCGCCACCAGCAGCACCAGCGAGGTGGCCGCCGGCAGCGGCCGGTGCTGCCGCACCGGCCATAGACCGGCCACCAGACCGTAGACCGCGAACGCCAGCGCGGCGCCCGGCGGCGTCAAGCGCAGCAGATCGATCCACTCCCGCGGCGTCTGCCAGAGCGGCAGTTCCGGTGTCGCGGCGAGGGCAAATAGCGCCGCCACCGCCGCATGGCGCAGCGCCAGGAACACGCCATCGGTGGCGCCGCCGGCGCGGCCGATCAGCAGCAGGCCGAAGCCGGCACCCGCGGCGGCCGCGAGCGGAATGCCGGCGTGGACCGCGGCAAGGGCGCCGGCAAACAACAGCAGACCGGCGACCCAGAGCGTCAGTCGGCCGGGACGGTCAAAATCGATGGTCGCCGCGGTCCTCACTCAACCTCTCGGGCCGCTGGACGGACAGGAACGCAATTCACCCGACTCCGCTGTCAAGGTCGGGCCGGGGCGGTTACAACGATCGGGCAAAGATAACACCTCGCTCCACGAGCTCCTGTACCTGGGCATCGGAATATCCGAGCGCGGTTTTCAGCACCTCGGCGTTGTCCTGTCCCTGCGCGGAAGTCCACAGCACCGGCAACTCCGGCAGCTCCGAAAACTTGATCGGAAAGCCGGCAATCGTGACGCCTTCCGTAATGACCGCATCGGGCACCTTGCGCACCATTTCCCGCGCAATGAAGTAGGGGTGCTTGATGGTATCCGCTACCGACAGGACTGGCGCGCAGGGTACACGCTGTTCGCCCAGTGCATCCAGAATCGCCTGGTCGCTCTGCTGCCGCGCCATCCAGGCTTCCACCAGTGTCACCAGCTCGCGGGAATGCCGGGCGCGACTGCGCATATCGGCAAACCGGGGATCATCGCTGAGCTGCGGTTGGCCCATCGCACGCGGCAGCCCCGGCCATTGTAAATCCCCGGCAAGGATGGCAATCCAGCCTTCAACGCCCTTGAACACCCCATAGGGAGCCAGGCCCTGATGATGCGCCCCGCAGCGGATGGGGTGGAACTCGGTTCTGGCATTGGCGCAGAGTTCCACATTGGCCTCGTGCATGTGATAGAGCGCGTCGATCATCGAGATATCGATGTACTGGCCGCGTCCGCTGCGTTCCCGATGAAACAGCGCATAGCCCAGCGCGGCAAAGCCATGAACCCCGGCATTGACGTCGGCAATCGCCATGCTGACGAACTGAGGCGGCCCGTCCGGTTCGCCGGTCATGTGCATCAGGCCGGAAAACGCCTGGGCAATGAGATCGAATCCGACCTTGTCCGCCAGCGGGCCGGTCCGCCCGAAAGCCGAGACCGAGAGCATGATGAGCTTCGGGTGAATTTTGCTGAGTGCGGCATAATCGAGCTGGCGCTTGGCCATCACTCCCGGGCCATAATTCTCGACCACGATGTCAACGGTCTTCACCAGGTCGTGCAGCAGCGCGGTGGTCTCCGGTTTGGAAAAATCCACGCACAGGCTCTTCTTGCCGCGATTGTGCTGAATGTAATACGCACTGCGCCGGTTTTTCATCACCGGAATGGTGCGCGACGGATCGCCCCCGGGCGCCTGCTCAACCTTGATGATGTCCGCCCCGAGCTCCGCCATCATGCGCGTGACCGTCGGCCCGGCAACGTATTGGGTAAAGTCGAGCACGCGAACGCCCTCCAGCATGGGCATCGCCCGGTTGGTCTGGCTCATTTTTGACCCCGTAATTGTCGTTGAAGATTGGTTTCTCAGGCCTGATGGCCAGTCGCGCCACCCCACAGCGGGCTTCGGCGACCGCACAGATGGTGTTGACAGGCTCCTAGCGGTCATTCCCCCAGGACACAAAAAACTGCGCCGGATCGGGTGGCGGAGTGCGCGGGCGCTGTTCGCTGGCGGTGCCCAGATACAGAAAGCCGATGATGTGTTCGGTCTCCGCCACGCCGAGCCCGGCTTTCACCACCGGGTCGTAGGCGAAGTCGCCGGTGCGCCACATTGCGCCCACGCCCTCGGCATAGGCGGCATTGAGCATGTTCTGCATGGCGGCGCCGGCGGACAGCAGTTGTTCAACGGCGGGCACCTTGGTGTTCGTCCGGCAGGCGGCGACGACGACAATCAGCAACGGCGCGCGCAGCGGCCGCCCCAGCGTGCGCTCGCGCTCGCGCGGCGACAGCTCGCCCTCACGCGCTTCCCGCGCCCGCACGAACAGCTCGCCCAGGCGCTGCAAACCCTCGCCCTCGATCACCAGAAAGCGCCATGGTCGCAGCATGGCGTGATCGGCCGCGCGCAACGCGGCGCGCTTGATGTTGTCGAGAATGGCGCCGGCCGGTGCGGGTGCGACCAACGCCGACTGGGAAACCCGGTTGTGCAGTGCGGCAATCGCTTCCACGCTGTTTTTCCTCCCGACGCCGGTCAGTTGTGTAGCGCTACGTTATCAGCAACCGCATCAGGAACGGAGTCAGTGGTCCATCCGCGACAGCCGTACCGCCGCCCCCGGCCGCGCACCGGTGTCCTCGCCGTTGTACAGGATCGCCTGTCCAGCCACCAGCGTGCTGACATAGCCCTCGGCGCGCTGGATGAGGGCGGGGTGCCGCCAGCGGGCAGATCCCTGACCTGCTCCGGCGCCAGGCTGCACAGCCGCGCGAAGTCGATCAGGTTGATGTCGGCGCGCTGGCCCGGCAGCAATTCGCCGCGGTCGGTGATGCCGTTGCGGCGTGCGGTGTCTCGGGTTTGCTTGCGCACCGCCCATTCCAGCGGCAGGCGGCCGGTTTTGCGGTCGCGCACCCAGTGGGTCAGCATGAAGGTGGGCACGCCGGCATCGACGATGAAATTGCAGTGGGCGCCGCCGTCGCTGCCGCCGAGCATCGACAGCGGGCTGCCAGCATTTCCCGCGGCGCATCGGATTGCCTTCGAAAATCCGCCGCCGCGTAGAACAGAAAGGCGCGGCTTCGCTTTCGAGCATCATCTCGTAGGCCAGCTCCGCCGGCGTGCGACCTTTGCTGGAGCGCCAGCGCTTTGATGCTGTGCGCGGGATCGGGCTCGTAATGGGCTGTTTGCCGAGGGCGAAGGTCAGCGGCCAGGGGTTGGCAAAAATATTGGTCCAGGCGGTGGGCGCCGGATCGCGGTCGGCCGGATGCGCGCCTTGACGGCGGGATCGCGGGCGCCGCCAGACGCGCGGCGGGCGGCAGCGCCCTGATCTCCTTGAAGCTCGGGAAGCGGGCAAAAGGATTTTCGCTCTCGAAACTGAACAGCATCCCTACCGGGCGGCAGGAAATCTGCGGAATCAGCGTGGCGCCAGCGGCGTTGGCCTCCTCCGCAAGACGAAAGTTCCGCGCCACAAATCGGATCCTTGCCGATCTGTCCGGTGAGATAGGTCACCGGACAGTTGCCGGCGCGGGACAAGCGGCTCATCAGCGCCATTTCGGCGGCCTGCGCCTTGCGGTCGCCGCTCTCCACACCCGCCGGGATGATCTCCATCAGGCCACGGCCCTGGGAACCCACAGCGCGCGCGATCGCCATCAGCTCCGCCTCCTTGGCGAAGGTGCCGGGGATGGGTTCGCCTTTAGGGGTCAGGTGGATCGCGGTGCGCGAGGTCGAGAACCCCAGCGCGCCGGCCGCCATCGCCTCGCGCACCACCGCCGCCATGCGCTCGATCTCCGTCGGCGTCGGGTCCTCGTCGCGCGCGCCCCGGTCACCCATGACAAAGGTGCGCAGTGCGCAGTGGCCCAGGTAGGCGCCGACATCCACCGCCCGCGGGATGCGATCGAGCGCATCGAGATATTCGGGAAAGCTCTCCCACTGCCAGTCGATGCCGGCCTTGAGCGCGCTGGCCGAGATGTCCTCCACCGACTCCATCAGCTCGATCATCCAGTCGCGGTGGTGGGCGGCGACCGGCGCGAAGCCGACCCCGCAGTTGCCCATGATCGCGGTGGTGACACCGTGCCAGCCCGATGGCGTGAGCAACGGATCCCACACCGCCTGGCCATCGTAATGGGTGTGGGTATCAACCCAGCCCGGGGTGACCAGCAGGCCGTCGGCGTTGGTGGTTTGCTTCGCGCGCGCCGAGATTTTGCCCACCGCCGTGATGTTGCCATTGTCGATGGCGATGTCGCCAGTGAAGGCCGGGGCGCCAGTGCCATCGACCACGGTGCCGCCCTTGATAATGAGATCGTGCATGGTGAATTACCTCGGTATTCAGGAGATTGTTGGTCGGTGCCGATTGCGCTCACACCCATTGTTTGAGCTGGATGCCGAACTGGCTGGCGGCGTTGCCGCCCAGCATGCGCGCGATGGTCGCCGGCCCGATGCCGGCGCCGGACAGCGTCGCGATGGCGTCCCAGGCGGTCGTCGCCTCCTGGCGCGGGTAGTGGGAGCCCCACACGATCTTGGCTTCGAAATCGCCGGGCAGGCGGTGAATCAGGCGCTCCTCGGCGTCGAAACCGAGCATAACTCCGCCCTCCTCCCACATCTCCTCGGGATCGGTGCGCACGGGTATTTGTGCAGCAGCGGCGTGGTGCAGCGCGGAGGCTTCCAGTTTTCCAGCACCTCCTCCATCCGAGGACGCCTTGCCGTGGGCCTGACCACTTTCATGCGCGGGTAGCGCTGCATCACCGGTGAAGCCGATCAGCGCGGCGCCGACGAACATGGGTTGTCGAGCCAGGGCGAGATCACCGGCGCCAGCTGGTGGCCCAGCTCCCCGTCGGGCTGAAGCCGAGATTGGCGCCGTTGCCGCCGCCGGCGAAGGGCCCGCCGCCGGCCTCGCGCAGCAGTGCCATCTGGCTCAGGCGGCCTTTCATTTTTTCGATGAAGGGGGCGTGGGAAGTCCACTCCGGGTTCCACAGGCCGGTTGCCGGATGCACGGCGGCGGTGATGCCGAGAACCTCGAGCGCGCGCCCCCACAGCGGGTCGTAATAGGGATGGGTGAAATAGCGGTTCTCGATGAACATGGGGCGAATGAAGGCACCGCGAAAACAGGGCATGGTGGCGATGCGCTCCAGCTCGGCGATCGCGAAATCCGGTTTTGCCGGGCACCATGGCCGCCGCGAACAGCCCGCTCGCGCCACCGCGCAGAAATCGGCGATCCAGTCGTTGTGGGCCCGCGCCAGCGCGCGGGCGACATCGGGTCTTCGACCGGATGAAAGCCCTCGGCGAACCAGGGTCAGGTACAGCAGCGTCTGGTCGATACCCATGGCGCCCATGTCGGCGAGCCGCGCCTGTGGATCGGACGCGCCGCGCGTCGGCGCGTGGCGAATGTCGGGGTCGAGTTCGCCCACCTGCGCCCAGGTGATGCCCGGCCGCCAGATCGCGAGGCGCGGAATGTTGGGGTTCATGGTGTCGCGAAACATTTTGCCGTTGACCTTGAGGTAGCAGTTGGTCGGCCCCTCCTCCCGCCACAGCGCGGCCTTGCCCAGCACGCGGTAATCGGGGTCGAGGTATTTCTCCCACAGCGCGCGCGGCTCCACGACATGGGAATCGCTGTCGAACACGGCGAAGGCTTTCTTGGCCATGGGTTTGACGAAAGTGGCCATCAGTTCGACCCTCCCACGGCGCGCTGGAAGGTATTGGCGGCGGCCGGTTCGGCGCGCGGCAGCACGCTGGCCTCGGCCGCCATGGCGCGCTCGATCTCGTCCGCCGTCGGCCACCAGTCGGGGCGCTCGATCTCGGTCACCCGCTCACGGATGAATGTCTTCGGCGCGGATGTTGTATCCGTCGCGCGTTGCCGCCGAGAAATTTGTCACGGCGTTCGGCCGACAGGCCGCAGCCGCGCATGGTTTCGAGCGCGCGCCAGACATCGTCGCCGTCGTGGTGGTAGACATCCGACGACCAGGTCAGGATGTTCTCGTAAAACTCCGGCAGCCGCGACGGTGGCGCCTCGTCACCCTCGAAGCCGGTCATGCAGTGTTCGAAGAAAGTCTCGCTGGGGAGCTGTTTGAGCGGCGGAAAACTGCGCTCGTTGCGGTACAGCTTGTAGTACTTGTCGCACTCGTCGAGCACGAAGCTGAGCCAGGTCGAGGACGCCTCGAACACCGCGGCCTTCAGTTTCGGGAAGCGCTCGAACAGGCCGGAGAACAGCGCCGACACCACCCACACCGAGGCTTCGGCCTGGAAATTCTGCACATTGGTGAGGAAGGAGTGCGGAATGTCGGCGGAGGTCACCGTACGGTTGATCAGTTCGGAAGCCGAGTGCTGCTCGCTGTAACCCGGCGGCTTCCAGTGAGCCCAGAGCCGGAAACGGATGCATGCCGTAGACCGCGCCGGTCTCTTCCATGGCCCCGCCACAGCGGATCGAACCTGGTTGCAGCGGGTAGTTGCCGAGTGCATCGATCGGGCGCACCAAGCCGACGCGACACCTTGGCGGCGACCCGGTAGATCGCACCGCCCTTTCCGGATCCTGCAACGGCAGCAGCGCCGCAAAAACAGCCGCTCGGGGTCGGCCTGGCAGCCTTCCTAGCCCATTCGTTGTAGGCCTTGCACGCGGCGGTGGCGCCGAGGCCGTTGCGCAGCCAGGGATAGGTGTCGATGTCCGAGGGAATGAACATCACCTGGTCGATGCCCTGAACATCCATGTCCTGGAGCCGCGCCTTGGGATCGTAGGCGCCACGGTGATCGATATAGGCCGATTGCGCCTTGGTCAACGCGGTCTCCGCACGCAGATTGCGGACGTTGAACGCGCGCTGGATGGCGTGCTTCATGCCCGGCCCGGCGACCGAGATCAGATTGATCGCAGCGGTGGTGCCGCGCCCTTCCTTGGAGCGGATACCGGCGCCGACGGTGTCGTTGACGATCAACTGCTCCGATTCAGGGTCGTACCAGAGCGTGGTTTTGAGCGCGGCGAGTTCGGCGCGGGTGAGGTGTTCCTCGGCGCGCTCCCAGATTTCCATCGGCTCGGCAATGTGGGCGTCGCAGTCGAAGCTGGGAAAATCCTTGGTCATGGGGGGAAACGTTTGCACAGGCATGGCAGCCTCCGGTGATTTTATGGTTATGAGTTTTCCCCAGTGTACGGCTCACCTGTGAGAAGCCAAGCCTCCTCGGTGGTCAGTGGCCAAGACTCTGGTCGAGGCGGGGATCGTCGAACGGGAGCGCAGCGCCGGCTTCAGCGGCTAGTTGAACGCTGTCGGGCCGGCTGTGAATTACTGGCGGAGGGGATCCTGCCGGTAGAACGCACTCAGTTGCCGATACACCGCCGGCCAGTACTCCGCCAGCCGCTCCGGCGCTTCGAAAAAGCATTCACTCGTCACCGCGAAGAATTCACCCGCGTCCTGGAGCGCATAGGGATCGATGGGCATCGCGCTGTCATCGGCAGCGGCGCGGCGCTCGCAATCTTCCCAGGCAGCGGTAAAAGCCTGCGTCCAGGCCGCCGGGTCCATGTCCGGATGCAGGGGCGGTGCGCCGTTGGGACCGCCGTCGCTGCGCATGTCGAGCTTGTGGGCCATCTCGTGGATCACCACGTTGTAGGCGTCCCAGGCGCTCGCATTTGTGATGTCGTCCCAGGAGAGAATCACCGGCCCGTGTTCCGAGGTCTCCCCGGTCAGGGGTTCACGCTCGGTGTGGACGATGCCGTACTCGTCCTCGCGGTCGTGGGCGGGAATGAACGCCCCGGTATAGAGAATCAGGGTCACCCAGCCGTCATACCATTCCAGGCCCAGTTCCAGCACCGGCACGACCGCCATGGTGGCAATCCGCAGCTGCATGGCGTCGGTGACTTCGAGCCCGTCGGCGGCAGTGAACTTCTTGCGCAGCAGAAAACGCAGCGCCATGTCGCGCAGCCGCATCCGCGCCTCACCCCGATAGCGGGCGGCCACCGGCCAGTCCGCGATGGCGGCCTCCCAGGCCTCGACCGGAACCGCCAGGCGGTGCAGGCGGCGATTTTCGCGCCAGCGGCGCAGGCGCTCGAACATGGCGGCGCGCGGCTAGGGTCGTTGTTCAAGAAACTGGTTGACCCGGGCGATATTGGCGTCGTGGTTTTCCCGCATTGCGACCAGCTCGGCGCGCAATGCCGCATCGGCCACGCGCGGAATCATCTCGCCGAGGCGCTTGGCCACCCAACCCTGGCCGCGGTTGAGAAACCGCAGCCGCTCGTCCAGCCCGGAGATGGCCATGGCGCGCTGGTAAAAGTCGCCCACCCTGAGCGAGGGTTCACCGTCCAAACGTGGGATGGCGTCCATGAGCATCTTGCACCAGCGCGCTTCGTCGCCGTGGATGTCCGCCATCAGTTGGCGCTCGGGCGCGGTGGTGCACTGCTCGCGGGATTCCCGCGCCACCCGGGTGCCGGCGCGCTCGGCTCCCAGCAACTGGTTGAGAAACGCCACCAGCTCGGCGGGTTCGACCCGGGTCATGTGAGGCATCGCTGCCGGCATCGGCGGCGCAGACCGAGAGCCGGGGGTGCGGGATGATCGGAGGATGGCGGCATCGAAGGTGTCCTGTGCTGCGAGGGAAACTGGTCCGGAGTGTAGCAAAGCTCTTGCAGGCGGCGACCGTGCTACACTCCAGACATCGCCACCGGCTTGCCGCCGCGGCGATCACAGACAAACTCCGAGTGCCGGGGCTCTAACTCCCCACCGTCCACCTCACCGCCGTGCGCTGCGCCACCATGCACTGCGCCGCAGTGAGAACCGGGGACAGGAATCCGGCACCGAGAACCCGAAAAGGGTTCTGAGGGATGCGCGGGAAACCGTTCGTCCTCCCCTCCCTGGAAAGGTGTTTGCCATGTTACAGGACAGCTTCGGGCGCGAGTTTCATTACTTGCGCCTGTCCGTCACCGACGTTTGCAACTTCCGTTGCACCTACTGCCTGCCCGATGGGTATGAAGGCAGGCCCGACCGTGCCTTTCTGAGCCTGGATGAGCTGCGCCGGGTCGTCGCCGCCTTTGCCGCCACCGGCACCACCAAGATCCGCATCACCGGCGGCGAACCTTCGGTGCGCGCCGATCTGCCCGACATCATCGCGGCGGTGAAGGCGACGCCCGGCATCCGCACCGTGGCGCTCACCACCAACGGCTACAAGCTGCCCGAGCGCATCGACGCTTGGGCCGCGGCGGGGCTGGATGCGCTCAACCTCAGCATCGACAGCCTGGACCCGGCGATGTTTCACGCCATCACCGGCCACGAGCGTTTGCAGGAGCTGCTCGACGGCCTCGACCGCGCGCTGGAACTGGGCATTGCGAAGGGCAAGGTGAACACCGTGCTGCGCGGCTGCAACGACAACCAGATCGACCGCTTCCTCGCCTGGCTGCGGGACAAACCCATCACGCTGCGCTTCATCGAGCTGATGCAGACTGGCGACAACGGCGAGTTTTTCCGCCGCCACCACGTCGCCGGCGAAGATCTGCGCCGCCGCCTGCTGACCGAGGGCTGGACCCAGACCATCCGCGCGCAAGATGCCGGTCCGGCGCAGGAATTTCACCACCAGGATTACCGGGGCCGCATCGGCCTGATCATGCCCCAGCAAGGACTTCTGCGCCACCTGTAACCGGCTGCGCATGAGCGCCACCGGCAAGTTGCACCTGTGCCTGTTTTCCGAAAACGGCATCGATCTGCGCCACCTGTTGCAGGCCGACGACCAGCGCGACGAGCTGATCGCGTTTTTGCGCGCGCGACTGGCGGACAAGAAAGTCAGCCATTTTCTCCAGGACGGTTTCAGCGGCGGTACCCGCCACCTCGCCATGCTCGGCGGCTGAAGGGAGGACATCCGATGACCAAAGTCTATGCCGACCAGTTCGTGCCGCTCCGCATCGCGGTGCTCACGGTCTCCGACAGCCGCACCGAGGCGACCGACACCTCGGGCCAGTTGCTGGTGGAAAAGCTCCATGCCGCCGGCCATCGGCTCGCGGAAAAATTGATTCTCAAAGATGATCTCTACCGCATCCGCGCCGGTGTCGCGGTCTGGGCCGCCTCCGACGACGTGCGGTGGTCATCATCACCGGCGGCACCGGGTTTACCGGGAGGATTCGACGCCCTGTGCGGTGGCGCCCTTGTTCGATGTGACGGTCGAGGGTTTCGGTGAACTGTTCCGGCAGATTTCCACCGCGACATCGGCTCGTCCACGGTGCAGTCGCGGGCGCTGGCCGGCCTCTCCAACGGCACCCTGATCTTCTGCGTGCCCGGCTCCACCCAACGCCTGCCGCACCGCCTGGGACGGCATCATCGCCGAGCAGCTCGACGCCACCCACCGCCCCTGCAATTTCGTCGCGCAGCTCAAGAGCGTGCAGGGTGCGGACTGCGGCACCCGGGAAGCGTCATCGTGAGCGGCCTTTCGCACCTCAATGCCGCCGGCGAAGCCAGCATGGTGGACGTCAGCGGCAAGGCGGTCACCACCCGCGTCGCCCGCGCCGAAGGTTTCGTCGCCATGCAGCCCGAGACGCTCGCGCTGATTCGCAGCGGCGGCCACGCCAAGGGCGATGTGCTCGCCACCGCGCGCATCGCCGGCATCATGGCGGCCAAACGCTGCGCCGAGCTGATCCCCCTGTGCCATCCGCTGATGCTGTCACGGGTGCAGGTCGAATTCGCGGTGCGGGACGACGGCGTGCGCATCCAGGCCGAATGCAAACTCGACGGCAAGACCGGCGTCGAAATGGAAGCGCTCACCGCGGTATCCGTCGCCGCCCTGACCCTGTTCGACATGTGCAAGGCGGTGGACCCGGGCATGGAGATCGGCACCATCCGCGTGCTGTCGAAGGACGGCGGCAAGACTGGCCGCTGGGAACGCAGCGGTGATTGAAGTGCTGTTCTTCGCCCGGCTGCGGGAAACCCTGGATCTGGCGCGGCTCGTGCTGGACCTGCCGGAACCCACCACCGTCGGCGCGCTCAAGGCGCAACTCGCCGCGCGCGGCGCGCACTGGCAGACCCAGTTTGCCGGGCGCCGTGTGCTGGCGGCGGTGAATCAGGAAATGGCGGACGACGCCACGCCGATCCGCCCCGGCGACGAAGTGGCCTTTTTCCCGCCGGCGACGGGAGGCTGAGCGTGACCGATGACGTGCGGATTTTGACGACGGCCCTCGATCCCGCCGCGCTGACCGCGGAACTGGTCAGCGACCGCGCCCATAGTCAGGGCGCACTGGTGACCTTCGTCGGCATGGTGCGGGATCTGAGCGACAACCCGGTCAGTGCCATGCAACTCGAACACTATCCCGGCATGACCGAAAATCGCTGGCCGCCATCATCGGCCGGGCACGGGCGCGCTGGCCCCTCGGTCGTGTGCTGATCGTCCACCGCGTCGGCATGCTCCATCCCGGCGAACCCATCGTGTTCGTGGGCGTCACCGGCAGCCATCGCCGCGAAGCCTTCGCCGCCTGCGAGTTTTTGATGGACTATCTGAAAACCGAGGCGCCGTTCTGGAAAAAGGAAATCACGCCCGAAGGCGAACGCTGGGTGGAAGCCAAACAGAGCGACGGCGAAGCGGCACAACGCTGGCGAGCCGCCCAGCAACAGCAACAGTGATTTCACTCCCACCGTGAAGGCCATCGGCGCCCTGCTCGCCGGTGGACAGTCCCGCCGCATGGGCGCCGACAAGGCGCTGCTGCCGGTCGGCGCCGGCACCCTGCTCGATCATATGCTCGCCAAACTGCGCGCCCTGGATCTCGCCGAAGTGGTGGTCTGCCGCGATGCGCCCGGCTGCATCGCCGACCGGATTCCCGGGCAGGGCCCACTCGGCGCGCTGCACAGCCTGGGCATCCATTACCCCGGTCGCGACCTGCTGGTGGTGCCCGTCGATATGCCGCTGCTCGCTGGCGGCACGCTTGCGGCCCTGCTCGCCGCGAGCAACGCAGCGCAGCGGCCGCGCCATTACGCGGGTTATCGGCTGCCGCTGTGGCTGCCGCTTTCCCCCGCAGCGATCCGCGCGATCGCAACGCGGGTGACCGATCCCGCCGCCGATCGCTCGCTTGCGGCGCTGCTGCGCGAACTGGGCGCGGAAACCCTGCCGCTGCACCGGCCGGAAACCGAATTCGCCAACGTCAATACGCCGGCGGAATGGGCGCTCATCGTGCAGAGGCTGATCGCGCCCTGCTGATTGCAGAAAGACGGTCACCCGGCGTTTGCGAGAATCAAAACGCGGCGCCTGACAACGCCCACTGTAAAACCAAAATGGTTACTTCTTGGAACCAGCGATGCCGACGACACTAACCGTGAAGAGCATTCCTGATGAGGTGTACGAGCACTTCAAAGCGGCCGCAATTTCACACCGGCGTAGCCTGAACAGCGAAGCAATCGTATGTCTGGAGTCGGTATTGCTTCCGGACAGGGTTTCTCCAGCTGAGCACGCTGCCGAGCAGATCGGCGTCGCGCTGCAAGTCGGCGATGCGCAGATTGATATCGCCGGTCTGACGGGTGCCCAGTACTTCGCCGGGGCCGCGCAGTTGCAGGTCGCGCTTTGCGATCACGAAGCCGTAACTGTATCAACGGGAGCGCTCAGCGCGGCCAGAGCGCTGGTCAGGCAATACCCGGAGCTGGCAGCCGGATGGGGTAGTTACGCTCAATCCGGAGAAGCAAGAAATGCCGCCGCAAGAGGCGGCATAAAAATACGGTCCATGCGACAACTACGTTGACAAACACCGGTCTGGCTGTATAACTGTGTGTCTATCATGGGCGGTCAGGCTAATCTACCCACCATGGTTGGGGAAGACCCTAAAAATTATGACCCGGCGGTTTCAAGTCCGAAGTGCAACAAGTTGATGATGATGTTTAAAGAAGTCGAAGGACTCTGGCATGAACAGTTCGGCGGGACACTTCCAGCCGAGGGTTTTTCGCGGTCGCGTGTTGAGCTGCCAGGCCACGGCATCGAGTTCGGCTTGAGTGAAACCGGAGAGATCCATCCCCTTGGGGAAATACTGGCGCAGCAGGCCATTGGTGTTTTCGTTGATGCCACGTTGCCAGGGGCTGTGCGGGTCGGCGAAGTAGACCGTAACGCCGGTGAGTTCGGACAGCCGCGCGTGGTGCGCCATCTCGCGCCCTTGATCGTAGGTCATGGAAAGGCGTCGCTGCGCAGCGACCCGATTGAGGACGGTACTGAAGCCGGTGACGGCCGCAGCAGCGCTGGCGTTGTCCAGCCTGATCCTCGCCCCGGGCGCGTGGCCGGCGACTTTTGCGCGCTTGCCGCAGGCAGGCAATCAGCTCGGTACGCAACGCGCCGCGCGGCATGGCGTAGAGCGCCGTGTAGATCGTCTCGTGACTGACCTGAAGGGTCGGCTCGTCCGGGTTCATGCGTCGCAGTATGCCTGCGATCTGTTCGGGCGAATGGAGCGCTCGCAAGCGCTCCACATGGCTCCACAAGGGGCCGTCCCGCGCCAGGCGCGGGGGACATCTCGCCAGCGTCGCCAAGGCATCGGCGCGCTGCTGGGCCAGCGGTGCATGATAGCCGCCCGCCACCGGTGGACGCCCCCGCTTCCTGGGCACCGTGGCCGGATTGCTCCAGCCATTGCGCCGCAACTCGCGGCTGATCGAACTCGGCGCGCGCTGCACGCTGCGGGCAATTGCCCGCAGCGTGCAGCCCTGCTCAAGGTGCAACTGGATCATCGCGCGTTCTTCACAGCTCAGGTGTTTGTAGTTCGTTCCCATTGCAACACATTACCTCCCGGCAAGTGTTGCACTTCGTATTTGAGGCCGAGCCCATAATATGACCCATAAGGAGTGGAGAATGAATTTACAACAACGACTGCTGCTTGCCTTAGCGTGCTTATGTCTCTCGCCGAGCCTCTGGGCAGCGACCTATAGCTATCAGGGCCCCACGTACGCGTCCAAAATCGATTTCACCAGTCCATGCGGTACGGGACCGTGCGCTAACTATGCGCTGGGCCAGAACATCACTGGTCAGTTTACGACCGCGGCTCCGTTGCCTCCCAACTTGTTCTTTGCGGACGTGCACGCCAACGTGACAAGCTACTCGTTTACCGACGGAGTCAACAGCTACTCAAGCAGCGATCCGAACACGAGATTGCACGTATTCGCCATCAGTACCGACGCGGCAGGGAACATCCTCGCCGCGACGTCTTGGGTGCAAATCCAGCTTTGGCTAACCGGGTCCAGTCCGCACGCACCCGGCGATCGAGCCGCCGTTTTGGGTGGTTGCAGACCAGCAGGCGGTTGCACCGGCGGGGGCGAGGACCGGGCGGTTCCAACTTCGCCTGTACTTCAGTGCAAGCTTCTGGGGAGGGGAGGGAATATTGCGCCGGATAGCTGTTCAGGCGGTATGCCGGACATCTCAGTGAGCAGCGCTAATGTGGCCGCATCCAGTTTCGGAACGTGGTCGATTCTGGCGGAATCCCCCATTCCGACACTTTCCGAATGGGCGTTGATTCTGCTTGCGTTGCTGGTTGCTGGTTTCGCGCTTTGGGCCCTGAGCTTTGGCAAGCGGCGGGAGTCGCCCTAGTTTTGGCTAGCGGCTTGTTGAAAAACGTCGTGAGGTGGCCAGCGGCGAGGCGCACGGCGCGCAGCGACCGAGACCTATCAAGTCGGTAGGCGAGGGAGCGAGTACCGCGCAACGAAGCAGACCGCTGCCGCAGCAGTTTTCAACAAGCCGCTAAACTGAACTTGAGCAAATCAAGGCAACAGCGTTTGCACAAACCCCGTCGCGCGACGGGGTTTGTGTTTGAAATGAACGCATCAACGGGGTCATGCGTCAACGCGCATCAAAAAGACATAGAATCAAAAAGACATAAAAGGAAAGACATCGGGGCCAAGTCTCTCGTTTTAACAATTCGAATCAATTGGGACGAGACGAGCATATGCATTATCAATACGGTCAGATTCGATGGGGTCAGTCCCCGATTCGTCGCCGACCGGTCGGTTCTCCTTCGGTCGATGAGTTGCAGCCTAACCCGGTTGCCGGGAGATTGCCAATGCGGCTCATTGCACCAAAATCTGTCATGGTGATCTTCTACCATGAAAAACGTCACGGACGATTGGCAGGCTGCTGAAAAACTGCCTCGGGCGCCATCTGCTGCGTTGCGCGGCACTCGCTCTGCCATTATCGCGTTGATACATCTCGCTTGCTGCGCGACTCGCGACGTTTTCAGCAGCCTGTCAGGCAAACAGCTCAGGGCGCCAACTGCCGAATCGCCGTGCGCGTTGCGCCGAGCCGGTCGGAGTCGTTGACCGGGCTCACCGCCAGCAGAGGTAGCCGCGCTCCCGCAGCGCGAAACGCCGCGAGTTGCGAGCGGCACATCTGCGGCGAACCGTAGATACAGATCTGGTTCACCATGTTTTCGCTGATACAGGCCGCGGCGGCGCGGCGGTCGCCGGTCTTCCAGGCCGCGGTCACCGCATCCATTTCGGCATCGAATCCGCAGCGCCGCCACTGCAAGCGGTAGTTGGGCAGGCGCGCAAAAAACGCTAGGTTGTGTTTGGCCGCCGAGATCGCGGCGCCGAGATTGTTCGACATGAAGGTCGGAATGCTGAGGATGCAGTCCAGTTGCGCGGGATCGCGACCGGCCGCGCTCGCGCGTTCGCGCGCGGATTTGAGCAGCACCTTGAGGTAATCCAGCGACGGCAGGAACGGTATGAGTCCGTCGGCCACTTCGCCCGCCACCTGTGCGCTTTCCACGGTGAGCGCGGCCACCAGTACCGGCACCGGCCAGGGGCAGGGACGCGCTGCGAACAGGGGATTGCGATCCTCGCCCGCCAGGATCTGTTTTACCTTTTGGGTGTAGTCGCGCAAATACTCGCGGGGATTGTCCATTTCGATCCCCTGGGCTTTCAGCAGTTGCCGGTGGCTCATGCCCAACCCCAGCACCAGCCTTCCTTCCGACAGCTCGGCGATGGTGGCGGCCGTCATCGCGGCGAGGAAAGGATGGCGGTAATAGATGTTGGCGATGTTGGTGCCCACCTGGACGCGCTGGGTGACCGCCGCAATGGCTTGGGCGCAGGTGAGCGCATCGCCGCGCCCCTCGTTGACCAGCACGGCGGCGAAGCCGTGCTCTTCGGCGAGTTGGCCGATGGCTGCCAGTTCTCGTGGCGGTGCCTCGGTGGCGGTGGAGAGAACCAGGCCGAGTGGAGTGGTGTTCATGGGGATTCCTCTTGGGTCTGTTATGGCGTTTGTTATTGGATTCCATACCGGTCCCGGCCATGGTCGGTCGGCCGCACTCCGCCGTCAAACCTCCCCGTAGCGGGTTGCGTGGCCAAGCCAGCGCTGAATCAGTGGCGTGATCGCTTGCGGATACTCGGCCATCAGGGTCGCGGCGCCGCGCTGCACGCTGCCGAGCAGACCGGCGTCGCGCTGCAAGTCGGCGATGCGCAGATTGATGTCGCCGGTCTGACGGGTGCCCAGTACTTCGCCGGGGCCGCGCAGTTGCAGGTCACGCTCTGCGATCACGAAGCCGTCGTTGGTCTGGCGCAGGATGCGCAGGCGCTCGCGAGCGTGCTGCGACAGCGGAGTGCCATACAGCAGCACGCAGTGGCTCTCGGCCCGTCCGCGTCCGACCCGGCCGCGCAACTGGTGCAGTTGCGCGAGACCCAGGCGCTCGGGATTTTCGATCACCATCAGGGTCGCGTTGGGTACATCGACGCCCACCTCGATCACCGTCGTCGCCACCAGCAGATCGATTTCTCCGGCCTTGAACGCCGTCATGGCGGTGGCTTTGTCGCCCGGCTTCATGCGGCCATGGACCAGCCCGATGCGCAAATCCGGCAGCGCCAGCGCCAGTTCGGTGGCCGCAGTTTCGGCAGCCTGGGCCTGGAGCACCTCGGAATCCTCGATCAGGGTGCAGACCCAGTAGGCCTGACGCCCCGCGCGACAGGCGCCGTGAATGCGCGCGATGACTTCGGCGCGACGGCTGTTGGCGATGGCGACGGTGTTGACGGGTTGCCGGCCCGGCGGCAGTTCGTCGATGGCGGAATAGTCGAGATCGGCGTAGCCGATCATCGCGAGGGTGCGGGGGATGGGCGTCGCGGTCATGATCAACTGGTGCGGCATGGTTCCGGCGCAGCCTTTTTCCCGCAGCGAAAGACGTTGATGGACGCCGAAACGGTGCTGCTCGTCGATGATGGTGAGACCGAGGCGGGCAAAGGTCACCTCGTCCTGGAACAACGCATGGGTGCCGATGGCGAGCCGGGCGCTGCCGTCGGCGATGGCGGCCAGTTGCACGGCGCGCGCGCGGCCCTTGAGCCTGCCGGTCAGCCAGGCGCTGTGGATGTCGAGCGGACGCAGCCAGTGTTCGAGGGTATCGCGGTGCTGCTCGGCGAGGATCTCGGTGGGCGCCATCAGGGCTGCCTGAAAGCCGGCGCCCACCGCCTGCATCACCGCGTGGGCGGCAACGGCGGTCTTGCCGGAGCCGACATCGCCCTGGAGCAGGCGCAGCATGGGCACGGGCTGGGCGAGGTCGGCGGCGATCTCGCGGCACACGCGCTGCTGCGCGCCGGTCAGCGTAAAGGGCAGACTATCGAGAAAGCGCCGTTCCAGCTCGGCGGGCGCTTTCAGTAGCGGCGCGCGCTGGCAGCGCACCCGCGCGCGCAACTGTTGCAGGCTCAGGTGGTGGGCCAGCAGCTCCTCGAACGCCAGGCGCCGCTGGGCGGGGTGTTCTCCGCGCAGCAGCAGATCGAGGGGCGCGTCCGGCGGCGGTGCGTGCAGGTAGCGCACCGCGTCGGCGAGCGGCGGCAGATCCGGGCGCATCGCCGCCGGCAGCCAGTCGTGGAGCAGCGCGCGCTGCGGACCATCGGTCGCATTGGCGAGGGCGAGCGCCTGGGCCATGAGCTCCCGCAGCCGCGGCTGGGTCACGCCTTCGCCGGCGGGATAGACCGGAGTCAGCGCTTGTTCCAGCGGCGCCGCCGCGGCGCCATCGAGCACATGGTATTCGGGGTGGTACAGCTCCAGGCCCGCCGGGCCGAGTCGCACCTCGCCGTAGCAGCGCAGGCGCGTGCCGCGTGTCAGGGCATTGCGCTGGCTCGCGGAGAAATGGAAAAACCGCAGCGTGACGACGCCCGAGCGGTCGCCCAGCTTGCAGATCAGGCTGCGCCGGCGGCCCTGGACGATATCGGCGCCCAGCACTTCGCCTTCGATCACCACTTCGGCGAGTTGCCGCAACGCGCCGATGGGCGTGATGCGGGTGCGGTCGAGGTAACGGGTCGGCAGGTGGAACAACAGATCCTGAACGCCGTGGATGCCGATCCGCGCCAGCCGGTCGCGCAAGTGCGCGCCCACGCCGCGCAGGCTGGTGATGGGCAGTTGATGGGCGGGCTGGGCGGAATCGGCAGTCATGCGGCGACTTTAGCAGTCCGGCACGGCGATGCATTGAAAAGCTCCGGCGGCTTCCAGCCGGCTTGTTGCGAGGCGCTTGGTCCCCCTCGAACGCAACTGATATGTCCCTGTCGCAGCTGGCCGCGTGCTCCGGGTCGGCGTCATCCCTGTCACCACCTGCTACGGCGAAAGGTGCAGGATATTTCAGAGATGATCCGGCTGGCGGCGTTACGTCTTTTTTGCAAATTCGGATTTCAACTGCAGTGCGCCTATGCCGTCAATTTTGCAGTCGATGTCGTGGTCCCCGTTGACGAGTCGGATGTTTTTCTTCTTGGTGCCGACTTTGATCACCGATGACGAGCCCCTTATCTTCAGATCCTTGATCACTGTTACGGCGTCACCGTCACTAAGCACGTTGCCGTAGACATCCCGCACGACTTCGTCGTCGTGCGGGATGTCTACGGCAATCGTACCCGGCGCCCACTCATGGGCGCACTCCTGGCAGACATACATGCTCCGGTCCTCATGGGCATATTCCGAACCACATTTTGGACATTTCGGCGAATTGCTCATGCCGTATCTTGTCTTGGATTAGCTAAAACTGGAACGGGGGCAAAAATTTTCGACAGCCTGCCAACCAGTTCAGTTACAAACCCAAGGTGACCCGCTAATTTTTCCTGCCCACGACCAGCAGGAGCCCGCCCACCAGGATTGCTCCGACGCCAGCCCAGATCGGGACATTGACGCGTTCCTTTTCGTCGACCGACAGATGCAACGGACCCACGTCAGCCGTGTGTGTCTCTTTGGTGTAGCTAAAGCCGCCATATGCGAGCGCGAAGGCGCCCCCGATAATCAGAACGATCCCTGCAATCTTTTGCATACTCATCTTGCCTTCTCCTTGCGGCATAACCTGAATGGCGATTTGGGAGGCTCTTCCAGCAGAGCTGGAATCGCACGGATTAGAGCCTTTTGCCTTGAATGACCCGGATGAGGATCACTATGACGGCTACGACCAGCAGCAGGTGAATGAATCCGCCTATGGTGTAGGACGACACCAATCCCGGGCCCACAGAATCCAGCAAAATAATCGCGATTGTTTCAAGCATGTTCGTGACTCCCTTTTCTGCCCGACCAAGCCAAGACGCTAGCACATTACCAAAATTCCACAGCAGAATACCAAGGATGCGGCCGCATTGTATTGGCACGCGAGCCGCGGCAAAACGCCTTTCCGGCGGTGTTGCTGGCTGAAATTGCATCCTTCCATGACTTCTCCAATGATTCCTCCGCGAAATGTCCAATTATCTGGTGTGTCGGTCCTTGCCGGTGCCCGCAGGTATCTTACGCCCACTGACACCGGCAGCTGGATTTACTTCAGCTTGTCCATCGCCTGAATCACCGAGTCAGTCTGCTCCAGCGGCAGCATATGCCCGGCCTTTTCGATCACGATCAATTCGCTGCCGGCGATGCCTTTTTTGAAGGCTTCGCCGTAGGGCAGCGGCGTCAGGCGATCGGACGCGCCCCACACCAGCAGGGTTTTCGCCTGGATGCGGTAGAGGCGTTCGCTCAGGCCGCGATCCGCAATCGGAAACAGGATCTTGCCGGCCATGCCGAGTTGGCGGGCGTTCTGCACCAGGAAGTTCTGCAGGAAGGTGAGATCGGAAAAATCCGCGCCCGCGGTCATCATTGCGGCGCCGGCCTCGACGTCGTGAAACAGCACGGCGGGCAGTTCGTAGGGCACCATCGAGAAGATGTCGGGCATCGGGTATTCATCCAGCCACAGCCCGGCGGGGCACAGCAGGCACAGGCGGTCGATATCGTGGGGTGCGATGACCGCCATTTCCGCCGCCATCATGCCGCCCATGGAGTGACCGACGACGATGGGTTTGCGCAGCCCGAGCGCGTCCAGCACATCGTAACTGTGCAGGGTGAAATCGAGCATGGTGCGAATGCTCTCGCACTCGTCCGATGCGCCGTAACCCGGCAGCAGGGGCGCGTGTACGCGGTACTTTTGCGCGAGCGCGGTCAAAAAAGGATCTTCGGCGGTGACGCCGCCGGCGCCGTGGAGGAAGAACAGATCGGGGCCATTGCCGCCGCTCAGTACATCGACCACCGCGTGATGGGTTTTGAGTTTGTTCAGGCTCAGGGCAGTCATCAGCGGTTGCCTCCGATGGCGGCGTTGTAGTCGGACACGGGGCCGGGCGTGGCGCGTTTGGTCAATGGCTGGCACCAGAAGCGGGTGTCGTCGGCGTATTCGGGCCACATGTTGCGCAGTTTGGGCATGACTTTTTCGGCGAACAGCCGCGTCGAGTATTTGGTTTTTTCGAGCGGCATGTCGCCGACGTGCATCAGGCAGAAGATGTTGCCGACGCGCAGACCCTTGATCAGGTCTTCCATGCGCTCGCGCACGGTGTCGGGGCTGCCGGCAATGATGAAGCCGCCCTCGACCAGATCCTTCCACGACATGTGGGAGGCCTCCTCGAAATTGGGCGAAAACTGCGACAGCGCGCCGGACTTGATGGTCTTGATGGTGCGATAGCCCGGCGCATCGGCAAAGCCGGGGGCGATGTGCAGGCAGCGGTTGAAGAAATAATTGACGTGCTCGGAGTAGAGCTCTTCCGCCTGGGCATCGGTTTCAGCGACGCAGATGGTCTGCGCGAAGCCGGCGCGATAGGGCGAGGCATCGGGTTCGTTGCGTTCGGCGAGACGGTCCCAGTAACCCTGTAACAGCGCCTTGGCGCGGATGTAGCCGGAAAAGCTCAGGTACGAATAGGAATAGACGTTGTCGAGACAGAAGTCATAGGTCTCCACCGAGCCGCCGCCGGGAATGTGAATGGGCGGCGGGTTCTGGATCGGCTTGGGCCAGGTGTTGACGTGGCGCAGCTTGGTGTAGCGGCCGTTCCAGGCGAAGGGTTCGGTCTCGCGCCAGGCCTTGCGCACCAGATCGTGGGCTTCCTGGTAGCGCTCGCGGGTCAGCGCCGGAATGTCGCCATAGCAGAAGTTGGTGTCCATCGAGGTGCCGACCGGGAAACCCGCCACCAGGCGCCCGCCGGTGATGACATCGAGCATCGCGAATTCTTCGGCGACGCGAATCGGCGGGTTGTACAGCGACAGCGAATTGCCCAGCACCACCACGGCGGCATTGAGTGCGCGGCGCGAAATGGCGGCCGCCATGATGTTGGGCGAGGGCATCAGCCCGTAGGCGTTCTGGTGGTGTTCGTTAACGCCGATGCCGTCGTAGCCCATCGCGTCGGCGTATTCCAGCATGTCGAGATACTGGTTGTAGACATCGTGACCCTTGACCGGATCGTACAGCTTGGCATCGATATCCACCCACACCGAGCGGTGCTTCTTGCGGAAATCCGCGGGCAGATGCGGCCAGGGCATCAGATTGAACCAGGTGAACTTCATGGTGACCCCCGTGATGCGATTGCCGCCGACGCTCCCGCGGCGGTGATCGCACGATGTTATGGATAGGCCGGACGCGTTTGTTGGTGACGCCGGTCAGACTGGAACCCGCTAGACGCAACCCTCGGGGCTGCACTGCGCGGCGGTAGTGTCGCCGGCTTGGGTTGCGGCCCGGTCGAGCAGGTGCAGGAAGGTTTCCTCGGACTGCGCGCCGGACAGTGACAGTGTGCCGGCGAAGACGAAGAAAGGCACGCCGGTGACGCCCTGGTCACGGGAATAAGCCATGCGGTCGAGTACTTCCGTGCGGCCGTCCGGTCCCGCCAGCCGCTCCGCCAGGGTGTTGGCGCCGGGCAGGCCGACCTCGCCGGCAATGACGGCGAGGGTTTCCGGATTGCCGACATCCCGGCCGGCGCAGAAATACGCTTTGAACAAGGCCTCGACCATGGCGTCCTCGCAGCCCGCCGCACGGGCCCATTCGATCACGCGGTGCGCGTTCAGCGTATTGGCGCCGCGGGCGATGCGATCGAGTTGAAACTCGATGCCGACGGCTTTGCCCGCCGCGGTCAGGCGCGCGAACATACCGTCGATCATCTGGCGCCCGTACTTGCGCTCGATGGTTTCGCGGTAGGGATAGCCCTCGGCCGGCGCTTCCGGATGCAGCTGATAGGGAAACCAGCGAATCTCCGTTTGCAGTTGCGGGCGCTTGGCGAGCGCGCGTTCGAGCTGTTTTTTACCGACGTAACACCAGGGACACACGACGTCGGAAATGATGTCGATCTGCATGACTACGTTCCTCCTGAGCCTGAAAACAAGTGTTTCGATAGCAGTGTGCGGCGCAGCGTCGGAGCTGGCGCCGCGTTACAGGACCATGATCGCGTCCATTTCCACCTGGGCGGCCCGCGGCAGCGCGGCCACGCCGATGGCGGCGCGCGCGGGATAGGGCGCCGAGAAATAGCCGGCCATCACCTCGTTGACGAGGGCGAAGTGGCCGAGATCGACCAGAAAAATGTTCAGTTTGACGATGTCGGCGAGCGAACCGCCGGCAGCCGCGCAGACCGCGGCGAGATTGTCGAACACGCGTGCGATCTGGGCGCGCATGTCGCCGTCCACCAGTTGCATGCTGACCGGGTCGAGGGGAATCTGTCCCGAAAGATACACCGTGTTGCCGGTGCGGATCGCCTGGGAGTAGGTGCCGATGGCGGCGGGCGCGCAGTCGCTGTGAATGACGGATTTTTCAGCCAAGAAGCACCTCGGGTTTCAGTTTTTGACGCGCTGCACCGAGCGCACGGGTTTAAGCGTCCGGATGCGGCGCATGATGTTGGCGAGGTGAACGCGGCTGCGCGCGGCGAGCACGATGTTGACCATGCTGGCGGCGTCGCGATCACCCACATTGATGCGCTCAATGGTGGCGTCCTGCTCGGCAATCCGGCTCGCCAGCGTGGCGATGATACCGCGCTCGGACGCCACTACCAGCTTGAGCTCCACCGGGAATTCACCCTTGACGGTGGGCGACCATTGCAGGGGCAGGGATTTTTCCCGACTGTCGCGAATGCCGGTCAGGTTTTTGCAGGAGTCGCGGTGTATCACCAGCCCGCGGCCGGGACTGATGTGGCCCAGAATGGGGTCGCCGGGCAGCGGGTAACAGCAGCGCGCGAAGCTGATGACCAGGCCCTGGCTGTTGTCGATCAGAATGGGTGAATCCAGATTGGGCGCGACCTTGCCGCGATCCGCCACCGGAATCAGGATGTTCGCCACCGCGTAGGCCACGCGGCTGCCGATACCGATC
Source organism: Gammaproteobacteria bacterium (assembly GCA_016708925.1). GTDB lineage: Bacteria > Pseudomonadota > Gammaproteobacteria > Pseudomonadales > Porticoccaceae > JAGPUQ01. Next base: position 233,455 of record JADJET010000003.1, on the reverse strand, counting down.
TGCTGCAATACACCCTCAAAAGTTTTGGCGCCGGTTTCCTTGAGCAGATGGCGGATCTGGGACTTGCGGATCTGCCGGTAGCCGGTGCCGAAGCGGGACAGCGCCTGGTCCAGCAGGCGTTTGCCCAGCTCAACGGACTCGTCGTGCTGCTGGTACTTGAGAAAATGACGGATGGCGCTGCGCGCCTTGGCAGTGACCACGAAATCGAGCCAGGACGGATTCGGTTGCGCGCCGGGCGCGGTGACGATGCGCACCCGCTGGCCACTCACCAGCGCCTGGGACAGGGGACTCAACTGGCCGTTGATCTCGCAGCCGACGCAGGTGTCGCCGACATGGGTGTGGACGGCGTAGGCGAAATCCACCGGCGTGGCGCCGCTCGGGAGTTCGATGATCTTGCCGTCGGGCGTGAAGACATAGACCTCGTCCGGGAACAGGTCGGTCTTGACGTGTTCGATGAATTCCAGCGAGTTGCCGGCCTGGCGCTGCAATTCCAGCAGGCCCTTGACCCAGCGATTGGCGCGGCTCTGGTTACCGGCGATCGGCCCCGGCCCGCGTTTGTAAAACCAGTGCGACGCGATGCCGTAGTTGGCGAGGTCGTCCATTTCGCGGGTGCGGATCTGTACCTCGATGGGCACGCCGTGCATGCCCACCAGCACCGTGTGCAGGGACTGATAGCCATTGGCCTTGGGAATCGCGATGTAGTCCTTGAATTCGCCGGTGACGGGTTTGTACAGGTTGTGGACGACACCCAGCACCCGGTAGCAGGCGTCCACCGAATCCACCACGATGCGGAACGCGAACACATCCATCAGCGACTTGAACGAGCGCTTCTTGAGCTTCATCTTCTGGTAGATGCTCCAGAGATGTTTCTCGCGACCGGTTACGCTGGCCACAATACCTTCGCTCTGCAGCCGGTTTTCGAGCGCTTCCTGGATTTCCGCCACCACCCCAAGGCGACGGCCGCGCGCGTTGCGCAACGCCTCGCGAATGCGGCGGTGGCGCAGGGGGTGAAGCGCTGCGAAGCCCAGTTCCTCGAATTCGACCCGCATGTCGTTCATGCCCAGCCGCTGAGCGAGGGGCGAGTAGATCTCCAGGGTTTCGCGGGCGACGCGGCGCCGCTTTTCCGGCGGCAGCACACCCAGGGTGCGCATGTTGTGCAGCCGGTCGGCGAGCTTCACCAGCACCACGCGAATGTCGCGCGACATGGCCAGTGCCATTTTCTGGAAATTTTCGGCCTGCTGTTCGGCGCGAGAAGAAAATTCGATTTCGGTGAGTTTGCTGACCCCGTCCACCAGGTCGGAGACTGTCTTGCCGAAGCGGCGGTTGAGCTGGGGGCGGGTTACTTCGGTGTCTTCAATGACGTCGTGGAGCAGCGCGGCCATGAGGCCTTCGCTGTCCATGTGCATGTCGGCAAGGATGTGGGTGACGGCGAGCGGGTGCGAGATGTAGGGGTCGCCGCTTTGCCGGAGCTGGCCTTCATGACCGGCCTTTGCATAATCGAAGGCGCGCAGCACACGCCGAACTTGCGAGGCGGGCAGGTAAGTGGACAGTTTCTGTTCGAGCGAACTGACCCCCTCCAAGCACGCCCCCTCCGGGTCAGTCGTCGCCGGCCAGTATTGCGTCGTCCTCGAAGACATAAGGCGGCAGCTCCGTGACCCGCGAGAGATCAAGCGAAAGGAAGTCTTCAACCTCGTCAACTTCGTCGAGAATGCTGCGGTCGACCAGGCCCGCCGCGATTTCCCGCAATGCGACCACAGTCGGCTTGTCATTTTCCCAGGGCACCAGCGGCTCTTTGCCGCCGGTGGCGAGCTGGCGCGCGCGCTTGCCGGCGATCATCACCAGCTCAAAGCGGTTATACACATTTTCCAGGCAGTCTTCGACGGTAATACGGGCCATGTTTCGCCTCGATTGTTGACAGTGACATGCCGTTTGGACGGCAATCGATGAGTTTACCGCAAAATCTCGCTCAGGACAGCAGCGACTGGAGCAGCGCCTGAAAGCGCCGTTCCTGGGCGGCGAGGGTGAGGCGCTGGCTTTTTACCACCGCCAGCAGTTCATCGAGGGCGGTATCGAAGTGGTCGTTGACGATGAGGTAATCGGCTTCGACGTAGTGCGAAATTTCCTCGCGCGCCTGCGCCAGGCGCTCCTGGATCACCTCGGGCTGGTCCTGGCGCCGGCTGGTCAGCCGGGTCATCAGGGTGTCGATGGAGGGCGGCAAAATGAACACCCGTACACAATCGGGGAGGAGTCGGCGTACCTGGGCCGCACCTTGCCAGTCGATTTCGAGCACCACGTCGGTACCATGGTTGAGTTGCTCTTCAACCCAGCGCTGCGAAGTGCCATAGAGATTGCTGAACACCCGCGCGTGTTCCAGAAACTCGGTGCGCTCGAGCATGGCGATGAATTCCGGTTCGGTGACAAAGTGGTAGTCGATGCCATCGCGTTCGCCCGGACGCATGGCGCGGGTGGTGTGGGACACCGAGACCCGGATGTCCGGCAGCCGGCTGACCAACTCCGCGAGCAGGCTGGTCTTGCCGGCGCCCGAGGGCGCGGATACGGTGAAAAGTGTCCCCCGGTGGGTCATGTCACCACTCCTGCGTGAGTTTGAGATGGGGTTGTCGCACGGGGCACCTCATTCGAGATTTTGCACCTGTTCGCGGATTTGTTCGATCAGCACTTTCATTTCCACGGCCGCCTGGGTGGTCGCCGTGCTGATGGACTTGGAGCCCAGGGTATTGGCCTCCCGGTTCAGTTCCTGGGACAGAAAATCGAGGCGCCGGCCGACAGCTCCGGATGTCGCCAGCGCGCGCCGGAATTCGCCGCTGTGGGTTGCCAGACGATCCAGTTCCTCATCGACATCGGCGCGTTGCGCCAGATAGGCCAGTTCCTGTTCGAGGCGATCGGAGTCGATCTGTGCGATCAGTTCAGCGAGGCGGGCGCGCAGCTTTGCGCGCTGCGCCGCGAGCAACTCCGGCAACAGCGCGCGCATTTTTTCGACTTCCCGGTCAATGCGATCGAGGCGGTCGCGGATCAGCGTGGCGAGCTGTTCGCCTTCGCGCAGCCTTACCTCGGCAAGTTCCGCAACCGCCTGATGAAACAGCCCGGTGGCCGCCCGCGCGAGCATTTCCCGATCGGGCGCCACAACACGCACCACACCGGGCATGCGCAGCAGATCCAATGGCGAAACCGGTGCGCTTTGCGGGAGCAGGACGGCAATCTGCGCACAGGCGCCGACATAGGCGCTGACGCGATTTTCGTCGATGGCGATCCAGCCGTCGTCAGCGGTCTCGGTCAGGGTCAGCGTGGCGTCGATTTTCCCGCGAGGGAGGCGTTCACGGAGGATGTCGCGCAGCGGCATCTCCAGCTCGCGCAGGGTTTCCGGCAGCCGGAAGTGCGGCTCCAGAAAGCGGTGGTTGACCGAGCGCAGCTCCCAGGTCAGGGCGCCGCCCGGAACCTGGCTGGTGGCGCGGGCGAAGGCGGTCATGCTGCTGGGCATGGGGTTGGTACAGTGGAAAGAGGCGACCATCTTAGCAAATGGGCGGGCCGCGCCGGCACTTCCTCTACAATGGCGCTCCATTCTGCGCTGCGGGCTGACCAGCCGCGCTCCAACCGAGGATATGCCATGGCCAGACCCAGCGGTCGCCGCCCGGAACAATTGCGTCCGGTGAAAATACAGCGCGAATTCACCAAGCACGCCGAAGGTTCGGTGCTGGTGTCGTTCGGCGACACCCGGGTGATCTGCACGGCCAGCGTCGAGCCAGGCGTGCCGCGCTTTTTGCGCGGCAAGAATCAGGGCTGGGTAACGGCCGAATACGGCATGCTGCCGCGCTCGACCAATTCGCGCATGGGGCGGGAGGCGGCGCGTGGCGGTCAGGGCGGTCGTACCCAGGAAATTCAGCGCCTGATCGGACGTTCGCTGCGCGCGGCCATCGATATGAAAAAGTTGGGTGAAAACACCATCACCATCGATTGCGATGTGATCCAGGCCGACGGCGGCACCCGCACGGCGGCAATCACCGGCGCCTGCGTCGCCCTGGTGGATGCCATTCGCTATCTCCAGCGTCGCAAGCGCATCGTCGATGACCCACTGCTGTACATGGTGGCTTCGGTGTCGGTCGGGATGTACCAGGGCGAGGCGGTGCTCGACCTCGACTACGCCGAGGATTCCACCGCCGAAACCGATCTCAATGTGGTGATGACGGCGCCCGGCGGTTTTGTCGAAGTGCAGGGTACGGCAGAGGCCGCGCCGTTTTCGGCGGACGATCTCAATGCCATGCTGGCGCTCGCGCAACGGGGGATCGCCGATCTGGTGCGGGTCCAGCAGATGGCACTGGCGCAATGATTCCGCGCCAATAACCCGTGTTTTGCGCAGATCGGTGGCGGCGGAGGAATGGCGCTGCTACCGATCACATGTCCAGGATGTCGTAGTCGACGATCACCGGGGCGTGACTGGAAAACGCTTTCGACTTGTAGATCGCCGCATATTCCACGGTGCGGACCAGATCCCGCGATATCAGCTGGGTATCCGTGCGCCAGCCGTCGCTCTTGCCCAGGGCGCCGGACGGCCACCAGCTGAACTCGTCGCCATCGGTGTTGGCGACGCGGAAGGCATCCGCATAGCCGACCTGCTCCTGAACCTGGCGCCACCACTGTCGATCTTCGGGCAAAAATCCCGGCGAATTCGCGTGGTCAGCGGCATTCTCGATATCCGCCGCCGTCGCTGCGATGCCCCAATTGCCGCAGTAAATGTAGCGTCGGCGCTTGCGGGTGATTTTGTCCATATGGGCGAGCAGGCTGGTAAAAAACCGGGTCTTGGCTTCCTGCTGGGCGGGTTCCGGACCCTGGGGCGCCAGCAGGGAAATCACGCTCAGGTTTTCAAAGTCGGCCTGCAGGTAGCGGCCGTCGGTATCGTCGCCGCTGAACAGTCCGAACCCGTAGATCAGGGCTTTGGGAACCGCACGGGTGTAGATCGCCACGCCGTCGCGCAGGGGATCGGATGCATCAAGATAGTAGGCGCTGTATCCATCGAGCTGGAATTCGGGCCTGTCTTCCATTTCCGGAATGCGCGCCCGCAGATCCTGCAAACAGATCAGCTCGGCGTCCTGTCCGGCCAGCCATTCGAACAGACCGCGCGCGGCGGCCTGGAAAATACCGTCGCAGGATACGCTGATAACCCTCATGATCGCCCCTTGTGGTGTTGGCCTGTATCATAACCCGGCGCTTTCGCCGGACGGCATACTACGAACGTCTTTGCGTGCACGATCCAGGAGTACCGCATGCTGGCATATCAACGCGACTTCATCGACCTCGCAGTATCGCGCGAGGCGCTGCTGTTTGGCGAATTCAAGCTCAAGTCGGGCCGGATGAGTCCGTATTTTTTCAATGCCGGGCGTTTTTGCGACGGCGCAAGCCTCAACCGGCTGGGGGCGTGCTATGCGGACGCCGTGGTGGCCTCCGGCATACCCTTCGATTTTTTGTTCGGGCCCGCCTACAAAGGCATCCCGCTGGCCGTCGCAACCGCCATGGCGTTGGCGCGGCATCACGACCGCGAGACGCCCTGGTGCTTCAACCGCAAGGAAGCCAAGGACCACGGCGAAGGCGGGATGCTGGTGGGTGCTCCGGCCGCAGGACGCGCCCTCATCGTCGACGATGTCATCACCGCCGGGACCGCTATCCGCGACGCCGCAGCCCTGCTCCGCAATGCCGGCGCAACCCTCGCGGGTGTGGTGTTGGGCCTGGATCGTCGGGAGCGCGGCCGAGGGGCTTGCTCGGCGACCCAGGAAGTGGCAGAAGAGCTGGGCGTGCCTGTGATGAGCATCATCGATATCGATAACATCATCGAATATCTTGATACGGCTGCGCCGGCACGGGTGGCGACGGTACGTGATTACCGCCGTGCTTACGGTGTTTAACCACTGGCGAGAGGAGACCAAGGCGGTGACAGGGAGACAGATACTGACGGGGGGCGCGCTGCTCGGACTGTGGCTGCTGGCGGCGCTGCCTGTGGATGCGGCCAATCTTTACCGTTATCGCAATGCCGAGGGTGTGCTGGTGATTGACCACACAGTACCTGAAAGCGCGGCGTCGAGCGGCTATGAAATTCTATCCAAGGATGGCCGGGTTCTGGAAACCGTCGCCGCCAGCGGCGATAAAGCGGCGCCGGGAGACCCTGCGACGGCGGCGCCGGCTCGAACCGACCACCAGGACAAAGTCGATCGCTACCTGCTCAGCAGCTACAGCACGGTGGCTGATATCGAGGTGGTCAAGACGCGGCGGCTGCTGGAGGTTGAACGCGAAATGGGCACCGACAGAGTGCGCGTCGAGGAGATGGAGCGCCAGCGTATGGCAACCGAGGATAGCGCTGCCGACCTGCAGCGCGGCGGCAAACCGGTGCCCGCCAAGCTCCTCGAAGAACTCAAAGGTTTGAATCAGAAGCTGGAGCAGGCCCGCACGCGTTTGGATGAACGCAAGCTTCAGTACACCGAAGTCGAGCGGCTCTACGCGGGGTACATCGCGCGTTTCACGGCGCTAAAAGGCGCTCCTTCGGCTGCGGCGCCGGCGCAAACAGCGCCGGTAGCAGCGCCCGCCACTGCTCCGGCCAGTGCGCCGTAGGGCGACGGGCGAAGTCCGAGCGCACGAACTGGCGCAGCTTGCCCTCGATCAGGGCTAACACACATTCCGCTGTTGCCGAGGGGGTGGCTATGGTCCGCAACTGCTCCCGCAGTTCGCCCTCGCGCAATATCTGCCGAAACTGGGTTTCCAGACGGTCATGCAATTGACCGACGCGCTCGCGCAGGCGCGCGGTTTCGCCGGTCAGGGCGTCGCCGGCAAGCAGCGGGGCGATGCCGGGGTTGCGCTCGGCGAACACCAGTACCAATGACGCGATCTGATGCAGACGATCTTCCGCACCCGGGACTTCGTCGAGAATCATCCGGATGCGGGTAAACAGGGTTTCCTCGGCAAACTCGAGGAGGCCTTCGAACATGCGCGTCTTGCTGGGAAAGTGCCGGTACAGCGCTGCTTCGGAAACCCCGAGCTCCCGCGCCAGCGCGGCCGTCGTAATTTTTCCGCCCGGGCTTGCGTGCAACATGTTGGCCAGGGCTTCGAGGATTTCCTGGCGGCGCCCGGAGTTGCGATTCACCCGCGTCATGCCGTTGCCAGGGGCGCGCTGGTGATCAGCGTGCCGACGCCGATATCGGTAAAAATCTCGAGCAGCACGGCGTGTTCGACGCGGCCATCAACGATATGCGCGCTGGTCACGGAATTGGCGACCGCGGCCAGGGCGCAGCGAATTTTCGGCAGCATGCCGCCGTAAATCACGCCGGCGTCGATCAGACCCTCCACCGCGCTGGGCGACAACCCGGTCAGCACCTTTCCGTCGGCGTCCAGCAGGCCGGCCACATTGGTGAGCAACATCAGTTTTTCCGCGCCCATCACTTCCGCCAGCTTGCCGGCGACCAGGTCCGCGTTGATATTGTAGGAAGCCCCGCCGGGCCCGGCGCCGATGGGCGCGATCACCGGGATAAAGCCGCCGCGGGTGAGCATGTCGATGACATCGGTGTTGATCGCCGACACTTCGCCGACGTGGCCGATGTCGATGATCTCGGGGGCCTCCATGTCGGGAGTCTTGCGGGTGACCACCAGTTTGGTGGCCTGAATCAGCCCGCCGTCCTTGCCGGTGATGCCCACCGCGCGCCCGCCGGCGTCGTTGATGAGACCCACGATTTCCTTGTTCACCGCGGCGCCCAGCACCATCTCCACCACGTCCATGGTTTTGCTGTCGGTGACGCGCATGCCGTCCACGAAACTGGACTCGATTCCGAGCTGGCCCAGCAGCTTGCCGATCTGGGGGCCGCCGCCATGCACGACCACCGGGTTGATGCCGACCAGCCGCATCAGCACGATGTCGCGGGCGAAGCTGCGCTTGAGGTTTTCGTCCACCATGGCGTTGCCGCCGAATTTGACGACCACCGTCTTGCCGGTGAATTTCTGAATGTAGGGCAGTGCTTCGGTGAGAACCCGGGCGGTGTCTCCGGCGCGGTCGCCAGTCAAGAGGGCACGAGCGAGGTCGCGGGATTCCCCTTCACTGGGCTTCCCTTTACTGGATAGGGGCATATCAAAACCACCGCTGGTCTGTGAATCGGCGTCAGAATTTATCGGCGAGCTCGGGAGCAACCGCTTCGAGAAGGGTGCGGAACCGCTGCTGGATGGCTTTCAGCTGTCGCGCATCATCTGCCTCGAAGCGCAGGGAGACGGCGGATTCGGTATTGGAGGTGCGAATCAGTCCCCAGCCGGCGGCGAACTCCACCCGCAGCCCGTCGATGACGCTGATTTTAGCATCATCAAAAACGGCGGCGGCCTGGATGCGCTCGATCAGGGCGAACTTGTCGGCTTCACTTACCGGCAGACGAATTTCGGCCGTGGCGACCGAGGTTTCGAAAGCGGCGAGTATGCTGTCCAGATTCTGTTCGCGAAGGCTCAGGATTTCGAGCAGGCGCGCCGCCGCGTAGAGCCCGTCGTCGAACCCAAACCAGCGATCGCCAAAGAAGATATGACCGCTGAACTCGCCACCCAGGGGCGCCTTCAACTCGGCTACTTTCGCGCGGATATGTGCGTGACCGGTACGGCACATGACGGCCTGTCCGCCATAACCGTTTACGAGATTGGTCAACCGGCGCGTCGATTTGACGTCGAACACCACGTCAGCGCCGGGATGGCTGGTCAGAATATCGCGCGCGAAAATCATCAGCAGTTCATCCGGCCAGACAATGCGGCCGCTGCCGCTCACCGCCACCAGCCGGTCGCCATCGCCATCGAGAGCGATGCCCAGGTCCGCTCCGGTCCCGGCGACCACTTTGCGCAAGTCTTCCAGATTGGCGGGGCAGGCGGGGTCCGGTGGGTGCTGTGGAAAGGTGCCGTCAATATCGCAGTAAAGGGGGATGGGATTGCCACCCAGCGCTTCCAGCAGGCGCGGCGCGATGTCACCGGCGACCCCGTTGCCGCAATCGATTACCACGGACAGCGACGTCCGCGTTTTGACGTCGTTGAGCACCGCGTCAATGTAGTCATTGCGCACGTCGGCGGACGAATGAATTCCTGTGCCCTCGCGCCAGTCACGCGCCAGCATGCGTTTGCGCAGATCCCGCAGGGCATCGCCTTGAAGCACCGCGCCGCCGAGCATGATCTTGAAGCCGTTATCGCCGGCGGGATTATGGCTCGCCGTCACCATGACGGCGGCATCGATGGATGGCAGGCGCGCGGCGGCGAAATACAGCACTGGCGTGGGAACCATGCCTACGTCAACGACCTCGCAGCCGGTGGCGAGCAGGCCGTCGATCAGGGCCGCACAGAGTGTCGGGCTGCTGATGCGACCGTCGCGGCCCACGGCGACACGGCGACCACCGCGATCCTGCGCCAGGCTGCCCAGGGTTTTGCCCAACGCGTTCGCGAACGCGGGGGAAAGGTGGGTCCCGCTCGCGCCGCGAATGTCGCAATCGCGAAAGACAACGGCCGGATAGGGTTCGGGGGACGCAAGCAGAGCGCCCTGGCTTGCAAATGCCGGGTCGTCTTCGGCCGCCGGTGGTGCTGGTTCCCGCAGCGGCTCGGTCGCATTGGACGTCGGCGAATCCCGCGGTGGTGCGGGCGGCGGTGAAGCGGTGCCCTGTTCTCGCGCCGTGATGACGGCCGCGCGGTGAAGGCGGGGTGGCGCCGTGGCGGGGTCGGACGGCGGGTGAACTCCGCGACGTTGTAGTAGCAGGTGTCCACAGACGGCCAACGCGGCCAGTGCGAGCAACCAGGGCGTGAGGGTCGCTGCGAGTATTAGTCCGGGGAAGCTGTGTTCCGCCGCCGTGCCGTCGGATAACCGCACCGCTGCCTGCCAGCCGGCAACACCGGGGACCGGGGCAGTGACCGGGGACTGTGTGCTGGCCGGCCCCAGCGTCAGGATGGACTGAGGTGGCGCTCCCGGAGCTTGCTGGAGCAGCGTCAGCTGGCCGTGTGACTGATCGAAGGCAAGGGCGTGCGCAAGCGCCGTCATGGGAAGCACAACCAGGATGGCGCCGCGCGGCCGCCCGGCTTCGGGGACCTGTGCGGCCAGCACGAGTTGCCACTGGGCGGCATCCGGTTTGAGCGCGGTAATCGCAAACGCGGTGCCGGAGAGCGCGTTGCGCACCAGCTGCTGGGCGACGAATGCGGTGGCCGGCAGGGATTCGGGCCGGGCTGTCGCGATCACCTCGATGGCGTCGGGAAATTCGGCGGACAACGGCAACCTGGCTGTATTGGCGCCGGCAGCAGACAGCGCCGCGCGCGTACTGTCCCGGGCGGCAATCGTGGACAGCGCGATGCGCCAGCGCGCGACCGCGTCGGCAACCGCCGCAGCGGCAGCGTCGGCGGCGTGCGCGGTGCGTGCGGCAGCGGCGGCCTGGGGCTCGGTCACCAGGACATCGCGCAGCCAGTTGCCGACCGGCAATGGCGCCGCGAGCAAGATCGCCGCTGCCAGCAGAAAGCCCGGGTGTTTGAGCAGGCTGGTCAAGCGTTGGAAAACGCTGGTCAAACCAGGACCTCCCGTTCCGGTGCCGGATTCGCGGTGCCGCCGGTGCGCATTAGGGTCGCGATATGGTCGATCAGCAGGCGCGCCAGGGGGGCTTTGTTCATCCGTGGCGGACGCAGGGTTTCGAACGCGGAAATCAGCAGCACCTGGTTGTCATCGCTGCCGAAACCGATCTCCGTATCGGATACATCGTTGGCGATCACCAGGTCAAGTCCTTTGAGGAGCAGTTTGGAGCGCGCATTGTCGAGGAGATTTTCGGTCTCCGCGGCGAACCCGACCACAAAGGGGCGCTCGGCAAGGGCCGCCACCGTGGCGACGATATCCGGATTGGGTTCGAGCTCGAGGCTGAGGGTGTCCCCGGATTTCTTGATCTTCTGGCTGGCGACCGTGCGCGGCCGGTAATCCGCGACCGCGGCAGCGGCGATGAACAGATCGGCATCGGCGACTTCGGCGAGGCTGGCGGCGAGCATCTCGGCGGCGCTGGTGACCTTGACGCAGCGCACCCGGGCGGGAACCGGCAGCGCCACCGGTCCGCTGATGAGCACGGTATCGGCGCCCGCCTCGCGGGCGGCTTCGGCGAGGGCGTACCCCATCTTGCCGGAGCTGTGATTGGACAGATAGCGCACCGGGTCGATGGCCTCCCGGGTGGGCCCCGCGGTGATCACCACCTTGCGACCTTCCAGTGCCCCGGTCGCGAACAGTTCCGCGACGCCGAGCGTCAGCACCTCGGGCTCCTCCATGCGTCCCGCGCCGGTGTCGCCGCAGGCCTGATAGCCCGCCGCGGGTCCGAAGACGCGGATTCCGCGCTCGCCCAGCGTGCGCACATTGGCACTGGTCGCGGGTTTTGCCCACATGGCCTGGTTCATCGCCGGCGCCACCGCTACCGGCCCGATACTGGCGAGGCAGAGGGTGGTCAGCAGATCGCCACCCTCGCCCTGGGCGAGGCGCGCGATGAAGTCCGCGCTCGCCGGCGCCACCAGTATCACGTCCGCCCAGCGGGCCAGGGCGATGTGACCCATCGCCGCCTCGGCGGCGGGATCGAGCAGATCCAGATGGACGGGATGGCCGGACAGCGCCTGGAAGGTCAGCGGCGTGACGAATTCGGTGGCGGCCGCCGTCATCACCACCCGCACTTCCGCGCCGGCGGTCTGCAACCGGCGCAGCAGGTCGGCGCTCTTGTAGGCCGCGATGCCGCCGGTAACGCCCAGCACCACGCGTTTGTTGGCGAGAGTCCCCATGCCGTCCCTTTCGAGCTGGTGAATGCGTAAGATAGCATCGAACCGGGATTTTACCGGACATGGAGGTCAGGATGGCGATTCGGCATTGGCCGGCGGGCGAACGGCCACGGGAAAAACTTCTGGAGCGCGGAGCGCGGGCGTTGTCCGATGCCGAGCTGCTCGCCATTTTTTTGCGCACCGGACACGCGGGCAAGAGCGCGGTGGACTTGGCGCGGGATCTCCTGGGCCAGTTCGGCGGCCTGGCGGCGCTGCTCGCGGCGGACCAACGGGGCTTCTGCGCCGGCAAGGGACTCGGTCCCGTCAAGTATGTGCAGTTGCAGGCGGTGCTCGAACTGGCGCGCCGCTATTTCAGCGCACAACTGGAGCGCGGCGATGCCTTTACCGCGCCCGAGGGCGCCGCGCAGTATTTGCAGGCGCATTTGAGCGGGCATTCCCGCGAAATCTTCGTGGCGCTGTTTCTCGACACCCGGCATCGCCTGATCGCCACCGAGGATCTGTTTCAGGGCACCATCGACGGCGCCAGCGTCCATCCGCGCGAGGTGGTGCGGCGCGCCCTCTTCCACAATGCCGCGGCGGTGATCGTCGGTCACAACCACCCCTCCGGCGTGGCGGAGCCGAGCGCCGACGACCGCCGCATCACCGCCCGGCTGCGGGAAGCGCTGGCGCTGGTCGATGTGCGTCTGCTCGACCACTTCGTGGTGGGCGCCGGGCAGGTGGTTTCACTGGCCGAGCGGGGCCTGCTGTGAGCATTTCCGGCTTGCTTTCGCCCCCCCTGCTTTGATATAAAGCGCGCCTTCTCGCGCGGGCGGCGTTACAGCGCCGATTTCAGAGGCGGTTATGTCAAGAGTGTGTCAGGTCACGGGCAAGCGCCCGATGGTGGGGAATAACGTTTCCCACGCCAAGAACAGAACGCGACGTCGGTTCGAACCGAATCTGCATACCCACAGATTCTGGGTCGAGTCCCAACGGCGCTTTGTGAAGCTCCGCGTATCCACCAAAGGACTGCGGATCATCGACCGACTGGGTATCGAGCAGGTGCTTGCGGACCTCCGTGCCAGCGGCAGCAAGGTCTAGGAGGCAGCATGGCCAAATCGAATCGCGATCTGATCAAGCTGGTGTCCAGCGCGGGCACCGGGCACTACTACACCACGAGCAAGAACAAGCGCACCAAGCCCGAAAAGATCGAAATGAAGAAATACGATCCGGTCGTGCGCCAGCATGTGATCTACAAGGAAGCCAAGATCAAGTAAGCGCCCGCTGGCATGGGTCGCAAACAAAGCCCGGTATCCCCGGGTTTTTTTGTGCCCGGGCGCCGAGGATATCGAGAAACATTGACCCTGCCTTGAGATAACCTCGCCAACAGTGCCGATGGGAGGCGTGCCCCCTGCCCGAGCTTCCGGAAGTCGAAACCACCCTGCGCGGCATCCTGCCGCATCTGGAAGGGCGCCGTGTCGCGGCCTTGCGGGTGCGCCAGCCGGCGCTGCGCTGGCCGGTGCCCGCGGCGTTGGCGGACCTGCTGCCCGGTCAATACATCCATGGCGGCCAGCGGCGCGGGAAATACCTGCTGCTTGCCCTCGACGACGGTCACCTGCTGCTGCATCTGGGCATGTCCGGCAGCTTGCGCATGGTCGCGCCCGGGCAGGCCGCGGGTCTCCACGATCACCTCGATCTGCTGCTCGACGACGGCGGTGTGTTGCGCTTTACCGACCCGCGCCGTTTCGGCGCGGTGCTGTGGTTGACCGGCGATCCGTTTGCGCATCCGCTGCTGCGCGATCTGGGGCCGGAACCCCTGAGCGAAAGCTTCGATGCCGACTACCTCTACCACCGGTCGCGCGGACGCCGGGTGCCGGTAAAGAGCTTCCTGATGGACAGCCACGTGGTGGTCGGCATCGGCAATATCTACGCCAATGAAATCCTGTTCCTGAGTGGAGTGCATCCCTTGCGCGCGGCGGGCCGCATCGCACGGTCGCGCTATGAATCGGTCGTGGCGATGGCCAGGGCGGTGCTGGGCGCCGCGATCCGGCAAGGCGGTACCACGCTGCGCGATTTCGTCGGTGGCGATGGCAAGCCCGGGTATTTTCGGCAGCAGTTGCAGGTCTACGGTCGCGCCGGCGAACCCTGCAAAAAGTGTGGGCGTCTTCTCCAGGAGGTGCGGCTCGGTCAGCGCACCACCGTCTATTGCGCCAGTTGTCAGCGCTGAGCTCGGGTCAGACGAAGCGCGTTTTCAGGGCGGCTGCCACTACCGGGGGGACGAAGGGCGTGATGTCGCCGCGCAGCGATGCGATTTCGCGCACCAGCGACGACGAGATGTACGAGAGTCGTTCGGAGGGCGTGAGGAACACGCTCTCCACGTCCGGTGCCAGCGCGCGGTTCATGTTCGCGAGCTGGAATTCGTATTCAAAATCCGATACCGCACGCAGCCCGCGAATCACCGCGCAGGCACCGCAGTCGCGCACGAAATTCACCAGCAGATAGTCGAACCCGCGCACCTCGACATTCTTGACGTGCGACAGCGCGGCATTGGCGAGCTCGATGCGCTCCTGCAACGAAAACAGCGGCCCCTTGCGCTCGCTGCTCGCGATGGCGAGCACCACCCGATCAAACATTCGACAGGCGCGCTCCACCAGATCCACATGGCCGTTGGTGATGGGGTCGAAAGTGCCGGGATAGACGACGATTTTCATGGCGGACTCCGCGCGAGGTGGCGCATGGTAAACAATTTACCCAGCCCCCTCAATCGCGCCAGGATCGCGCCGAAACAGCCGGCAACAGACGTCTCCGGAGCACTTTTCCCGGTGTAAATGCCAGTTCCTGGGTAGTTCGGTAATGGCCGCTCCGCGCGCGGTTTCGAGATAAATCCACGCCGGCGCGGCCAGCACTCCGGAGGCTTCGAGCGCGGGGATCGCACGGTTGAGTAAATCGCCGGAAAAAGGTGGATCGAGAAAGATGATGTCATAGGTGCCGGCCGGCGGCGAAGGTCGCGCCAGCCAGGCCAATGCATCGGCGTGGAACACCTCTACCTGGTCGGCTTCCAGCAACGCGCAGGCATTGCGCAGTGCCTTTGCCGCCACGGGATCGGATTCGATCAGACGGACTCGGGACGCATCCCGCGAGGCGGCTTCCAGGCCCAATGCGCCGGAGCCGGCAAACAGATCCAGGCAACGGGCCCCCGGCAGTATCGGCTGCAACCAGTTGAACAGCGTCTCGCGCAGGCGATCTCCCGTCGGGCGCAGTCCCGGCAGGGCCGGAAACACGAGTTTCCGCCCACGCCAGCGCCCGGCGATGATGCGCACGACCCCGGTGTCGTGGCGGGAAGGATTACCTGAATTGCCGCGCGAATACGGCACGCGCGTACTCCGGTGTCGGTGGGGAATGGTAGGATACACGGCCCCCATTCCAGCCGCCCAGACTCATGACAAGCGACGACACCGCAGCGCCAAAATCGCCGGAACGAGGCGGTCTGTTTGCGCTGTTTCGCCGCCGCAAGGACAGCGCGGAAAGCGCCGCCCCACTGCAACCGACACCCGAGCCTGCTCCCGAAGCGAGGGTCGCAAGTCTGGCCGACGGAGTGGCCGATTCCGGATTGGCGACGCCAGCGGTTGTGGTCGAAAAACCCGCGCCCATCGCAGCGCCGGCACAAGGCGAAGAACCCGCGCGGCGCGGGCTGTTCCGGCGCGCCCTGGCGCGCACCGGCGCGGGGCTGGGCAATCTGCTGCTCGGTCGCAAGGCCATCGATGCCGAGCTCTACGAAGAACTTGAAACCAGCCTGCTGATGGCCGACGTGGGCGTCGAAACGGCCAGCGCCGTGATCGCCGAACTCACCGCGCGGGTCAAGCGGCGCAACCTCGGCGATGCCCAGGCGCTGCGCGGCGAGCTGCGGGCGCTGCTGCTGGAGCTGCTCGAACCCTGCCAGCAACCCCTGGTGATCGACCGTCAAACGCCCTTTGTGATGCTGGTAGTCGGCGTCAACGGCGTCGGCAAGACCACCACCATCGGCAAGCTGGCACACCGCCTGCAATCCGAGGGCCGCACGCTGATGCTCGCGGCCGGCGATACCTTCCGCGCGGCCGCGGTGGAGCAGTTGCAGGCCTGGGGCGAGCGCAATCGCGTGCCGGTGGTCTCCCAGGGCACGGGCGCCGACAGCGCCTCCGTTATTTTCGACGCCATCCAGTCGGCGCAGGCGCGGCAACTGGATGTGGTGATCGCCGATACTGCCGGTCGTCTGCACACCAAGGACAACCTCATGGCGGAGTTGACCAAGGTGCGCCGGGTGATGGCGAAACTCGACCCCGACGCGCCCCACGAAACCCTGCTGGTGCTGGACGCCGGCACCGGGCAGAACGCGGTGGTCCAGATGCGCCAGTTCAGCGCCGCCGTCGCCGTGACCGGAATCGCGCTCACCAAGCTGGATGGCACCGCCAAGGGTGGGGTGATTTTTGCACTGTGCCGCGAATTCGGCGTGCCCATTCGCTACGTGGGTCTGGGCGAAGGTATCGACGACCTGCAACCGTTCGACGCCGAACTTTTTGTCGATGCGTTGCTCGCCACCTCGGACAACGTCGGATAGATGATCCGGTTCGATCAGGTCTGCAAACGCTATCCCGGCGGCCACGACGCCCTGAGCGAGGTGAGTTTCGCGCTGCGCGCCGGTGAGCTCGCATTTCTCACCGGCCATTCCGGCGCCGGCAAAAGCTCCCTGCTGCGCCTGATCATGTTGCTGGAGCGCCCGACCCAGGGCCAGATACTGATCAACGGCCGCGGCCTGGGGCGCCTGCACCGGAGCCAGATTCCCCATTACCGCCGCAACATCGGGGTGGTGTTTCAGAACCACCATCTGCTGCTCGATCGCAGCATTCACGACAACGTCGCCCTGCCGCTGCGGGTGTCCGGCTACCGTGCCAGCGACGTGGCGCGGCGGGTGCGTGCCGCGCTCGACAAGGTGGGATTGCTGGCTCGGGAACACAGCAAGCCGCTGGAGTTGTCGAGCGGCGAGCAGCAGCGGGTGGGTATCGCGCGCGCCGTGGTGCACACACCGCGCATCCTGCTGGCCGACGAGCCCACCGGCAACCTGGATCCCGAGCTGTCCATGGAAATCATGAAACTGTTCAGCGATTTCAGCGATATCGGCGTCACCGTGCTGATCGCGACCCACGATATCGGCCTCATCGAGGCGATGGGACGGCGGCAGTTGCAACTCAGGAATGGCCGCCTGGTCGCGGGGAGCGACGCCGATGCCGCGGGCTGACCGGACGCCGCCGCGCGCCCCGCGCCCGGCGCCCGCGAGCGGGACCCGAGCGCCGCCGGGAGCGAGCGCGCGCCGCCTGCGCCTGCGCGATCGGTTTGCCGCTGGTGCGCGCCATCACCGTGAGACGGCGGCGCGGAGCCTGGTCCGGCTCGCGGCCGCGCCGGTGCAAAGCCTGATGACGCTGTTGGTTATCGCGATTGCGCTGGCGCTGCCCACCGCGCTCTATCTGGTGGTGGCGAGCCTGCAACAGCTGGCCGGGGGGCTGGATGCGGGCAACCGGCTCACCCTGTATCTGCACCAGGATGCGGCCCCGAAGGCGATTGACGGACTCCTCGCGCAACTGCGGGAACATGCGGGTGTCAGCGCAGTGCAGTTCATTTCCGCGGAACAGGGGCTCGCCGAATTCAAGGCGAGCTCGGGCTTCGGCGACGCCCTGGATCTGCTGGACCGCAATCCCCTGCCGCCCGTGGCAGTGGTGACGGCACGGGATCAGCCCAGCGCTGCCGCGCTGACCGCGCTGGCGGACGAATTCGCGAAGCTGCCGCCGGTGGACGAGGTCCAGATCGATACCCAATGGGTCGCGCGGGTGAATGCCATCGCCGCTATCGGCCGGCAAGCCGCCCTGGCGCTTGCGGCGGTACTCGCGCTGGGGGTGTTGTTGATCGTGGGCAACACGATCCGACTGGCCATCGAAAACTGTCGGGAGGAAATTCTGGTGGTCAAACTGGTCGGCGGCACCGATGCCTTCGCGCGGCGACCGTTCCTGTATATGGGGTTCTGGTACGGCCTGGGCGGCGGAATCCTGTCCTGGGTCATGGTCGCTGCCGGCCGCTGGTGGCTGCATTATCCCGTGGACCGGCTGGCCGCCCTGTACCAGAGCCAGTGGAGCCTGGCGCGACTGGGAGTGGTGGAGCTGCTGGTGCTGGCGATCGCCGCCGGCGCACTCGGGGCCATGGGCGCCCGGCTCGCCGCAGGCCGCCAGATGAGCGCAATAGAGCCTTGATTTATAAAGATAAATTAAACGGCATTGAACTTATATTGGCGATTGTCATCCAAACCCCCGATGTTAGAATACCTCCCCCCTGAATTCGCGAGGCAGTCATGGGTAGAAGTCTGCAAGTTGTGAATCCGCTGATCCCGGGCGGCAATATCGCCGCTTATGTGAACAGCGTGAGCGCGATTTCGGTGTTGTCCGCGGAGCAGGAGCGCGAACTGGCCGAGCGCCTGTATCACCACAACGATCTGGATGCCGCCCGCGATCTGGTGCTGTCCCACCTGCGGTTCGTGGTGCACATCGCGCGCTCCTATTCCGGCTACGGCCTGCCGCTGGCGGATATCGTCCAGGAAGGCAACGTCGGCCTGATGAAGGCGGTCAAGCGTTTCGATCCCAGCAAGGGTGTGCGCCTGATCTCCTTTGCGGTGCACTGGATCAAGGCCGAGATTCACGAATACGTCCTGCGCAACTGGCGCATCGTCAAGGTCGCCACCACCAAGGCGCAGCGCAAGCTGTTCTTCAATCTGCGCGGCAGCAAGAAACGTCTGGGTTGGCTCAACAACGAAGAAGCAGCCGCGGTGGCGGCGGACCTCGGTGTCGAGATCAATCAGGTACGCGAGATGGAACAGCGGCTGTCCGCGCGCGACGCGGCGTTTGACCTGTCGGTCGACGAGGACGAAGACGCGGGCTATCTGGTCCCCGCGCAGTATCTTGAGGATCACAGCGGCGACCCGGCACGGCAGCTCGAACAGGCCGACTGGGAAGATGTTCATTACGGCCGCCTCAATGCCGCGGTAGCCACGCTCGACGCACGCAGCCGCGACATCATCCAGCAGCGCTGGCTGAGCGATGAAAAAGTCACGCTGCACGACCTCGCGGCCAAATACGCTGTTTCCGCCGAGCGGATTCGGCAGCTTGAGCAGAGCGCCATGAAAAAAGTGCGCGGACTGATCGAACCCCAAACCTGATGTCGTCGCGCCGCCAAGGCGAAAAAGCCGCGCCGAGCGCGGCTTTTTTATTTTCGATCCGCGTCTGTTTATTTTCGATCCACGTCCGTGAGAAATCATCGTGAATCCAGGAATATTTTTGTCGGCGGCGGCCAGCGGCTTTTTGACGGTGCTGTTCGGCGCCTTCGGTGCCCACGCCCTGAAGAATTCCCTGACGCCGGCCGATCTGTCGATCTGGCAGACAGCCGTTCACTACCAGATGTTTCACACTTCCGCGTTGCTGGTGCTGGGTCTGATGCCCGCCACGCAGCAGGCGCGAACCCTTCGCCTGGCGGGCTGGTGCCTCGGAACCGGCATCGTGCTGTTTTCCGGCAGCCTGTATTTGCTGGCCCTCACCGGGCGGACCTGGCTTGGCGCCATCACGCCGCTCGGCGGCCTGCTGTTTCTCGTGGGCTGGGGCGCGTTGGCCTGCCATGCCGTTCGGTGCTGGCGGGAGGCGCGACCGTGACCCGGGATGAAACCTCCAGCATCCTTCCCGAGCGCCGGGAACGGGCGATCCGCAGCTATGTGGTGCGCGCCGGACGCATGACGGATGCGCAGCGTCGCGGCCTGGACGAAGACTGGCCGGCCTACCGGTTGCGGCTCGCGGATGGCCGGGTGAACTGGCCCGAGATATTTGGCCGGCACGGCCCCGTGGTGCTGGAGATCGGCTTTGGCATGGGCGACTCCCTGCTCGCCATGGCGGAAGCCGACCCGGATACCGATTTTGTCGGCGTCGAAGTGCATCCGCCCGGCGCCGGGCGCCTGGCCCACGGCGCGGCGCAGCGGGAGCTGAAGAACCTGCGCATCTATCTCGCGGATGCCGAAGACGTGCTGGACGAATGTATTCCCGACGGGAGTCTGGCGCGCGTTCAAATCTATTTTCCCGATCCCTGGCCCAAGAAAAAGCACCACAAGCGGCGCCTGGTGCAGCCCTCCCTGGTGCGCCGGCTGCGCGCCAAGCTGGCGCCGAAGGAGTGCTGCATCTGGCCACCGATTGGGAGCCTTACGCGGAACACATGCTCGAAGTGCTCAGCGCCGATACCGGCTTGGTGAATCTCGGCACGCCCTATGTCGAGCGCCCGGCGTTTCGCCCCGCCACCAAATTCGAGCGCCGTGGCGAACGCCTCGGCCATCGGGTGCTGGACCTGCTGTTTCGCCGCAGCGATTGACCGGCGATGGGCAGCGAGTTGGCAGACGAATTCTGGGAATTTTCCCTCGCGCTGTATTCACAGCCCGGCGTCGCCGAATACTGTCTGCGACGCCAGGATGACGCCGGCGCCAACGTCAACCTGCTGTTGTTCTGCTGCTGGACCGGCCGGCGCGGCGTGATGCTGGGTGCGAAGGCGTTGGACGCGGCAGCGACCGCGATTGAAGACTGGCAAGTCCGGGTGCTGCGCCCCCTGCGCGCGCGGCGGCGCACCGCCGGCATTGCACCCGCCGAAAAACAGCGCCTGCTGGCCGAGGAGCTGACCGCCGAACGCCACGAACAGGCGCTGCTGGTGCGATGGCTGGAAGATTGCGGACCAGTGCGCTCGGGCGCTGTCGGAGACGGCGAAGCTTGTGTGCGGGCGAATCTGGACGGCTACTGCGCTGCGTTGGGCGTGGCGCTCGAACGCGATAACCCGCTGCTCATTCACGGGCCGCTTGGCGTCTTGTCGGTTAAAGCAGGTTCGACGTAACGTTGATCAGCCGGATAAACTTTTGCGAGTCAAAGTTCAATCGCAGCCCGCTCGAATCACCGTACGGGGTGCGGCCGTGCCTGCATCAAGATCCGTCGCTTACCAGGGCGCCAAATCCTTGCGCCGGCGGCGCATCGCGCATCTGGCAGGTGGCTAAGATGCGCTGAATAACCACGTAATCGTCGTTCCCGCCCAGCCCTGCCCCCGCGAAGGCGGGGGCAGGAACCCAGGAATATCAGGGTCTTCTGCATGCCCTCTTCTGTGGGCATGCTTATGCATGCAACAATGCGAGAACAGACCCCGGAGATCCAAGAACAGACCCCGGAGATCCATGCAGACCCCGGAGATCCATGCAGACCCCGGAGATCCATGCAGACCCCGGAGATCCAGAACAGACCCCGGAGATCCAGACATCAAAGCTCCTTGTGAATGTTGCGACGCACTTGCAGTGCGCCCTAATCGGGATAGGGGCGGGCCTTACGGCCCGACCCCTCCCACACCACCGTACATGCGGGTCACGCATACGGCGGTTCGAAGTGTTGAAACGAGGTTCATCGTGTTTCCAGTGTCGGCAAACCCAGGCCCGTAAAGTAGCGGTTTGGCAGCGCAATCGCCAGCGCCGGGCTCCTCGACAGGCGCCAGGGTCCGTGAGCGGACTTGGCCGTGTTCCAGGCCAGTTCGCGCGAGACTCCCCGCTTTCTCAGTTGCCGGTAGCCGGATCGATCCCACTGCTTCCACAGGTAGCATCGCAATCGTCTTCGCACCCATCGGTCCAAATCTCGCAGAGGGCTCTGCACCTCGGTGATGCCGAAGTACGCTTTCCATCCAAGCAGGAGTTCTCGTAGCTCTTCGATGATCTGTGTGAGTCGATGGCCTCGTGTGCGCACGCTGATCGCCCGGACTTTGTCCTTCAGTGCGTCGATGGCCTTGTCGGCCACCTTGAGCGTCTTGTCCTTGCGGCTCAGCGTAAATCCCAGAAACGTGCGCTTCCAGGGTCGGTCCACAGCGCTCTTGGCCTCGTTCACGCCAAGCCGGAGCGTGCGTTCGAGGTAGCGCCGGAGGCTTTGCATCACTCGCGTTCCCGCCGATTTGCTTCTCACAAAGACGTTGCAGTCGTCGGCGTAGCGGGCGAAGCGATGGCCGCGCCGGGTCAGCTCTTGGTCGAGTTCGTCCAGCACCACGTTGGCCAGCAGCGGGGATAGCGGGCCGCCCTGCGGCACACCTTCTTGCGTGGGTTCCACGGTCTCGCCAATCTGCACGCCGGCGCGCAGGAAGCGTCCGATCAGGCGCAGCAGCGCCGGGTCGTCGATCCTCTGCTTAAGGCGGTGCATCAGGCGATCGTGATTCACGCGATCGAAGAAGGCTTCAAGGTCAAGGTCCACCACCCAGCTCCAACCCGCTTTCACTTGCTCCTGGGCGTGACGCACCGCCTGATGCGCAGAGCGCTTCGGTCGGAAGCCGTAGCTGTGCGGGTGAAACGTCGGATCGAATACGCACTGCAGTACTTGGTTGATGGCCTGCTGGATGAACCGGTCGAGCACCGTCGGAATGCCGAGCTTGCGCTTGCGTCCGTCCGGCTTGGGAATCTCGACGCGCTTCACCGGCTGCGGCCGGTAGCGTTCGTTCTGCAATGCGTCCTTGATGCCGAGCCAGTGGTCTTTCAGATACCCGGGGAGTTCATCGACACTCATGCCGTCGATGCCCGGTGCACCACGATTACGTCGGACCTGCCGGAGCGCCTGCCGAAGGTTTTCCTTCTTCAGCACGTGCTCGAACAACGATGTCACACGCTCGGATGCCGGATTCGATGGCGTACCCGCCATGAGTTCATCTTCCGGTGTAGTACCGGAAACGGTTTCAGCCGCCTGTTCGGATGCCATCTCATTGCGCCGCGCCACCGCCCTTCATCCTCCTTCGTGCGGACCTTCGGCGCCGACAGTCGCGCCTACTATGTCCTTTGCTGACTTCTGCACGGCGATCACCTTCCTCTCGAAAAGCTCAGCTCGTCCTTGAGCACCGTACAGATCTCCCGGGGTAAGACCCATGACGTTCGCGGCATGAACGCTCGATTTACAAAATGCATCCCGTTGCAGATGGAGGACTTCGCGGTCACGTGCCCGCTCGTCCCGGATGCATCACGCCTCATATCGAGTTCTTGTTCATCGTCACACCGCTTCGGCTTCCGCCTCTTTCAGACGCCACCTCGCGATGACGCCCTTGCGGTTTGCCTCTCCTTCGGCTCTGCGATTACCTGGAATGGGGACTCTCACCCCACACGTCACGGGCCATGCCCGGCACACACGACGAGTTAAGCGGCGGCGCGGTAGCGCCGTCCGCTTGGACGATTTGTTGGGCGACTAACTCACCGCCCATGCAGATGGAGCCAAGGTTTCTGGATACGTGGACAGAATAGCTAGACCCGGCTCGCCCTGTAGCTGCAGCGATAGCTCGCGCCCTTTTACTGCCTCAAACACTTCGCACAGTATTTCCCGGCTAATCTCGCGCAGGCTCCGTGGCTGGATGACCGTCAGGCTACCTGCCTCCGGATAGGCAAATATGCGAGCTTTATAATTGGCACCAAGAACGGACAGGCGAAAGTGCCGACTACCTGTATCAGTAATGCCAAGTTCCGTCGCCTTGTCGTACAAAGCCGCTAGGTCATGACCTAGTCGGCGGAGTTCCTTTTTTGGGTCTTTTGAATTTCGAGTGGGTTAAGCGGCATGCGGGTTGATCTTGCTGAAGTCGAGCTTGCCGGCAAGCAGGAAGACCACTGTGCGGATGGTGGAGAAATTGCCATAGCCGCGAGCCTTGCGCTTTGCGGCCTGGAAGAGGCCGTTAATGGCTTCAAGGAAGCCGTTGGTCTGGCGGGTCTGGGTCCAGGCGACGATGCCCTCGATGTGACTGCGGACCATCCTGGCGACCTCCTTCATCGGCTCGACCTTGGAGCGCATCACATTGGTCGCCCATTGCCGGAGCATGGCGCGCTGACATTGATCTGCTTGCGCTCGAGGATCTCGCGCAACTGCTCCTTGTAAAGCCAAGCCCGGGCGGTGCGCTTGGTCGTCACCGGGCGATCAGCGCATCGAGGTCGGCGCGGGCCGCCGGCGGAGCTCGCCCGGTCCTTCAGAAGCTTCCAGCGCAACCCCTTGAGGCTCGGATCAGTCCGCTGTTCGATGCGCCGAGTCTTGTCGACGGCGGTACTGGCGTGGGCGATGACGTGGAACTTGTCGAAGGTGATCTGGGCATTGGGCAGATGCTTGGTCACGCCCTTGATGAAGGCGGGCGACATGTCGATGGAAATGGACGCCACGGCCTCAGGATCGCCGCCGTGGGCGGTAAAGTCGGCGGCAAAGGCCTTGATCGTCTCAGCCCCCCGGCCCTCGGTGACGAACAGCACCCGGCGCTCGTCAGCATCGGCGACCAGGGTGATGTAGTCATGGCCGCGGGCCTTCGAGGTCTCATCCGCTGCCAGACGCTTGACGGCGGAGAAGTCGGCCTGCGCCACGCCCAGATCGACGTAGCGCTTGCAGATGGCCACCACCTGATGCCAGGAGAGATTCACCAGCCGGGCCACGGCCGCGAAGGTCATTTCCCGGCACAGGGTCATGATCAGCGCCTCGAAGAGCAGCGTGAAGCCGGCCAGCCGGCCGGACCAGTCGGGTTCGACTGGCGAATGCCGCCGTCGGGCAGCCGCACTCGCGGCACGCGGACTTCCAGATGGCACTCGTGTTGGAAGAAGTTCAGATGCCGATAGCGCTTGGTCACGGTGTCGTGGGCCGGGTGGGTGCCCTCGATGCCGGGCACGGCAAAGCGGCTGCCGGCGACGAAATCGACCGCGATGGTCAACGACTTCTGGGCAGCGTCGAAATCGACGCCTTTGATGTACCAGGGGGACGTAATGCCCAGGGCGGCTTCGAACAGCTTGGCGGTCATGTTGCGGTCACCCAGGTTTCTCAGGGACGAGCATCCTACCCTCTCCAGCGCGGCGGCCCTCTCGCCGCCCATGTCTCCATGGCTGGATGCACAACCCCGCTGCATCCAGCCATGGGACAGCGTATCTCACGGGGCTGCGCCTCAAGGGTCCGCTCCGCCGGGCTTCGCCCGCCCTTGACCCACAGCCCCGGGCCACCCCGTAACGCCCCATTACCCACTCAAAATTCAAAAGAGGCCTTTTTTTCGACGTGTTTGTGAACCAAGTAGGCTTTTAGGGCTAACTCCACGCTCATGCCCAGTAAATGACTCAGCACATGGAGAGCATTAGGGTATTTATCATTGACCGCATCTGCTGATGCGGCGTACATGCGGGCGCCGTCGATTAGGGTTCCTGCGAATCTTGAAGTTTCGGAGGCGTTCAAAGCTGTTACGCCCAACGTAGAGCTAACCGGCGCTGCGCGGCTTTATCGCGCAGCGTCCAGCGACCGAAGGGAGCGAGGTTGAGCGCCATGTTATGCATTGGATGCAGCTATGTCGGCGAAGGAGTAAGAGGAAAAGCCGACATTCAAATTGTTGTAGACAATTTTTGGATTTCCCGGATGTGGTGCGTATTGCGTACCAAGGTCAAGCTTGAACACGCACTTAGACCGTAATAGAGGTTCGATCTGCCGCGCTCTATCGAGAAAGCGGTACTGCCCTTTATTTTTTAGCTTTCCGAAGACGACCAGGAAATTGGCTTCTTCGCCGAGTGTGTGGTTAAAAATTTCTTCGCATTTTGGATGAAGAGGTTGGGCTTGTTCGGTTTTCGTTGTATCGACTTGGGAATAAAGATTCAGAACAATCAGCTGACGGTATTGAGAATACTTCAAATAGATGAGCTTCTCCAAGTAGTGAATGGTTTTGTCAGCTTCGCGCTCATCTGCGGCACTTGGGTTCTGTCCAATGACGCACAGTGTTTCTGATCCTCTGGCACCAGCAAAAGGAATCTTGAGGTAGGCACGGTGGCTCCGGTCGTCGAAAAAACACGACTGGACGTTGGAAAGATCAACGTGTTCAAAGTGAGGTACAGGGCGTCCGCGGCTCATGATTCATAACATTGAGTATCTGGAAATCTTCCGTGTTTAAACACGGAAGATTTCCGCATATCCCGCACGAACCGCGCCGGGCTCAGATCTTCCGGGTCGAGTAGTCTCTCTGCCAAAATCCCATTTTGAGCAATCACTTGCACACTCCGTCGCCGCTCTTCAATGCACCCTGATACAAGCCAACCACTGCGGGATTCCGGAACATTTCCGCATACCCCGCATACCCCGCATACCCCGCATACCCCGCAGATCCCCAGGGCCACTCGCTCTCCGGCGCGATAACGAAAGTATCTGCGGCCGGAAAATCCTGTGCAGTCAGCGCATTGCAGCGTAGCCCGTCTCCCGGGGAGGATCAATGTTGCCCATCGACCTCGCCGAATTGCACCCCGTCCAAATCACCGCACAGGTTGCGGCCGTACCTGCATCAAGATCCGTCGCTTATCAGGAGGCCATTTCTTGTAAATCCTTACGCCGGCGGCGCATCGCGCGTGCGGGTCGGCGGCATCGAGGAGTTCCAGCGACGCTGTGCGACATCCACGCTCACCGAATAACTGGGCGAGGTTGTTGCGGGCAACAAGATGCTGCGGATCGCGTGCCAGCAAATCGCGGAATATCGCTGCCGCCGCGTGCGCATCGCCGGCGTCTTGCAACCCCCGTTAAATCAACGCGTTGCAGCCTAACCCGGTCCCCGGTAGATTGCCAATGTCTCCCCGGCTGGGGCCTCACCCCGGATTGGGTTACCATGAGCCACCTTTTACCTCCACAAAGGAAACCGGATATGAATCGATCCCTGACCTCGCTGGCCGTTGCCGCCGGCATCCTGCTGGCAGCCTGTGGCCCCAAGCCGGCGGAGAAGCAGGACGCCAGCGCGCTCGCGACCGACGAGCAGAAAATCAGCTACATCATGGGCGTCAACGTGGGCTCTCAGATGAAAGCCGATGACTTCAAGCTGGACACATCCGCGTTCATTGGCGGTGTTGAAGACATCATGGCGGGCAAAAAGCCCAAGCTGAGCGATGAAGAAGCCATGGCCATCGTGAAAAGCTATCAGGAAAAGCAGCAGGCGCAAAAGGAAGAGGCACACAAGCTGGCGGCTGAGAAAAATCTCAAGGATGGCCAGCAATACCTCGCGGAAAACGCCAAGAAGGAAGGCGTCAAGGCAACGGCGAGCGGCATGCAGTACCGGGTCATTACGGCGGGCACCGGCGCTACGCCGGCCGCGGACGATACTGTGGAAGTGCATTACAAGGGCACCCTGCTCGACGGCACCGAGTTCGACAGTTCCTACGCGCGCAACAAGACCGAGACCTTTGGTGTCAGCCAGGTCATCCCGGGCTGGGTTGAGGCGCTGCAACTGATGAAAGAAGGCGACAAATGGGCGTTGGCGATTCCGCCCGATCTGGCCTACGGCCCGGGTGGTTCGGGCAGCGCCATCGGCCCCAACCAGGTGCTGCTGTTTGATGTGGAGTTGATCAAAGTGATCAAGAAAGGCGCTGCTGATGAGTCCGCGGAGCCGGCTGCCACCGAGTGACCGCAGATCAGGGTGCGAAGGGGCCGTGAGGCCCCTTTTTTGTGGGCGCGTTTTGCGGCCGCGGCCTGTCCCCGGCGCGCTCGGGCCCGGCAGGGCGGCGGGATCGGTGGGTCAACCCGGCGGTCGCTGGCGCAGCTCGTGAGCGAGCAGCCAGCGCTTGCGATCGAGTCCGCCGCCGTAGCCGGTCAGGGAGCCGTCGCGGCCGATGATGCGATGACAGGGCACCACGATGGCAATGGGGTTGCGGCCGTTCGCGAGGCCGACGGCCCGCGCGGCCCTGGGGTTGCCGACGGCGGCGGCAATCTCGCCGTAGCTCGCGGTCGCGCCATGGGGCACGGCGAGCAGCGCCTGCCATACCGACTTCTGGAATGCCGTGCCAGCCGGATTCAGCGGTAGTTCGAAGCGCACGAGCCGACCGGCGAAATAGGCGCGCAACTGGCTCACGGCTTCGCGGATCAGCGGACTCGGGTTGCCCGCGCCCTGGGCGGTGGGCATTTCGCCGGGAAAGGCAATGGCGGTAATCCCGGTGGCGTCGGCGCCGATGGTCAGCTCGCCTACCGGGCTCGGCAGTCTGGCGAAATGGATCAACGGGGGTTCCTCATGGGCGGGCGGAAGTCAGGGCTCAGCGACCGCCCAGATGCCGGGGGGTGCGCAGCAGGAATAGGAAAGGAAAGGACAACAGCGACATCCACATCATGAAGCGGAAATCCTGCAAGTAGGACAGCAACGCGGCCTCGCGGGTGACCATGGCGTCGAGCAGGGCCAACCCGCCGGGCGTGGCGAGGGACAGCGGTCCCTGTTCGATCGCCGCGCGCAGGCCCAGATTGAACGGCTGAATGTAATTGGCAAAGGCGGCGTGGTTGGCCTGAATGTTCTCGCTCAACCGGCTCACCACTACCGAAATGCCGATACTGCCGCCCAGATTGCGCAACAGACTGTAAACCCCGGCCGCCTCGTTGCGATAGCGGGCGGCCAGGGTCGAAAAGGAAATGGTGGACAGCGGCACGAACGCAAAGCCAAGTCCGACCCCCTGGACCACCCCGGTGCGGATGACATCACGGATGCCGATGTCCTGGGTAAAGTGGCTCATCTCCCAAAGCGCCGCGGTGGTGAGCGCCAGACCGGCGCCAATGAAATACCGGATGTCGATACGTCCGCTCAGCCGCCCCACCAGCGTCATCGCCACCATGGTGCCGATACCGCGCGGAGCCAGGATGAGGCCCACATCCACGATGGGATAGCCGAGCAGGTTGTGGAGAAACGGTGGCAGCAGCGCCAGGGTTGCGTAGAGAAGACCACCGAAGTTGAAAATGAAGGCAAGTCCTACCACAAAGTTGCGATCGCGGAACAGACTCGCCTCGAAGAAGGGATGGTCGTGGGTGAACATGTGGGCGACAAACAGATACAGGCAGGCGGTGGCCAGGATCACCTCGATCAGGATTTCCCCGCTCTGGAGCCACCCGAGAATTTCGCCCCGGTCGAGCAGCATCTGCAGCGCGCCGATGCCGATCGCGAGCAGGCCGAAACCCAGGCCATCGAAGCGGCGCTTGCGGTCGATGGCGGTTTCCTGCGCGAACAAGGCCAGACCAACCCAGGCCAGCAGGCCCACCGGCAGGTTGATATAGAACACCCAGCGCCAATTGTAGTATTCGGTGAGATAGCCGCCGAGGCTCGGCCCGAGGATCGGCCCCACCATCACCCCCACTCCCCAGAGCGCCATGGCCGAGCCGTGTTTCTCGATCGGGTAAGTGTCCAGCAGCACCGCCTGCGAAAGCGGCACCAGACTGGCGCCGAAGATGCCTTGCAGCAGCCGGAACACGACGATCTGGTCCAGGCTCTGCGCCGCGCCGCACAGCATGGAGGCGACCGTAAAGCCGATCACGCCGATTATGAAGATCCGCTTGCGACCGAAGCGGGCGGTAACGAAGCCGGTGAGCGGCATGAAGATCGCGGCGGCGACGATATAGGAGGTCAGCACCCAGGAGATCTGGTCCTGGGTGGCCGACAGGCTGCCCTGCATGTGGGGCAGGGCGACATTGGCGATGGTGGTATCGACGCCCTGCATGATGGTCGCCAGCATCACTGACAGGGTTATCCAGCGCCGGCTCCGCACCGGCTCCGCCGGCGTCGCTATCGCCGCAGTCATGGCGCTTCCGACACCCGCCGCCGTGCCGTCATCGGCGCTTCCGGGGTAGCTCGCGCTTGTGCCCGGTATCGATCTCCACCCAGGCGCTCAGTCCCGCTCGCAACGGGAGATGCTCGCGAACCTCGGTGAGGCGGATGCGTACCGGCACCCGTTGCACGATCTTCACCCAATTCCCGGTGGCGTTTTGGGGCGGTAGGATGGCAAATTCGGCACCGCTGGCAGGACTCAGGCTTTCCACTTCGCCGGCCCATTCGACACCGGGAAAAGTGTCGATCCGCACTTTCGCCGGCTGTCCTGCACGCACATAGGTGAGGTCGCCTTCGTTGAAATTGGCCTCCACCCAGAGATTGCTTTCCGCCACCAGTACGAGGGCGATGGCGCCCGCCGTGAGATATTCACCCGGCTCCGGGACCTTGGTCACCAGGGCCAGCCATCGGCGCCTGAATGACCGTGTGCGCCAGATCTATCTGGGCGCGCTGCAATTCGGCTCGGGCCGCCAGATAACCGGGGTGCTGGGTGACCGGCCGGCGGGGGTCTCCGGCCAGGGATGCGGCAACCCGACTCAGTTCCTGCTCCAGAGTGGCGATACCCTGGCGAGCCGCATCGGCGGCGTGGCGCACTTCATCGAGCTTCGACTCCGATACGAAGTGCTTTTGCGCCAGATCGCGCTGGCGCTGGCGCTCGCGCAGCGCATAGTCGTAGTCGGTGCGGGCGAGTACGATCCGCGCCTGGATTTCCCGGTAACTCGCCTGCAGCGCAGCAAGCTCGGTGGCGACCGCATCGAGTCGCGCCTGCGCGCGCGCAACCGCCACCCGGAAAGTGGCATCGTCCAGGCGCAACAGCACCTGCCCGGCCTTGACCGTTGCGTTTTCGCGCACCAGCACGACGGCGATGGGCGCGGACACCTCACTGCTCAATGGCGTCTTGGTGGCCTTGAGATAGGCATTTTCGGTTTCGACATAGCGGCCGCCATGGAGGTAAATCGCCATCCCGGTTACCAGCGCCAGCGCGGGGATCACCACCAACAGCACCATGCGCCGGAGGAGCCGCCGCCGGACGGGTGGCGGAACAGTTTCGGTGGTGGGCATTGGGTTACTCCGGTCGCTGCGAGGCAAAGGGCGGGAATGGCGGGAACGCAGGTCAGCAAAACACCTGCGCCCGTAGCGCAACGGTCACATTATATTTTACGAGGGCGGGTTTTCCCCGGAGGGAGTCCACCGACCGCGGAGGGGAAGGTGGGCACCGCCGGACATGAGGGGCGGCGCTGATATAAGTGACGTCCCTGGGTCAGTTGACGAACTGAACCGCGTCGCCGATCGCTATGTCGCCGTCCTGCACCACCTCGCAGCAGGCGCCGCCGCGCCAATCCGGCGTCAAGGCGCGTTTGAGCCCCCGGTATTGTTCGTCCATGCGCGAGCAGGGGTCGGTTTCGATGGTGATGCGCAACAGCGCCGTGCCCACACGCAGGGTGCGCCCGACACATTCCGGGCCGATCGACAGACCGTTCACCAGCAGGTTGGCGCGCCTTGTGGTCCAGGGCAATTCCGTGCCCAACTCGTCGCAGGCGGCGCGCCATTTTTCGGCGCACAGCACGGTCACCTGGCGCCGCCCGTGTTTCCTGCCGCGAAAATCGCTGGCTACCCCGGCGCTCAGGCTGATTTTGGTGGCGGCGATTTCACGCATCGGTTGGCGTGACCCGTCGCGATAGGCGATTCCCAGTAGGTTTCCCATGTCGCTTCTCCCGCAATGCGCGTACGCCACGGGATGATAACCGCACCGGCCAAAACTGCCACTGTCAGCGGCGCGATGTCAGCAGCGCGATTGTGCTCCGCAGAACCCGTTGCTAGCATCGGGCCACCGTTTCATTCGTAACCCGAGTTCATCCCATGACCATGACCCTGTTCGGCGCTCCGCTGTCACCCTTTGTGCGCAAGGTCGAGTTGGTGCTGACCATCAAAGGCATCCATTGCGAGCGCAACCCGGTGTCCCCGTTCGCGCTGCCCGAAGGCTATGAACAGATCAATCCGCTCAAACGCATCCCAGCACTGGGTGTGGATGGTCAGTATCTGGCCGACTCCGCCGTGATTTGCCGCTTTCTCGAGGATCTGTATCCGGAGCCACCGCTGATTCCCGCCGACCCCTGGCTCAAGGCGCGTACGAGCTGGCTCGAGAAATTCGCCGACTACGAGCTCGCGCCGGTGATCACCGCCACGGCGTTTCTCAATCGCGTGGTGCGGAAATCCATGGGAGCGACCTATGACGAAGCCGCGGTCGCGGCCACGCTGGAGGAGAAAGCGCCGCCCCTGTATCACTATCTGGACGAGCAGATCGGCGACCAGACTTATCTGATCGGTGACCGCCTGACACTCGCCGATATCGCGGTAGTATCCCAGTTCATGAACGCTTCCTTCGGCGACGAATCCCCCGATCCCGCGTGCTGGCCCCGGCTCGCCCGTTATCTCACCCGCCAGTTTGCCGCGGAGCCGTTCGCCGGCGTACTGGAAGCCCATCGAAAGATCGTCGCCAGGATGTTGGCGCGGGGGGTGCGCTGAGCCGGGATCGGCGCGGCGGCCATCTGTTTCCGTACCTGACCGGCAAGGATCCTGGATGACTTGACCTGGGTCAGCCCAGTCGCACCGGCGTTCGCGTACACAGAGAAGCAGGTTCCGCGTGCAGCCTGCTCCCGCAGGGTGTAGAAAGATTGGATCGACAGGAAATCCGTGCCATCCGGCGTCGGCGCAGGTGGGTTGGGGCAGGTGCCGGATTCTGCTTCGCGACAACGACGGGGCCAAGGGTCCCGCGGGGAGTGGTGAGATGAAAGCACGACGTCTGGTACTGGTAGCGATGGGTTCCCTGATACTGTCCGGCGCCGCCCTGGCGGAGCAAGGCATGGGCAAAGGGATGGGCATGGGCATGGGCATGATGGGCGACGGTGATGCCAAGGTCACCAAAGAGGAGTTCCTGAAACGCTCGGAAGTCCGCTTTGCCCGCATGGATGTCAACAAGGACGGCGTCATCGACGCCAGCGACCGCGAAAAAATGCGCGAAAAAATGCACGAGTGCAAGGAGATGATGGGTGGCATGCGCATGATGGGCGGCGGTATGGGCATGATGGGTGGCGGCGCGAAGGAATGAATGGGCGATCAGACCGGCGGAAAGACCGCTCGGCACACCATCCCGCCCGGTAGCGATGCCCGAGCAAACAAGCACGGCGGCGTTGCCGTCGCTGTGCCTCCCGGCCAAATGTGAGGCGTTGGCGGGGGTGCCTGCCCGGATTCGCCCTCTGGCAGCTTGTTGAAAAACTGCTGCGGCAGCCATCTGATTCGTTGCGCGGTGCTCGCTCCCTCGCCTGTCGACTGGATATGTCTCGGTCGCTGCGCGCCGTGCGCCTCGCAGCTGGCCACCTCACGACGCTTTTCAACAAGCTGCTAGCGCAGGCCGCCAATCAGCTGGTTGATGGATTTCACCCGAGAGGTGACTTCGTCGGGAACGTCGTGCGCAAATTGACCATGGCTATCCGGCCCACGCTCCTCCAAGGTCGGGCACCGGATCTGTTCCGGGTTCATCATTGCCGGCAGCCGCCGAGACGAGGCAGTGCATGATGGCAACAGATCCGGTATGCGGGATGCAGGTCGATCAGCACAGCGCGGCGCGCGCCGACCATGCCGGCAGCGCTTATTACTTCTGCTCCGCCCGCTGCCGCGACCGTTTTGCGGCCGACCCGGCGGCGTTTATCGCGCCACAGACACAAGCGCACACCATGCCGGCACACGGCGCCGCCTGCCATAGTCACGCCCATGCGACCCCGGCCGCGCCGGCGAATTCGGCTCCGGCCGGCACCATCTACACCTGCCCCATGCACCCCGAGGTGCGCCAGGATCATCCGGGCGACTGCCCGATCTGCGGCATGGGACTTGAGCCCTTGCTGCCGGCTGGTGGCGAAGCCGACGATACGGAGCTCAAGGACATGACTCGCCGCCTGTGGGTGAGCGTGCCACTGGCCGCCCTGGTGGTGGCGAGTGCCATGGGCAAGATGCTGCCGGGCGTCGGCGATGCCTTGGCCGGACTCGCCCCGCCGCGCGCCTGGGTGTGGTTCGAACTCGTGCTCACCACCCCGGTGGTCTTGTGGGCGGGGTCGTTTTTCTTCACCCGCGCCTGGCGCTCGCTGGTCACACGCAACCTCAATATGTTCACCCTGATCGGGCTCGGTGTCGGCGTCGCCTATGTCTACAGCCTGGTTGCGGCGCTCGCGCCGGGTCTGTTTCCACCGGCTTTTCGCGGTCACGGCGGTTTGCCCGAAGTGTACTTCGAAGCCGCCGCCGCGATCACCGCGCTGGTGATCCTGGGTCAGGTGCTGGAGCTGCGCGCGCGCAGCCGCACCGGCGCCGCGATCAAGGCGCTGCTGGGGCTCGCACCCAAGACTGCGCGGCGTCTTGAAGCGGATGGCAGCGAACAGGATGTACCGCTCGATCAGGTGCAGGTCGGCGACCGTCTGCGCGTGCGGCCCGGCGAGAAGGTGCCGGTCGATGGACTGGTGCTGGAAGGTCGCAGCGCGGTGGACGAATCCATGCTCACCGGCGAACCCATGCCGGTGGAGAAGACCGCTGGCGACAAGGTGATCGGCGCGACCGTGAACGGCACCGGCGGCTTGGTTATCAATGCTGAACGGGTCGGTGCGGACACCCTGCTGTCCCAGATCGTGCATATGGTCGCCGACGCTCAGCGCAGCCGCGCACCGATCCAGAAACTGGCCGATACCGTGGCCGGCTGGTTCGTGCCGGTTGTGGTGGTGGTAGCGATTGTCACGTTCGGGGTGTGGGCGCTGTTTGGCCCGGCACCCGCGCTCGCCTATGCGCTGGTCAACGCGGTAGCGGTGCTGATCATCGCCTGCCCCTGCGCACTGGGACTGGCCACGCCGATTTCGATCATGGTGGCGATGGGGCGCGGCGCCAGCTTCGGCGTGCTGTTTCGCAATGCCGAGGCCATCGAGGTACTGCGCGACATCGACACCCTGGTGGTGGACAAGACCGGCACCCTCACGCTCGGCCGCCCCGAGCTGGTGACCGTCGAGCCCGCTCCCGGGTTCGCGGACCACGAGCTGCTGGCACTCGCCGCCAGCCTGGAGCGCGGCAGCGAACACCCGCTGGCCGCCGCCATCGTGCGCGGCGCCGGGGCGCGCGGCGCGACCGTGACCGAAGCAGAGCAGTTCGAATCGGTGACCGGCAAGGGCGTGCGCGGGCAGGTCAAGGGCCGCGCGGTCGCGCTTGGCAATGCCGCGCTGCTGACGGATCTGGGCGTGGCGCCCGGGACGCTTGGCGAGCGCGCCGAAGCGCTGCGCGCGGAAGGCCAAACGGTGATGTTCGTGGTGGTGGACGGCGCGCTCGCTGGGCTGGTCGGCGTCGCCGACCCCATCAAGGACTCGACGCCGGAGGCGATCGCCGCACTGCATGCGGAGGGACTGCGCATCGTCATGCTGACCGGCGACAGCGCAACCACCGCGCGGGCGGTGGCGGCCAGGCTTGGCATCGACGAAGTGATCGCCGGCGTGTTGCCGGATCAGAAAGCGGCAAAAATCCGCGAACTCCAGGCCCAGGGCCGCAAGGTGGCGATGGCCGGCGACGGCATCAACGACGCCCCCGCGCTGGCCCAGGCCGAGGTCGGCATCGCCATGGGCACCGGCACCGACGTCGCCATGGAAAGCGCGGGGGTAACTTTGGTGAAGGGCGATCTCAACGGCATCGCGCGGGCGCGGCGGCTGAGTCGCGCGACCATGGCCAACATCCGCCAGAATCTGTTTTTTGCCTTCGTTTACAACACGCTCGGTGTGCCGGTGGCGGCCGGCGTGCTGTATCCGGTGTTTGGGCTGTTGCTCTCGCCCATCATCGCCGCGGCGGCGATGAGCCTGTCGTCGGTGTCGGTGGTGACCAACGCGCTGCGGCTGAACCGGGTGCGCCTGTAGTTGGTGAGCCAGCATTGACCAGGACCGCTCTGGATGAGCACGTCGGTGTGCGTCCGGGCGCCTGTTTCGGGGCGCGGCCGGCAAGCAGGATGTTGCCTGCTTATGCTGGGCTTGTGCCGATACCATATCCGACCCAGGTCGGCGTCTTCCAGCCCGGGCGAACGCCATGTGGTTCTCTGCCTCGGCAAGTTTCCTGGTCGGAACGTCCCTGCTCGCTGTGGGTACCGCCACTCTGCACAAAGTGACCCGCAAGAGCGAATTGCCTTTCCGCTTATGCGGTTTATACATTGTGGTTCATATCCGTTTGGTGCTTTGTTGCCGCGATACTGAGCGGAGTGATTTGTCTGTATTTCAGAAAGGCTATGTCGCGAGATATGGCCGCGAGCGTCTGGTGAACCTGCCGCCGCTGCCCCGAACCTCGCCCAAGCGGCTAGAATAGGCCCACCATGACTCCGCAATCGACCTTTCCCGGTACACATGCCCGCCCCTTGGCGAGATTGGTGTGGCTTGCGCTGCTGATGCTGGAGCTGTCCGGTTGCGCCGGCTGGATCGAGAGCAGCATTCCCGAGGAGCCTGCGCCCGCGCCGCCACCGGCGGAACCCTTCGTGCTCAACAGGTTTCAGATCGACGCCGGGACCGAGGTCATCGGCCGCTTGCGCTATACCCGGGTACGGGGCGAGGAGACGCTGCTCGATATCGCCCGCGCCTACGATCTGGGCTATGACGAAATCGTCAGCGCCAACCCCGGGGTCGATCCCTGGACACCAGATGCAGGCGAGCGCGTGTTGCTCCCCAGCGCCCATGTACTGCCCGACGCGCCGCGCGCGGGCGTCGTCATCAACCTGGCCGCGCGCCGGCTGTTTTACTATCCGCCGGCGCCCAAGGGCGCGCCGCGAACCGTCATCACCCACCCCATCGGTATCGGCCGCGAGGGTTGGTCGACCCCGCTGGGCCGCACTCAGGTGGCAAATAAACGGGCCGCGCCGCCCTGGACCGTGCCGCCCTCGATCCGCCGCGAGCATGCCGCCAGAGGCGATCCGCTGCCGGCGGTGCTGCCGGCCGGACCGGACAATCCGCTCGGCAGCCACGCGTTGCGACTGGGCTGGTCGAGCATCCTCATCCACGGCACCAACAAGCCGGCCGGCATCGGCATGCGCGTCAGTCACGGCTGCATCCAGCTCTATCCGGAAGACATCGCGCCCCTGTTCGCGGCGGTGCCGGTGGGTACGCCGGTCACGGTGGTCGATCAACCCTATCTGGCCGGCATCGGCCCCGATGGTCTGGTGCTGGAAGCGCACACGTCGGCGACGGCGGCGGGTAGCAAGGCCGGCGCCGCGGTGGTGAAGCAGGTGATCGAGGCGGCTCAGGCTCGTCAGCGGCCCGCAGATCGGGTGGCGGTGGATCTGGAACGGGCGCAAGCCGCCGCCTCCCGCCGCGCCGGCTACCCGCTCCCGATCGCGGTCGGCGCGCCCGACGCCGCGCATTACCTCGCGGAGGCACCCGCCGCGCCGCTGCTGTCAACGCCGGACCCGGCGCCGCTGCCCGCGGACGGCGACTGGTACGTCGATCTCGGCACCTTCAAGTCCGAGCTCGGTGCGCGCCGGCTGACCGCCATGCTCGCCCACCAGGGTCCGCCCATCCCGGCCCGGCGCCTGGCGCAGGGCCGGCAATACCAGGTGCTGGCCGGTCCCTACGCGACGCGGGCGGCGGCGGTCGCGGCCGCCAAACGCATCACGCGGGACCTCGACGAAGCCGGCACGGCCGTGCGGCTCCCGCTGTTGGCGGACGCAACCCCGCGCAGACAGTAGCGCCGCAGCGGCATCGCCAATTCCCTGGACGCCAGCGGACAGATCGCCTGCCTGCTGTTTCCGCCCCGACCTTTCGTGACTCCGGCGCACGTCGGAAGCCGTGGCTTTGCTGTTGGCGCGGACACTCATCGACAGATGATCGCCAACGGCTGGATCCGTGGGAAGAACGATGCACTTGGATAACGCTGAGCAACGATGTCGGAACAACGATGCAATTGAACACTGACGTTGCGCGGGCGGGTGGAATCGGTGGTGGTCCGCACGAGTCGCTCGACGGCGCCGGGATCGTTTACAGGCCGCCCGGGCTGGGCTAGCATCCGCGCGCCATCTCCAACCTTCTGTCCCAGCCGCGAGTACCGCCCGATGTCAGTCGAACCGAACCCCCGCCTGGGGCCATTGCCGGCCGTCATTTTTTCCACACGCTGGATGCAACTGCCGCTCTATCTGGGCCTTATCGCCGCTCAGGGCGTCTATGTCATCCTGTTCGTCAAGGAGTTGTGGCACCTCATCATGGGCGCCATGAATCTGGGCGAACAGGAAGTGATGCTGATCGTGCTGGCTCTGATCGACGTGGTGATGATCTCCAACCTGCTGGTGATGGTGATCATCGGCGGCTACGAGACGTTCGTGTCGCGGCTCAAGCTCCAGGGCCATCCCGATCAGCCGGAATGGCTGTCCCACGTCAACGCGTCGGTGCTCAAGGTCAAGCTGGCGATGGCGATCATCGGCATCTCGTCGATCCATCTGTTGAAAACATTTATCGAGGCGGGTTCGCTGGGCGCCTTGCCGCCCTGTGCAACGGCGGCGGCGGGCGTCAAATGCGCGACCGCCACCGAGGCCGGGGTGATGTGGCAGACCATCATCCACATGGCGTTCATCGTATCGGCGCTGGGGATTGCCTGGACCGACAAGATCATGCAGGGCACCGCACCGCGCACCGCGCACCGCGACGCGTAGATCGCCGCTGAACCGCGCGAATTCCCGACTTCAAAATATGCGGGTGGCCGGGATTGCGGTCAGCGTGCCAGGCTCCGGGCGCCCCCACCGCTGACAAGCCTCACTCCACCGCCGTCATGACCGCGAGTTTGTCGATCCCGGCGCGCTGGATCACCGCCATGACCTTGGCGACGCGCCCATAGCCGACGCCATTGTCCGCGTGCAATTGCAGGCTCAGATC
Source organism: Gammaproteobacteria bacterium (assembly GCA_016708925.1). Classification (GTDB taxonomy): domain Bacteria; phylum Pseudomonadota; class Gammaproteobacteria; order Pseudomonadales; family Porticoccaceae; genus JAGPUQ01. The sequence continues at coordinate 195,122 of JADJET010000003.1, read as the reverse complement.
GGGGCTCGTGGCTTTGAGTTGTTTCAGGGTAGGGTCGAGTGCCTCGAACGCGATTTCCTGCTGGTCGAGAAAGATGCGGCCGTCGCGCTCGATGGTCACGCTGGCCGAACGCTTCACGTCCGGGGCTGCGGTGGCGACGGTCTTGGGCAGGGTGACGCGGACGGCGTTGTTGAGCAGCGGCGCGGTGACGATGAACACCACCAGCAATACCAGCATCACGTCGACCAGGGGCGTGACATTGATCTCGCTCATCAGCGGATCGTCTTCGCCTTGCGTGTTGAAAGCCATGGGCTTTATGCCGTCCCGACGGGCGCGGCGCCATCGGTGGGCAGCGCTACTTCCATGAAGTCGGTGGCAAAGCCATCGAGCGCGGCGGTGGCAACGCGCTGGCGGCGCAGCAGAATGTTGTAGGCCACTACTGCCGGAATCGCCACGGCGATCCCGATGGCGGTCGCGATCAATGCCTCGCCGATCGGACCTGCCACCACGTCGATGCTGGCGGTGCCAGCGCGGGAGATATCCTGCAGCGCGTGGCGGATACCCCACACGGTACCGAACAGACCCACGAACGGCGCGGTGCTGCCGATGCTCGCGAGCCAGGGCAAGCCCGCTTCCATGATCTGCCGCTCGCGCCGCAACTGGGCGCGCAAGGCGCGCTCCATGCGCTCACGCGGGCTGCCGTGCTGGGCAAGATTATGCCCGTCGGGCCGCGCGCGCAGTGTGGCGAGCCCGGCCTGTGCCACCCGTGCGGCGGGACCGGAAAACCGCAATCCGGAAGTCGCGCCGAGATCCGCAGCGGCCCAGAACGTCCTGGTAAAGGCCCGATTGCGCGTGGCCGCACCCAGGTGTTGCAGGATTTTCGCCGGAATGATGGTCCAGCACACCACCGAGAACGCGATCAGCAGCAGCAGGGTGGCATTGACGATGGTCGATGAAGCAGTTTCGAGCATATGCATCGGCCTGTTTTTTATTGGAAAAGCGGCGTTACTGTAACCCAGTCGCTGATGGGTGTTCCATCCGCTTTTTCGGCGCGCTTTACTCACATTAACGCTCGGTGCAGAAACACCGCAGACGCAATCAGGTGCCATTCCGCCTGCTGCGGCGGGAACCCAGGAATATCAAGGTCTTCTGGATGCCCGCCTCCGCGGGCATGACGGTTGTTCAGCGCGTCCCTAACGGCTGTTGTGCTTTTTGCGAGCAATGGCACGGCTGGTGTGGTCCTGCCGGTGGTGCAGGAGGGCGCCGGACTCGACGCCCTGTTCGATCCGGCGCTCCTGGTTCTCCTCGCGCTGGTCGAGGACCGCGGTGTTGGTGCCATCGGCATGGGCAGTGGTGCCCGCGAGGACTGCCGCGAGGGTTGCCGCGCGCAGCGCGGAAAGCAGAATTTTTTCCATGATGAGATGCCCCGTAGTGGTTGGTTGCCGGCGCGATGGTCGGCAGGGCAAACAACGGCGGAGGGTAACGCAGGTTGACCTGGAACGACCGAGTTCGCGGGCTTCAGGCCAGGGTGGCGATGGTGCGGCGAAACCGGAGCAGCGCGAGGCTGAACAGCGTGGTGCCGATGATGGCGATCGCCACCAGTTGCGGCCACACCACGGCAAGCCCGGCGCCGCGGTAGAGAATCGCCTGGGCCAGCATCACGAAATGCGTGTTGGGCGCGGCAAGCATGAGGTACTGGACGATCTCCGGCATGCTCTCGCGCGGCGTCGTGCCCCCGGAAAGCATCTGGAGCGGCAGCAGAATCAGCATCAGCAGCAGGCCGAACTGCGGCATGGAGCGCGCAATGGTACCGAGTAAGATGCCCGTTGAGGTCGTGGCGAACAAATGCAGCGCCGCCCCGGCCAGGAACAGCGCCAGCGACCCTTCAATCGGCACCGACAATGCGCCCTGCACCACGGCGGTAAGTGCGAAGGCAGTGGCGGCAAGGACGACCAGCCCCATCGCCCACACCTTGCTGGTCATGATCTCGAAAGGCGTGACCGGCATCACCAGTAGATGCTCGACTGTGCCGTGCTCGCGCTCACGGATCAGCGCCGCCCCGGTGAGGACGATGGAGAGCATGGTCACGTTGTTGATGACCTGCATGATGGCGCCGAACCACGATTTGTTCAGTTGCGGATTGAAGCGCGCCCGCAGCGCCAGCTCGACCGGCAACTCCGGAACGTCGCGATAGCGTTGCGCGAAGACGCGCACCTCGTCGGCAACGATAGTCTGGATATAGCCGCTGCCGGTAAAGGCCTGGCTCATGCGCGTCGCATCGACGTTGAGCTGGATCGTGGGCCGGCGTCCCGCCAGCAGGTCGCGCTGGAAATCGGGGGGAATATCGAGAGCGAATGTATCGAGGCCTGCGTCCATGCGGGCGTCCATCTCGGCCTGGGTGATGAACTTGGGCAGCACGAAATAGGGTGGATAGAAGGCGCTGGCGATGCGCTCCGACAGCGGCGAGCGGTCCTCGTCGACAATGGCGATGGGCGCCTTGTTGAGGGTTTCCGGCATCGCCGTGGCCGCCGTATAGATCGAAACGGTGAAGGCGTAGACGATCAGCACCAGCATGATCGGGTCGCGTGTCAGGCTGCGCAGCTCCTTGACGCCAAGATGCAGGATGTTGGCAGCACGCATGGCTCAGTTCTCCTGCTTCTTCAGCAGGACGGCGGACAGTCCGAACAGTACCGGCACGGCCAGCGCCAGCGGGATGAAGGCGGCATACAGATCGGAAAAATTCAGGGCCTTGGAGAAGGTGCCGCGCGCGATGGTCAGAAAATGTGTGGTCGGATAAATCTCGCCGATAAACCGGCCCATCCCTTCGAGGGAGGACACCGGGTCGATCATGCCCGAAAAGCTCGCCGCTGGCAGGATGGTAAGCACCGCAGTGCCGAAGAGGGCGGCGATCTGGCTGCGCATGAAGGTCGAAATCAGCAGGCCAACGGCGGTGGCGGCACCGACATAGAGCAGCGCACCCGCCGTGAGGGTCAGGAAACTGCCCTTCAAAGGCACACCGAAGACGGTCACCGCAAGTAGCGTGAGCAGCAGGAAGCTCAGGAAGGACAGCACGACATAGGGGAGTTGCTTGCCGAGCAGGAACTCGAGCCGCGTCGTGGGCGTGACATAGAAGTTGGTGATCGAGCCGAGTTCCTTCTCCCGCACCACGCTCAGTGCGGCGAGCATGGCCGGAATCAGCATGAGCAGCAGCGGGATCACCGCGGGCACCATCGCCACCAGACTCTTGACGTCGGGGTTGTAGCGGAAGCGGGTTTCCAGGTTCGCCAGGCCTGCCAGCGCGTCCCCATGGCCGGCTTCGCGGGCCTTGGTCGCGAGCCAGTGGGCATGCATCCCTTGCACGTAGCCGCGGGCGGTCTCGGCGCGCGTCGGCATGGCACCGTCGATCCAGGCGCCGATCTCCACTGCCCGTCCGCGGGCGATATCGCGGGCAAAGCCTGATGGGATCTCGATGGCCAGGCTGAGTTTTCCCGCACGCATCCGCCGATCAAGATCGTCATAATCGGTGATCGGCGGTTGTTCGACGAAATAGCGGGAGCCGGCGATGTTGAGCGTATAGTCACGGCTGACGGTGGTTTGATCGCGGTCGAGAACCGCGAAGGTCAAATCCTCCACGTCCAGGCTGATGCCGTAGCCCATCACGAACATCAGGATGACGCTGCCAACGAGCGCGAGCGTCAGCCGGATCGGGTCGCGGCGCAGTTCCAAGGCTTCGCGCCGTGCATAGCTGACCACGCGGCGGGGATCGAAGAAACGCTGCCACCCGCGGGGCCCGGCTTCGGTAGCCGTCGCTTGAGCCGGCGTGGCCGCGGGCGTTCGGTCGGACTTCAGGGGGGCATCGGCTTCTACGACAGCCGCATCTTCGAGATACCCGATGAAAGCATCTTCAAGCGAATCTGCGCCCCGCTGCCTGATCAGGACGGTGGGCGTGTCGGTGACCAGCACCGGCCCCTCGTGCATCAGCGAGATGCGGTCGCAGCGCTCGGCCTCGTTCATGAAGTGGGTGGAGATGAAGATGGTCACCCCGTCGCGGCGCGACAGTTCGACCAGCGCGCGCCAGAAGCCGTCGCGGGCGATGGGGTCCACGCCCGAAGTCGGTTCGTCGAGAATCAGCAGTTCCGGCCCGTGGATCAGGGCCACGGCGAGCGACAGGCGCTGGCGCACGCCGAGGGGCAAGGCGTTGGGCAAGGCGTCCATGACGCCCGCGAGATCGAAGCGCTGCACCATCTCTCCCACCCGCGCGGGAATGCTTGCCTCGGGCAGCGCGAACAGGCGCGCGTGCAGGGCCAGGTTCTGGCGCACCGTCAGTTCGGTATACAGCGAGAACGCTTGCGACATGTAGCCGACGCGGCGGCGGGTCGCGAGGTCGCGCGGATCGACCGCCTGACCGAACAGCCGGGCCTGCCCGGCGCTCGGCGGCAGCAGGCCGGTCAGCATCTTCATGGTGGTGGTCTTGCCGCAGCCGTTGGAGCCGAGAAAGCCGAAGATCTCGCCGCGCTGGATCCGAAAGCTGACCTGATCGACGGCGACGAAGTCGCCGAACCGCATGCTGAGGTCCTGCGCCTCGATGGCCGCGTCGCCGTCGCCCGGGCGCGGCGGAATCACCACGGGCCGATGGTCGTGGCGCCGGGTTTCCGGCAACAGCGCGATGAAGGCTTCCTCCAGACTGGCGCTGCCGGAGCGCTCCAGCAGCGCCTGCGGCGTGCCGGTGGCCAGCACCGCGCCGGCGTCCATCGCCACCAGCCAGTCGAAGCGCGCGGCTTCCTCCATGTAGGCGGTCGCCACCAGCACGCTCATGCCGGGGCGCGCCGCGCGGATGCCCGCGATGAGCTCCCAGAACTGGCGCCGCGACAGGGGATCGACGCCGGTGGTGGGCTCGTCCAGGATCAACAGGTCGGGATCGTGGATGAGCGCGCAGCACAGGCCGAGCTTCTGCTTCATGCCGCCGGAGAGCTTGCCGGCCGGGCGGTCGATGAAGGGGGCGAGTCCGGTGACGGCGGTGAGTTCCCGAATGCGGGCGGCGCGCGCGGCGCGACCGTGCCCAAACAGACTGCCGAAGAAATCCAGGTTTTCGAAGATGGACAGCGTCGGATAAAGGTTTTTGCCGAGGCCCTGGGGCATGTAGGCGATGCGCGGGCAGACGCGCCGGCGGTGACGGGCGTCGGCCATGTCGCCGCCCAATACCTCGATGCGCCCGGTCTGGATGGCGCGGGCGCCGGCGATCAGGGCGAGCAGGCTCGATTTGCCGACGCCATCGGGGCCGATCAGGCCGAGCAACCGGCCGGCGGGCAGCTCCAGATCGATACCGGCGAGCGCCCGCACCGCGCCGTAGCGCAGACCGATGCCGGTCAGGCGCGCCACCGGTGCCGAATCTGTGGGCGCGACGCTCACTGCGGGCTCACGGCTGCGCAACTCAGGGCTGCAACGTGACGGCCAACTGCTGCGGCCATTCCCGGGTCGGATCCAGGCGCACATAGGCGACGCCCGGCAAGCCGGTCTTGACCTGGCGGATGTGTTTTTTCAGCAGTTCCGGCTCGATGTGCGCCTTGATGCGAAACATCAGCTTAAGCCGTTCCTCCGCGGTTTCCACGGTCTTGGGCGTGAACTGGGCGACATCGGCGACAAAGGTGGCGCGCGCCGGCATCACATGCTGAGGCAGGGCATCGAGCACCAGACGTACCTCGGCGCCAAGCGCTACTTTTCCCGCCGCCGCGGTGGGCAGGAAGAAGGTCATGTAGACATCGCTCAGGTCAACCAGGCTGAGTACCCGCCCGCCCGCCGGCAGCACCTCGCCGGGTTGCGCCACCCGGTACTGGACGCGGGCGTCGCGCGGCGCCTTCAGGACGCTGTCGGCGAGGTCGGCCTGGATGCGCTCGATGGTCGCCGCGACCGCCGTCACCTGGGCTTGCGCCGCCACCACCTGGGCGCTGGCATTGCCGATGGCGGCCGAGGCGGCTGCTACCTGGGCCTGGGCCGCCGCCACCGCCGCCCGCGCGCCCTCGGTGCGGGCGCGATCATCGTCGAGGGTCTGTTCGGAGACCGCGTCGCGGCGCGCCAGATTCTCGGAACGGCCGAAACGCAGTTGGGCGGCGCGGCGCTCGGCCTCGCGCTGGGCGACCAGCGCCTGGGCGGCGGTTTTTTCGGCCTCGCGCTGGGTCACCAGACTGCGCGCGGTTTCGACCCCGATGCGGGCGCGCTGCAGGCCGGCCTCCGCCTCGCGCAACTGGGCTGCCAGCACGGCGGTATCCATCTCGGCGAGAATCTGCCCGGCGCTGACGAAATCGCCTTCATCGACCCGGATGCTGATCACCCGGCCCGGCGTCTTGGTGGCGATGTCGATCTCGGTCGCCTCGATGCGGCCGTTGCCGCTGGCGATCCAGGGTTCGGCGGCGGCGGAGGTATAGAGGTGCCAGCCCCAGATCAGGCCGCCGGCGAGCGCCAGCGCGAGGGCGAGGGCGAATAAGCGGGATCTGGACAGCGGCGGCATTGCGGTGAATCTCCTGGGCGGTATCCAAGCGTGATCGGCGCATCTTACCCCGAACGTATCGACCGGCCGGTGACGGCGATCAGCCGCCACCGGGGTTTTGCTCAGTGCGCGCGGACCGTAAAACTGTTGGCGCGCGCCAATGCGGTTTTTACCAGAGGCAGAAAATCGCCGAACCCCCGGCCGCTGAGCGGGTGATCGTCGTTGGTGGTCAACAGGTTCGCGTGCTGAGTAGTGGGTCCGAACGGCACCACGATCTTGGCGTCGGGGCTGATGATGCCGATGTCGTTCCAGGAACTGACCACCACCAGCCGGCCCTGCTCCGACAACAGTGGACTGCCCAGGGTGTACTGATCGGTCGGCGTGTCGACGCCCAGCAGCGGCATCAGGGTGGCGATGAGATCGAGGTGCGAGGTGGCATGTTCGACCACGGCGGGCGCCTGTCCGGGGATCGCCATCACGAACGGCACGCGCACCTGTTCGTCGGTGAAATCGGAATTGTGGCCCCAGCGCCCGTGCTCCATGAAAGCCTCGCCGTGATCGCCGGTGACGATCAGCACGGTATTGCTGGCCATGCCGCTTGCCACGAAGGCGTCGAGCACCCGCCCGATCTGGGTGTCGATGTGGTGCGCCGCGTTGATGTAGCGGTTCTTGAAGGCGGCGAGATTGTCCCGCAGGTAGGCCGGCGATAGCTTCAGGTAATCGACGGACTTGAGGTAGTCCGGACGAATGACGGCACTGGCGGGGAAGTCATAGCGGGCATGGGTGGATTCGAAGAACATGAAACGGAACTGCGGCCGCCCGGGCGCGGCCGCTTTCTCGGCAGGTGCTGGCAGCGATGCCAGCAGGCGGTCGACGTTGCGCAGGTCGCGCTCCCAGGGCGCGCCCTCGCTGTCCTGCACCAGCTCGTCGGGCTTGAAGCTTGCGAAAATGGTCTGATCGAACTCGGGGTAGGTGAAGGACGCGCTGGTGATCGCCAGGCGCTGATAGTGATATTGGTCGAGTACCGAAAACAGCACCGGGGCCGTGCGATCGCGCAGGAAACGATCCCAGTTGTTGCCATAGAGACCATAGAACAGCGCGAACAGGCCCTGGCGCGTGCCATTGCCGCCGCTGTAATGGTGATTGAAGCGCAGCGCGCCGGATGAGAACCGCCACAATTGGGGCATGATCTCCGGAGTGAGCATGTCGGCGCGCAGGGATTCCACCACCAGCATAATGATGTTCGGCGGTTTGACGCCGGGGCGGACACTCAGCGGCGTCAGGGGATAGTGGATCTTGCTGTTTTCCGAGACTGCGAACTTGACCATGCCGCCCTGTTTGCGCTGGTACCCGAGCCGCTCCATCAACCCGGTGGCCTTGGTCGGCTGGTACAGTGGAAAACTTGACGCGAGACCCAGCACCTCGCCGTTGGAAAAAAAATAGCTGGCCGCATAAACACCGCGCTCGCTGAGCGTCAGCAGCAGAAACAGCGTTGCCAGTACCGACAGCCGGACCCGCAGCCGGCGGGCGGCGACACCCGCCAGCAGCCAGAGCGCCCAGACCGCGGCGACCGCCGCGCCCAGCATCGCAGCCAAGCTGACCACCGATAACTGATCGAAGCCCAGGGAGGCCATGCCGCCGGGCGTTGAGATGACATTCCACACAAAGGCATTGAAATGGAAACTATAGAGCGCATACAGGGTCAGATCAGCGTGGAGCAGAATCGCCACCGTCGTCAGCGCCGCAATGGAAACCCCGGCGACCATCCGGGGTCGTCCGGCACCGAAGGCGGCGGCCAGCGCGCTCAGCAGCGCCGCCGGCGCCAGATACATCGCCGGGTAGGTCGCGAGCAGCAGGAGCGGATAGACGTGCAACCAGTCCCGGGCCGCGGTCAGCTGGGCGTCGTTGCACACACAGATGGCGACCAGCGCGGCAAATCCGAACAGGTAGAAAACGATCAGATGGCGCTTCATGGGGGTCCGATAACCTGTCATGGCAGTCCGATAACCGGGGATATTGGGCAATGGATTACTCCGTTCATCAGGAGGCCGGGGCGGTGGCCTTGCGGCGGGAAGAGCGCGACCCTGCCATTGTGCGGCCAGGCGCCGGCATTGCAATCGGCTTTTGCGAGGAACGTCGAGGAATCCGGGGTGCGCTTGATGTTTAACATTGCGTTAATTGGCGTCGCGTAGATTCGCGACGTGCATTGAACGCTGAAACAGCGTTGTTCGGTTGAGCCGTTGTCCCTTGCGATGCGCTGCTCAACAGCCCCCATTCCTCACCGACCTGCGTGCCCATGCCTGATATCAATTCCGATCACGATTTCGCTGTGCCCACACCGACCCCACCTTGCCTGGGCGCGGGTGCCGGCCGCTTTGGGCTCATCGGCTGGATGCTGGTCGCCGCGCTGGGTTATTTCGCCGCTACGCGCGCAGGCCTGCTGGCGCTGGCCTTTGGCGATCTGCCCCGGGATGCGATCACGCTGGCCGGCATTTTCGCCATCGGCACGGTCTACGATCTGGCGTTTTACGCCTACGCATTGCTGCCCGTGGCGCTCTACGTCGTGTTGGTTCCCGAGCGCTGCTGGTATTCCAGGGCCAACCGTTACTGGGTACACGGCTGCGTGTTGGTGACGCTCTACGGGCTTGGTTTTATCGTCGCCGCCGAGTTCCTGTTCTGGGACGAATTCCAGGCGCGCTTCAATTTCATTGCGGTGGATTATCTGGTGTACCGCCGCGAGGTGACGGACAACATCGTCGAATCCTATCCAGTCGCGCTGATTCTCCTCGGTATCCTGATCGTCACCGCCGTGATCTATCGGATGCTGGCGCCGCGCATCGAGCGCTGTCTGCGTCCGGGTCGCGGCGACACCGCGCGCTGGCCGCTACGGCTGGCGGTGCTGGCGGGCGCCCTGGGCGCGCCCGCGCTCGCCTATGTGGGGCTCGATCAGGAGTTGCACGACTTTTCGTCCAATACCTTTGCCAACGAACTGGCGCGCAACGGGCCGTATCAGTTCATCGCGGCATTTCGCAATAACGAGCTCGACTACGCCCAGTTCTATGCCAGGCTTCCGGATGCGCGTTCTTCGGCGCTGATGAAGCGCGAGGTTGAAGAAGCCGTCGTGTCCGGGGAAGCCGCGGCGATCTACGACATCCGCCGCTTCATCGACAACCCCGGCGCGCCGACGCCGAAGAACATCATGCTGGTGATGGTCGAGAGCCTGAGCGCCGACTATCTGGGCACGTTCGGCAATCGCGCAGGTCTCACGCCTTTTCTCGACGAGCTTGCCAGTCAGTCGTTGCTGTTCACCAATTTCTTCGCGACCGGCACCCGCACCGTGCGCGGTCTGGAAGCGGTGACACTGTCGATTCCGCCCACGCCGGGACAGTCCATCGTCAAGCGCCTGGGCCGGGAGAGCGGGCTGTGGTCGCTCGGCAATGTGCTGGGCGAGCAGGGCTACGACACCCGGTTCATCTATGGTGGCAACGGCTATTTCGACAACATGAATACGTTCTTTTCCGGCAATGGCTACGCGGTGATCGACCAGGCCGGGATGCCCAAGGAAAAAGTCGGTTTCAGCAACGCCTGGGGCGTGGCGGACGAAGGCCTCTACGACGTTGCACTCGATGCGGCCGATCAGGCCCACGCCGCCGGGCGACCGTTCTTCTTCCACCTGATGACCACTTCCAACCATCGCCCCTACACCTATCCCGAAGGCCGCATCGACATCCCCTCGGGAAGCGGCCGCGCGGGCGCGGTCAAGTACACCGACTGGGCCCTGCGCCACCTGTTCGAAACCGCGCGCGCCAAACCCTGGTTCAAGGACACAGTGTTTGTCGTGGTCGCGGACCACTGCGCCGGCAGTGCCGGCAAGGTCGCGCTGCCGCTGGAGCGCTACCGCATTCCGCTCATGATTTACGGCAAGGATGTCGCGCCGGCGCGGATCGAAACCATCGCCAGCCAGATCGATGTTGCGCCCACGCTGCTCGCGCTCTTGCATCTGGACTACGCTTCGGCGTTTTTCGGCAAGGACATTCTGGCCGAACCGCCCGGCGCGGGCCGCGCCCTGATCAGCACCTACCAGAGTCTGGGTCTGTACCGACCGGGTTTGCTGTCGATCCTCGCGCCCAATCGCCACCTGGAGCAGCAGCGCAATCCGGAAAGCGACGCGCCCGCGGTGGCACGGCCCGCGGCGCCCGACGCCGACCTCGAGCGCACGATTGCCTACTATCAGGGCGCCAGTTACGTCTACGATCACGGCCTGAACCACTGGCAGGCCGGCAGGTTTCCGGAGTGGCATTGAGCGTGCCGGTCGCAACTCAGCGTCCACCCATGATGCGCGCGTTTCTGCGCCGTCACGCCCTGTTGCCGGCGCTGGGATTCGCGCTGGCGGCGATCTCGTTGCCCGGCGCGGCCGATCTCGCGATTGCCGACTGGATCTACGGGCTGGAAGGTGGCCACTGGGCGCTGCACCACCACTATGTCACCCAGTTTCTGCTCCACGATGTCGCGAAAAGAGTGGAGATAATCGCGGGCGTGGCGATTCTGGTCACCGCGCTTGCCAGCACCCGGGTGCCGCAGTTGCGCGTCTGGCGCCGGTCGCTGTGGTATCTCGCGGTCACTCTGCCTGTATCAGTGGGGTTGGTCGGCGGGCTGAAAAGCCTGGGCCGGGGGCTCTGCCCCTGGGATCTGAGTCGGTATGGTGGCGACCAACCGGACACTTCCTATTTTGCTGCTGCGCCCGGCCAGACTATTGGCGGTCATTGCTTCCCGGCCGGTCATGCCGCTGGTGGATATACCTTTCTCGCGCTGTACTTTGTCTGTCTCCAGGTTCGACCCCAATGGGCGGGTCGGGGGTTGGCGGTGGGGATCGGGCTCGGCCTGCTGCTGGGGATCGACCAGCAATTGCGCGGCGCTCACTTCCTGTCTCATGACCTCTGGACCGCCGCCATCTGCTGGTTCACCAGCCTGGGGTTTTATCTGCTGTTCTTCAGGCGCCAATCCCTGCCCGGCGTCTACTGTTCTCCGGTGAGCGCCCAATGACTTCAGCCGCCAAGCCCCCCGGCACTCCCCGCCGCAGTGCGTTAGGTGCCGACCTCGCGTTTCTGGTCGGCGCTGGCGCGGTGCTGGTGATCGTGCAGACCCTGCTCAGGATCCTGCTGTATTGGCGCAATCGCGCGCTCGCCGACGGCATTCCCGGGTCTACCCTGGTCGAGGCGCTGGTCACCGGGGTCCGCTTCGACCTGATCATCGTCGGCTACCTGCTGCTGCTGCCGGCACTGGCGTTGCTGTTGCCGCGCGGTCTGCGTCCCCGCACTTTCTGGGTCGCCGCGCTCACCGTCGCCAGTTCGTTGATCGTGTTTGCCGGCGTGGTCGAGCTCGACTTCTACCACGAGTTTCACGTCCGGCTGAACAGTCTGGCGTTCGAGTACCTGCGCGCCGATCCGGGCACCGTGTCCAGCATGATCTGGAACGGTTTTCCGGTGCTGCGCTATCTGGCGCTGTGGCTGGTGCTGTCGATCGGGGCGGGCTGGGCCTACCGGACGCTGGACCGGATCACTCGCCCTGCATCGACCGAGCACCGCACGAGCTGGGCACTGCGCATCCCGATGGTGCTGGTGGTGCTGTTACTGCTGGGCGTCGCCAGCCGGGGCACGCTGCGCTCCGGTCCCCCGCTGCGCTGGGGCGATGCCTATCACAGCACTTTCGCGTTTGCCAATCACCTGGGACTGAACGGTGTCTTCACGCTCGCCAAGGCGGTGGCCGCCGACGGCCGCGAGCAGAGCGCCCACTGGTTGAAGATGATGCCCGAAGCCGAAGCCCTGGCGCTCACCCGCAAGCTGGTGGTGACCGACCGCGACCAGTTGCTGCCCGCCGGGACCGCGCCCCTGTTGCGCCGCCACGAACCGGCGCCTCAACCGCGACTGCATCCGGGACCGCGACCGCGCAATATTGTGTTCATCATCATGGAGAGTTTTTCAGGCGAGTTCGTGGGTGCGCTGGGTCATTCCCATGGCGTCACACCCGCGTTCGACCGGCTCGCCGACGAGGGTTTGCTGTTCGAGCGCTTTTTCTCCAACGGCACCCACACCCATCAGGGCATGTTTGCGTCCGTTGCCTGCTTTCCCAACCTGCCCGGGTTCGAGTACCTGATGCAGACGCCGGAAGGCATGCACCAGTTTTCCGGTCTCGGAAATCTGCTGTCGGCACGCGGTTTCCGCAACCTCTACGTCTACAACGGCAGTTTCTCGTGGGACAACCAGAACGGCTTTTTCGGCAACCAGGGTTTCACCCATTTCATCGGGCGCGACGATTACGTCGCGCCGAAGTTCTATGACGCCACCTGGGGCGTGTCGGATGAAGATATGTTCAACCGCGCGGCGGCGGAACTGGCCGCGCTGCCGAACGACCAGCCCTTTTTCGCCGTCTTGCAAACCCTGTCCAACCACACGCCCTATCACCTGCCGGATCCACTACCATTTGCGCCCGTGCAGGGTTTCGGCGACCTGGACCAGCACCTGACCGCGATGAAGTATTCCGACTGGGCGCTGGGACAGTTTTTCGCACAGGCGCGACGCGCACCCTGGTTCGACCAGACCCTGTTCGTGGTGGTGGGCGATCACGGTTTCGGCACTGCCACCCAGGCGACCGATATCGATCTGGCGCGCTTCCATGTGCCCGCGCTGTTGCTTGGCCCCGGTATCCGCGCACAGTTCGGCGCCCGCAGCACCACCGTGGCAAGCCAGGTGGACCTGGTGCCCACCGCGGTCAGTCAGCTCGGTCAGCCATTCACCCATCAGTGCTGGGGACGCGACCTGCTGGCCTTGCCGGCGGACGACCCCGGATTCGCGGTGATCAAGCCCTCCGGTAGCGACGCCACCACCGCCATCGTCGCCGGCGGCGAGATTCTGGTGCGCACTCCGGCCGGCGTCGCGCGCCTGTACGACTATCGGCTGGCGCCGCTGACGGCGACCCCCGCACAGAACGAAGGCGAAGCGGCGCGCCTCGCGCAGAATCTCACCGCCTATCTGGCGACCGCCACGCGTGCGCTGTTGACGGATTCGGTCGCGGCGCAGGCACCAACTTCCGAGCGGCGTCCACTCGCGCTAAACATCAAGCGGTGAACAAATCACGCACCAAAGCGACAGCCGAGTTCATTTTCGCCCGGCAACTTTAAGCGGGAACGCAACAGATATCGGGCGTTTTCCCTGTCGTTTTTTGTGCTTTAGTGCCAGACCGGATATCCCGACCGTTCAAGGCCGTGCATGAATGACCTCCAAAATATCGTCGCCGATCTCCGCGCCGAGGGCGACGAGTTATACGGCTTTCTGCGCAATCTCAAGGCGGCGGATTGGGCCGGCGTCACCCGCTTCAAGGCCTGGACTGTCAACGATGTGATCGCCCATCTCTATTTTGGCGATTACCTCGGCGTTGCCTCGCATCGCAACGCACAGGAATTTCTGGCCTTTATGGCACGGGTAAGAGCGGCGGGCGAGCCCCTGGTCACCTATACCCGCAAGTGGCTCGACAATGCGTCCGGCGCGCCCATGCTCGAAAAGTGGCACCGCCAGTTCACGGTCATGTGCGATCTTTTTGCCGCCAGCGATCCGGACCTGCGCCTCACCTGGGCCGGACCGGACATGGGCATCAAGATGTTCACTACCGCCCGCCTGATGGAAACCTGGGCGCACAGCTGGGCGATCTACGATCTGCTCGGCGTTTCACGGCCACAATCGGATCGCATTCGCCACATTGCCACCATCGGCGCGAGAACCTACGGCTGGAGTTTTGCCAATCGCGGCCTGGAAGTTCCAGGGCCGGCGCCCTATCTGGAACTTGATGCGCCGTCCGGAGCCGTGTGGCGGTGGCACACGCCGCAGGACGATAACCGGATCACCGGTACCGCCGTGGAGTTCTGCCAGGTTGTTACGCAAGTGCGCAATATCGCCGATACCCGATTGCAGGTGAATGGTACGCCGGCCACCGCCTGGATGGCGATTGCCCAGTGCTTTGCCGGCCCTCCCGAAAAACCCCCGGAGCCGGGAGCGCGAGGGTTGGAAAAACAATAACGGTGACGGATTCATTCCCAAACGCGGTGTTCGTCCGTTGGCTCCTTTCGAACGTCTTGTCCGGCGACATGCCGGTGCCATGCCGGGATTGTCTCTTCGTCGCTGAACGCAAAGCGCTTGCTTTTACAGTAGTTGCCAGTCTTCCGATTGCAGGAGTCATGCGGCGGCCGTTCGCAAGATAGACAACCCGGGTATGGCACGAAGTGCCCGGAAAAATAATAACGCCTACAGTCCGGACACGGCCCAAGGAAAGAAAATATCCCGGAAATCACTTCGAATAAGCCATGGTCTCGTCCCATGCCAACGAGGCCACGACAATCCCTGCGTTCGGAGTCGCCAAGCGTTGCAGTCTGCTTTATCGCGCGGGGGCGGAAGCCACCTCACCACGGTCGGGCGGATAATTCGATGGCGGATTTGACCCGAGCTGACGCCAAGGACAGATCCCGACCGCGTTTATATCGTCTATCGGCGTTTTTCTGTTACGCTGATCCAGCCCCGTTTACACGGTTTTCCGGAGTCAGTATGTTCACCAAAGACATTTTTCGATGCGCTTTGGCGCTTGCCATTGTCGTGCCATTACATGGTTTTGCCGACGCGCTCAACGTCAAGACCGGTGCTTGGGAAATGACCACCACGACCTTGATCACCGGTATGCCGATGCCCGCTGAAGCGCTCGCCGAAATGACGCCGGAGCAGCGCGCCAGGATGGAGGCCATGATGGCCGCCCGCGCAGGCAAGCCCAGCAAGCACGTTTCGAAGAGTTGTGTGACAAAAGAAGATCTCGATCAGGACAGCATGATCAAGTCGGATAATGTTGATTGCAAAAAAGATGTTATCTCCCGGTCAACCACTAAAATCGTGGTGACTGAAACCTGCGATGCGCCACACGCATCGACGTCCAATGTGATCATCGAGGCCAGGACACCCGAAAACGTCGTCGCCAACATGGACATGACGCAGCCCGGTGCCAGCGGGAAAATCCATGTGGATGTCGACGGCCGGTGGCTTGGTGCCAGTTGTGCCGGCATTGGTGAGTAATTGGAGCCGGAGTTGATCAACGGCGAAGCCCTGTTGACGTCAGGGCGCCGTCGTGGCGAGAAAGTGTTACGGCGGTCCGGGATCGACTTTGCGTCCGGATCACGGCATTCAGTCCGCCGCAGCGGGCCACAACTCCAGAGGGGCGGAAATGCCCGAAACCCAGACCGCAGGGTGGGCGACGTCCGGTCCTGCCGTGCCCACGTGGGCGCCTGGCACGGCGCCGGGCCGAGATGGACGTGGGTGCGGAAGGGGGCAGCGCGCCGTGCGTCTGGATGGAGAGCAACTGCACGAACAACCCGAAGCGGGTCCGGCCGCCCTACGTCTTTTTCACAAATTCCGATTTCAACTGCATCGCGCCAATGCCATCGATTTTGCAGTCGATATCGTGGTCGCCGCTGACGATGCGGATGTTTTTCACCTTGGTTCCGACTTTGACTACCGATGACGAGCCTTTGATCTTCAGATCCTTGATGACCGTTACCGCGTCGCCGTCATTGAGCACGTTCCCATAGGCATCGCGCACGACGCTCGTCTCGTCGGTGCTTTCGATAGCCGCGCCCGGTGGCCATTCATGGGCGCATTCCGGGCAGATGTACATATTCCGGTCCTCGTAGGCGTATTCGGAACCGCACTTTGGACATTTCGGCAAACTGCTCATGTTGCACCTTGTGTTGGGTGGGCCAAGGTCGGACCAGGGGGCCGGAACTTTCCCCAAATCGCGTGGCGGTCGGGGGACGAGAGTCTGGGATCAGGGGGGCAGTGGGGTCAGATGGTCAGTGGCCGCACTGCTACATCCGGGAACGAACGATCCGTCCGACCGTTGCCAGGTGTATGCCGAAATGATCGGCTATCTCGCGGTAGCTATAGGTTCCGGTGGCGTAGGCCGCGTCAATCGCGTCGTCCCGATGGCGGTGTCTGGCCGCTATCGCCGCCAGTGATGGCGCGGGTTTTCTTCGCTGCGCTCGCGGGATGCTCAGCTCGTCGCCCTCTACCTTGGCCTTTCGTTGCATGCGCGTCACAAATTTCTCGTCGCCAAGGTAAATCTGCTGTCGCAGGTTCTCCCAGATACTCCCCTTGGACATCCCTTCCGCGACAAACCGGCTGTACCGCTGTCTGGCTTCAGCACGGCGCTTGCCAAACTGTGCCAGCAATCCGTCCGTCGCCAGCCAGTTAGGCGCGGGCGCCTCGCCCACCATCGCGCCATAACTGCTCCAGGTGTATTTTCCGGGATGCCGAACTATCTTTGCACGCACCGGATTCAGTACCACATAGCGTGTCAACTCAAGCAGATAGCTGTCCTTGTCGATCAGTATTGCCTTGAACCTGCCCTGAAACAGATGCCCCATCCGCCCATGGCGTCGATTCGATGCCTGCGTATACATGCCATTGAGCTGACGCATGCCCTTGGACAGATTTCCGTCGGGCGTTTCCACCACCAGGTGGTAATGGTTCGTCATCAGGCAATACGCATGGCACAGCCAATTGAACCGTTTCACCACCTCTGCCAGTATCTTCAGGAAGGCGAGGCGGTCTTCGTCATCCTCAAAAATCGGCTCCTGACGATCACCACGCGAAGTAACGTGATAAAGCGCTCCGGAAAACTCTATGCGAAGGGGTCTGGCCATGGTGGAAGCATATACCAACTGGTTTGAATGTTACAACAAGAGACTTGACCCCTTTGGCTTTGACCCCTTTGGCTTCGAAAAGCTGGAGCGTGAGCGACCCGAGCGAGTGGGTGGTGTACATGAGGCCTAACGACCAAGCTCACTGGTGGCAATGGAGCGCAGCGGAACTGCCATCCAGTGCAGCGCCTTGTTATGTGCTTTACTTGGCAGCATCAGTAATGCCGTATTTTTTCCGTATGTTTTTGTATATAAAGTTCGCATTGTAGGTAAAGCCTGCTTCTGGCTTTTCTTTAAAGCAGACAATGGTATTTGATGAGCTTGGCTTGGATATGTTGTATGTTTGCCCACCTGTCGTTGTCGTAGTTGCACTACCATAGGCGTAGTTTCCAGCGCCATAAGCACTGCCTGTTGTATGAGATGTTGTTGGAGTTGTGTAGGTGCTGTTGGATGTATAACTATTTGCATCAATGATTGCAAAGTATTGGTATCCTTTTTCTAGCGTTAACTCGGCGCTCCGCAACAACGTGAAGTCGGCAACTCTCTCTCGACCGGTGTAGCCGTTACCTCTGAACGAAACGGTAAAAACGTTTTCATCCAGTTGAGTCTCAGAGTATCCCCCACTAAAGCCGGTTTTTTGGTATGACGTTGCGCAACCCTGAAGAATAAGTGCAGCAAATGTGACAGCGATAAGTTTTTTCATGACTGCTCCTTTGGCACATAACGACTCGCATCATTGGCAGCAAAAAGGGACGCGACAAAGGAGCGGCGCTTTTTGCTGTCCGAGTGCATGCGATTGTTATGCATCATGCACTCACTTGACGCAATTTCTCGGCTAGCTTGTTGACCATGGCATCAATCCCTTCGCCATTCGGCAAGTACTGCAAGATCCGGTGGTGCGCCATATCAAAGGGGACATCATCAAGTGACTGTGATATTGGAACCACATGCTTGCCAAGTATGGGCTATACCTGTTTCGTACATCACGTTTGGGTTCTTCCCGGTGAAATCGACAACCACAACGTGAGCGCGGAAGATCAGATTGAATATATCTTGAATAACCGTGCTTTCTTCCCAAATATCATCCACCCTAAAGCAACGATATTCGGCCATGCCGCAAGCGCGGCGTATTCCATCATGCACTGCGTTGAACGCCGCGTTAAACGGCATCATGACGGCGACCAAATCACTTTCAATAGCCGTGTTCTCAGGAACCTGAAAGACATTCGGAGCAAAGGTGATTTTTCGCTCTGACGGCTTAGGCGGATATATATTGGCTTTCCTCAGGATACTTCTCCGTCACGTGTTTTTCGAATATCGTAAAAGCTTTTTCGTTTTGCTCTGCAATACGCTTGATGATAGCCAGAGCGTTTCCAGCATAATCCTCATCGCCCCAGGCGAGACTCCGTATCAAACGCGGGTGCTTGGAAATCATGTCGGAGAAGCCAGTGAGAAGGCCCACTTCCTCCCAATCGCCAGCATTGAAGTCTGCGACTACGCGTTCACGCAGCGCCAGAATTCTTTTCCCGAGCTCGTAGTCAACCATTGTAGTGGCCCATGTTTGACGCATAACATTGACTATCTGGAAATCTTCCGTGTTTAAACACGGAAGATTTCCGCATATCCCACACGAACCGCACCGGGCTCGGATAGGCCGGATCGCGCTGCCTCTCTGTCAAAACCCTCTTTTGAACCATCACCTGCACACTCCGTCGCCGCTCTTCAATGCGCCCTGATACACGCCAACCACTGCGGGATTCTGGACCATTTTCGCATACCCCGCATGTCCCCCAGGCCACCCATTCTCCAGCGCGAAAACGAAGGCATCTGCGGCCTGAAAATCCTGTTCAGTCAGCGCGTTGCAGCGTAGCCCGTCTCCCGGGGAGGATCAATGTTGCCCATCAATCCCGCCGAATTGCGCCCGCCCAAATCACCGCACAGGTTGCGACCGTGCCTGCACCAAGATCCGTCCTTACCAGGAAGCCATTTCTTTTGTAAATCCTTGCGCCGGCGGCGCGTGCCGATCGGCGGCGCTGATGGCGCCGCAACGACGCTACTCGATGCCGCCAGCCGCGACTGCCCGCGGACAATCGCCCGGCTTCGGTACGTCCGGGGCGGCCCGGATTTCGTCGCGCGTTGCCGCGAGCTGATCGCGTTCGCGGGTAGTGAGCAGTAGCGCCAGCCCCCCATCGAGGAGTTCCAGCGCCGCCGCGCGACATCCACGCTCGCCGAGCAGTTGGGCAAGATTGTTGCGGGCAACGAGATGCTGCGGATCGCGCGCCAGCACATTGCGGAATACCGCCTCTGCCGCGCGCGCATCGCCGGCGCCGTAGTGGGCATTGCCTAGTCCCACCAGCGCCCAGGGGTCTTCGGGCCAGCGCGTGAGTGCCGCCGTGAACGCCTCGCGCAGTGCTTGCGGCGGCGCCACGCCTTCCATGTCGGTGACCGCGCGCAGGTAGCGCTCGCGGTCGGCAGCGGGGGGCAACTCGCCCGGCGGGAGCACTACCAGGCCCCAGTTGCCGGCGCGCTTCCAGGTATCCATAAAGCGCCGGGCGGAGGTCACCTCGCGCCGGGTGGTGCCCGAGCGCAGGATGAATTCATCGCGCCGCGCGTCGAAGCCGATCACCACGGCGAAGTGCCACAGCGGCCAATTGGCGATGCCGAGATTCTGCAAGACGAGGACCGGATGGCCGGCACGCAGGGTATCGAGCAGGCCCGTCAGATCGGGATTGATCGGATAGGGCACCCGGCCGTAGCGTCGCGCCGCGGCCACCAGTTCGATTTGCAGGCTGCCTTTCTTTTCCGGCAGATAAACCGCGCTGACGAGTTGCTCCGGGGTGACGGCGACTCCCGCGTGTTCGAGCACCGTCGCCAGCGCGGCGGGGCCGCACTGGTAGGCGCTCTGGGGATAGAAGGGTACCCCGGCAAGCTCGATCCGGGCGTCATCACTGACCGCCGGACCCAACACCGGAGTCCGGCCACAGGCCGCGAGCAGCAACACGGCTGCGAGGCCCGCGGCCCGGACCAGGGTCATCAAAAAACCAACGCTCAGAGTCCTTTGAAGACGTTGACCACACCGACGATCTCGAGGACTACCAGAACCACAAACACGAGGCCAATCACGGCGAGCGCACTGCCGCCGGCGGGCAACCGGTCGATACTGTTGGCAACGCGCTGCAACTCGCTGTCGCTTAGCGACTGGACGCGCGCCCGCGCATCAGCCGGATCCACACCTTGCTGTTCCAGCAGACTGCGCACCGAGTCCTGCGCCAGGAAGTGATCGACACGATCAAGCTGTTCGGCACGGGTGCCGGTTGCCGCCTGGGCGGTGCCCATCATGGCGGCGGCGGCGGGCTGAGCGGCGGTGCCGCACACCAGACTCAACACCAAAGCCAGCGTCAACAGGTATCGGGATGGGTTGCTTGAAGTCATCGGCGTTATCCTCAAATGGTGGCGCGGGCGAAACCGTCCGCGGTCGCGAGTGTAGCCAGAACCTCGGCCGCACTCAAAACCCGGGCATCCGTTTCGTGCGCCGGACCACTCAAGCCGGTTTGACCGCACCCGGGGTGCCGTGTACAAAGAGTCATAACCCATCCAACTCATCACAGGATTCAACATGAGCGCAGGTAAACGACTTCCGGGCACGCCGGACCCCATGCACCGCTGGACTGGCGTCGGCGGAACCATGATCGCGGGCGACTCCTGGGGCGACCCGGCCGGCCCGCTGGTGCTGCTCCAGCACGGCGGCGGCCAGACCCGCCACGCCTGGAAGGGCGCTGGCGAAGCCCTGGGCGCCGCCGGTTACCATGCCGTCGCCTTCGACGCCCGCGGCCACGGCGATTCCGACTGGTCCAAGGATGGCGTCTACGGCCAGGACATCATGGTGGAAGATCTGCGCTGCGTCATCGCGGCCCTGGGCGGGAAACGTCCGGTGCTGGTGGGTGCCTCCATGGGCGGCGGCACCAGCCTGGTGGCGCTGGGCGAGGACCGCGTCGACGCCACGGCGCTCGTGCTGGTCGATATCGCGCCGAAGATCGAACCCGAGGGCGTCGAGAAAATCATCGGCTTCATGTCCCACAAGCCGGAAGGGTTCGATTCGCTGGACGAAGTCGCCGACCTGATCGCTAACTACCAGCCTCACCGCAAGCGGCCCAATGATCTGGCGGGGCTCGGCAAGAATCTGCGCCTGTCCGCCGATGGCAAGTACCGCTGGCACTGGGATCCGCGCTTCATGCAGGCGCGCCGCGATATGGAGGCGCGCACGCGCCGGCTGGAGGACTGCGCCCGCGCGCTCAAGCTGCCCGCACTGCTGGTCCGGGGCGGACTGTCGGACGTGCTGAGCGAAGAAGGTGCAGCGTCGTTTCTGGAAATGTGTCCCCACGCCGAGTACGTCAACATCACCGGCGCGGGCCATATGGTCGCGGGCGATCGCAACGATGTCTTCGCCACGTCCGTGGCGGACTTCCTGTTCCGCACCGTCCCGGTCAGGGGCGCGCCGGTACAGGCGCCCCACGAGCCCCAGCCCCATCATGTGGGGCCGCCGGGCGATATCACCGACGTCCCTTGAGGACGCTCCGAGCAAACCATAGCCGTCGTTCCCGCACGGGCGGGAACCCGGGGGGCTGCGGGCACTGGGAACCGAGGGAGTAAACCGTCGTTCCCGCGCAGGCGGGAACCCAGGGATGTCAAAGTGCCCGCCTTCTTCCCCATAAGTCCGGGTGCGGCTGCCGGTCTCGGCGTCAATTCCGGGGTCAGTTCGGGCTAGAATGGCTCCCCGCCCAACCGCTCCCGAGACAGCCCCATGACCGCCAGGGCCCACGCCGCCTTTACCCATGTCCGCAGTCATCCAGTGCCCGCACTCAAGCTCGACGTGCAGGAATACCGCCATCTCCGCACCGGCGCCGAACACATCCACATCCACAGCGACAACCCGGAAAACGTGTTTCTGGTGGCGCTGCGCACCGTGCCCCACGACTCCACCGGCGTGGCCCACATCCTGGAACACACGGCGCTGTGCGGCAGCGAAAAATACCCGGTGCGCGATCCGTTTTTCATGATGATCCGCCGCTCCCTCAACACCTTCATGAACGCCTTCACCAGTTCGGACTGGACCGCCTACCCCTTCGCCAGCCAGAACCGCAAGGACTTCAACAATCTGCTGGATGTCTATCTGGACGCGGTGTTCTTCGCGCGCCTGGACGCGCTGGACTTCGCCCAGGAAGGCCATCGGCTGGAGTTCGCCGAAGGCGAGAATCCCGCTTCGGAGCTGGTCTACAAGGGTGTCGTGTACAACGAGATGAAGGGCGCCATGAGCTCGGTCAATTCGACGCTCTGGCATACGCTGAGCAAGTACCTCTTTCCTACCACCACCTACCACCACAACAGCGGTGGCGACCCCGAGTGCATCCTCGACCTCACCCATGAGCAGTTGCGCGATTTCTACCGCACCCACTACCACCCCAGCAACGCCATCTTCATGACCTTCGGCGACATCCCGGCCCACGAGCATCAGCGCAAGTTCGAGGACCAGGTGCTGACCCGCTTCGAGCCCCTCGCCGAAGTCATCGCGGTGCCGCGGGAAAAGCGCTACCTGGCGCCGGTGCGTGTCGAAGAAGCCTATGCGCTGGACGAACCCGATACCGCCGCCAAAACCCATGTCGTACTGGGCTGGCTGCTCGGTCAGACCACGGACCTGATGGCCAACATGGAAGCGCACCTGCTCAACTCGGTGCTGCTCGACAACAGCGCCTCGCCGCTGTTGCAGGCGCTGGAGACCAGCGACCTCGGCACCGCACCGTCGCCCCTGTGCGGCCTCGACGACTCGCACCTGGAACTGCTGTTCGTGTGCGGTCTGGAGGGCTCCGAGCCCGAACACGCCGCTGCCGTCGAGGAGCTGATACTCGCCACGCTGCAAACGGTTGCTGAGCAGGGCGTACCCGCCGATCAAGTCGAGGCCGCGCTGCACCAGCTCGAACTCAAACAGCGCGAAATCGGCGGCGACGGCTACCCTTACGGTTTGCAGTTGATCCTCACCTCCCTCGCCAGCGCCACCCACCGCGGCGATCCCGCCGCCCTGCTGGACCTGGACCCGGTGCTGGCGGAACTGCGCACCCGCATCAAGGATCCCGACTACATCAAGTGTCTGGCGCAGACGCTGCTGCGCGACAACCTGCACCGGGTGCGCCTGACGCTGCGCCCCGACACCGAAATCTCGGCGCGCCGCGCAGCCGTCGAGAAACAGCAGCTCGCGGCGATCCGGGCCAGCCTCGACACCACCCAGGAACAGGCGCTGGTGGAACGGGCGCGCGCACTCGCAGCGCGCCAGGCCCGCAGCGACGATGAAAGCATCCTGCCCAAGGTGGAACTCACCGATGTGCCGCCGGAAATGGCCTATGTGCCGGCGACCCATCGCATCGCATCGCCCCTGCCGCTGACCAGCTACGGCGCCGGCACCAACGGCCTGGTGTACCAGCAACTGATCCTGGAGCTGCCCCAGCTCGACGAAGCGCAGACCGACCTGCTGCCGATCTACGCCAGTTGCATTCCGGAACTCGGCGTCGGCGCACGCGACTATCTCGCCACCCAGCGCTGGCAGGCGGCGGTGAGCGGCGGCGTCAACGCCTTCGCCAGCGTGCGCGGGCTGCCCGGCGATGCCCAGGCGCTGCGCGGCCATCTGGTGCTGTCCACCAAAGGCCTCGCGGTCAACCAGGAAGAGCTGACCCGGCTGCTGGACACCACCCTGAACCAGGTGCGCTGCGACGAACTGCCGCGCATCCGCGACCTGATCGCCCAGATGCGCGCACGCATGGAAGCCAGCGTCACCGGCAATGGCCACGGCCTTGCCATGGCGGCGGCCGCGGCGCGGTTCAGCAACGGCGCGCTGCTCAATCACCGCTGGGGCGGTCTGGACGGCATCCGCGCCATCAAGGCGCTCGACACGGCGTTGAACGATCCGGAAAAACTGGCGGACCTGGGGCGGCAACTGGCGGAACTCCATGCCCTGGTGCGGGCCGCGCCGCGGCAGTGCCTGCTGGTCGCCGAGCCCGAACATCTGAGCGAATTCGAAGCGCGCTTTCTGGCGCACCTCGCGCCCGCGCCCGGCACCGCGCACACCGGGTTCAGCCGCCCGGCGCTGTGCGAACCCAGCAACCAGCTCTGGACCACCAGCACCCAGGTCAATTTCTGCGCCCGCGCCTATCCGACAGTGCCCATAGAACATCCCGATGCCGCGCCTCTCAGCGTGCTCGGCGGCTTCCTGCGCAACGGTTTCCTGCACACCGCGATCCGCGAAAAAGGCGGCGCCTACGGTGGCGGCGCCAGCCAGGACAGCACCATCGCGGCATTCCGCTTCTATTCCTACCGCGATCCCCGGTTGGCCGACACGCTCGCCGACTTCGATCGTGCGCTCGTCTGGCTCGCCACCGAACGCCACGAACCGCAGCGGGTCGAGGAAGCCATCCTGGGCGTGATAGGCGGCATCGACAAACCCGGCTCGCCGGCGGGCGAGGCCAAGCAGACTTTTCACGCCGAGCTCCATGGCCGCGACCGGGCGTGCCGCGAGCGCTTCCGCAACCGGGTACTGCAGGTCGGACTCGACGACTTGCAGCGGGTCGCGGCCGCGTATCTGCGCCCGGAGCGCGCCAGCACCGCAGTGATCACGGCCCCGGATCGCGCCGGGCAGCTCGCCGCGCTCAACCTCAGCCTGATGTCGCTCTGAGCCCGGCGTCCGCCGTGAGCGAACGCGACCAGCTCTTCGCCCGGCCGCTCGCCGAGATCGCGGGGTTCCGCTTCGACCATCAGGTCGTCGCGGTCTTCCCGGACATGATCCGGCGCTCGGTGCCCGGCTACGAAACCATGGTCGCCATGACCGGCACCATCGCCGAGCGCTACGCGCTGCCCGGCACTCAGTGTTACGACCTGGGCTGTTCCCTGGGTGCCTCGACGCTGGCCCTGCGCCGGGGTATCGGCGCGCGCGACTGCGCGATCATCGCCGCCGACAACGCGCCCGCCATGATTGAGCGCTGCCGGGCGGTGATCGCCGCCGACAGCGCGCCCGCGCCGGTCGAGCTGCGCCTCGGCGATGTGCGCGACATCCACTTCACGAACGCCTCGGTGGTGGTGCTGAATTTCACCCTGCAATTCATTCCGCCGGCGGATCGCGGCCCCCTCATCGCCGCCATCGGCGCGGGGCTGGTGCCCGGCGGCGTGCTGGTGCTGTCCGAAAAAATCGCCTTCGCCGACCCCGGCCTCGACGCCCTGATGACGGATCTCCACCACGCCTTCAAGCGCGCCAACGGCTACAGCGAGCTCGAAGTCAGCCAGAAGCGCACCGCGCTCGAAAACGTGCTGGTGCCCGAGACTCTTGATGCCCACCGCGCGCGACTGCGGGACGCGGGCTTCGGGGCGGTCGACGTCTGGTTTCAGTGCTTCAATTTCGCCTCCCTGCTCGCGTTCCGATGAAGGACGCCTACGGGCCGCTGCTCGGCGCCCTCGCCAGAACCCCACTGCGCAACTGGGCGCACGAACTGCCGGCCCAGATCGCGCGCGGCCTGAGCCTGGAACGCTGGGGCGACCTGCCGCGGTGGCAGGCAGCGCTCGAACGCCTGCCGGCACTCAGTCCGGGCACGGTGGATTTTCGCGACGGAGTGCGGATCGGCAGCGCCGCCGATGCCAGCGACACCGAGCGCGATAGTTTGCGCGCCGCACTCATGGAACTGCATCCCTGGCGCAAGGGGCCATACCAGCTCTTTGGTCTCGACCTCGACACCGAATGGCGCTCGGACTGGAAATGGCAGCGCCTGCTGCCCCATATCGAGGATCTCGCGGGGCGCCTGGTGCTGGATGTGGGCTGCGGCAACGGCTACCACTGCTGGCGCATGCACGGCGCGGGCGCGGCGCGGGTGATCGGCCTCGATCCTTCCGCGCGCTTCGTGATGCAGTTCGAGGCCATCCGCCGCTATGCGGGCAGCGCGCCGGTGGACGTGCTGCCGCTCGGCATCGAGACGCTGCCGCCGGAACTCGCGGCCTTCGACACAGTGTTTTCGATGGGCGTGCTCTACCACCGCCGCTCGCCCTTCGATCATTTGCGCGAACTGCGCGAACTGCTGCGCCCGGGGGGGCAACTGGTGCTGGAAACCCTGGTGATCGGCGGCGCTCCGGGGCAGGTGCTGGTCCCCGAAGGCCGCTACGCCAAGATGGCCAATGTCTGGTTCATTCCGACCCCGGACACCCTGATCTCCTGGCTGCGCAAGATCGGCTTTCGCGAACCCGCCGTGGCCGATGTCACCCCCACCACGACGGCAGAACAGCGCGCCACCGAATGGATGCGCTTCGAGTCACTCGCGGATTTTCTCGATCCCGAAAATCCCCAACGGACGCGGGAAGGCCACCCGGCGCCGCTGCGCGCCGTGTTCGTCGCATCCGCCTGACGCGTCGCGCGGCCGCTCCGGAGCGCGACCGGTTTTCTTGACCGCTCCCGCGCCCTTCCCTATAGTAGCCGCCCTCGCACCCGTAGCTCAGTTGGATAGAGTACCTGGCTACGAACCAGGTGGTCGGGAGTTCGAATCTCTCCGGGCGCGCCAGTTTCTCAGCCATTGCGTCGACCATGTCAACACCTGCGGCGGCTACGTCCGCCGGGGTCAGTGTCTACTGGCCCGCATCTTCTTGCCGGAGCCAGGCAACCCCCGCTTTCCCCCGGCATGCCCGAGATCACCCGTAACGAGCCCGGTGGCGCCCGCAACGGTTTCTCGCAACCCGCGCTCCTCCTCTCTCCCTCCGGACCAGACTAGGGCCTGTTGGCATTTAAGCGAGCCACGCGAAGGAAGCCACCAGAGCGATGAAGGCGGAGAAGCGACTGGCGAGTTTGTCGTAGCGCGTGGCGATGCGGCGAAATTCTTTGAGGCGGCAGAAGAAACGCTCGATAAGGTTGCGATGCTTGTATTTCTGAAGGAAATTACACCGATGAGAGCGAAGCCGCATAACGTCAAAACAACCAAGAAGAGCAAGCCCGCAAGAGAACCCAGGCTATCCCGTACTCTGGCTCCGGCAGAGCTTGCGCCGCTTGACTGGCAGCGTGCGTTGCGCCGTCAGTTCGGTCGCGAGCAGACGTTCGGGCTGAAAAATATTGGCGCGGAGCCGTTTTTTCTGAGTTCCGCGTCAGCAATCCGCAGTCGAAGAGCGCCTATCGCGTGGCCATCCGCGGCCAGCAGCCGGGCGACAACTATTGTGCCTGCCCCGATTACGCCACCAACGAGCTCGGGACCTGTAAACACATCGAGTTCGTTCTTGCCGCACTGGAGAAGAAACGCGGCGCCAAGGCGGCCTTTGCGCGCGGCTATCATCCGCCGTTCTCCGAACTCTATTTGCGCAGCGACAGCACGCGCACTGTGCATTTCCGTGCCGGCACGGATTGTCCGCCAGCCGTGCGCAAGGCGGCGGTGGCGTTGTTCGATGAGGCACGGGACTGGCAGTTGCGGGATCCGCGCCTCGATGGGCTGGAACGCTTTATCGCCCTGGCGGCCAAACGCGGCCACGAGT
The DNA here is from genome assembly GCA_016708925.1 of Gammaproteobacteria bacterium. GTDB lineage: Bacteria > Pseudomonadota > Gammaproteobacteria > Pseudomonadales > Porticoccaceae > JAGPUQ01. The sequence continues at coordinate 167,394 of JADJET010000003.1, read as the reverse complement.
TGCGCGCCTATGACGATGCGCTCGATTTTCTTGCCGGGCGACGTGACGCGGAGCGCCGGTCGCTTGCACTTGATGACTTGTTCCCGCGCGGAGCGACCGATCCGGCGCTGAAGAAAGTGCTCAAAGCGCCGCTCTATCCGTACCAGGCCGAGGGTACCTTGTTTGCGGTGCGCGCGGGCAGGGCACTGATCGGTGATGAAATGGGCCTGGGCAAAACCATTCAGGCTATTGCCGTCGCTGAAATTCTGGCCAGGCATTTCGGTGTTTCGAAAGTTCTGGTGATCTGCCCGACCTCGCTCAAGTACCAGTGGCAAAGCGAGATCATGCGGTTTTCCGGGCGCGAATCCCGTGTCATTGCCGGTGGTCGTGCGCAGCGCCAGAAAGACTATGTGCTGGATGACTTCTGCAAAATCACCAACTACGAAAAGCTTCAGCCCGATCTCGATCTGATTACTGCCTGGGCGCCGGACCTGGTGATTGTCGACGAAGCGCAGCGGGTCAAGAACTGGAACACCATCGCCGCCCGCGCGCTGAAGCGCATCGACAGTCCTTACGCCGTGGTGCTCACCGGCACTCCGCTGGAAAACAAGCTGGAGGAGTTGATCTCTATCGTCCAGTTCGTCGATCAACATCGCCTCGGTCCTGCCTGGAAGCTGCTGCACGAGCACCAGGTCAAGGATGAGGGCGGGCGTGTCACCGGCTATACCGGGTTGGAAAAGATTGGTCAGAGCCTGGCGCCGATCATGATTCGCCGCCGTAAATCCGCAGTGCTGCAACAGTTGCCGGAGCGCACTGACCAGAATCTGCTGGTGCCGATGACTGAATTGCAGATGATTTACCATCAGGAAAACGCGGAGATTGTTACCAGGATCGTCCAGCGTTGGCGGAAGATGAAATTTCTTTCCGACAAGGATCAACGGCGGTTGACCTGCGCCTTGCAAAACATGCGCATGGCGTGCAACAGCACCTATCTGCTCGACCAGGAAAGCGATCACGGCGTCAAGGCGGACGAACTTGCGGCGCTGTTCGACGGCTTGTTCGAGCAGCCGGACGCCAAGGCCGTGGTGTTCAGCCAATGGACGCGCACGCACGACATCGTGATCCGACGCCTGGTAGCGCGCGGGATCGGCTACGTCAGTTTCCACGGTGGCGTGCCTTCGGAAAAGCGGCCGGCGCTGGTGGAACGCTTCCGCGACGATCCGGATTGCCGCGTGTTCCTCTCGACCGATGCCGGGGCGACGGGCTTGAACTTGCAACACGCCTCAACCCTCGTGAACATGGACTTGCCGTGGAATCCGGCACTGCTCGAACAGCGCATTGCCCGGATTCACCGCATGGGCCAGACACGGCCGGTACGGATCGTCAATTTTGTCGCCAAGGGCACGATCGAAGAGGGCATGCTCTCGGTGCTGGCCTTCAAGCGCTCGCTGTCGGCAGGGATCCTCGATGGCGGCACGGGCGAAATAGCGCTGGGCGGTTCTCGCCTCAACCGCTTCATGAAGGACGTCGAGAACGTCACCGGCCACATGGGCGAAGGCGAGGCCATGGCCCCCGCCGAAGAAGTGGCAGTGGTGGCGATCCTGAGCGAGGCCGCATCCGTACCGGAACGGAATGCGGACGCAAAAGTTATGCAAAGCGGTACCCAGACGGACGGCGCTGGCGGGACGTCGACCTCGGCGCACAAGACGCAAGATACACAGGATGCGCCACCACGCGCCGACCCGGATCCCTGGCAGGCTTTGGTGCAGATGGGTGCTCAGTTGGTCGCTGCCCTCGGCGCGGCCGGCAATCCCGCGGCACCAAAGCATCCGTGGATCGAGCGCGACCCAAGTACGGGAGCGCAGCGTCTCAACCTGCCATTGCCGCCACCCGAAACGGCAGGTCAAATTGCCGACGTACTCTCGATGTTGGCGAGCACCCTGCGGGGTCGGCGTCTCTGATTGCTGACGGGCGGTACCTTTGCGGTCTCCGCCATGTGGGTCCGGTGGTTTGGCTGCTCGGCGACGCGAGATACTGAGGCGACGGATCGGCCACTATTTCTGCATCGATCGCCTGCAACGCGGTGCCCAGCGCAGCCTGGTAGTTGGCGGCACCGAAGCGCCAGGGGTCGAGGTCATGCGCGGGCATCACGTGGTTGTCGATGCGCAGCTCCGGTCAGTCGGAATCGCCTTGGGGCGGACGTTCGCGGTAACCCAGTTCAGCAGGCGGTCGCCCGCTTGATGTCTCCGTCGCTGCGCGCCTTGCATCTGACACCCTGGCGGCGTTTATCAGCAATCTGTTAGCCCAATAGCCAACCTCAGCGCTCTTCGCGAGTGGGTTCACGGACGCGGACGTGTGCCGTCGACCGTTGGTGCCATCAATGCGAAATGGTCGTAGACCCGCTCCAAATGCGGGTTCCACCGCAAGCGGCCAGGGTTTAGCCAGTCGATTACCCCACGGCCGCAGGAATTGCGGGGCGTCCTCCGCGCGCGCTGGAAGGGCGCGTTATCGGACTTTGGATAGCGGCGTAGGGACCGCACGCACTAAATGCGGGGCGACCGACCCCGGAGAGAAGGCGGCAATCCATAATGGCTGACGAGCCAATTAAATAACCATTTAATGGAAAAAGTATTTATTGTGGCGTTTACTTATAAATAAAGCGCTGATTATTGTCATTCTGTAAAGTTCCAACCGTCGATGGTATAGCTGGCAATGGAGGGATAGTTTTCTGTGCTATGTGCAATTTTATTGCCATAAAAAAATTAATTGCCTTGATATGACGTTAGATCTATCCGATAGCCTGTTGATGATGACTTTGCGGGGTAGCCTACCGGAGGTGCAGCGCTGATGGCCAAGCGCAGAAGGGATAGGGATGCTCTGAATAACTGCGTAATCGGCGTTCCCGCGCAGGCGGGGGACCCAGGAGTTCGGGGTCTTCTGGATGTCCGCCTCCGAGGCTGTGTGAAAACCCCGCAGACGGGGGAAATTCTGGAACCACGAACCCTAAGAGTAGGCAGAGGCCGATGGGCCGTGCCCACGCGGGACTGGCTACCGTGCCGAGCTGAGATCCGCGTGGGCACGCTGCGTTTCTCACCCTGCGACACAGCCTCCTCCGCAGGCATGACGGCTCTTCAGAGCGTCCTTGGCCGCTGACGAAGGGTTGAATTGAAATAATCGCCGTTTGCCAAAAATACTTGCATTAAACTTGGTTTATTAGGTTTTTTGGCTTTCATCGACAACAAAAGCAAGTAATAATTGTGCGATGGCCAAAAAAACAGCACCTCTGCTGCCGTCCACTGCGGCATTACTCAGTGAGTTCAGCGACCGTTTGCGCTTGGCGCGGCTGCGGCGCCGGTTGCCTGCAAAGCAGGTGGCTGAGGCGGCCGGAATGTCGCCGATGACGTTGCGCAGTCTGGAGCGGGGTGGGTCGGGGGTAACCATCGGCGCTTATCTGTCGGTGATGCAGGTGCTGGGCATAGAAGGGGATCTCGATCTGCTCGCCCAGGCGGACCCGGTGGGGCGGCAGTTGCAGGACGCGCGGTTGCCCGCAAGCCGGTCGGCGGCGCGTACGCAGGCGAAAACTATACCGCGCAGGCGCCGCACCGATCTGGCCGGAGATGAGGCTGCGCAATTGCGGCACTTGATCAGTGCGGTTCCGGAGGAGCAGTTGCGCCGGTTGTTTGAATCGCTGGGCCAAACTCAGGCAGCCGCGCTGCCCGCTGTGCCTCTCGATATCCCTGCTCAGGGTCGGGCTGAGCATGCGACCGGACCTGATGCCGTCGCTGTGTCGATGGACACGCCGCCGCAGGCGGCGTTCGACTGGCTGGATGCGCCGGCAAGCGACCTCAAAAAGCTAGTAAAGCCTGCCCCAGAAGCGCGGGGCAAGGCTGAGAAGGCGGCAGCCGCACCGGTCAAAACCTGATCGGCGCGCCGATCGCTGAAACGTCCGTGATATCGGCATGCGCAGAGCTTGGGTCTTCAGTGCCAGCATTCATGCCCGCGTCCGCGAAGCCTGGACCCGCAACCCCCGGCGCTGAATAAATTCGGGGACAGTTGTAGGTGGAAGCGGTATGTTGGCAAGCGGAGTAGGGTGTTCCTGCTGGAGGAGCCGCGATAATGAAAATGGTGCTGATGCTATTCGCGCTGATGGTGCCGGCTTATCTATTGATGTGTCAGCGCCAGACCGGTCCGGATCCTGCGGAAAAGGGTCTGCCGATTTACCGCAACGAGGTGAACAAGGCCAAGGGCGTCGAAGCCATGCTCAAGCAGGGCGTCGAGCAACGTGAAACCAAAATTCAGGATCAGCTTGAGGGGGCGGAATTGCAATAGTGGGGCAATCGCTCCAGCTCGAGCGGGTCACGGATTTCGTCAGCGGATGCGCCGCCGCGCACTTGCCCCCGTGGGAACGCAGAGAGTAATTTAGGTGTCCGGCCAGGATGGCCGGTTGTGCCGCGCTGATACTGGTACGGCAGGCGGATGCCACACGGAGGTGCAATGCGCATGGACAGGCGCTCACTGGGCTTCACTCTGCTCGAAATGCTGGTCACCCTGATGCTGCTTGCGGTGCTCACTGCCGTTGCGGCGCCTTCCTTATAGCGGTCTTCTACAAAGCAATCTCGCGGCGGCGCACGCCGACGCGTTGATGACCTCGCTCACGCTGGCGCGCAGTGAGGCGATCAAGCGCAATCTGCGGGTTACATTGTGCAAGTCGGCCGATGGTGCAAGTTGCACCACAGAGGGTGACTGGGCGCAGGGCTGGCTGGTGTTCGTCGATCGCGACAGCGACGGTGTGCTTGATCCGGGCGAGGGTGTGCTGAGAATGCAGGCAGTACTCTCCGGCAAATTTACCCTGACCAACAGGAACGCGCGTAACTGGTACGCCTATCGCCCGGATGGGTCAGCGGCGAGTTCCGGGGGCCAGGTGACCGGAACCTTTCGCGTCTGCCCGCCAACTGGCGATGCCTTCAGGGCGCGTCGTGTGGTCACCAACATCATCGGGCGGCCCCAGGTCTGGGCGGGGATCGGAACCCTGAGTTGTCCCTGATCGGGATCAGGTCGGCGCGCGCGGTTCCAGCAGTTCGCGCAGCGGCGGGGGAACATGGGTGTCGTGACGCCCGAACCGGCTGAGGTCCGCGAGCGTGGTGCGCTCCAGCACCTGCATCACGATGGCATTCACTCCCGGCCAGCGATCCGCCAGCTCGCACTGACCCGCGATGTCGCACTGGCCATGCTCGCTGGAGCAGGTGGTGAGCGCCGGACGGCCTTCCAGGGCGGTGATGGCATCGGCGAGACTGATGGCCTCGGGTGGGCGGGCGAGCAGGTAGCCGCCCAGGGGGCCGCGTTTGGAGAGCACCAATTCGGCTTCGATCAGGAAGCGCATCACCTTGCGCACGGTCGGCAGTGGAACGTGCGTGAGTTCCGACAGGGTCTCCATCGACAGGCGCGCGGGCCGCACGCGGCCCAAGTGGTGCAGGATCAGCACCCCGTAATCGGCGAGACGTCCCACCTTCAGCATGGCGAATTTCCCGGTCCCGAGCAGTTGTCGGTTAATTGTATACCCGCGGAGTATTGAATACGATCCGGGTATCCATTAAGATTTCACCAAGCAATTTACCAACTCTGCGCGCGCAAATCTGTCCGTCCCCGGACAGTGCGCGATCCGCCCGCCCGGCGGGCGATCGCCAAACAGTCCGCGCAGCGAACGGGGAGTTCTCCCATGAGCAAGAATCTTGGCCAACTCGACCGCATGGTTCACGGCGCCTATGAGGCGGGCTGGACCACGGACATCGAGTCCGACACTCTGGCGCCAGGCCTGAACGAAGACACGGTCCGATTTATTTCGGCCCGCAAGCAGGAGCCCGACTGGCTGCTGCAGTGGCGGTTGAAAGCGTTTCGCCACTGGCAGACCATGGTGCATCCCGAGTGGGCGCACGTTCACTACCCGGCGATCGATTACCAGAGCATTTCCTATTATTCCGCGCCGAGGCGTCCGGGCGATGGCCCGCAAAGCCTGGACGAGGTGGACCCCGAGCTGCTGCGCACCTACGAAAAGCTCGGCATTCCCCTGCACGAGCGGGCGGCACTCGCGGGTGTCGCCGTCGATGCCGTGTTCGACAGCGTTTCCGTGGTGACCACCTTCAAGGAGAAACTCGGCGAGGCGGGCGTGATCTTCTGCCCGATCTCCGAAGCGGTGCGTGAACACCCCGAGCTGATTCGCAAATATCTGGGCAGTGTGGTGCCCTTCCGCGACAACTTCTTCGCCGGGTTGAATTCCGCGGTGTTCAGCGATGGTTCCTTCGTCTATGTGCCCAAGGGCGTGCGCTGTCCCATGGAGTTGTCCACCTATTTCCGCATCAACGCCCGCAATACCGGGCAGTTCGAGCGCACCCTGATCGTCGCCGACGAGGGCAGCCATGTGTCCTACCTCGAAGGCTGCACGGCGCCCCAGCGCGACGAAAACCAGCTTCACGCCGCTGTGGTGGAACTGATCGCGCTCAAGGGCGCCGAGATCAAGTATTCGACGGTGCAGAACTGGTATCCGGGCGACGCCGATGGCCGTGGCGGCATCTACAACTTCGTCACCAAGCGCGGCATTGCCCACGCAAACGCCAAGATCTCCTGGACCCAGGTGGAAACCGGCTCGGCGATCACCTGGAAATATCCGTCGGTGATCCTGCAGGGCGACAACGCGGTGGGCGAGTTCTATTCGGTCGCCCTCACGCGCGGCATGCAGCAGGCCGATACCGGCACCAAGATGGTCCATGTGGGCCGCAACACCAGATCCACCATCGTCTCCAAGGGCATCAGCGCGATGCGTGCCGAGAACGCGTATCGCGGGCTGGTGCACATCGGCGCCGGGGCGGACAACGCACGCAATCACACCCAGTGCGATTCGCTGCTGATCGGCGACCGCTGCGGCGCCCACACTTTTCCATATATCGAAAGCCGCAACCCCTCCGCGACCGTCGAACATGAAGCGACCACCTCGAAGGTGGGCGACGACCAACTCTTCCTGTGTCGCCAGCGCGGCCTGGACCCGGAAAAAGCCGTGTCCATGATCGTCAACGGATTCTGCAAACAGGTATTCCGCGAGCTGCCAATGGAGTTCGCGGTGGAAGCGGGCAAGCTGCTCGAAGTCAGTCTTGAAGGCGCGGTCGGCTGAATGCCGGCACGCGAAATGGAGTAATCCCATGCTGAAAATTGCCAATCTGCACGCCACGGTCGCGGACACGCCGATCCTGAAAGGCCTGAACCTCGAAATAAACGCGGGCGAAGTCCACGCCATCATGGGCCCCAACGGCTCGGGCAAGAGCACGCTGGCCGCGGTGCTGGCCGGTCGCGATGGTTATGAGGTTACCGCGGGCAGTATTGAATACCAGGGGCGCGATCTGCTCGCGCTGGCGGTCGAAGAGCGCGCCCGCGCCGGTGTGTTTCTGGCGTTTCAGTACCCGGTCGAGATTCCCGGCGTGTCCAACATGGAGTTTCTGCGCGCCTCGCTCGAAGCCGTGCGCAGTCATCGCGGCGAGCCCAACCTGTCGGCGGTGGAGTTCATGAAGCTTGCGCGCGCGACCAGCCAACAGCTGCAACTCGATCCCGAATTTCTCAAGCGCGGCGTCAACGAAGGTTTTTCCGGCGGCGAAAAAAAGCGCAACGAAATTCTCCAGATGCTGCTGTTGCAACCCAATCTCGCGATACTGGATGAAACCGACTCCGGCCTCGATATCGATGCGTTGCAGGTGGTTGCCGACGGCGTGAACGCGCTGCGTTCGCCGGAGCGCGCCATCATCATGGTGACCCACTACCAGCGCCTGCTCGATTATGTGGTGCCGGATTATGTGCACGTGCTGGCCGACGGATGCATCCTGCGTTCCGGCGGCCCCGAACTGGCTCTGGAACTGGAAGCCAAAGGCTATGGCTGGCTCCGCGACGATGCGGCCTGAGGTCGGGATGACGACGCTGAAGCGCAGCGAGCGCATCGAAGTTTTTGCCCGCACCGCGCGGACGCGGAGCGAGAATTTTCCCGCCGACACCGGCGTGCTGGGCCGCCTGCGCGCGGCGGGGCGCGCGGCGTTCAGCGCGGCGGAACTGCCCAATCCCAAGACCGAATCCTGGAAATACAGCCGTATCGGAGTGCTGCTCGAACAGGGGCTGCTGGATCGCGCGCCGGCCGGCGCGGCCGCCACGGCGAAGCCCATCCCGGGACTGGACGTGCAGTCGATCGCGATTATCGACGGTATGCCGCAGCCGCTACTGGCCGCTGTGCCCGGCGTTGCCGTGACAGCGTTTTCGGTATTGACGGGCGCGCAGGCCGCTGCCGTGGAAACCCATCTCGGCCGTCTGGCCGCGGTGTCGGAGCGGCCTTTCGTGGCGCTCAATGCGGCGCTGCTCGACGATGGCCTGGTGATTCAGGTGGCGCCCGGCGTGGACGTGGCGCTGCCGATTGAACTCCTGCTGGCGCAGAGCGACGGCGCGGCGCCGCGCGGCGTCCATCCGCGCGTGCTGGTGATCGTCGGGCGGGGCGCCCGTGCCACGCTGATCGAGCGGCATCTGGGAACGGCCATGGCCTTTACCAACAGCGTGGTGGAGGTGGTGCTGGCGGACGGTGCGCAACTCGATCATCTGCGTCTCGCGCTCGACGCCGGACGCGGCCGCTGGCTCAGCGCGCTCGACGTGGAACTGGGCCACGCTGCGCGCTATCACCTCAGGCAGGCGCAACTGGGCGCCGCGTTTCGCCGCAACGAGATTCGTATCCGGCTGGCGGGCGAGGGAGCGGAAGTGACGGTGAGTGGCGCCGGCCTCACGCGCAACAGCGATCATCTCGACAATCAACTGTGTCTGGAGCATCGGGTGCCGCGCGGCACTTCAAAACAGGTATTTCGCAACATCGCCGGCGAGACTTCGCGCGGTATCCTGAACGGCCGCATTCACATCCATCGCGGCGCGCAAAAGACCGATGCGCAGCTCCACACCAAAAGTCTGTTGCTGTCGAGCCGCGCCGAGATCGATGTCAAACCGGAGCTGGAAATCTACGCCGATGACGTGAAGTGCGCCCACGGCGCCACGCTGGGCCAACTGGATGCGAACGCGCTGTTCTATCTGCGTTCGCGCGGTCTGGATGAAACAGCGGCGCGCACCATGCTGAGTTTCGCGTTTCTCGCCGAAGTGGTGGACGCGTTTCCGGTGGATGCGGTGCGCGCTGCACTGCGCCCGGCGCTGGCGCAGGCGTTTGCAGCCCCGGCAGAGGAGGAGACCCCATGAGCATCATCCAGACCGCGCACCGCGCGGCCTTCGATGTCGAAGCGGTGCGCAGCCAGTTTCCGATCCTGCATCAGGACGTAAACGGCTATCCGCTGGTGTATCTCGACAATGCCGCCTCGGTGCAAAAGCCGGCCGCCGTGATCGACGCCATCGCCCACTATTACCGCCACGATCATGCCAACGTCCATCGCGGCGCCCATGCGCTCGCGACCCGCGCCACCGATGCGTTCGAAGGCGCGCGCGCCAAAGTGGCGGCTTTTCTCGGTGGCGTGGCGCGCGAGGAAATTATCTGGACCCGCGGCACCACCGAGAGCATCAACCTGGTCGCCAACAGTTGGGGTCGGGCCAATCTCCGCGCCGGCGACGAGATCGTCCTCACCGAGATGGAACATCACGCCAACATCGTGCCCTGGCAGATGGTGGCGGCGATGACCGGCGCGCGCATCCGCGTGGTGCCGGTGACCGATGCCGGCGAACTGGATATGGACGCGTTCCGCAATCTGCTGGGCGAGCGCACGCGCCTGGTGGCGGTGACCCAGGTCTCCAACGCACTGGGCACCATCAATCCGGTGGCCGAGATCGTGCGCCTGGCGCATGCGGCCGGCGCTCTCGCGCTGATCGACGGCGCCCAGGCGGTGAGTCATTTTGTGATGGACGTGCGCACCCTGGGCGCGGACTTTTATGTGTTTTCCGGACACAAGCTGTTCGGTCCCACCGGCATCGGCGTGCTCTACGCGCGGCGCGAACTGCTTGACGCCATGCCCCCCTGGCAGGGTGGCGGCCAGATGATCGAGAAAGTCGCGTTCGCCGGTACGACCTACACCGAAGTTCCCTGGAAGTTCGAGGCCGGAACCCCGAATATTGCCGGCGTCGTCGGCATGGGCGCGGCCCTCGAATGGCTCGGAACCCTGGATCGCAACGCGGCGCAGGCCCACGAGGATGCCCTGTACGCGCGTCTCGATGCCGCTCTTGCCGCCATGCCGGGCGTGCGGCGGATCGGCACGGCGCCTGCGCGGGTATCGGTCGCTTCGTTTTTGGTGGAAGGCGCCCACCCCACGGATGTGGGCCATCTGCTCGACCAGCAGGGCATCGCGGTACGCGCCGGTCATCACTGCACCATGCCGCTGATGGCGCGTCTGGGCATTCCCGGCACGGTGCGCGCGTCGGTCGCGTTCTACAACACGGCGGCCGAGATCGATCGCTTTGTTGCCGCGCTGGAAAAAGTGAAAACCTTTATCTAGAAAACTGTGATTGGAGAAGTCGCCATGTCCGTCCAGACATTTGAGCCCACCGCCGCGCACGCGGGTGTGCGGATGACGCCCTCCGCGGCCAGCCATGTGCGTCGCCAGCTGGACCGCGCCGGCGCCCACGCGGTGCGTGTCAGCGTCAACCGCAGCGGTTGCTCCGGCTACATGTACCAGATCGACTATGTCACCGAACCGCGCGCAGAAGATCGCGAATTCAAGGTCGCCGAGAATCTTTCGGTGTTTGTCGATACCGAGGCTTTACCCCTGATGCAGGGCACCGAGATCGATCTGGTGGTCGAAGGCCTGAACTCCACCCTCAAATTCCGCAACCCCAATGCGCAGATGGAATGCGGCTGCGGCGAGTCGTTCGGAGTCTGACCCATGGAACGCCGGATGGTGGTAGTGCAGCGGGACTGTCCCGCGCGCCTGGTGCCGGCGGGTACGCGCATCACCATTCCCAGGGACACCTTCGTTGGCATCACCCAGGCACTCGGCGGCAGCTACACCGTGAACGTCGGCGGCAACCTCGCGCGGGTGGACGGCACGGATGCGGATGCACTGGGACTGGAAGCCGTCGAGTTCACCTTTGCCCCGAGCGATTCCGATCAGGTGGACGAAAAAAATGTGTGGGAAGCACTGCGCTCGATCTACGATCCGGAGATTCCGGTCAACATTGTCGATCTCGGTCTGATCTATGCCTGCACCGTCTCCGGCAATCGCGTCGACATCACCATGACATTGACCGCGCCCGGTTGCGGCATGGGACCGGTGCTGGTGGACGACGTCAAATACCGCGTCGGCAAGGTGCCCAACGTGAAGCAGGTCGAAGTGGATCTGGTGTTCGACCCGCCCTGGAGCCGCGCGCACATGTCGGAAGCGGCGCAACTGGAACTGGGTGTGTACTGATGGACGGCGCTGTCGATTACGCCACCGTGTTCGAGCAGGTGCCCTTCGGTCGCAGCATCGACGCCGAAGACATCGCCGCGTCGCTCGCTTTCTTCGACGACTGGGAAGACCGCTATCGCTACCTCATCGACCTCGGCAAGGAACTGCCGCCGATGCCGGAAGAACTCAAAACCGAAGATCGTTATATCCACGGCTGCCAGAGCCAGGTGTGGATCGAGCATCGCCGCGATCCGGTGACCGGGAAACTACAATTCATCGTGGATTCGGACGCGCTCATTGTCCGGGGACTCGCAGCCATCGTCCTCGCCGCCTTCAATAATCGCACGCCCGCCGAAATCGGCGCCTTCGACATCGAAGGATTTTTCGCGCGCATCGATCTGCTGCGCCACATCTCGCCGACCCGGGGCAACGGGTTGCGGGCGATGGTGCGGAAGATTCGTAAACTTGCGGAAGTTGCTACAGGTTAGAGTGTTGTCTGACGCGCTCGATTCTCGAGGTCTGATCGCGTAATTCCCGTGGTCGAAATGCAGGTTCACGTCCTCGAGGCCCTTCGGGGCCAGCCCGCGCAGGATCCTGGAGGTTTCGCGCGCCAGTGTGACCTATGGTCAACCACCGGATAAATGACGTATGCGGCTATGGTCATTGCATCCCCGCTATCTCGATGCCAAAGGCCTCGTGGCGCTATGGCGTGAGGGCTTGCTGGCGCAGGCGGTTATCGCGGGTCAGACGCGGGGCTACCGGCATCATCCGCAATTGGCACGATTTCTGGAGTCTCCGGATCCCGGCGGGCACATTGTGGCTTATCTCCGCGATGTATGGTCGGAGGCCGAGCGTCGCGGTTATCGCTTCGACGCGAGCAAGATTGGCTGTGATGGATCCGGTAATCCACTCACGGTGACCGAAGGTCAGCTCCGCCATGAATGGGAACATCTCACCAACAAGCTTCTGATGCGAGCACCGGCGTGGCTTGAGCAATTCACCGCCATCAAACTGCCCGATTCGCATCCGCTGTTTCGGGTAATTGCGGGTGATGTTGCTGTCTGGGAAGCGACGCTTGCTCCGCGCTCATAATGAACCCAAGGCCACGCCCGCGTCCGTCCGGGGCAACGCGAATATTCTGACGGTTGTATCAGCAGACCGGGATCGCCCGGCTTTACTATCTGGGCGTCCGTGTCGGAGGCACGCCGTACCTGCCGATGTCCTGGCGCTTTGGCTGGCGATTTCCCCGCGGCTATGATGCGGATGGGCCGGGAGCCGAGAGTCCCGCCTCGGTTCGCGATACCCTTCGCGATGAGACGGACGATCCCTGAACGCACTCTGAGTTCCGCGTCTGTTGGTGGTGATCGCACTCAATGTGAAGCAAAAAGCAGTGCGCTCAACCGAGCCCCATCGCCGCTTTCACCTGCGGCTTGAGAATCTTGCCGTTGGCGTTGCGCGGCAGGGGTTGGTGCACGATGTCGATGCGCTCCGGCACCTTGAAGGCCGCAATGCGCGCGGCGACATGGGTGCGCAGGGCTGCGGCATCCGCGGTGGCACCCGCGCGCAACTGCACCATGGCGCCCACACGTTCGCCCAGGATCGGATCGGGGATGCCCACCACGGCGACATCCAGCACGTCCGGGTGGGTGTGGAGCGCGTTTTCGACCTCAATGCAGTAGATGTTCTCGCCACCGCGCAGCAGCATGTCCTTGGTGCGATCGACCACGAACAGCGCGCCTTCCTCATCCACATAGCCCAGATCGCCGCTGCGCAGCCAGCCATCCACCAGCGCCTTGGCGGTGGCTTCGGGATTGCGCCAATAACCCTTGAAGACCTGCGGGCCGCGAATCCAGATTTCGCCGGTCTCACCCACCGGCAGTTCCGCGCTGGCATCCCGATCCATGATCTTCACGCGCGACACCGGCGCCGGCACGCCTGCGCTGGCGGGCTTGGCCAGATAATCCTCGGCGACATTCACGGTGGCGACCCCGGCGGTTTCGGTGAGGCCGTAGCCGTTGCTGGCCGAGGCGTTCGGGAACACGTCCTTGATGCGGCGCGCGAGTTCCGGCGACGGCGGGGCGCCGCCGAACAGCACCGCCATCACCGAGGAGGTGTCGTGCTGCCGGAAAATAGGCGATTCGATCACCTGCAACGGCATCGATGGCACGCCGCCAAACGAGTTGAGACGCTCGCGTTCGATCAGCCGGATCGCGTCTTCCGGATCCCAGCGACGCATGAACACCAGTTTCGAGCCCTGGATGGTGCTGCCGATCAGCATGGCGACGGAACCCGTGACATGAAACAGCGGCACGCTGATGAGCTGACCCAGCTGCTGTGTGGGCGGCTGGGGCGTGCGGCCGTAGCGGAATTCGGTGCGCGCGCGCAGATAGACGCCGGTGACCTGGTTGGCGCAGATGTTGCGGTGGGTGAGCAGCGCGCCCTTGGGTCGCCCGGTGGTGCCGGAGGTGTAGTAGATCGCGGCGTCGTCCTCGGGGTCGAGCGCGCAGGGCGGCAGCTCCGCCGGATAGGGTTCGGCGAGCACCTCGCCCCAGGCATGAACCTGCGCCGGCAGCGCGCCGGTGCTGCGCACCACGACGGTGGCTTCCAGTTCCGTCAGCGTGGGCAGATGCGATTCGAGACTCGCCAGCCGCTCGGCGTCGACCACCAGCAGGCGGCTGCCGGAGTCGGCCAGCGCATAGGCGAGTTCGCCGCCGGTCAGCCAGGCGTTGAGCGGCACGATGATGGCGCCGATCGCCACGCTGGCCCAGAACACCGCGGGCCATTCGGGATAGTTGCGCATCGCCAGCGCCACGCGATCGCCCTTGCGGATCCCGAAACGTGTCGTCAGTGCGTGGGCGAGCGCCGCAACCTGGCAGTGGTGCTCGGCGTAAGTCTGGCGCTCGCTTTCGTACACCAGATAGTCGCGCGCCGCGAACTGCGCCGTGTGCGCGAACACCGCGCGCAGATGGGGAAAGCTCTGGCGCCAGCACAGGGTTTCGATGCCCCGGATGCGGAGCGTGTCGATGCCGAAGGGTGAATCAGGCGCCGTGGTCAGGCGCTGATCGAGCAGCGGAACGGGAACGGGAGTCGCGGCGGTCTCGGTCATGGGGGACGTCTCGTGCTGATCGGCAAGGTTCGTCCCAAGGGTAACCGGTATGGACCGCGAATTGGACCCCGGCAGCGTGGCTCCGCGGTCAGGACAAAGCGGCGATCCGCTCGCGCTGCGCGGACAGCCGCTGCAGAGCATCCGCCGCTGCCGCCGCTTTTTCGCGCTCCCGTTCCACCACCTCCGCCGGCGCATTGGCGACAAAATTGTCGTTGCCGAGCTTGCCGTTCAGGCGCTGGATTTCCTGCGTGTTTCTGGCGATTTCTCGATCGAGCCGTGCGAGCTCCGCGCCCTTGTCGATGAGCCCGGCGAGCGGCACATGGATTTCCATGGCGCCGGCGAGCACGGTCGCCGCCGCCGGCGGTTCCGCGTTCGGTTCCAGCCAGACCATGGCGTCGAGATTGGCGAGCCGTGCCAGATAGCTGCGATTGGCGTCCAGCCGGGCGCGGTCGGCGGCGTCGCCGTGGCGGAAATAGAGCGGCAGTTTGCGCCCCGGCGCGATGTTCATTTCGCCGCGAATGGTGCGCACGCCCAGGATCACCTGCTGAATCCAGGCGATGTCCGCCTCGGCGTCCGGGTCGATGCGCTCCGTGCGCGGCACCGGGTAGGCTTCCAGCATGATGGTGGCGCCGGTCTTGCCGGCCAGGGTTTTTACCCGCTGCCAGATTTCCTCGGTGATGAAGGGCATGAACGGGTGGGCGAGACGCAATGTCGTTTCGAGCACCCGCACCAATGTGCGGCGGGTGCCGATTTTCAGAGCCGGGGGTGCGGTCTCGTCCCACAGCACGGGTTTCGACAGTTCCAGATACCAGTCGCAGTAGTCGGACCACACGAATTCGTAGAGCGCCTGGGAAGCCAGGTCGAAACGGAAGCTGTCGAGCGCGGCGATCACCGCCTGTTCGGCGCGTTGCAGACGGCTGATGATCCAGCGGTCGGCGCGGGACAGTTGGTATTCGCCGTGCCCGTCCTGAGCGCAGTCCTCGCCCTCGGTGTTCATCAGCACATAGCGCGTGGCGTTCCAGATCTTGTTGCAGAAGTTGCGGAAACCTTCGATGCGGCCGACGTCGAAGCGCACGTCGCGCCCGGTGCTGGCCAGCGAGTAATAGGTGTAGCGCAGGGCATCGGTGCCGTGGGCGGCGATGCCGTCGGGGAATTCCTTGCGGGTCTGGCGGGCGATTTTCTCCGCATCTTTCGGCCGCATCAGCCCGCTGGTGCGTTTGGTCACCAGTTCTTCCAGGCCGATGCCGTCGATCAGGTCGATGGGGTCCAGCACATTGCCCTTGGATTTGGACATCTTCTGGCCCTGGCCGTCGCGCACCAGGCCGTGGACGTAGACGGTGCGAAACGGCACTTCGTCCATGAATTCCAGGGTCAGCATGATCATGCGGGCGACCCAGAAGAAGATGATGTCGAAGCCGGTGACCAGCACGTCGGTGGGATGGAAGCTGGCCAGTTCCGCGGTTTGCTCCGGCCAGCCGAGGGTGCCGAAGGTCCAGAGTCCGGAGGAGAACCAGGTGTCGAGCACGTCCTCGTCCTGGCGCAAGGGCACTGAAGCAGCGATGCCGTGCCGGCTGCGCACGTCCGCTTCCGAGCGGCCCACATAGACTTTGCCGTCGGGATCGTACCAGGCCGGAATCCGGTGGCCCCACCACAGTTGCCGGCTGATGCACCAGTCCTGAATCTCGCGCATCCAGGAGAAATACATGTTTTCGTACTGCTTCGGCACGAAACGGATGGCGCCGCTTTCGACCGCGTCGATGGCGCGCGGGGCCAGACGTTTGGCGTCCACGTACCACTGTTCGGTCAGCCAGGGTTCGATCACCACGCCGGAGCGATCGCCGCGCGGTACCTTGAGGCGGTGGTCCTCGATCTTCTCCAGCAGCCCCAAGGCGTCGAGGTCGGCCACCACGCGCTGGCGCGCCGCGAAACGATCCAGACCCTGGTAAACGGCAGGGACGTTGCCGTTCAGGCGCGCATCCGCATCCAGGATATTGATCAGCGGCAGGCTGTGGCGCTCGCCCAGGGCATGGTCGTTGAAATCGTGGGCTGGCGTGATTTTCACGCAGCCGCTGCCGAAGGCCGGGTCCACATAGTCGTCGGCGACCACGGGTATGTCGCGGTCCGCGAGCGGCAGCCGGATGCTTTTGCCCACCAGGTGGCGATAGCGTTCGTCTTCCGGATGCACCGCGACCGCGGTATCGCCCAGCATCGTCTCGGGGCGGGTGGTGGCGACCGTCAGGTGTCCGGAGCCGTCCGCCAGCGGGTAGCGGAAGTGCCAGAGATGGCCGGCTTCCTCTTCGCTCACCACTTCGAGATCGGAAATCGCGGTGTGCAATTGCGGGTCCCAGTTCACCAGACGCTGGCCGCGGTAGATCAGGCCTTTTTCATGGAGGCGCACGAAAGCTTCGCGCACCGCGCGCGAGAAGCCTTCGTCCATGGTGAAGCGTTCCCGCGACC
This sequence comes from Gammaproteobacteria bacterium, assembly GCA_016708925.1. Classification (GTDB taxonomy): domain Bacteria; phylum Pseudomonadota; class Gammaproteobacteria; order Pseudomonadales; family Porticoccaceae; genus JAGPUQ01. Next base: position 150,462 of record JADJET010000003.1, on the reverse strand, counting down.
AGTCGGTGGACGCGCCCAGGCGTCGCAACTGGCGGGTGATGGTGCCGCCGGATTCCGCTTTCCAGCGCCACACCCGGTCGATAAAGGCTTCGCGGCCCAGATCATGGCGGCTCAGACCCCCGGCTTCGAGTTGCCGTTCCACCACCATCTGGGTGGCGATGCCGGCATGGTCGGTGCCCACCTGCCACAGAGTGTTGCGCCCCTGCATGCGGCGCAGGCGGATCAGGGCGTCCATGATGGCGTCCTGAAAACCATGCCCCATGTGCAGGCTACCGGTGACATTGGGCGGCGGGATCATGATGCAGAAGGGATCGCCCGCGCCCTGCGGCTTGAAGTAGCCGCGTTCTTCCCAAATCTGGTACCAGTGTTGCTCGATGGTGCCGGGCTGATAAGTCTTGTCCATAACGCGGGATGGTTCTCGTAGTCGGGGTTGGCAGGGGGCGCAGGGCCGGCAATCAGCAGTTGAACACTATCGAGGCTGGCCCGGTTCTGTATCCAGGGCCTGAGAGGTCGGCCTGGTGGACGGCGGTTCCAGTACCTCGGTGAGAACCGGTATCTCCAGTACTTCGGTAAGAATCGGTATTTCCAGCACCGAGAGATCGAGTTCCGCAGGGTCCGGTACGGGCTCATCCTCCGGATCGCCCGGTCCGCGCCCGTTCATGAGGCGAGCGCCGGCGCGCCGAGTTTGTGGTGCTGGATTGCGTAACCGCGATCGCGATAGAAGCGATAGCGCTCGCGCATCTGTTCGCGCTGTTGCGGATTTTCGGCGTGGACGAATTCCGCCAGACGCTCGAAGCGGCTGAACCAGTCCGGCGCTACCGCCGCGAGGTTGATCAGCAGGCCGTGGTGATGGCCCGGATCGCCGCCCTGATTCAGGGTCACGGGCGTGGCCGGATCGGGCGCGCGGCCATGGGGGATGAAGGTGGTAGGGGCGTGGCTCCAGAGCAGGGCGTCGAGCTGATCGAGCGTGGCGGCAGCGGGGCAGTGAATCAGGGTGTCCAGGCTCTGGGCCATCGCCTTGGCGGCGAGCTGGCAGCACAGCGCCAGGTGCGCGTCGGCGCCGCCGGCGATCTCGTAGAAACTGATTCGGGTCACGCGTTCCCCGCGGCGTCGATACGGCCGAGCAGGTACTCCATCAGCAGCGGGATGGGGCGGCCGGTAGCGCCTTTCGGGCCCGAGTTCCAGGCGGTGCCGGCGATGTCCAGGTGTGCCCAGGTGTAGTCCCTGGTGAAGCGCGCGAGAAAGCAGCCGGCGGTGATGCTGCCGGCTTCGGGTCCGCCGATATTGGCGATGTCCGCGAAGTTGCTCTTGAGCTGTTCGTCGTATTCCTTCCACAGCGGCAGCCGCCAGGCGCGGTCGCCGGAGGCCTCGCCCGCCGCCAGCAGCTCCGCCGCCAGAGTGTCGTTGGGGCTGAACAAACCGCTCGCCTGTTTGCCCAGTGCCACCACACAGGCGCCGGTGAGGGTGGCGATGTCGATCACCACCGCCGGCTTGTAGCGCGCCGCGTAGGTGAGGGCGTCGCACAGGATCAGCCGGCCCTCGGCGTCGGTGTTGAGAATCTCGATGGTCTTGCCCGACATCGACGTGACCACATCGCCGGGCTTGGTGGCGGTGCCGCTGGGCAGATTTTCCACGGTGGGAATCAGGCATACCAGGTGTACCGGCAGTGCCGCCGCCGCCACCGCTTCCATCACTCCCAGGACGCTTGCCGCGCCGCACATGTCGTATTTCATCTCGTCCATCTTGGCGCCGGGCTTGAGGCTGATGCCGCCGGAATCGAAGGTGATGCCCTTGCCGACCAGCACCACCGGCGCCTGCGCGGCCGCGCCGCGGTATTCGAGCGCGATGAGATAGGCGGGCTGCACGGTGCCCGCGGTGACGGAGAGCAACGCGCCCATTTTCAGCTTGGCCATCTGCTTTTCATCGAGTACCCGGACGCTGACGCCGGGATGGCGTTTGCCCAGTTCGCGGGCCTGTTCCGCGAGGTAACCGGGCGTGCACACATTGCCGGGCAGATCGCCGAGGCGGCGCGCACTGTTGATCCCCTTGCCGATGGCGGCGCCGAGTTCGAGTCCCCGGGTGAGCGTGCGCACCTGACTGCGCTCCTCGCACACCAGGGTGAGCCGCGCGAGTTTGCCGCGCTTGCCGTTGTCATCGCCGGGTCGGTATTTGTAGCCCGCCTCGCAAAACAGACGTGCCGCCTGACGCGCGAAGGTGGTCGGCTCCCGCTCGCCGAGCAGATCCGTGACCAGCAGGGCAGCGCTTTTGGCCGGCGTCCCCAGCACGGCGCGGGCGGCGGCCGCGATCAGATTGAGAACATCGCGGGGCATGGGCGGTTCCTTGCCGGTGCCGATCAGCAACAGGCGCGACGCGGCCAGCCCGGCAGGCTGGTGCAGCATCAGCGCCGCGCCCAATGCGCCGGTGAAGTCGCCGGCAGTCACCAGCGCGCTGATCTGCCCCCCCAGCGCGGCATCGACTGCGGCGGCGGCAGCCGGCAGCGGCAGCTTGCCCGGGACCGGGACGATCAGGCAGTCGGTTTTGAACGGGATGACGCTGCCCGCGCGGGCGCTGAATTCCAGGGCGTGGTCTGGCACGGTGACTCCAGAGACAAGTGCGGATGAATGCCGGATAATCGAAACGCAGTGTAAGCCATGCCTCCCCCGGCACCAACCGACCCTCATACCCAACCGAGTCCGCGCCGCTACCCGTGATCATCTTTCGCTATCTTGCCCGGGATCTGCTCGCCACCACCGCCGCCGTGGCCCTCGTCCTGCTGATGGTGGTGATGAGCAGCCGCTTTGTGCAGTACCTCGCCGATGCCGCCGAGGGCAAGATCGATCCCAATGTGATCTTCGCCATCATGGGTTACCGGTTGCCGGCTTTTCTCGATCTGATTCTGCCGCTGGCGTTTTTCCTTGCGGTGTTGCTGTCCTATGGCCGGCTGTACCAGGACAGCGAGATGACCGTGTTGCACGCCTGCGGCGTCAGCCAAATGCGGATTGCCGCCTACACGCTCGCTGTTGCTCTGGTGGTCGCCGGCATCGTAGCCTCGCTGAGCCTGTGGCTGAGTCCCCAGGGCATGGCCCGCGCCGAGCTGCTGATTGACGCGCAGAAGGTCCGTGGCGAATTCGATGCCATGGAGGGCGGCAAGTTTTATCCGCTGCGCGGTGGCAAGGGCGTGAGCTACACGGAGCAGATACGCGAGGACGGCCACATGGAGAAGATCTTTCTGGTGGAAGCCGGCGCCGACGCGGCGGGCGAGCCGCGCATGGTGATCGTGGTGGCCGAGCGTGGCGAACCGAAACGCTCAGACCAGGGCCAGGCCGCCTATCTGGTGTTGAGCAACGGGCACCGCTACCAGGGTGTGCCGGGCCGGGCCGATTTCGAGGTGACCCAGTTCGCGGAATACGGTCAGCGGCTGCCCAAGCCGACGCCCCGCAATCGTCCCGGATGGAGCGAATCCGTGCCCACCAGCGTATTGCGGCGATCCACCGATCCGGAACATGTCGCAGCCCTGCAATGGCGCTATTCCACCGCTTTGCTGGTGCTGGTGGTCACCCTGATGGCGGTACCCCTGAGCCGCACCGATCCCCGCAAGGGACGCTTTGCCCACATTCTGCCGGCGGTGTTTCTGTACATTGCTTACCTCGTGAGTCTCAACGCGGCGCGCGGCGCGGTTGAGGCCGGCGCCGTTTCGCCCGCGCTTGGCCTGTGGTGGATCCACCTCCTATTCCTCGGTATCGGCGCCGGCCTGATGCTGTGGTGGACGGGCTGGCGGCCCCGACGCCCGGGCGCCGGGTTGGTGCGCGCCTGATGCGGCAGCTATCCCGCTACACCGGCCGGACGGTACTCGGCGCCGTCGCCGTGGTGCTGTTGGTACTTCTGGCCCTCGACGCCATCGCCGCGTTGATCGACGGCCTGCGCGATCTCCGCAATGCTTTCGATTTCCCCGAGCTGCTGCTGTATGTGTTCGTCACAATGCCGGCGCGGATTTACGACAGCCTGCCATTCGCCGTGCTGATCGGTGCCCTGGTCGGCCTGGGCAGTCTGGCCGGCAGCAGCGAACTGGTCGTGATGCGCACGGCGGGCGTATCACTGCTGCGGATCGCGGGTTTCGCGGCGCGGCCCGTGCTGCTGCTGATCGTCGTCGGCGGTCTGCTCGGCGAATTTGTGGTGCCGGTGTCGGGACAGTGGGCCGAGAGCCGCAAAATGGCATTGCTCGGCGAGAAGGAAACTTTTTCGGCGCGCAGCGGCGTGTGGAATCGCGAGGGCGATGAGTTCATACACTTCAACGCCATCTATCCCGGTGGGCATTTGGCGGGAGTCGCGCGTTACCGTTTTGACGCCGACTACCGGCTGCGGGAAGCGAGTTTCGCGGCGCGCGCCAATTTTCGCGGCGATCACTGGGTCGAGGAGGATGGCGTCATCACGCGTCTGAACGACACCGCCACCGAGACCGACCGCTTCGCGACCCGCCGCTGGGACACCGATCTCTCGCCGGATCTGCTCACCCTGACGATGATGGCGCCGGATGCGCTGCCGATGCGCCGGTTGGGCAGCTATGCCGATTACCTGGAACGCCAGGGCCTGCAAGCGGGCGCATACCAGCTCGCCTATTGGTCCAAGGTTCTGCAACCGGCGGTCATTTTCAGCCTGTTGCTGGTCGCGGTATCTTTCGTGTTCGGACCGCTGCGGGAATCCACCACCGGATTCCGGGTGTTTTCCGGCGTGCTGGTCGGCGTGGTGTTTCAGACCAGCCTGAAGCTGCTCGGCCCTTCGAGCCTGGTGTTCGGATTTGCGCCCTTCTGGGCGGTGATGGCGCCTGTGCTCGTTTGCCTTGCGGTGGGATTGGTGTTGTTGCGCCGAGCGGCCTGACCGCCGCGGCGGTAATGAAAGTCGGGCGACTAACGGGATTTCGGCAGCACCACCAGACGCGTCCCGCTGCCGAGATCGTGCAGGCAATCCCCGGAGCGACTCCACAGGCACCACAGATAACCCACCACCGAAACCAGCGACAACGGTGCCAGCAGGCAGCGCAGCCAGGCTTGGCGCCAGGTGGGCGGGCTGCCGTCCGGCCGTTGCAGCCGCAGCCGCCAGGTTTTCATGCCCAGCGTCTGGCCGGCGCGGCGCCAGCACCAGATGTAATACAGCGACAGGCACAGCCACAGCCCCGCAAGCCCAGGTCCGCCCAGCGGCTGTGCCTCACGGGCGCCGAAAAATTGCGCCTGAACCGTCAAGATAATTCCGCTGTACGCAAAACCCAGCGCAATCAGCAGCAGGCCGTCGTAGACCAGCGCCGCGAGGCGGCGCCAGAGCGGGGCCGCGGGGAGCGCAGCGTAGTGACTGGTTACAGCGGTAGATACGGATTCGGCTGACACGGAGCGCGGCCGCCTTTTTGAGGGGCGGCAATGATAGCGCAGGCGCCGGCTTCGCTTTGCTGGCGGGTGCGGTTGCAACTTTCCCTTGCGGCGTCAATCATACCTGCGGCCCCTGCGTGTAAGGGAGTGGCCGTCACGGCGACCAACACTGAGCCGATGACTTGGCACCAATAAACCTGGCACCAATGATCTGGCGCCAACAACCAAAGGATATCCATCATGGCAACACAGACGAAAAACCCCATTGCTGCAGCCGTCGGCGCCGCTTTCCTCGCATCGGTAGCACTGGCGCCCCTGGCGCGGGCGGCCGAAAATCCCTTTCACGCCAACAGCCTCAGTGGCGGCTACAACCTCGCCGAGAAGGCCATGACCGAGGGCAAGTGCGGTGAGGGCAAGTGTGGCGAAAGTATGAAGAAAGCGCACGAGGGCAATTGTGGCGGGGAGAAGGCCAAGACGGCCGGCGAGGGCAAGTGTGGAGGCGGCAAAGCAGCGGCCAAAGCCGACGCGGAAGGCCAGGCCGCGGAGTCCGACACCAAACCGGCGGGCTCCGACGTCAAGCCCTGAGTCCTGACATGTCGGCCGCGATCCCGCTGGCGGGTTCCGGTCTGGGGCTGCGGCGGACCCTACTGGGTCCGCTGTCGTCCCGCACCGCCGCGGACGTGCAGTTTCTGGAGGTCGCGCCCGAGAACTGGATGCGTGTCGGTGGCCGGTTGGGGCGCCAACTGGCGGAGTATACCGAGCGCTTTCCCTTCGTCTGTCACGGCTTGTCCCTCTCCCTGGGTTCCGCCGATGCGCTTGACCGGGAGCTGCTCGCCGGGATCAAGGAATTTCTCCGGCGCCATCGTGTCCTCTCTTACTCCGAACACCTGAGCTACTGTAGCGATCAGGGCCACCTCTACTACTTGCTCCCGATGCCGTTTACCGCCGAAGCCGTCCACCATGTGGCGGCGCGTATCCGCCAGGTGCAGGATATGCTCGAACGCCGCATCGCAATCGAAAACGTCTCCTACTATGCCGCGCCGCTGTGCGACATGAGCGAGATCGAATTTCTCAACGCGGTATTGATTGAAGCGGATTGCGATCTGCTGCTCGACATCAACAATGTCTATGTCAACAGCGTCAATCACGGTTACGACCCGGAAGCGTTCCTGGCGCAGATTCCCGGCGCGCGCATTGCCTACGGCCATATCGCCGGCCATTTCGTCGAAGCCGAGGATCTGCTCGTGGATACCCACGGTGCCGACGTGATCGACCCGGTGTGGGCGCTGCTGCAATCGGCCTATCGGCGCTTTGGGGTTTTTCCGACGCTGCTTGAGCGCGACTTCAATATCCCGCCGGTGGAACTGCTCCTGGCGGAAGTCGCCAAGATCGGCGCGATCCAGACGGCGACTTTGGCTGCGCGGCGCCTGGCTGTGGTGACGGCATGAGCGATTGCGCTGCATTGCCGGAGTTTCGGCGCGTGCAGCGCCAGTTTGTCGCGCATCTGCGCGATCCGGATCGCAATCCGGCGCCGCCCGGCGTCGAACCGCGGCGTGTGCGGATTTACCGGGAGCTTGTTTTCAACAACATCGCCGGCTTTATCCGCAGTGGTTTCCCGGTACTGTGCGATATCCTGGGACCGGCGCGCACCGATGTCCTGGTGCGAGACTTCATGGTTCGGCATCGTGCGGAATCGCCGTATTTTCTCGAGATCGGCCGCGAATTCATCACGTATCTTCAGAACGAATACGAACCCGCCGTCGGCGATCCCGATTTCCTGCTGGAGCTGGCGCATTACGAGTGGGTGGAGCTCGCGCTGGAGGTGGCGGAGATCGACTATCCAGAGGTCGGCGTCGATCCCGCGGGAGATTTGCTGTGCGGGCGGCCGCTGGTGTCACCGCTGGCGTGGAGCCTTTCCTACCGCTATCCCGTGCATCGGCTGGGGCAGACGTATCAGCCGGCCGCGCCGCCGCCGCAGCCCACGTTTTTGGTGGTGTACCGCAATCGCGGCGACGAGGTGAAATTCCTGGAAGCCAATGCGGTCACTGCCCGCCTGCTGGATCTGTTGCAGTCCGCACCACCGGTGGCAGGCGGCACCGGCGCCGCCGTGTTGCGACAGATTGCCGATGAGCTGGGACGGGAGGATGTCGACGCCGTGGTCGCAGGCGGTGTGCAACTCCTCGAGGAATTGCGCGTGCTCGACATAGTTGCTGGTGTTGCGAGTGTTCCCGCGTAACCAGCGTCGTCGGCCACGGTCATGGGGCGGCAGCGGTGGTTTAACGCAATTCAGGGTCCAGGCGCGCCACCATCTGGCGCCATTGGTTCAGCTGCGAGGGGCTTCCGGTCTTGATCTGCTCGTTGCGGGTGCGTGAGAGCCACAGCGCCTCGGCGTTAAAGCTGTACACCGGACGCAAGTCGCGACGCTGGCCGGCCGACTTGATGAGGCGATTGAGGTTGTCGAGAATCAGCGGTTCCGCATCCGGTGTCGGGTAATAGGCCAACACCATGTGGGCCTGATCCAGCGTCAGCGACTTCACATAGGTTATGCGCAGTTTGGCGACATCCATGCCCATCGCTTTCAGCGTGAAGTACTTGGCGATGGCGAAATCCTCGCAGTCGCCGGCGTCGCGCGCGATGAATTCGGTGGGCGTTGCCCAGTAATCCGCGACACCGTAGAGCTCCGCGTCGGACACGAAGCGGGCGCCGTTGAAGAAATCGTTTGCCAGACTCAATTTTTCCGCTTCATCCAGGTGCTGACCGCTGGCGATAATATCTCTCCAGCGTTGCAGCCGGGCCGCATCGCCCTGCATATACCAGTCATCAAACCGAGTTGATTCGTTCCAGTCGACCAGTGCCGGGTCGGCGTGGGTCGTATTTCCTAGCAGAACGCAAGCGCATATCAACAGCAGCGTGCAGCCGCGTCGGCTGGCAGCCGAGTTCAGTATTGAACGGGAGGATTTGCTCATGCGGGGGATGCTAGCACCGGGCTGTGGTTGTGCCGTCGACGTCACTGCCGAACTGTGACAGAGCGCGCATTTGGCAATGCTCCGCACGTTTGGCTAGACTGCCGCATCCCTTTTGACAGGTGCGTGCGTGACTCTTTTTCGACAGTTGGTGTTGGCCGTGCTGACGCTGACGCTGTTGCTGTATGGCGTCAACAGCGCGATCAGTCTCTCCAATACGCGTGCCCTGGTGGAGCAGCAGATGGCGGTTCACGCTCAGGACGCCGCGACGTCCATTGCGCTGGCGTTGTCTCAGGGGGACATCGCTGCGGATCCGACGCTCCAGGAAGTGCTGTTTAACGCCATTTCCGATGGCGGGTATTACCAGCAGATCCAGTTTCAGGGGCCCGGCGGCGATATTCGTTTGGCGAGGGAGTTTCCGGTACGGGATCTCGGCATACCGGACTGGTTTGTCGCGCTGATGGCGTTGCCCGAGTACACCGGTCGTGCCGAGGTATCGACTGGCTGGAACCGCTTGGGCGAGGTCGTGGTGGTCAGCAATCCGGGCCAGACCTATTGCCAGCTATGGCAGTTGGCATGGGAGCAATTGCTGTGGTTCTCCGTGGCCACAATGCTGCTTTGCGGGCTTGGCATCATCGGTTTGCGCTGGTTGCTGCGACCGCTGCGGCGCATCGAAGCGCAGGCGGACGCTATTCGCGAGCAGCAGTTCGTTGTCCAGGAAACGTTGCCGCGGGCGCGCGAGTTGCGGTCCGTCGTCGATGCCATGAACCGCATGGCGCATCGCCTGGGTCAGCTGTTCGCGAGTCAGGCGGGCATGATTGCGGACCTGCGGCGCGCCGCAGCGGTTGACCCGGTGACGGGTCTCGCCAATCGCGCGGACTTTGATGCGCGGATGAACGCTCTCATTGCCGACGACATGGAAGCGCGGCGTGGGATGCTGGCGATCATTGCGCTGGATGATCTCGCGCGGGTTAACGATCTGGCCGGTCGCCTGGAGGGCAATGCTTTACTGGCGGCGATTGGCGATAGCTTGCGGGCAGGAATGGCGCAGTATCCCGGAGCCCAGGTGGCGCGCCGGCAGGGCGCCGAATTCGCGGTTTTTGTCCCTGATCTGGATGCCAGGGAAGCGGGCGTGGCGGCGCTGCGCGCGCTGCGCTGCGCCGAAGCCGTGGCTTTTCCGCACCGGGAAAGACTTCCGCCGCGGTTTCGCATGGGCTACAGCTACAGCCCCGCCATCGATCGTGAAACCGATTTGCTGGGGGAAGCGGATCAGGCATTGCGCCAGGTTGCGACCGGGGCGGCGCCCAATTACCTTCTCCATGGCGCCGCTGATGCCGGTGCGATTCCGCTGGTGTCGCGTCCAGGCTTCGACTGGATCGATCTGATCGAGCGCCTGCTGGAGCGGCGTGCCCTCGAGTTGCTCTATCAGCCCACGGTGGGCGTGCCGGGACGCAACCTGATCGGCTGCGAGGTCTACAGCCGGATGTGGACCGAGGCGGGGGTGCACGCCATCGCTGCGGGTGTGTTGCTGCCCATGGTGGAGCGGGTCGGGCGCGCCGCTGCCTATGATCGCCTGGTGCTGGAACTGCTGGCCGCGCGCACCGACCTCGATTTGCCGATGTACGCGGTGAATCTCAGTATCCAGTCGGTTCAGTCGGCTGGTTTTCACGGTTGGTTGGGTGAGTTTCTGGCGGTCAATCGGGCGCTCGCCAACCGTCTGGTATTTGAGGTGCCCGAGCGGGCACTTGCGGTTGCCGAAGGTGCGACGCGCGACTTTCAGCGCCTGGTGGGCAGCCATGGCAGCGGTTTTGCGCTCGATCACTTCGGGCTGGAATCATCCAATTTTGCTTATCTGGGCAGTCTGCCGCTGGCGCATGTCAAGGTCCACCGGGGCATCACCCGCGATATCGATCAGCATCGCGATAATCAGTTTTACCTGAAATTCATGGCCGAGTTGATGCGGGCCCGGGAGATTCCCTTGCTGGTCGAAGGCATCGAGCAGGAAACCGAATGGAGCATCTGTGCCGGACTCGGCGTCGATGCCGGCCAGGGATTCTTGCTGGGTCGTCCCGAACCCCGCTGACGGTGGGAGCTGCGGTTTATAATCCGCGCCCCTGAAGTTCGGACACAGCCCCATGACTGTTCGTACCCGCGTCGCGCCGTCGCCCACGGGCGATCCCCATGTGGGCACCGCTTACATCGCGCTTTTCAATTATTGTTTCGCGCGCCGCCACGGCGGCCAGTTCATTCTGCGCATCGAGGATACGGACCGCGCGCGCAGCACGGCGGCGTCGGAAACCATGATCCTGGATGCCCTGCGCTGGCTCGGGCTGCACTGGGACGAAGGCCCGGATGTGGGCGGTCCACACGGTCCGTACCGACAGAGTGAGCGCGGCGATACCTATCGCGGCTATGCCGAACAGCTTGTGGCCCAGGGCGACGCCTTTCTCTGTTTCGCCACGCCCGATGAGCTGGACGCGATGCGCCGCGCTCAGCTTGCCCGGGGCGAGACGCCGAAATATGACGGCCGGGGACTCCAGCTCACGGATGCCGAAATACAGGCGCGGCTGGCGCGGGGCGAGCCCCATGTGATCCGCATGAAGATCCCGGCGGACGGCGTGTGCCGCTTGCAGGATCGGTTGCGGGGGGAAATCGAGATCGCCTGGTCGCAGGTCGACATGCAGGTGTTGCTGAAAGCCGATGGCCTGCCCACCTATCATCTGGCGAACGTGGTGGACGATCACCTCATGGGCATCACTCACGTCATCCGCGGTGAGGAGTGGATCAACTCCGCACCCAAACATCAGTTGCTGTACCGGTATTTCGGTTGGCAGATGCCGGAACTGTGTCATCTGCCGCTGCTGCGCAATCCCGATCAGAGCAAGCTCAGCAAGCGCAAGAATCCCACCAGCATCAACTACTATCGGGCGATGGGTTATCTGCCGGAAGCCCTGCTCAATTATCTCGGACGCATGGGTTGGGCCATGCCGGACGAAGCCGAGAAATTTACGCTGGACGAAATGCTCGCGCACTTCGATCTCGACAAGGTGCATCTGGGCGGTCCCGTCTTCGATACCGCGAAGCTCGACTGGCTGAACGGGCGCTGGATTCGGGAAAACCTCGACGATGCGGCTTTCGCGGATCGCGTCGCGGCCTGGGCGTTGAACCGCAATCACCTCGAACGCGTGGTGCCGCTCATCAAGGATCGAGTGGAAAAGTTCAGCGATATCGCACCCATCGCCAGCTTTCTGTTATCGGGACTGCCCGCGCTCGGCGCCGATGCGTTCGCCCACAAGACGCTCAGCACCGATGACTGCGCCCGCATCCTGCAATTTTCCGCCTGGACGCTCGAAGCGCTCGGTGACTGGCGGCGCGATCCGATTTATCAGGCGCTGAATGAACTGGCGGTGGCCATGGGCCACAAACTGCGGGATTTCACCGCCCCGCTGTATGTCGCGGTGGCCGGGGCGACCTCGGCGCCGCCGCTGTTCGACAGCATGGTGATCCTGGGCCCGGATCTGGTGCGCGCCCGTCTGCGCGCGGCGCTGGCACATGTGGGTGGCCCGTCGAAAAAGCAGCTCAAACAGTGGCAGCAGGACTTTGCGGCGCTGCGGGGCACGCATGGAGATAACGCCGGCGCAGAGGGTTGACGCGTGCCGCGCGACTCAAGTTGACACCCCTCCGGGGGCTTGCCTAGAATGCCGCTCCTCGCGCGCCGGTGCGGCGTGTTTTTTATAGAGGCTTGGGGCTATAGCTCAGCTGGGAGAGCGCTACAATGGCATTGTAGAGGTCGGCGGTTCGATCCCGCCTAGCTCCACCAATCGCGGCAAAGCGCTCCCGAACATTCGGGGGCGCTTTTCTTTTTTGCGGCGCCGGTTGAATGCGTCCGGTATGTTCACTGTCGCTTGTGTGTCATGAATGCCATGGCTACCATGGGAAAAAATCGCGGAGCCCCAATGATTATCGGCAGCATCGTTGCCTTGGTTACCCCCATGCTGCCGGGGAGCGAGGCGATAGATTATCCGGCACTGCGCCGGCTGGTGGATTGGCATCAGGCGGCCGGTACCGCGGCGATCGTCGCGGTCGGCACCACGGGTGAGTCGCCGACTTTGTCGGTCGAGGAACATCTGCGGGTTGTAGAGGTCTGTGTCGAGCAAGCGGCCGGGCGTTTGCCCATCATTGCCGGGACCGGGGCCAACAGCACCACCGAGGCCATTGAGCTGACCACCGGGGCGCGGGAACGCGGCGCGGATGCGTGCCTGCTGGTTACGCCGTATTACAACAAGCCGACGCAGGAAGGTTTGTATCGGCACCACCGGGCGATCGCCGAGGCCGTGGATATTGCCCAGATTCTCTACAATGTGCCGGGCCGGACGAGCTGCGACATGCTGACGGACACCGTGGTAAGGCTGGCGCAGGTACCCAATATCGTCGGTATCAAGGAGGCTACCGGAGATCTTGGGCGCGCTCGCGATCTGGTCGCCCGCTGCCCGGAGGACTTCGCGGTGTATTCCGGCGACGACGCCACCGCCATGGATCTGATGCTGCTGGGTGGCAAGGGCAACATTGGAGTCACGGCCAATGTCGCACCGGAGCAGATGCGCGATCTTTGTGCGGCGGCGCTGGCTGGTGATCGGGAACGGGCAGAGGCAATCAATGCCCGGCTCCTCCCGCTGCATCGGGCGTTGTTCCTGGAGTCGAATCCGATTCCGGCGAAATGGGCGGTGGCCCAGCTCGGGTTGATGGCGGATGTCATCCGGTTGCCGTTGACGCCACTCTCTCCAGGCCTGCACGCGAGGGTGAGGGAAGCGATGCAGGGCGCCGGACTCTTGTGACGGATCATGTTGTTCAGTGTTGTGGCGCGCACCATGACCGATGCGGAGATGATGCCAATCCGGCAGGATGTTTCGGGAAAGGTGTCCCGTACGAGGTGATGCTGATGAAACGATTCGGGGTAATACTTTGCTTCGCGCTGACTCTGCCTGGTTGTGGGATGTTCGCGAAGGACGGGCTTTTTCATAACCGCGCCGACGACTATCTGGTTGCTCGCGAACACCCGGTCATCAAGGTGCCCGAAGGTCTGGACGGTCAGGCGCTCGGGGAGCTGTATGTCATCCCCACTGTCGCGGAGCCGTTGATCCCCGAGTCGAGGCAGGGCATTCCGCGGCCACAGCCGCTGGGGACGTCCCTGCTGGAAGAGGAAATCAAGGTCCAGTCGCTCGGTGACAAGCGCTGGGTGTGGATCAACCGTGCACCGGCGGAAGTGTGGCCGCGGGTGCGCAACATGCTGAACTCCAACGATATTGGAGTCGCCCGGGCCGATGCGGCGGAAGGTTTGATTGAAACGGTTTGGATCGAGTTTGACGACGATCCGGGCAAGCTCCACCGCTACCGCTTGCGCCTCGAGCAGGGTATGCAGGCCGATACCACGGAGGTCTCCGTCGGCCACGCGGTCATGGCAAAAGACGGCCCGGTCCCCCCGTGGCCAGAATCTTCGCTCGCGGATGAGCGTGAGAGCGCCATGGCGGACTTCATCGCCAGTGGTTTGGCGGGAGACGCGAATGCCGGCTCCGTATCGCTGTTGGCGCAATCCATTGGCAGTGGCGCCAAGGTTGCGGTGGTTGCTACCACGGACGCCGAGCCCTATCTGCTGATCAAGTTGGGGTATGACCGGTCCTGGGCGTCAGTCGCCCATTCGGTGTCCCGTGACGAGTTCCTGCTTGTCGACCAGGATCGTACCCGCGGGCTTTTCTATGTCAATCTCAAGGAGGATGTCGAACGGGAGAAGCCCGGATTTTTTGCGCGCATGCTGGGCGCCGGCAAAGCCGATCGCGAAGCACCGGTCGCGGCGAATTATCGGATCGAGCTGCACGACACCGACCAGGGTGTTCAGGTGCGCGTCAACGGCGAGAAGGATGCACTGGAACGAACCCGGGTGCTCGAGTTGCTCAAGCGGATCCGTGCCAACCTGGCCTGACTGCCGATGCGGTTCGCTTCCCTGGGTAGTGGGAGCCGTGGCAACGCTGCGCTCGTGGAGACTGGTGACGCCTGTGTGTTGGTCGATTGCGGGTTTTCGGTACGCGAGACCTGCCGGAGACTTGCCGTGCTGGGGCGTGCGCCCGCCGATCTGACCGCAATCCTGGTTACCCACGAGCACGGCGACCATGTGAGCGGCGTATTGCCACTGGCGCGGCGGTTTGGCATCCCGGTGTTGATGACGGCTGGCACTGCGCGTGCTGTGGGCGTCGGACGCGATGACCCGGTTCGGGTGATTGCCAGCGGCGCCCGGGTGGAATTGGCCGGTCTCGAGGTGGAGGCTGTGGCAGTTCCCCACGATGCACGCGAGCCGGTCCAGTACATCTTCGCGGCGGCGGATCACAAGCTGGGTATCCTGACCGATCTGGGTAGCGTCACGCCCCATGTTGTGGAGCGCTATCGGCACTGCCATGGATTGTTGCTCGAAGCCAATCATGATCGTGCGCTGTTGGCCGCCGGGTCCTATCCCGATGCGCTCAAACGCCGGGTGGGCGGTGATTGGGGTCATCTCAGCAACGGCCAGACGGCGGACCTGTTGCAGCGGCTTGGCGGTGACGTGCTGCGTACGCTCGTCGTCGGGCACATCAGTCAGCACAACAACAGCCCGGAGCTGGTACGGCAAGCGTTGGCGCCGGTGACCGGGCACCTTGATCAGGTACTTTATGCCAGTCAGGACGAAGGTTTCGGCTGGCAGGAACTGTATTGATCCACCTAGCCGAGAGGGGCAAGTACTATGGAAAAACGCGAGGAGCTCTATCGCGGCAAGGCCAAATCGGTCTTTGCGACCGACGACCCGGAACATCTGGTGATGCTGTTTCGTGACGATACGTCCGCCTTCGACGGCAAGAAGCGTGAGCAGCTGGAACGCAAAGGGTCGGTGAATAACAAGTTCAATGCCTTCGTCATGGAGAAGCTCGCGGTGGCGGGTATCCCAACGCACTTCGTGCGTCTGCTGGATGATCGCGAGACGCTAGTCAAACGGCTGACGATGCTGCCGTTGGAATGCGTGGTCCGCAATCTTGCCGCGGGCAGTCTGTGCCGTCGCTATGGCATCGACGAGGGGCGCGTACTCTCCCCGCCGACCTTTGAATTCTTTCTCAAAAGCGATGCGCTCGGCGATCCCATGGTCAACGAGTACCACATCCACAGCCTGGGTTGGGCTGAAGCCTGGCAAGTGGCGCGAATGAAAGAGCTTACTTTCCGCATCAACGACATCCTTACGCCCCTGTTTCTCGCTGGCGGCATGGTGCTGGTGGACTACAAGCTGGAGTTTGGGCTGATGAACGGCGCGTTGATGCTTGGTGACGAGGTGACTCCCGATGGTTGCCGGGTGTGGGATCGCGATACGCTGGAAAAACTGGACAAGGATCGATTCCGTCAGGACCTGGGTCGGGTGGTGGAGTCCTACGAGCTGATTGGTCAGCGGCTGGGATTGCGGTTCGACTGATCGTCCTGTTGGCCTCCCCCGGCATAACACCATGACTCATATTTGGGCGCTTGTGTGTCCATTCCGGGGCGGGAGGGCTTGCAATTGTGCACGGCCTCCCCTAGGCCCACCCTGGGGCCGCAGATTTGTTTTCCACAGTTGGAGCGAAAGCGTTAGTGCTGTTTTATAAAAACGACGCAACCCTTTGATTTTTATTTGAGACAACCATAACTATTTGATTTTTATAAAAATTTAAATTTGGTGAAAAAATAGTCATTCTGTAATGGTGCCGCCAAACGCAAGGTGTTTGGCGCGGTTTATTATCTTTATCAACAAAGTTATCCACAGAAATTGTGGGTAACTGAGGCGTCGCTTCCCAGCCCAGGTAATAGCTATTTCTGGCACTGCGCCGGCAGTACAACAACAACGCCGCGGGTCGTCAAGGCGCCTCCCTCTGTGCAATTGAGACCGGGATTGGCGCTTAGGTCGAGCTGCGCGAGGGAAGGCAGTGAAAGTAGCGGCTCGATGGTGGTTATGTTGTTGTCCGCCAGATTCAGGATTTCCAGCGACCCGAAAATCTCCAGTCCCCTGAGATCCACAATGCCGGCGTGGGTACACAGCAGACGGGTGAGATCGTGGCCGGCGGCAATTTTGTTGTCGCGAATGGTTTGGGCGACGCAATCGCGCAGTGCTGGGTCGTCAATACGATAGTCTGTGAAGAGACGCGGCAAGCTGTGGAGTGGCTGATCGTTGAGGGTGACTTCGTACCGGCCGCACCCGGCAGCAATGAGCATCGGCCCCAACGCAAAAAACAGGAATAGCCGCATCGGCCCGGGCCTCTCAAACTGTGATCTGCATTCTAGCCGCAGCCGGCCCCGAAAGGCTAGGATCAACGGCTTGCACGGCCACGGAGCGCGATCGCCACGTTGCCGCCGGGATATCGCTCATTGACCATCCCTGCGGTTTTTGCCGTCTTGATCTGGAGACTCGGAATGCCGAGATTAAACGTTGACGGCGTTGTGTTTTTGAACATGGTGCAAGTCTGTGCCGCGTGATCTGTCGGCGGGCCCAGCCGTGATCCCGAGCTCAGTCCCGCTGGTTGTCGTCGCCGCCGACCGTCTCAATCTGGCGGCTGGGAGGGAGCTCGCCAGGAGTTTGGGGCTGGCGTTCCTGGGTCCCGGGGTCGCGGCCCAGA
Organism: Gammaproteobacteria bacterium; assembly: GCA_016708925.1. Classification (GTDB taxonomy): domain Bacteria; phylum Pseudomonadota; class Gammaproteobacteria; order Pseudomonadales; family Porticoccaceae; genus JAGPUQ01. The sequence goes on along the minus strand of JADJET010000003.1, from coordinate 133,485 downwards.
ACATAACACCCTTCATCCTGAGTCTCAGTGGTGAAGGCCTCGCGTTGCTCAGTTCCGAAGGCCACTTCGGAGCCATCGTCTGCGATTTTACCGGCGGTCGCATCCGACATCGGTATCATCATGGCGGCGGTGTGGGCCAGGCAATCGCGCGCGCGGCAGGCATCAAGCACACGTCTGAACTGCTGATAGCGGACCTTACGGCGGGGTTGGGTGAGGATGCCTTCGTACTGGCAGGATTGGGTGCGCGGGTGGTCATGGTCGAGCGGCATCCCGTCGTTGCAGCCCTGCTGGAAGACGGTTTGCGCCGCGCCCGGCAGGAGAGCTCGAACGTTGGAATCCGGGCGGCGGTCGAACGTATGTCATTGGTCGCCGCAGATGCTCGGATCTGGTTGGCGACCGCCGATCAGCCTGATGTAATCTGTCTCGACCCGATGTTTCCGGAGCGTCACAAAAGCGCCTTGGTACGCAAAGAAATGCAGGTTCTACAGCGTCTGGTTGGTGCCGACCACGACGGGGACGAGCTCTTGGAGTTAGCTCTTGAGCGGGCGCAGTACCGGGTGGTGGTAAAGCGCGCTCGCCACGCGGCCCCGCTTGCCGGGCGCGAACCCACCTTTGCGGTTACCGGAAAAACCACACGGTTCGATGTTTACTCATTGCGCAAGCTTCCGAGCTCTGTCGAATAGGCCGCGCCATCGACCGGTTTGGGGGCTGCGGTTCATCGTGACGGCATCGTAGCCATAGCGGGTGGTGCAAGTGACGCTCCCGTGGTGTGGTCCTGCCGGATCGGATTGCCATAGGCATCGTGGGCGAAGGCGTAGCTGCCGCTCGCGTCCACCCGGGTACAGAGGCGGCCAATGCTGAAAGGGCAGGCATCGTAGGTGTAGGTGGCGGTGATACTGCAATGCGAGACGAGACCCCTTTGTCGTATCGTGCTAGCGTGAACACGGCCTGATTTGCCACATGAGCAAGAAAGGCGTTGCTACGACAATGCGGCGATGGAGAGTTGGAGCCACAGTTTCAAGGTCGAAGCGATTCATGGAGAAAAATTCCCGACACGCGCGCAAACCAAGAATATGGCGTCTCAACATATTGACGTGTATTACAATCGGATACGGCTTCACGCAAAACTGGGCTATCTGAGCCCGGCAGCATTTGAGGCTAACGATGTCGCTTAGTAGCGCGTCCGGGAATGCGGAGCAAGATCCGTTATTCTTTACCCCGATTCCGCTCCGGCTTCCGCCGCCAGCGGGCGGGAAGCAGCGAAATCCTGCCTGGAGAACTGTCGTCCATGTCAGCCTACCTCTTGATGGCCGCAGTGTTCGTGGTTGGATATCTGTGTATCGCGCTGGAACACCCCATCAAGATCGACAAGGCCGCCTCGGCGATTCTCACCGCGGTGCTGTGCTGGACCATCCTGGTGTTTGGCGCCGACCAGATTTTCACCAGCGCACCCGACGAACTCCACGGAATCGCCGCTGAACTGCGTCACCATCTCGGCGAGATCGCCGAGATTCTGTTCTTCCTGCTCGGCGCCATGACCATCGTGGAGCTGGTCGATGCCCATGAGGGTTTCAAGGTCATCACTGATCGCATCGTCACCCACAACAGAGTCCGCCTGTTGTGGGTGCTCTGTTTCATTACCTTCTTCATATCGGCGGCGCTCGACAATCTCACTACCACCATCGTCATGATTTCCCTGTTGCGCAAGCTGATTCGTGATCAGCAAGAGCGCTGGTTCTACGCGGGCATGGTGGTGATCGCTGCCAATGCGGGCGGTGCCTGGTCGCCGATCGGGGACGTCACCACCACCATGCTGTGGATCGGCGGTCAGATCACTACGGTAAGCATCATTGAGCAGCTGTTCCTGCCCAGTCTGATCTGCATATTGGTGCCTCTGCTGCTGGTGAGTGTGCGGCTCAAGGGCGAGATTGAACGCCCGGTACGCAGCCCGTCACTCGAGGAAATCGGCGATCCGACCACACCCTTCGAGCGCAGGCTGGTGTTCTTCATGGGCATCGGCGCACTGGTGTTCGTGCCGGCGTTCAAAACAGTGACCCATTTGCCCCCTTACATGGGCATGCTGTTCGGACTGTCGGTACTCTGGGTGACCACCGAGATCCTGCACCGCGACAAGAATCAGGAGGACAAGCACCCGCTCTCGGTGGTGGGCGTATTGCGGCGCGTCGATACCACCAGCGTGCTGTTCTTTCTGGGCATTCTGCTTGCGGTGTCCAGCCTGGCGACCGCGGGACACCTGAATCAGGTGGCCACCTATCTGCGCGAGAGCCTGGGCAACATCTACGCGATCAACATCGCTGTCGGCCTGCTGTCCTCCGTCGTCGACAACGTGCCCCTGGTAGCGGGCGCCATGAAGATGTATCCGCTAATCAGCCCGGAAGCCCTGGCCGGCGCCGGCGGCGATGCACAGTGGCTGCAGTACTTTGTCCAGGACGGCAAATTCTGGGAGCTGCTGGCCTTCTGCGCGGGGACCGGCGGCAGCTGCCTGATCATTGGTTCCGCGGCGGGCGTCGCGGCGATGGGCATGGAGCGCATCGATTTTTTCTGGTATTTCAAGCGCATCAGCGCGCTGGCATTGGCCGGTTATTTGGCCGGCGCGGCCACCTTCATCGGCCTGGGGATGCTCTGAGGTGCGGACCATGTCCCGCGCCAGGCACGCGATTCACTTTGCGCCGGCCGTTGGTCGCGTGCCTCCGGGGGATGCGACAGCGCAAGATTTGACCTGGGGCTTCCGCTGTTCACGCTACAATGCGAGACCAGACCCTGCCTGCTTGCGAGAGTGTCCCCTATAACTAGTTTACCGCGGCGACGGGGTTCCAAGGTATCAAGAACATGGGGTCGCTGAACCAACCGACAAATGCGCGCGCCAGGCCTGGAAACGCGCAGTGGCTCCAAAGGGGTGTAATTGCGCGGCCCCTAAAAGCTAAACGCTTCTCACGCCCACCGCGCCGCCGTCAAATGCCGGCCCGCCCCACCCGCCAGTCCCAGGCGCCCCTGGTGTCAACGTCTTTCTGTTACTCCAAGGCTAGCTGTCCTCTTCGTTTTCGACAAGGCTCATTCTCAATGAATTGAACATGAGCCTCGTCATGCTTCGTTCGATGTCGGTCCGCTGGGCGGTAGATCTCCATCAAATCATCATAGGAATACTACCGAGGGTCTCGACCATTCTTTTTTCCGTCTTGGGCAACTCAAGGCAATTTCGCCCACCCCCCCCCCCTCCTCAAAACAAAAACCGCCCGCCCCGCCCTCCAACCCCACCCTCGGTCTTCCCCCCCGCCTTGGACTCCGTCTTACGATGTCTGAGGAAGCCCAAACTGCTACCATTCCACCCTGACTTGGGGTCATGGGCGAGGCCGCACCGCAGTGGACCATTGCGTTTTCATCCAGAGCAATCACAGGCAGTCGCTGGGTGCCGTGGTGGCGGAATATGCGCTGCGCCGCAACTCCCGTCACAACGAAAAATTCGACATTCGGCCGATGAATGCCGCTGATTTTCCAAGCCTGCAGAGCCGGGAAGGGCAGTTGTATCGCCGCTCCGGCGAATGGCGTCCCTGGGTCAACGACGATCTCCAGTCGTTCACGCCGTTGCGCTTTGCGCCGCCGGAGCTGATGAACTATCGCGGTCGCGCGCTGGTGATCGATCCGGATGTGTTCGCGGTCGGCGATGTCTGGGATCTGCTGTCGCGTGACATGGGCGGCAAGGCGATCCTGTGTCGCCCCAAGTCCGGCAACAAGGGCAGGCGCGGCGCCTTTGCGTCGAGCGTGATGCTGCTCGACTGCGAAAAACTGCGGCACTGGAACCTGGAGCGCGATTTCGCCGCGCTGTTCAGCGGCGCACGCGATTACATGGACTGGATTTCCCTGCGCCTGGAGGACCGCGCCAGCATCGGCCCGCTGGAAGATGTCTGGAACGACTTTGACCACCTCACGGCCGAGACCAAGATGCTCCACAACACCAAGCGCTGGACGCAGCCCTGGAAGACGGGGCTCAAGGTCGATTTCCGCCCCGCCGACAGCTTTCGCCTGTTTCCACCGCGGCACTGGTTGCGGCGCGCCCGCCGGGCGCTGTTTGGCGACTATCGCTTCGCCGGCAGCTACCGGCAGCACCCGGACCCCGCGCAGGAGCGGTTTTTTTTCGGGCTGCTGCGCGAATGCATGGATCGCAATGTCGTCGATGCCGCCCGCCTGCGCGACGAAATCGCCCGCCACCACTTGCGCCCGGATGCTTTTGAAGTGCTGGCACGGACAGCCACCTGAGCCGGGTAAGGCGGTTCCCACCGCTGACCGTTAACGCTGCTCTTCGTCACCGGATATCCTCATGAGTGTTGTGATTCAAAGCGCAAGGCAACTGGTCCGCACCCTCGCCAAAAAGGGTTCGCGACGTCTGTTGCACTGGCGTCTGCGCCGCCTGGACGAAGGCGCGCGCCTGGTGGAGGAGCGCAAACTGCGGGGCGCGGAACAGTACGCGACGCTGCGCGCTTGCGATATCGCGGTGGTGTCGTTCGGCAAGAGCGGGCGCACCTGGCTGCGGGTGATGCTGTCCCAGGTGTTTCGCTTGATGTACCGCCTGCCGGAAAACCTGGTGCTCGGTTTCGATAATTTTCATAACCTGAATGCGAAGATTCCGAAAATATTTTTTACCCACGACAACTACATCAAGGATTTCACCGGAGTGCCGGATTCGAAGGCGCCGTTCTACGACAAGCCCGTGGTGCTGATGGTGCGCGACCCGCGGGATGTCTCGGTGTCGAATTATTTCCAGTGGAAATTCCGCATGAAGCCGGACAAGAAAAAGATCAACAAGTATCCACCGGCCGGTTCCGACATCGGCGTATTCGATTACCTGATGAGCGATTATGGCGGCAGTCTCGGCGACGCACTGAGCTTCATGAATACCTGGGCGGCGGAGATTCCCCACATCAAGCGCCTGCATGTGCTGCGCTACGAGGATCTGCGCCGTGATCCCGAAAACCAGTTGCGGGTGCTGCTGGATTTCATGGGTGTCGCGGCGGGCGAACAGGTGGTCGGCGACGCCGTGGCCTACGCCTCTTACGACAAGATGAAGGCGCGCGAGAGTCAGGGTGGGCTGCATCTGGGGCCGTTGCGCCTGACCGGTGGGCGGCTGGCGGCGCGGGACCGCGACAATCCGGACAGTTACAAAGTGCGTCGCGCCAAGGTCGGCGGCTATCGTGACTACTGCACCGATGAAGAAGTCGCGCGCATCGATGCGCGGATCGCTGGCGGGCTGGACCCCGTATTCGGCTATGGCAACATGCCCGGCAACACCTCCGGCAATACTGCCGTCCAGTGACCGGAAATCCGCAGCCGGTGATCGCCGTCATCAGCAACCGCAACAGCGGCCACAACCGGGACCGCCTGGGCGTGGTGGCGGCGGCACTGGATGGGGACCCGCGGTTTCGCCACTTCATCACCGACGCCGCGGAAGACATCCCGGGGGTACTCGGGATGCTGGCCGGAGCGCCGCTCCGATTGCTGGTGATCAACGGCGGCGATGGCACGGCGGCGGCGGTTTTTGCCCAGTTGTTCGCGCATTTTTCATTAGCCGATTTGCCGCTGCTGGCGCTGCTGCCGGGCGGCACCGCCAACATGACGGCGGGCGATGTGGGGATTTACGGCTCGCTGCAAACGGCGCTGCGCCGCTTGCAGGCCTGGGCAGAGACCGGCTGCGCGACCGAAGGCCTCATCGTCGAGCGCCATGTCTTGCGGGTCGATCCGGGCGCGCAGCCGCCGCGCTACGGCATGTTTTTCGGCACCGGCGTCATCATGCAGGGCACCGCCTACGCTCATCGCGAACTGCACGCGCGGGGGCTGCGCGATGACTTCAGCCTGGGTCTGGGCATGGTGCGCACGCTCTGGGGACTGGTGCGCCGCGACCCCGAGTTCTGGCAGCCACTACCGGTGGCGGTGCGCTCGGACGTTGGCGAGGCGCTGGAATGCGACGCGTTGATTCTGGCGGTGAGCACTCTCGACCGACTGTTCCTCGGCTTGCGACCGTTCTGGGGCAAGGGCGCCGGGCCGCTCAAGTGGAGTCTGATCGAGGGTCGTGCGCGCCGCTTGCTCAGAAGTTTTCCCGGCATCCTGCGCGGACGCCCCGGGCGTGCCGTGGTCCCCGACGCCGGCTACCATAGCCAGCGGGCAGCGCGCATCGCTCTGGATATGGACGGCAGTTTCAATCTCGATGGCGAAATCGTCGCGGTCGCCCGCGCCGCGGGTCCCGTGGTCATCACGGCGGCCGGGCCGCTGCGGTTTCTGCGCCTGTGACGTCGCCGGTGGTGGACGTGACGCAGGTGGAGCCGGCTGGTCAGCAGGCGCTGGCGCCGCTGCTCGCCGTGCTGCGCGAACGCCACGGCGATGCCGTGGTCGCCATCATTCTGTACGGTTCCTGCCTGCGCAGCGGCGATTTCCACGACGGGCTGGTGGACCTCTATGTAATTGTGTCGGGTTACCGGCACTCGGGTCAGAGTGCCGGACGCACCCTGGCCAACTGGCTGTTGCCGCCCAATGTCTATTACGCCGAAGTGGCTGAGCAGGGTCGCACCTTGCGATGCAAATACGCGGTGGTGTCGCGCGCCGATTTTCAGCGCGGCCTGTCGCCGCGCACTTTCGAGAGTTATTTCTGGGGGCGGTTCTGCCAGCCGGTGGCGCTGGTCCATGCGCGGGAACACGATGCTCGGTCCGGTGCGCCCGACTACAGCGATCTGCTCAGGGCGGACCAGGAACTGGCCGCAACCACTCTGTTGAGTCGCGCGCTGCCGCTGGTGCCGCCCGCAGGCCCGGTCAGCGATCTCTGGCGGCAAAGCCTGGCACTGAGCTACGGCACCGAGCTGCGCGCGGAGCAGGGCGGACGGACCCGGGAACTGGCTGCCTGGGGCGAGCCTTTTTACCGCGACCTCACCCAACGGGTTGCCGCGCGGTTGCCCCATGGATTTCGCCTGGTCGAGGATGCGACGGGCTTATGCTATGCCGCAACCATCCCGCCGGGTGCCCGGTTGCGTGCGCGGATCGCATGGCGCTTGCGCGGCGTGCACGGCAAGGTGCGCTCCCTGCTGCGGCTCACCAAGGCGCTGTTCACCTTTGCCGGCGGACTGGATTACCTGGCCTGGAAGCTCGAGCGTCACTCGGGGCAGCCGGTATTGATTCCGGACAAGGTGCGCCGCCACCCGCTGGTTTACGGTTGGGCTTTCTTCTGGCGTCTTCATCGACGCGGCCTGTTCAAGTAAATTCTCCTAAGCATCACCCTGATGGCGGAATCCCCGCGAATCGAGACAGCACAGATGACAGTGGCAGAAAATTCCCCGAGCGACACCCGGACCCCAGAGGAACTGCGGGTCTTCATCCATACCAATGACCGGCAGTGGCTCGGCGCCCTGGTGGCGGCTCATGCGCTGAGGCGCAACTCCCGCCATGCCGACACTTTCACGGTGGAATTCATTCATGTGAAGGATTATCCCTTCCTGGCCGTACGCGAGGGGCAGGAGTTCCTGCGTGGCGGCACCACCCGCACCTGGCGCATGGACGATCTGCAGTCGTTCACGCCGCTGCGCTTCCTGGCGCCGCAACTCGCCGGGTATCGCGGCCGCGCCGTGGTGATCGATCCCGATGTGTTCGCGGTCGGCGATATCCACGAACTGCTGACCCGCGACATGCAGGGCGCGGCGGTGATGGGCCGGCGGCGCTCCGGGCGCGACGAAAAAGGGTTTCAGGTGGCCACCAGCGTGATGCTGCTGGACTGCGCGCGGTTGCGGCACTGGGATTGCGAGCGGGAGTTCGGTGAACTGTTCAGTTTCACGCGCGACTACAAGGACTGGATGGTGCTGGCGCACGAGCGACCCGAGAACATCGGCTGGCTGGAGCCCGAGTGGAACGATTTCGATCGCCTCACGCCGCAGACGAAAATGCTCCACAACACCAAACGCCGCACCCAGCCCTGGAAAACCGGGCTCCCGGTCGACTTCACGCCCGCCGACAAACTGAAAGACAAGCCCCTGCTCGCCGGGCTCAACCGGGTGCGCGCGCGTCTACTCGGCGAATACGCGCTGCTCGGCCGCTACGCCCGCCACCCGGACCCGGCCCAGGAGCGGCTGTTTTTCACGCTGGTGCGGGAATGTCTCGATAACGGTTCGGTAACCGAAGACTTGTTGCGCGCCGAGATGGCACGCAATCACTTGCGCCACGATGCGTTGGATGTCCTGAACAAAATCCGGTTGGAGGCTGCCTGAACCATGCGCTATCTCGCTCTCGACAAACTCGCGGCCGTCGATGCCGCGGATTTCGCCCGGCGCAAACCTTTTCCCTGGCTCGGTATGGCGGATCTGGTGACGCCCGAGGGTTACGCCGCGCTGCTCGCGAACATGCCCGGGCTCGATCTGTTCGAACAAAAAGTCGGTTATCGGCGCCGTGCGGGCCAGGCGCCTCACGACCGCTACTCCCTCGAATTCACGCCCGATACCCCGGTGCCGGCGCCCTGGCGCGCCTTTATCGACGAGCTGTGCAACTCCGGTTACCGCGAACAGATCGCGCGGCTGTTTCGCTGTGGACGGCCTACTTTCCGGTTCCACTGGCATTACACACCGACCGGGTGTTCGGTTTCGCCCCATTGCGATGCCAGGCGCGAATATGGCTCCCAGCTTTTCTACTTCAACCCCGAGGGCGACTGGCTGCCGGAGTGGGGCGGCGGCACCTTGATCCTCGATGATGCCGGGCGCCTGAATTACGACTCGGCGCCGGCACTGGAGGAATTCGTCGCCATCCAGGAGGCGCCATTTATCGGCAATCAATCGACGCTCTTCCAGCGCACCGACCACTGCTGGCACGCGGTGCAGCCGATCACCTGTCCCGAAGGCCGTCTGCGCCGCGTGTTCATCGTGGTGGTGAATCCGGACACACTCTACTGGCGGATTCGCGATCGCATCGTCGGCAAACAGGTGCAGCGTTTTTGAGGTTTCTTGCGGCTGATATTGTGCCGGCTGCCTGTCCGAATCTTCCCGGATTGCCGGAACAGCCGTATCGAAGTTTTGCCGACGGCGCGGTCCAGTTGTGGCTGGCACGACCTAGCGCATGTTCCGATGTCCTGAAGTCCCGGACGAGCCGCGCACTTCTCTCCAGTGCTGAAGCAGCGCATTGCGTGCGCTTCGCCGATCCCGCCGATCGGCACCGGGCCGTGCTGGCGCGGCTGCTGTTGCGCGGGGCGCTCTCCCGGCGCTATCCGCTGCCGCTGGCGGACTGGCGGTTTGCGCGCGACCGACGCGGCAAGCCCGCGCTCGTCTGGCCCGCGCTGCCGCTGGCATTCAACCTGTCCCACAGCGCGGATCTGGTGGTCTGCGCGCTGGGTTGGCAGTGTGAACTTGGCGTGGACGTGGAACATGTCGCGCCGAGGGATCGGTTGCCGGCGCTGGCGCGGCGTTTTTTTTCCGCCGACGAATGCGCGGCGCTCGGTAGCTTGTCGGGTACCGCGCAGTGCGCAGCGTTTTACGATATCTGGACCGCGCGGGAAGCGTATTTCAAAGCGCTCGGCTACGGCCTGGCGGGATTTTCCGATCCGGAATCCAGCGCCATCGCGGCGACAATCGTGGCCGGTTGGCAGCGGCGGCGGGTGGCGGACATCCCGGGTTATCGCGTTGCCCTGTGTTGGCGACGGAACGGACAGGCCCCCGAACGCGCGGCGATGGAGACCGTGCGCTACCCCGCCGCCACGCCGGTTGCTGGCGCAGGCGCGGCGTCGTAGCCGAACACGGGGTCCAGCTTCGTCATCAATGCGTCGAGCGTGCGACATTGATCGTCGTCGAAATAATCCCGGTAACCCCCGACCTTGGCGCGTCGCACCTTGAAGGACTCGGGATTATTGGTATCGCCGGCTTTCACGCGCGCGCCGCTGTTGCGGAAGAAACCGTCCGCTTCCAGCTTTTTCATATTGTCGTAGGCGGCAAAATTGACCGCTTCGGCGATCTCGTCTTCGGTCCCCGGTGTGCCGGTGAAGCTCAGAATGCGTCGCAATTCCCGCCCCGGATCGCTGCGCATGTCTTCGTAGCGCACCAGCAGCAGGTCGGCGACTTCGGCCCGCGATGCGGCCCAGTCGTTGAAGTAGTCGATGATGCGCGGCAAGCCCACTTGCGGATTCATGACGAAATCGAAAACGCCGATATCGGCGCCGTGGGGCGGATAGTCGTTGAGAAATTTCTTGCGCGGCTGGATGCGGAACTGCCACTGAAAGAATTGCGACACCGCGACATCGCGCGGGTCGCGTACCTGCAAAACGATTTTTTTGCCGGCGAAATGTGCTTTCGATTGCCAGTTGCCGGTGTAGTCGCGCAGGTAATTGTTGTGGGTGAAGAACACGCGCGGCGCCGCCGGATTGCGCCGGTGGAAATTGTCGAAATCGAGCAATTCGGAGGCCGGTAGACCGTAGCGTACCTGGTAAAAACGCGACAGCATCACCCGCAGCCAGGTCCGGCCGCTCTTGCCCCAGGACATCAACACCCAGTCCGCCGGTTGCAGGCGGCGGTATTCCAGCCAGCCGCGCAGCCAGCGTTCGGATGCCTTGCGGTGCTCGCGCGATGCCAAAGGACAAACAGCGACGCCGGCGTGCCGCGCGATGCGAAGGTAATCAGTCACGAACGGCATCTCGCGGCGCGGTGACCGCGGGCGTTTCGCTGTAACCAAAGCTCGGTGCGAGCCGTGCCGCGACCAGCCCGTCGATTTCCGCGAGTTGCCGATCGTCGAAATAATCCCGGTAGCCGCCGACCTTGGCGCGACGTACCTTGTAGGAGTCCGGGTTACTCGGATCGGCGGCCTTGAGGCGGCTGCCGCTGCGCCAGAAATAATTGGTCTCTTCCTTTTTGCGCAGATTTTCCACCGTGGCGAACTCGACCGCGTCGGCGATGGCGGCGGCATCGGGCTGCATGCCCAGAAACGCCACCAGCCGGCTCAATTCCGGGTGCGGCGTGGCGCGCAGGTCTTCGTAGCGCAACAACAGGGACACGCGGATTTTGGGCAATTCACGTTCCCACAGATTCATGAATTCGATGATGTGAGGCAGGCCCTGGTGTTCGTCCATCACGAAGTCGTAGAGGGAAATATCGGCGCCGTGGCTCGGGTACAGGTTCAGTGCCTTTTTGTACGGGCGCATGCGATGCTTCCACTGGAAGAACTGCGACACCGCGACATCCTGGGGGCGGCGCGCCAGCAGCACGGTTTTTTTGGCGTAGAAATCTTTCTTGGAATCGAGATTGCCGGTGTAAGTGCGCAAATAGTTGTCATGGGTAAAAAATATTTTCGGTACTGCCGGATTTATCTTGTGGTAGTTGTCGAAGCCGAACAGGATATTTTCCGGAATGTTGCAGGCGAGCTGGAAATAGCGCGACAGCATGGCGCGCACCCAGTGCGTCCGCTCTTGCCATAGGAGGCGAAGACGTGATCGCAACGTTGGTATTTCCAGTACTCCTCGCGGCCGCGACGCCAGCGTTCGAGCGCGAGTCCGCGCTCTTCCGGCAGGACGTGACTGGCGAGCCGAACCAGCCGTTTGGTGACGTGCTTGTTGATCACATGCATGGAATGGAACCGGTCGGAATGGCGTGATGCACAGGACGCGCGTGGTCGAGGGTGCGAGTTTAGCATTGGCACGGTGGCGGTTTCGCGCTCGGCCCTGGCCGTTTAGGGGTTTGCCTCCAGCGCGGGTGCTGCGTCCTTGGGCCAGCGCCGTTTGAGGCAGACCCACTGCGCGGGATCGGTGCGGATCCACGCTTCGAAGCGCCGGCTGATCTCGGCGGTCATGGCGATCGCGCGCGGCAGCTCCTCCTGGATATCTTCAGGCACCTTGATCGGCGGGCCGGCGGTGATGCGATAGCGATGATTCGGCAAGCGTTCGGTCCGCACCGGAATCAGCGGCACCCGGGTGCGCAGGGCGAGGCGGGCGGCGAGGGTGTTGGTGGGCGCGGGAACGCCGAACAGGGGGATGAGTTCGCCTTCATCCAGGCGGGTGTCCACCACCAGTCCCACGCTGCGTCCGGCAGCCAGCTCCCGATGCAGGCGCAGCAGACCTCCGGTATTGGGGTAAAGATGAATGCCCGGGATCTTGCGCATGCCGTAAAACAGTTCGTGCAGGTAGGGATTGGGTTCCTTCGCGTAAAGATAACTGGCCTCAAATCCGTAGTGGGAAACCATGGCGTTACCCAGATTCCAGGCGCCGATATGGGCGGTGACAAAGAGAATGGGTTGGTGCGCGGCCAGCAGCGCGGTGGTGACGGGGTCGGCGATAAATTCAAAGCGCCGCTCGCGTTCGGCGAGGATGCGGTTGGCGGACAGCAGCTCGGCGGTGGCCAGGCCGAGATTGCGAAAGATTTGCTTCACCATGGCGCGGCGTTCGCGCGCGCTTTGTCGCGGCAGCACAAAGCGCAGGTTGGCGTCGGCCTTGGCGGCCTTGGCGGTGTGGGGCCCGACCAATCCGAACAGCCAGGACAGCAGTTTCCCGGCGCGTTCCGGGGGCAGCAGGCGAGCGCCGCCGATCAACGCCTTGAAAAAGTAGCCCTCCATCGCCCACGCGGCCCGGCGCAGGGACGGCCAGCGTTTGATCAGGCGCTTGGGGATCAGGTAGTACTCGGGCATGGCGAGGCGGGTTCCGGGGCGTGGCAATGAGTGGCGGCTTAACGGCCGGTGGTGCGAAACACGATGTCCCAGAGCGGCGAGCTGACGCCGTAGCGGCCGGTCTGACCGGAATAATGGTGTTTCATGTGGTGGCGCTTGATCTGCTGGAACAGCTCAAGGCGCATCGGAAAATGATGGGTGGCGTAATGAATGTAGTCGTACACCAGATAGCCGATGAGGAAAAACGCGCAGAACGGCTCGGCCCAGGGAGCGGGTATCAGCAACTGGAACAGCGGCCAGATCATCGCCATGATCAGGATCGCACCGGCCGGCGGCATCACCAGCCGGGTTTTGTCCTGGGGGGACTCGTGATGGACGCCGTGAAACAGAAACACCAGCCATTTGCCGAGCCGGGATTTGGCGGGGAAATGAAACACGAAGCGGTGCAGGCCGTATTCGGTGAGAGTCCAGACCAGCAACGCCGCCGCAGCCACGGGAATCAGGTCGGTGATCGACAGCCCGTGGATCGTCACCGCGCGCCACAACAACCAGCTGATTACGGGCGTCCATACCAGCAGCGGCACGAGCGGATGCACATGGGTAAGGGCTTCCAGCAGGTCGCTGCGGAACAGGCGGATCGAAGTGGGATTTTTCGACGACATCCGTCACTCATCTCGTGGAGGGGTGGTTTGTTGGTTAACGCCCAGCGTCATCATGCAGAGTGTTGCGCATTCCGGTGGCCAGATCGACCCGCGGTTGCCAGTCAAGCGCGGCGCCCAGCTCGCGCCAGTCGCAGGTCCAGTCGGCATGGCGCAATTCCCGTACTTTGCTGGGCGTCAGCATGGGCGCGTAACGCAACAGCGCGGCGGCAGCCCAGTTTACTCCGGCGATCCCGTCGAGCACCACGGACGGTACCCGGAGGGGTCGCACCTGGCGCCCGCACACGACGCCCGCGATGCGCACGATATCCGCCCAACTGTAGCCCGCGTCCGCGGGATCGCTGAGGGTAAAAATCCGTCGTGGCGGCGAGTCCGTAGCCAGCCAGCACATGACGGCGCTTGCCAGATCGTCGATGTAGAGCATCGAGACGCGGTCCGTGAGACCGCCGGGCAGCGGCGCGATACCGCGCGCCATCAGCCGAAACAGCGGCAGCAGTTCGCGGTCGCCGGGTACACGGCCGGTGGCCGCAGGATGGTCCAGGCGACCGCATCGCCGCTCGCCGACACCACCTGCTCGCCGGCAAATTTGCTGGCAGCGTAGTGCGACAGCTGTGGTTCCCGCGCCGCCAGCGACGACAGTGCCAACAGTCGTGGTGGAGTGTCCGAATCCTTGATGGCCTGTACCAGATGCTGGCAGCCCAGCACATTGGCGGACGCGAAATCGGCCGGGGTGCGGCCGCGCACAGTGCCCGCGCAGTGGATCACGGCCGCACTACCGGCGAGCAACTGCCGCAGCGCAGGCGGCGCGGCGAGATCACCCGGAAGGATATCGATGCCGGCACGCGCCAGCCACGGCACCTGGCCGGGGGAGCGCACCAGTGCGCGCACCCGAAACCCCGACACCCGCAGGCGGGAACAGAGGTTGCGGCCGATGAAGCCGGTCGCGCCGGTGATGGCAATGAGCGGCGCCGCGGGTTCGCTCAGGCCGATGCCGCCGTGGCCAGAGCCGGCGCGATCGCCAACTCGTTGATGAACATCAGGCGCGCCCGCGCGCGCGACAACTTGCCGGACGAGGTGCGTGGCAGATAACTTCTGGGCACCAGCTCGATATGACATTCAAGCGCTAGTTCCTGCCGGAGCAGGCGCGTGAGTCGGGCGATGAGGTCGGCGCGGCGCTCGGGTTTGGTTTCCCGACACTCCACCATCAACACGCATTCGTCGCCATCGGCTCCGGGTGCGGCAAACGCTACCGCACCATCGAGCCGGACTTCAGGCTGGGTTTCGGCCAGTTGCTCGATATCCTGCGGCCAGATGTTGCGGCCGCGAATGATGATGAGGTCCTTCTGACGGCCGGTAATGGTCAGGGCGCCGTTGACCAGATAACCGATATCGCCGGTGTTCAACCAGCCGCATTCGTCCAGAACGGCGCGGGTTTCTTCGGGCATTTCGAAGTAGCCCGACATGACGCTGGGCCCGCGCAGATGGATGACACCGCTTTCGAGGTCGCCCAGTACGTCACCATCCTCGTTACGGATCTCGACTTCGTAGCCGGGCAGCGGAATCCCGCAGCCGACGAAGCGCCGTCCCCTGCCGTCAGTCGCGCTGTCCGGGTCGAGCAGCACCACGCGGTTGTTTTCGTAGAGTTCGTCGGTGTCCACCAGCGCGGTGTTGTGGCCCGAGTCGAGCGGTGAAAAGCTGATCCCGAGTGTGCACTCGGCCATGCCGTAGCAGGCCAGAAATGCGCGCGCGTCGAATCCCGCCGGCGCCAACGTTTTCGCAAAATAATCCAGGGTTTCGGGACGGATCATCTCGGCGCCGACGCCCGCCACGCGCCAGTGGCGCAAGTCGTACTTTTCCGCTTCGCCGGGGCCGAGCCGGCGTGCGCACAGGTCGTAGCCGAAGGGCGGCCCAAAGGACACGGTCGCCCGGGTTTGCGTCATCAGATTGAGCCACTGCCGTGGCCGCATGGCGAAGTCGCGCGTATCCAGGTAGTCGACGGAGATCTGCGCGGCGACGGGCACCAGCACGAAACCCACCAGCCCCATGTCGTGATAGAACGGCAGCCACGAGAAGCAGCGGTCCCCCGGTATCAGTTTGACGCCGTGCTGAATGATGCCAGCCAGATTGGCCATCGCCGTGTGTTGCCGGATCACTACCCCCCGTGGAAAGCGGGTGCTGCCGGAGGTGTACTGGATATAGGCAATGCTGTCCGGATCCTGCGCGGGCAGCGCTTGCTGCTCAGCGGCCGGGAGTCGATAAAAACGCTCCGGATCCGCGACCATGCGCAGGCCGAGACCGGCGCTGGCTTCTTCCAGAAACGGCAGATAGCCCTCGGAGGCCACGGCGATGCTCGCGTGGCTGCCCGCGAGTAGGCGTTGCAACTGGGCGACATAGGACGTATGCGCGCCGAGCTTGACCGAGGCGGGCAGCGGGACGGGAACCAGTCCGGCGTACTGACAGGCATAGAAAAACGCAGGAAATGCGGATCGGTTTCGGCAACCAGCGCCACGCGGTCGCCTTGGGACAGGCCCAGGGCGAGGAGCTTGCGGGCCAGCGCCACGGCATCGGCGCGCAGTGAACGGTATGAAAGCCGTGTCTGAAGCGTGCCTTGGCCGGAATAGAAATTGGCCCCGGTCGCGCCCAGGGCGGCGTAGTCCAGGGCTTCGGCCAGGGTGGCGAAATCGGCGGCGCGAAAGGCGAGGCTGTGGAGCGTGGGCGTCGGTTCCAGGCGCAAGCGAAATCCTCCGGATTAACGTATCGAGAGTCGGAGTGCAGCGGCGTCCGTCATGACGGCCCGCGCTGCCAACATCCGATCACGGGCGGGCAACTCCAGGTTGCGTAGGCCTGAATCCAGGCTGTGAATGCGGCGTGACCGTGCGGTGGCGGACAGCTTCAGCCACTTGTTACTCAACCATTTGGCGGGCTGAACACCGCGCAATGCGCGACGCCAGAGGGTCTCTCCTTTGTCAAAGCCGATCTGCCAGCTGTCCGACATTTGTGGTGTGGTCCAAGGCCCAAGTCACATGGCGTGGACCAACCATAGTCGATGGACATTATAGAAAACTTAAGAAAACAGTCAGGATTGCGTGGCCAGCCAAGTCACGACCGTGTCGATTTTGAGCTCGGTCTGGGTGCCGTCGCGACGGTTGCGGCATTCCACGTTGCCTTCCGCCAGCCCGCGTTCGCCGACCACCAGGACTGTGGGTATGCCGATGAGTTCGACATCGGCGAGCATCGCGCCCAAGCGTGCTTTGGGACGGTCCATCAGCAGAACCTCGTGGCCTGCCGCAACGAGCTCGTCGTACAGCGCCTCGCCGGTGTCACGCACCAGATCGGACTGGTGCGCGTTGACGGGCACGATGGCCACCCCGAAAGGCGCCATGCCCGGCGGCCAGACGATGCCGCGGGCGTCGTGATGCTGTTCGATGGCGGCGGCCACGGCACGGCTGATACCGATGCCGTAGCAGCCCATCACCATGACCTGCTCGCGACCGCCTTCGTCGGTTATGCGGGCATTCATCGCCTGGCTGTACTTGGTGCCCAACTGAAAAATATGCCCGACTTCGATGCCGCGCCGGATGACGAGTTTTCCAGCCCCGTCCGGACTGGGATCGCCGGCCACCACGTCGCGGATGTCGGCTGCCATGGGCGTGGGACAATCCCGCTCCCAGTTCGCGCCCGTCAGATGGTGGCCATCCCGGTTGGCGCCGCACACGAAATCCGCACAGGCCAGGGCGGCGTGATCGGCAATCAGTTCGAGCGGCAGCGTTATCGGTCCCAGGGAGCCGGGACCGCAACCGGTTGCGGCGCGAATTTCGGCGTCGGTCGCCAGGCACAGCGGGCTCTCGACCTGGGGCAGTTTCTCGGCCTTGATGGCGTTGAGTTGGTGGTCGCCGCGCAGCACCAGTGCGACCAAACGCCCGGGCGCGCTGCCCTTGACGATCAAGGTTTTCAGGACCTGGGCCGGCGAGCGCTTCAGGAAAGCACTCACTGCCTCGATGCTGTGCTGGCCCGGAGTCGCGATTTCCTCAAGTGGCTGGGTCGGCCCGGGTCGGGCCAGTGCTGGCGGCAGTGCCGGCGCTAATTCAACATTGGCGGCGTAATCGCTCGTATCCGAAATCGCGATGGCATCCTCCCCGGCATCGGCGAGAACGTGAAATTCATGGGAGTGACTGCCGCCGATGCTGCCGGTGTCGGCGAGTACCGCGCGAAATTCGACGCCCAGGCGCGTGAAGACGTTGGTGTAAGCCGTGTACATGCGCTGATAGGTTTCGGCGAGACTGGCCTGATCGACGTGGAACGAATAGGCGTCCTTCATGATGAATTCACGCGCCCGCATCACGCCGAAGCGAGGGCGGATTTCGTCGCGGAACTTGGTCTGGATCTGATAAAAGTTGGCGGGCAGATCGCGATAGCTGCGAATCTCGTTGCGCATCAGGTCGGTGATGATTTCCTCGTGGGTGGGACCGAGGCAGAACGGGCGCTGGTGCCGGTCTTCGATACGCAGCAACTCGGGGCCGTACCGTTCCCAGCGCCCCGATTCCTGCCACAGGTCGGCCGGCTGCACCACCGGCATCAGGACTTCCTGCGCGCCGGCCGCGTTCATCTCTTCGCGCACGATGGCTTCCACTTTGCGCAAGACGCGCAGACCCAGCGGCAGCCAGCTGTACAGTCCGGCGGCGAGTTTGCGGATCATGCCGGCGCGCAGCATCAGCTGATGGCTGATGATCTCCGCTTCCGCTGGCGTTTCCTTGAGCGTGGGCATGAGCAAACGGCTGGCGCGCATCGAATAGGTCCGGTCGGGGGTGTTGCGAAGGGGCGCTCATTCTAACAGGCTGACTCCGCGGCGGTAGGTACGGCGGTGGCAGCTGTAGCGCAGATGCAGATTGGTGCGGCGAATTTTTGTGCCGGAAATGTAGCAGTCCAAGAGCTGAAGCAGTGCGGGAGCAGTGCTGCGTACTGATCTGGAACCAGCCCCGGCGAACCGGGGCTGGGTAAAGCTGCCGTTCGACCTAGTTGGTCATGTCTTTCAAGGCTTTGAGCGCGAGTACTTTCACGGCGGTGCTGGCAGGGCGGGCCTGGAACATTGCCTCCTTGCCGGTGAACGGATTGATGCCCTTGCGGGCCTTGCGCGCCGGCTTCTTCACGGTTTTGATCTTGAGCAGACCGGGCAGGGTGAATTCGCCCACGCCGCGCTTCTTGATGTGGCGCTCGATCAGGGAGCCGAGTTCGCCCAGTACGTCGGAGACCTGCTTCTTGCTGAGGCCGGTGTTCGTGGCCATCTCGGCGAGAATCTGCGCTTTGGTGAGTTTTTCGGTGATGACGGCGGTCTTGCGGGGTGGTGCGGCAACGGGTTTTGCCGGAGCCTTGGCGGCCGGCTTTGCCTTCGCGGCGGGTTTTGCCGTGGTGGCTTTTTTGGCCGGGGCCTTTGGGGCGGTTTTTGTGGCAGCCATAAATAATCCCTTGTTGATCCAATTGTTGATCGAAGTTGAATATCTGGACGGGTTCCGCGCCGGTAAAGCCGGCAATCCGGCGGATGCAAGGCGCCCGCGAAACTATATAAAGCATTGAAAATAGGCTCGCAAGCAGTTTTGCGGCCAAAGCTGGTTTTTTCCCGAAAAATCACCAAATTCCATCGCCGCGATGCGGCCACGCCCGGTATTTGTGCGCTTTTCGGTGCACTCTGGCGCGTTCTCGCGCCGGTTCCGGGGGCTGGGGGCACGGAGTATAATGCGCCCCATTTTGTCGTCTTGTCCCCGGCACTGCCGCCGCACGGAATGACAGCAATTTTCTGGAGGTGATCTTCCTATGCCGATCTACGAATATGTTTGCCAGGACTGTGGGCACGAGCTCGAAGCGATCCAGAAGGTCGCCGACCCGCTGCTCGTGGACTGTCCGGCGTGCAGTCATGCCAGCCTCAAAAAGAAGCTGACTGCCAGTGCGTTCCGGTTGAGCGGCAGCGGCTGGTATGAAACCGATTTCAAGACCGGCGACAAAAAGCGCAATCTGACGGCGGATGCCGACACCAAGCCGGCGGCAAAGGAGGATAGTGCCGGCAGCGCCAAACCTGCGGGCGACAGCGGCGCCGCAGCCCCCAAAACGACTGCTCCTGCGGCAGCAACCCCATGAGCGATGATCGGCGGTTGACCTCAGGCTACGCGGAGATCGGACGCTCGATCTACTGCGGCGCGGTCGGTGAAAGCGTGGCGGGCAGCGAAGTGGTGCTGTGCGGTTGGGTGGATCGCCGCCGCGATCACGGTGGGGTGATCTTCATCGATCTGCGCGATCGGGACGGTATCGTCCAGGTTGTGTTCGACCCTGACTGCGGTGTGCATTTCGATACCGCGGATCGCGTCCGCGGGGAATATGTGTTGCGCGTGACCGGGCGCGTGCGGGCGCGGACACCCGAGACCGTGAATCCCGACATGGCGACGGGCCGGGTCGAGGTCTATGGTCTCGCACTCGACATTCTCAACAGCGCCGAGACGCCACCGTTTCAGCTCGACGAGCACACGCGGGTGGGCGAAGAGGTGCGTCTGCACCATCGCTATCTGGATCTGCGCCGACCCGAGATGCAGCGCAATCTGCGCCTGCGGGCCCGGGTCACCGGCGCGTTGCGGCGCTTCCTCGACCGCGAGGGTTTTCTCGACATCGAGACGCCGATCCTGACCCGGGCGACGCCCGAGGGTGCGCGCGATTATCTGGTGCCCAGCCGCACACATCCGGGGCGCTTTTTTGCGCTGCCGCAATCGCCGCAGTTGTTCAAGCAAATGCTGATGGTGAGCGGATTCGATCGCTACTATCAGGTCGCGCGCTGTTTCCGCGACGAGGATCTGCGCGCCGACCGTCAGCCTGAATTCACCCAGATCGACATCGAGACCTCCTTCCTGGCCGAGGGCGATCTCATGGCGCTCGTCGAGACCATGGTGCGGGGACTGTTTGCCGAAGTGCTCGACGTCGAGCTCGGCGAATTTCCCCGCATGACCTACGCCGACGCTATGGCGCGCTTTGGCAGCGACAAGCCCGATCTGCGCATTCCGCTGGAACTGGTCGATATCAAGGACCTGATGGCGGGTGTCGAATTAAAGGTGTTTGCCGTGGCCGCCGCCGATCCGGCGGGACGGGTGACCGCGCTGCGCCTGCCGGGCGGCAATACGCTCAGCCGCAAGCAGATCGACGATTACACGGCGTTCGTCGCGCGTTACGGCGCCCGCGGGCTGGCTTACATCAAGGTCAACAATTGCGCCGACCTGGAAGAGGGACTGCAATCGCCCATCGTGAAATTCCTGCCGATTGACGTGCGGCGCGCGATTCTCGACCGCGTCGGCGCGGAAAACGGCGATCTGATCTTTTTCGGCGCCGACAAGGCCACAGTGGTGGCGGAATCCTTGGGGGCGCTGCGCTGCAAGCTGGGCCTGGATCTGAATTTGTATACCAGGGCCTGGGCACCGCTCTGGGTAGTGGATTTTCCCATGTTCGAACGGGATGGCGCGGCGGCTGGACTCCGCTTCATCACCCGTTTACCGCGCCTTCCTGCGATCCCGACGCCTTGCGTGCCGATCCCGGCGCGGCGCTGTCACGCGCCTACGACATGGTGTTGAACGGCACCGAACTGGGCGGCGGTTCCGCGCGGATTCACCGTCCCGAGCTGCAGGCCGCCGTCTTCGACATCCTGGGTATCGACGCCGCCCAGCAGCGCGAGAAGTTTGGTTTTCTGCTGGATGCCCTCAAATACGGCTGCCCGCCCCATGCCGGCATCGCGTTCGGTCTGGATCGACTGGTGATGCTGATGCTGGGCGCTGGCTCGATCCGCGATGTCATCGCCTTTCCCAAGACCCAGTCGGCGCAGTGCCTGCTCACCGACGCGCCGGGTGCGGTGGGTGGCGAGGCGCTGCGGGATCTGCATATCGCCCTGCGTCCGCAGTAGTTTTCCGGAGACTCTTTTCATGGCCGGCCACAGCAAGTGGGCAAACATCAAGCATCGCAAGGCGGCCCAGGATGCCCAGCGCGGCAAGCTGTTCACCAAACTGATTCGCGAACTGGTGACGGCGGCGCGTACCGGCGGCGGCACGCCGGACGACAATCCGCGCTTGCGGACCGCGATCGACAAGGCGCTGTCGGTGAACATGAAAAGGGACACCATCGACAAGGCGATCCAGCGCGGTGCGGGCGCCGGCGACGCGGAAAACTATGAAGAAGTTACCTATGAAGGCTATGGCGCGGGCGGCGTCGCGCTGCTGGTGGAGTGTCTCACCGACAACCGCAACCGTACCGTGGCCGATGTCCGGCACGCGTTCAGCAAGCGCGGCGGCAACCTGGGTACCGACGGCTCGGTCGCCTATTTGTTCAACCGCCGGGGCCAGCTTACTTATCCGCCGGGTTGTGATGAGGACAGGGTTATCGAGGTGGCGCTCGAAGCCGGTGCCGAGGATGTGGTGAGCAACGAGGACGGCTCCGTCGATGTGCTGAGTGGCTGGCACGATTTTGCGGCGGTGAAAGCGGCGATGACGGCCGCGGGATTGGCGCCGGAACATGCGGAGGTCGCCATGATCCCCCTCACTACCGTGGCGCCGGACGCGGAAAGCGCCGTGGCGGTCATCGCCTTGATCGACCAGCTCGAAGATCTGGACGATGTTCAGAATGTCTACACCAACGCTGATTTGTCGGCGGCGCCCTAGGTGACTTCTGTCGCGCCGCGCCGGACGCTGCCGCGAGCAAACAAGGCATTCTTTCGTTGTCGCCGGAATTCGTCATGGCGGTGATATTGGGCATAGATCCTGGGTCCCGATGCACCGGTTTTGGTGTTGTCGAGAGCTCCGGCGTCAGTCCCTGCTACGTTGCGAGTGGTGTGGTGCGACCGCCGGCGACGACGCTGGCAGAACGCCTCGGCCATATTTTCAGCGGCGTCAGCGAGCTCATTGCCCGTTATCACCCGGATGCCGTGGCGATCGAAGATATTTTCTTTGCCCGCGATCCCCGCGCGGCGCTGCGCCTGGGCCAGGCCCGGGGCGCCGCCATGGTCGCCGCCGTCCATGCCGGTTTGCCGGTCGCCGAGTACAGTGCGCGCACCGTCAAACAGGCGGTGGTGGGTAACGGCGGTGCCACCAAGGAGCAGGTGCAGTTGATGGTGAAACAACTGCTGCAATTGCCCGCGGTGCCGCCGGCCGATGCCGCCGATGCCCTCGCGGTGGCGATTTGCCATGTCCACGGCGTCGCGGCGGCGGTCCGGGTCGGCGCGGGTCGTTACGCCCGCGGGCGCTGGCAGAGTTAGCGATGCGTATCAAGGACGTATCCGGGATCGTGGAGGCAGGACGTGATTGGTTCGCTTAGCGGCATACTGCGGGAAAAGCAGGCCCAGGAGTTGCTGGTCGATGT
This sequence comes from Gammaproteobacteria bacterium, assembly GCA_016708925.1. Taxonomy (GTDB): domain Bacteria; phylum Pseudomonadota; class Gammaproteobacteria; order Pseudomonadales; family Porticoccaceae; genus JAGPUQ01. The sequence goes on along the minus strand of JADJET010000003.1, from coordinate 110,833 downwards.
CCAAGGCGTCGGTTATGAGGTGCTGGTATCCCTCAACACTTATTTTGCCCTGCCGGAGGTGGGCGGCCCGGTCGCCCTGCACACCCACTTCGTGGTGCGCGAAGACGCCCAGCAACTGTTTGGGTTCAGCGACGTCGCCGAGCGGCGCCTGTTCCGGGAGTTGATCCGCATCAGCGGCGTCGGCCCGCGGCTGGCGCTCGCTGTGCTGTCGGGAATGACCGTCGCGGAATTCATCCATGCGATCCGCGCCGGCGATACCGCGCGTCTGGTCAGGCTGCCTGGCGTGGGTCGCAAGACAGCGGAGCGCCTGCTGGTGGAAATGCGCGACCGCATCGCGGCCTGGGGTCCGGTGGCGACCGGCGATGGTGCGTCGCATGCGGCGTCCTATGGCCAGGATACCAGCGGCGAGGCCGAGAGCGCGCTGCTGGCGCTCGGTTACCGACCCGCCGAGGCGGCGCAGATGGTGACCGCGGCATTGGCCGAATGCCCGGCGGCGGAGGCGGCCGACAGCGCGCAACTGATCCGCAGAGCCTTGCGTGGCGTAGTGAAAAAGTAGTTCGGGACCGGTATGCTAGCCGCCAATTTCCCGGGCTGGCCCGATGATTGAAACGGATCGTCTCGTAGCGCCCCAGGCCGCCGCCCCCGAACAGCGCATCGATCGCGCGCTGCGCCCCCTGAGGCTCGAAGACTACATCGGTCAGACGGCGGTGCGGGAGCAGATGGCGGTATTCATCGAAGCCGCGTGCAGCCGCAAGGAACCCCTGGACCACACCCTGGTATTCGGCCCGCCGGGGCTCGGCAAGACCACGCTTGCGCACATCATCGCCAGTGAAATGGGCGCCCGCCTGAAGACTACCTCCGGTCCGGTGCTGGAGCGTGCCGGCGATCTCGCGGCCCTGCTCACCAATCTGGAAGCGGGCGACGTGCTGTTCATCGACGAGATTCATCGCCTGAGCCCGGTGGTGGAGGAGATCCTCTATCCGGCGATGGAGGATTACCGGCTCGATATCCTGATCGGCGAAGGACCGGCCGCGCGCTCGATCAAACTTGAATTGCCGCCCTTCACGCTGGTCGGCGCCACCACGCGCGCGGGTTTGCTGACGTCGCCGCTGCGGGATCGCTTCGGTATCGTGCAGCGGCTGGAGTTTTACAGCGTCGAGGAACTGGGCGCCATCGTCACCCGCGCCGCCGGGATTCTCGGCGTCGAGATCGATGTGGACGGCGCCATGGAGGTAGCGCGCCGGGCGCGCGGCACGCCCCGCATCGCCAACCGCCTGTTGCGGCGGGTGCGCGATTACGCCGAAGTGCGGGGCGACGGTCGCATCTTGGCGGGAATCGCCGACGTCGCCCTGGATATGCTCAAGGTGGACAAGTCCGGTTTCGATCACCTCGACCGGCGTCTGCTGCGCAGCATCATCGAGAAATTCGATGGCGGGCCGGTGGGTGTGGACAGTCTGGCGGCGGCGTTGAGCGAAGAGCGCGATACCATCGAAGATGTGCTCGAACCCTACCTGATTCAGCAGGGCTATCTGGCGCGCACCGCCCGTGGTCGGATCGCGACCCGGCTTGCCTACGAGCATTTTGGTTTGCGGCATCCGGTAACAGGCGACCTTGGGTCACAGCCGGGTCTGTTGCAGCCTTGAGCGCGATTTTCGAATTGCCGGTGCGGGTTTACATCGAGGATACCGATGCCCAGGGCATCGTGTATTACGTGAATTACCTGAAATACATGGAGCGCGCGCGTTCGGAATGGCTCCGCCACCATGGGTTTGAGAACCCCGCTTTTTGGGGCGATGACAGTATCTTTGTGGTGCATTCACTCAGCGTGCGTTACCACCGCGCGGCAAAGCTCTATGACGACCTGGTCGTTACCGCTTTGGCGATGGAGCACGGTCGCGCCTGGTTCGAGGTCGAGCAGAGTGTCCACCGCGATGGGGAATTAATGTGTGCGGGCCAGGTCAAGGTGGCTTGTGCTGACCGTCGCACCATGAAGCCCGTGAGAATGCCGGGCGAGCTGCTCGCAAGAATTTTTGCCAATGCCTGATAGTTGAGGAGTCACGGGTGACAAACGAAATGTCTTTCTGGGTGCTGATCGTCGGCGCAACCATTCCCGTCAAACTGGTGCTGCTGATCCTGTTCGGGGCGTCGGCGCTGTCCTGGGTGATGATCGTGCAGCGCGGACTTTATCTGCGTGGCGCCGGGGCCGATCTCAAGCGGTTCGAAAGTACCTTCTGGTCGGGCGGCGACCTCAACCAGTTGTTCAATGACGGCAATGTGCGTTTGCAGAGCAATCAGCATGTCCCCGGTGTGGAGGCGGTGTTTCGCGCCGGTTTCCGGGAGTTCAACCGCCTCAACCAGCAGCGTGGCGCCGACCCGGACTCTATCGTCGCCGGTGTCGAGCGGGCGATGCGGGTGGCGCTGTCCCGGGAAGAGGAAAAGCTCAACACCCATCTGCCATTTCTTGCCAGCGTGGCGTCGGTGAGCCCCTATATCGGGTTATTCGGCACCGTGTGGGGCATCATGCAGGCGTTCCGGGGTCTCGCCGGCATGCACCAAGCCACCCTCGCGGCGGTCGCCCCCGGCATTGCCGAAGCGCTGGTGGCGACCGCGATGGGTCTGTTCGCGGCGATTCCAGCCGTTATCGCCTATAACCGATTCGCCACGCGCGTGGAGCAGGTGTACGGCGGATACCAGACCTTTGCCGAGGAGTTTTCCGGCATCCTGCACCGTCGCATTTACAGTACCGGCAAGTAGCAGGCCGGAATCATGGCTTTCAACAACAAGCAAAAGCGCACTCTGGTAGCGGAAATCAATGTCGTTCCCTATATCGACGTGATGCTGGTGCTGCTGATTGTCTTCATGGTCACGGCACCGTTGCTCACCACGGGCGTGAAGGTGGATCTGCCCAAGGCGACCGCGCAGCCGGTGGAGGACAAGGAGCCCATCGAGGTCGGGATTGACAAGGACGGCGTGTACCACCTGAATCTCGGCAACGGCAAGAGCCAGCCGGAAGCGGTGGATGTCATTGTCGAGAGAGTCCGCAAGGTATTGAACGAAAAACCGGATACACCGGTGCTGGTGCGGGCTGATCGCACGATAGATTACGGCACCGTGGTGGGGCTTATGGCCAGGCTGCAAGCGGCCGGTGTGAAAGGCGTGGGACTGGTCACCGATCCGCCGTCGGGGCGACGGTGAATGGCGCGACGGGGATCCGGGTATCGGACCGCGGTACTGTGCAGCACTTTGCTGCACGGGGGGCTGCTCTATTTGCTGATCAGTGGCTGGCATCCCGAGTTCCAGCGGCGGGAGCTGGTGCAGCCAAGCTATATCGAAGCCACGTTGTTGCAGGTGGAGCGCCCCGCCCCGCAGCCGGTAAAATCCGCTCCGGCCAAATCGGAGCCCCCCAAGCCGGCTCCTCCTGCGCCGGAGCCTCCCAAGCCTGAGTCTCCCAAGCCCGAGCCACCGAAGCCCGAGCCGCCGAAGCCGAAACCGGCAACGGACGATAACGCCGCGAAGCGCGCGGAACAGGTGGCGCAGGAAAAGGCGGCCAAACAGAAGGTGGCGCAGGAAACCGCTGTCAGGGAGAAGCGGGCGCTCCAGAAAGCCGCTCAGGAGAAGGCTGCGGCAGAAAAAGCCGTGAAAGAGAAGGCGGCAAAGGAACAAGTGGCAAAGGACCAAGCGAAAGCGGCAAAAGAAAAGCTCGCGAAAGAAAAGGCCGCGCGGGAAAAAGCTGAGCAGGCAGCGCGCGCCCAGCGGGAGCAACAACAGGCCGCGCAGCAGGCTGCCGAACAGGCCCAGGCCGCGGCGCAGCAGTCGGTCTCGACGTATGGCGACTATGTGCGAGATCGCATCGCTGGGAACTGGAGCAGGCCGCCGAGTGCGCGTCGCGACATGCAGGTGGAGCTACAGATACGGATCGTGCCGACCGGCCAGGTGATGGCCGTTGCGGTGACGCGATCCAGTGGCGACCCGGCGTTTGACCAGTCCGCCGTCGGTGCGGTGGAGCGGGCCGGGCGCTTCGATCGCTTGCAGGAGTTGGCCCGCAAGGATCCATTGCTGTTTGAGCAAAATTTCCGCAAATTTACCCTGGTATTCAGACCCGAAGACTTGAGGCTCTAATGAAAGAAAATCCGAGCATTGGCCAGTTGAATACCCAGCGTTGCCGCCGGATCTGGTGGTGTATGGCGGCGGCGTTCGCACTGCTGTGCACAGCGCTGTCCGCGCGCGCCGAGCTGTCGATCGAGATTACTCATGGCGCGGATAACCCCACCCGTATCGCGGTGGTGCCGATGACGCTCCCCGGTGGACAGCTGCCGGGCGATATCAGTGCCATTGTTTCCGCCGACCTCGATCGTAGCGGGTTGTTCCGCACCATGGCGCGGGAAAACATGCTGGCGTTTCCCCGCAGCACGGCGGAGATCCGATACCACGACTGGAGCGTCGCGGGAATCGAGTATGTGGTGGTGGCGGATGTGCAGCGCCCCGCCGCCGGGCGCATCAAAGTGACTTTCAGTCTGGCCCAGGTGGCGGGTCAACGGCAGGTGTTTACCAAGTTTATCGAGGGCAGCGACAATGAGCTGCGCGACATCGCTCATTACATCAGCGACACGGTGTTCGAGGCGATTACCGGGATTCGCGGTGCTTTTTCCACGCGCATCGCCTACGTCACCGCGACTGCGGAGGGCGGTGTGCGGGTGTATCGTCTGCTGGTTTCCGATGCCGATGGCGCGCGCGAACGGCTGATGCTGAAGTCGAAGCAGCCGATCCTGTCGCCGCGCTGGTCCCCGGACGGACGCGAGCTGGTCTACGTCTCCTTCGAAACCCGACGCCCGGCGGTCTTTCGCCAGCGGCTGTCGGATGCCCAGCGTGAGCAAGTGACCAATTTCCGCGGCTTGAACGGAGCTCCCGCCTGGTCGCCCGATGGCCGCAGTCTGGCCATGGTTCTCTCCAAGGACGGCAATCCCGAGATCTATTTGTATTCGTTCGCGAGCAAAGCCTTTACCCGGCTCACCAACCATTTCGCGATCGATACCGAGCCTACCTGGACACCGGATGGCAAGGCTTTGCTGTTTACCTCGGACCGTGGCGGTGCGCCGCAGATTTACAAGCTGACCTTGGGGAGCAACCAGCTTACGCGCGTGACCTTCAACGGCAGCTACAACGCCCGGCCTCAGCTGGCCGCCGATGGCCGTACGCTGGTGATGGTGCATCGTGGCGGGAGTGGCGGATTCGTTATCGCCAGCCAGGATCTGGTGACCAACGATTTTCGGCTGTTAACGCAATCGGCGCTGGACGAATCACCCACCGTGGCACCGAACGGCGCCATGGTCATGTACACCTCTCGACAGGGGCGGCGCACGGTGCTGGCGGTGGTGTCGGTCGATGCACGGGCGCGTTTTGTACTGCCGTCGCAGTCGGGCGATGTGCGGGAGCCTGCCTGGTCGCCATTTCTGAAGTGACTACGGCAAAACTGTTAGCGTTTTGGGGTTAAACGAGCTAAATTGTGCCCGGCTTTTATGCCCTTAAATATCACGGAGTTTTTTTTCTCATGACTATGAAATCCCTCACTAATTTGTTTTTCGCCGGTTTCGTGGCGATTCTTCTGGCGGCGTGCTCCAGCACTACTCCCGACAGCGACGCGGTTGGCGCTGGCGTTGGTGGCAGTGGTTCCGGCAATGGCGTGGCGACCGGCACTGTCGGCGATGGTTCGATCGGTGGCGCCGATGCTTATGACGCCGGTGGTCTGGAAACCGTGTTCTATTTTGATTTCGACAAAGCCACGCTGCGGCCGGAATCGCGTTCCGCCCTGCAGGGCCATGCTGCCAATCTGCGCGGCAATCCCAAACACATCCGGCTTGAAGGCCACACTGACGAGCGCGGTACGCGCGAATACAACATGGCACTGGGCGAACGACGTGGCAATGCGGTGCGGGATTTCCTGGTGCTTAACGGCGTGGATACCAGCCTCATCGAAGTCGTCAGCTATGGCGAAGAAAGCCCGGCGTCCGCTGGCGGCGACGAATCTTCCTGGGCGCTGAATCGCCGTGTGGAGCTCAAGTAAACGCTCATGAGGATGCTCCGGCCAGCGCGATCAGGATGCCAGTGGGCGGTGGGCGCGGCCTTGTTGGCTGCGCTTGCGCTGCCGGCCATCGCGGCGCCGGTCCCGGTGGTAGAGCTCAGTGGCCGGTCGGCTGCGGCGCCTTCGGGCGCGGTGACGGCCGGTGCGGCGGGCGTCTCTGAGTTGTTCGTGCAGGTACAGGCGCTGCAAGAGGAGATTCGCGAACTCCACGGGCAGCTTGAAGAACAAAACCATCAGATCCAGTTGCTGCAACAACAGCAAAAAGACAACTACCTGGATCTGGATGGTCGCCTGTCAGCCATTGTCACAGGCGGTGCGGCCACGGCCGATCGGGCGACTGCCCCATTGACGCCGCCGGTTCCGGCAGGCGGGACGCTGGCTCCGGCGGCGCCGCTCGGCAACAGTCCGGCGCCGGTGGCGGCTCCCGGCGGTGCGGCGGCTCCCCCCGTGGCGGCGCCGGCAACGAAACCGGGTGAGCAGGCAGCCTATGAGGCCGCCTACGAGCAGTTGAAACAGGGGAAAATGGACGATGCCCAGGCGGATTTTCAGACCTTCGTCACTACCTATCCGGGTAGTAGCTATGTTCCCAATGCGCTCTACTGGATGGGCGAGATCGCTCTGGTCAAGAACGACGCGCAAGGGGCGCTAACCCAGTTTAACCGGGTGGTCGACAACTACCCGGCACACGCGAAGGCCGCCGATGCGCACTACAAGCTCGGTACGCTCTATATGCAGCTTAACGACAAGGCGCGCGCCCGCGCGCACCTGGAGAAGGCAATTCTCGCGGGCGGCAGCGTCGCCGCGCTGGCGCGACGTTATCTGGATACCCATTTCTGACGCTTTGTGCGCGGATTTTCCTGCGTTCTGTCTCCGCACCCCGGCGCATCGCGGTCTTGTTTCCGAGCCATGACTGAACCCCATTTGCGCATCACCGAAATTTTCTATTCGCTCCAGGGCGAAACTACCACCTCCGGGCTGCCAACGGTGTTCGTGCGCCTGACCGGCTGTCCGCTGCGTTGCCACTACTGTGACACCCAGTACGCGTTTCACGGCGGTGAACGCAAGGCGCTGACGGACGTGTTGGAAGAGGTGGGCGCTTTCAATCCGCGCTATGTCACGGTGACCGGCGGTGAACCGCTGGCGCAGCCGGAGTGTCTGCCGCTGTTGAAAGCCCTCTGCGACGCTGGTTACCGGGTCTCGCTGGAGACCAGCGGGGCGCTGCCCGTCGCGGAAGTCGATCTGCGCGTGCATATTATTCTGGATCTGAAAACGCCGGGTTCCGGCGAAGTCGCACGCAATCTCTGGTCCAATATCGCATGCCTGAGCGCCAAGGACGAGATCAAATTCGTGATCTGCAACCGTACCGATTATGAATGGGCACGGCTGAAGATCGATGAATACAAGCTGGCCGCCACTGGCGCGGAGCTGTTGTTTTCCCCGAGCCAGGGTCAGCTCGAAGCACGCGCGCTGGCGGACTGGGTGCTCGCCGATCGCCTCTCGGTGCGTTTGCAATTACAGTTGCACAAGTACCTCTGGGGCGATGTGCCGGGTCACTGAATGACTGAAACCGCTTCTGCCGCCGTGGTGCTGGTGTCCGGCGGACTCGATTCCACCACTTTGCTTGCCATGGCACGCGCCGCGGGGCATCGCTGTTACACGCTGAGTTTCGACTACGGGCAGCGCCACCGTGCGGAGCTTGCCGCCGCGGCCCGGATCAGCGCTGTGTTCGGAGCGGTGGAGCACAAGACGGTAGTGCTGGATCTGCGCACGATCGGCGGTTCCGCGCTCACCGACGACAGCATCCTCGTCCCGACCACCGGGGACAGCGCAGGCATTCCGGTCACCTATGTGCCGGCCCGCAACACCATCTTCCTCGCCATCGCGCTGGGTTGGGCCGAAGTGCTCGGCGCGCGCGACCTGTTCATCGGCGTCAACGCCGTGGATTATTCCGGCTATCCGGATTGCCGACCGGAATTTATCCGCGCCTTTGAAGTCACCGCCAATCTCGCGACCCGGGCCGGTGTCGAGGGACGCGGGTTTTCCTTGCACACGCCGCTCATCGACCTGAGCAAGGCCGAAATCATCGCGCGCGGCATCGAACTCGGCGTCGATTACGCGATGACGGTATCCTGTTACTTGTCGGACGCTGCCGGTCGGGCCTGCGGACGCTGCGACAGTTGCCGGTTGCGCGCGGCGGGGTTCGCCGCAGCGGACATTGCCGATCCAACCCTGTATCAGGGCTGATGCCGCAGGCGCTTTGATTCGCGCGTGAAATGACGTGCATGCGGTGCTTCTGCCCGAGCCACCGTCGGTGTTGGCGATTTTGCCGGTTATCCGCGCCGATTTTTGCGTGTGGCAGCTTGACCTTTGGGGGACTGGCAGTAAGATAGCGCCTCTTTTTCGGGCCGTTAGCTCAGTTGGTAGAGCAGTTGGCTTTTAACCAATTGGTCGCTGGTTCGAATCCAGCACGGCCCACCAACTTTCCCCTCCCATGATCAGCCATACTGCACTGGCGACGGTCCCGACCGGGCGGGCTCACCTCAGGGTTTTCTCTGCGCCCCGTGCGCGTCGGGCCACTCGTCCACGAGTGGCGGCCCGAGCCCCTGTGCTAGAATCCGCCGACACCCTCCAATCCGGCTTTCCCATGGCTGATTCTTCACGTCTGGCGATCGCTGACGGCGCCCGGTTTCGGGAAATCGTGATCCAGCATCTCGACCGGATGCAGGCGCCGGAGCACGAGTCGCCGGCCGCGCGCGCCGCCGATATCGCCCGCATCAAGCAGCTGCTGGTGGCCAAGAACGCGGTCATCGTCGCCCATTACTACACCGACCCGGCGATCCAGGCGCTCGCCGAGGAGACTGGCGGCATCGTTTCCGATTCCCTCGAAATGGCGCGTTTCGGCAAGCGGCATCCGGCCGCGACCCTGGTGGTGGCAGGGGTACGTTTCATGGGGGAAACCGCCAAGATTCTGACCCCCGAAAAAACCGTGCTGATGCCGACCCTGGAGGCGACCTGTTCCCTGGATATCGGCTGTCCGGCGGAAGCGTTCGCAGCTTTTTGCGATCAGCATCCCGACCGCACCGTGGTGGTCTACGCCAATACCTCGGCAGCGGTGAAAGCGCGTGCCGACTGGGTGGTGACCTCCAGCATCGCCCTCGATGTGGTCGATTACCTCGACGGCGAGGGACACAAGATTCTGTGGGCGCCGGACAAGCACCTGGGTCACTACGTCCAACAGCAGACGGGGGCCGACATGCTGCTCTGGGACGGCAGTTGTGTCGTGCACGAGGAATTCAAGCTGCGTGGTCTGCTGGATCTGAAGCAGGTGTATCCGGATGCCGCCATCCTGGTGCATCCCGAGTCGCCCGCGGCGGTGATCGCCATCGCCGACGCGGTGGGTTCCACCTCGCAGTTGATCGCGGCGGCCAGAAACCTGCCCAACCGGCGTTGCATCGTCGCCACCGACCAGGGCATTTTCTACAAGATGCAGCAGGCCGCGCCCGCCAAGGAGTTGATCATCGCGCCCACGGCGGGCCACGGCGCCACCTGCCGCAGTTGCGGCCACTGCCCGTGGATGGCGATGAACCACCTGCGCAATCTGGCCGATTCGCTGGAACGCGGCGACAACGAAATTCTTGTCGACGCGGAACTGGGTCGCCGCGCCATGGTGCCCTTGCAGCGCATGTTGGACTTTCGCGAGCGCCAGATCGCCGGGGACTGACCCCGGCGCAGGGTGATCCGCGCTTACTCCACGAAGCGCACCTGCTCCGCAAGCGCCGCGCGCGGCACCCGGGTGCGGTTGGCCGGCACCGCGGTGTCCTCGTAGCCGAACGACAGCCCCATCAGAATGCCGATATTGTCCGGCAGCCCGAAATGTTCCCGCGCGACTTCCGGAAAACGGCTCACGGCCGCCTGGGCGCACGAGCCGATGCCGTAGGCCGTCATGGCCAGCATCAGGGTCTGGGCGTACATGCCGACGTCGAGCGCCACCGTCTCGTGAAACATCCGGTCCATGCCGATGAAGGCGATATGGGGGGCGTCGAAGAACTCGTAGTTGCGCAGCATCGCCATCCGCCGCCCGTCGCGGTCGTCGCGGGCGATGCCCATGTGTCCGTAGAGACACACCGCGGTATCGATCTGACGCCGGCGCATGACGCCCGGAAATTCCTCGACGCGCTGGTAGTCGCTGGTCACCGGCCGGCCGGAGGTCGCGGCCGCGACCAGCTTGCGGCTGATGGTGCGGCAGGATTCGCCGGACGCGACCACCACCTGCCAGGGCTGCACATTGCAGTTGGAGGGTGCCTGTTGGGCCAACTCGAAGACATGGCGCAGGATGTCCGCTGGCACCGGGTCCGGCAGAAATCCGCGTACCGAGCGGCGCGCGCGGACAACCTGTTCGAAATCGCTGATATGGGGGTGCAGCGGGGTCATGGGCTGGTTCATGGCAACTCCTCTTTGATGGCAACGATTGTACCCGGGGCGGCGTCGGGCACAATCGTTGCCAGGAGCCGCGCCGCCAGGAGCAGTGCGGCCGGATGCGGGTCGGAAATGAAGTGCTACAATCCGGGCGCTCGCATTTTGCGGACGCTGTATAACTTCACGGATAAAGCACGACTCACCGACACAACACTACGGAGGATGGCGCGATGGCCGGTTTGCATTTTGAAGATTTCGTCGAAGGGCAGGTGTTCGACCACGAGGTGCGACGCACCGTCTCCGAGTATGACAACACGCTGTTCAGCTGCCTGACCATGAACACTCAGCCGCTGCACCTCGATGCCGAATTCTCCAAGAACAGCATCCATGGCCAACGGATCGTCAACAGCATGTTCACGCTGGCACTGGTGGTGGGGGTACAGGTCACCGAGCTGACTCTGGGCACCACGCTCGGCAATCTGGGGATGACCGACGTGGCGTTTCCGCGTCCGGTGTTCCACGGTGACACCATCCACGCCCGTACCACGATTCTGTCCAAACGTGTCAGCCAGAAGCGCACCGATTCGGGCATCGTCAATTTTCTCCACGAGGGCTTCAATCAGCACGACGAACTGGTCGCGACCTGCAAACGCACCGCGCTGATGAAAACGAAATCCGCCTGACTCCGGAGAGCCGACCATGCGTTCCATGCTGTTTCTGCCCGCCGACAGCGAGAAGAAGATCGCCAAGGGCGAGGGCACCAACGCCGATGGCCTGATCCTCGACCTCGAGGATTCGGTGGCCCCGTCGCGCAAGGAGGAGGCGCGCCGGCTGGCGCGGGCCTATCTCGATGCGCGCCCCCTGGGCAGCCGCCGCAAGAAGTTGCTGGTGCGCATCAATCCCCTCGACGGCACCATGACCCTCGACGACCTGGCCGCCGTGGTGGGCGGCGCGCCCGATTTTGTGCTGCTGCCCAAATACCGCACGCGTGAGGACGTGATCCGGCTCGACCATTACCTGAGCGCGCTGGAAGTGCGCGAGGGCGTGCCGCGCGGGCACATCCGGATGCTGGTGATCGGCACCGAGACCGGGCAGGGCGTACTCAATCTGGCGGGTCTCACCGGCGCCAGTCCGCGCCTCGCCTATGTGAGCTGGGGCGAGTTCGATCTGTCGGCCGATGTCGGCGCCGAAACCCATCTGCTGCCCGACGGTTCCTGGGACGATCTGTTCCGGACCGTGCGCGCGCTCTGTCTCGCGGCGGCGGCTTCCGCCGGCATCGAACCCTGCAACACCGTGTTTACCGACTACAAGGACGATGCCGGTCTCGAAGCCGCAGCCCTGGGCGCGCGCCGGGCGGGCTTTACCTCCATGATGGCGATTCACCCCAATCAGGTGGACACCATCAATCGGGTGTTTTCGGTGGGCGAGAAAGAGCTGGAATGGTCGCGGCGGGTGGTCGAGGCTTTCGACGCGAGCCCCGATGTCGGCGTGGTGGGCCTCGACGGCATCATGCTCGACAAGCCACACTACACGCAGGCCAAACGTATCATCGCCCGTGCTGCTGCTTATTGATGGAGCGGCCGGGTTTCATCCGTTGAAACCGAGAGGGAACTGCCATGACCGATCCAGTCCGCGCTTCCGATACACCCTTCGCGGTGGCTGTTGAGGAAGGTAAAGGTTATTACTGGTGCGCCTGCGGGCGCAGCGCGAAACAGCCATTTTGCGATGGTGCCCATGCCGGAACCGGCATCAACCCGGTGAAGTACGAGGCGCCGGCTGCGAAAACGGTGTATTTCTGCGGCTGCAAGGTGACGCGCAACGCGCCGCTCTGCGACGGCAGCCACAAGGGGTGACCGCTGTCGTGCCCAAGGGCGGTCCTATCTGGGCCGGCCGGGACCGCCAAGCTGTTTTTCGAGATGTTCCAGATCCTGCAGGCGCTGATCGATAAGAGCGACCTGCCGGAAATTCCGCTCCTGTAGCTTGCGCGCATAGCGCAAGTGATCGCGTGTCTTGTCGAATATGCCGTTGAGTATGAAATACTCGGCGCGTGCCATGTGCACGCTGGGGATATTCCCCGCCAGGCCGCTCACTTCGGCCAGCTCGAACCACACCTGGGGGTCGTTGGGACGGTCGCGTGAAAGTTTTGCCAGCACGGCTTCGGCTTCGCCGACCCGGTTGGCGCTGCGCAGACTTTGCGCCAGCTCCATGCGTACGGGGTAATGGTCCGGCACTTTGGCGGCCAGTAGCTGCGCCTGTGCGATGGCGACGCCAGTGGCACCGGCGGCACGTTCAATGGCAATGGCTGTCAGCCGGTAGGTCAGACGCTCGGGGTCGTCGGCCAGCAGCTGGTGGATCTGTTCGCGCGCGCCGCCGTGATCGCCCATGGCGCTCTGCGCCAGCGCCAGGCCGTAGTGGGCCGCGATACGGGACAGCGAGTTGCCGGAGAGCTCGTCGCGGAAGTGCGCGGCAGCCAGCTCGGGGCGCTCCGCCGACGTGGCCTGAATGCGGGCGCGCATCAGGTGGTATTCCAGATTGTCCGGATACTGGCGTATCGAATATTTTGCGATGCGCGCCCGGATATCCGATACCCGGGATTCGGTCAATGGGTGGGTCAGCATGAATTCGGGCGGGCGCTGTCCGGTGTAACGGGTCGCGGCCAGCATCTGCTCGAACATCTCCGCCGCTCCGGCCGGGTCCATGCCGGCGCGGTAGAGCGTGTCGATGCCGACGCGGTCCGCTTCCTGTTCGTGTTGCCTGCTGAAAATGAGGGACTGGTCGATCATGGCGGCCTGGGTCGTTGCCATCACCGCCATCCCCGCTTGCGCGCCGCCGGTGGCGGCGAGCACCAGGCCGGCGAGCAGCCCCGTCAGCCCCACGGTAGTCGACTGGCGCTGGCTCTCGATTCTACGGGCGAAATGGCGCTGGCTAAGGTGCGCGAGCTCGTGCGTGAGCACCGAAGCGCATTGATGTTCGGTGCGGGCTTGCAGTAAAAGCCCGGTATGCACGCCCACGACGCCGCCCGGTACCGCGAAGGCATTGATGGAAGTGTTGCGCACCAGCACCAGTTGCAGGTTCCGGTCAAGCAGTTCACTGCTGCTCGCGAGGCCGGATAGCAGCCGTTCCAGATAGTCCTGCACCAGCGGATCGTCGTAGGTGCGCACCTGGCGGCGAAACGCCATCAACCAGGCGCGTCCCAGATCCTGTTCCTGCTTCAGGCTGACCAGACCGGAGCTGCTGTCGCCGAGCTCCGGCAGCCGAATTTCCGTGCCCGCGACCAAGGTTGGGAAGATCAGCGCGAGGATCAGGGAGGGGACGGCAAGCCCTCGGGCAAAGTAAGATGATGTCCGCAACGTGCACATTCCTCGATGACCGCGCGAGCCGGTGGCAGCGGCGCAAGAGTGATTTCGACTGCCGATGGTAGCATCGGTTCATTGTCCAGGATGCGCGGCATTCCCCCAAGGGGAGTCGGTCGTCATCCCCGCAAATCATGTTGGTGGTCGTGCCCAAAAAGTAGAGGTAGTTCTATGTGGAAAGTATTGGGCAATTGGGTTCACCGTTATCTCGGCGACGAAGAGGCGGTGTTGCTGGCGCTGCTGATTGCCCTGGTTCTGGTGGCGATTATCGGGTTCTCGAACGTAATCGGCCCGTTGCTGGCCGCGCTGGTGCTGGCGTTCCTGTTGCAGGGCATCGTGACGCGCCTGGAGCGTCTGCGCATTCCCCACATTCTGGCGGTGTGGCTCGCCTTCCTGGGTTTCATGGGACTGCTGTTCGCCAGCGCGGTGGTGCTGTTTCCGATCCTGGTACAGCAGACCACCAATCTGGTGAATGAGCTCCCGACCATGATCCGCCACGGACATGCGGCGATATTGCTGCTCCCGGAGCGTTATCCTCATCTGATTTCCCACGCCCAGCTGGAGCAGGTCATCCAGTATGTGAGCGGTGAAGCCACGGGTTTTGCCGAGGCCATGCTGTCGTTTTTCGTGAGTCGTTTTTCGGATCTGGTGGGCCTGCTGGTGTATCTGGTGCTGGTGCCGTTGATGGTGTTTTTCATGCTCAAGGACAGCCGGGAGCTTATTGTGCAGCTGACGGGTCTGCTGCCCCGCAATCGACCCGTGATGAGCCAGGTGTGGCAGGAAATGGACGTCCAGATGGCCAATTATGTGCGTGGCAAGGTCATCCAGATCCTGATTGTCGCGGTGGTCAGCTACATCGTCTTCGTGTGGCTCGGTCTCCATTACGCGGCCCTGCTGGCATTGGTGGTGGGTGTGACGGTGATCGTGCCCTACATCGGCGCGACGGTGGCGACGGTGCCGGTATTTCTGGTGGGCTATGTGCAGCTGGGATGGGGCAGCGATTTTTTCATCCTGACGCTGGCCTACGGGCTGATCCAGTTTCTCGACGGCAATGTGCTGGTACCGATCCTGTTTTCCGATGCGGTGAACCTGCACCCGGTTGCGATCATTCTGGCGGTACTGCTGTTCGGAGGGCTCTGGGGTTTGTGGGGCGTGTTCTTTGCGATTCCGCTCGCGACCCTGATCAAGGCACTGCACGGCGCCTGGCCGCGGAACGAAGTCGCGCCGGGCGAGTCGGATCGCTCCGAAGTACCCCTCGCCAATCCGGCTGCGGGGACGACGCCAGCGGAGACTCTCTGATGTTTGCAGTGTTCCGGCCCGGCAGGGCAGTGTGTTTGGTTTCCGGGTTGTTGTGGTGGTCGCTGGCCACAGCTGCGCCCGTACTGGACTGGTGGCAGCCGGCGCCGGTCGCTGACGGTGGTGCGATCGCGGTAAACCGCAGCCCGGCGGATGATCGCCACTACCGCTATCTGAAGCTCGACAACGGTCTGAGCGTGCTCCTGGTGTCGGACGCCGAGAGCGACAAGGGCGCGGCCGCGCTGAGTGTTGGCGTGGGAAGTTTCGACAATCCGGCCGACCGCGCGGGTCTCGCGCATTTTCTGGAGCATATGCTGTTTCTCGGCACCGAAAAATATCCGGCGGCGGCGGAATATCAGGCATTCATCAGCAGTCATGGCGGCAGTCACAACGCCTATACCAGTCTGGAACAAACCAGTTATTTCTTCGACATCCAGCCGGCCCATCTGGACGGCGCCCTGGATCGCTTCGCGCAGTTTTTCATCGCGCCACGCTTCGATCCCGACTATGTCGAACGCGAGCGCCAGGCGGTGGAGGCCGAGTATCGCCTCAAGCTGCGCGACGATGGCCGCCGCCAGAGCGACGTGATCAGCGAAGTCATCAACCCGGATCACCCGCTCGCGAAATTTTCGGTGGGTAACCGCGACACCCTCGCGGATCTGGATAACCGGCCGGTGCGCGACGACCTGATCGCATTTTATCAGCGCCACTATTCAGCGGATTTGATGACCCTGGCGGTGGTAGGGCGTGAATCCCTCGACGCGCTGCAAGCCATGGTGGCAACCCGCTTCGGCGCCATTCCCCGGCGTCCGGCGGATCTTGCCACGGACGCCGAGCCCTTGTTGCCGGAGTCCGGACCGCTGCTGATTGAAATGCGGCCCGATCAGGACCAGCGCGAGTTGGGGCTGTTGTTTCCGCTGCCGCCCCAGCGTGAATACTGGCAGGAGAAGCCGGCGACGTTTCTCGCGCATTTGCTGGGCGACGAGAGCGAGCACAGCCTGCTGGCCGAGCTGAAGCGCCAGGGTCTGGCGGAGAGCCTGAGCGCGGGTCTCGGCTACGATTCGCGGCGCGGCGCGGCGTTTGCGATCTCCATTGCCCTGACGCCGGCGGGCGTCGCCGCGCGCGACCAGGTGCTGGATCAGCTGTGGGCGTGGATCGCCAAAGTGCGTGGGTCCGGCATCGAGGCGTGGCGGTACGCGGAATTCGGCGTGATGCAGCATGCTGAATTCCAGTTTCTCGAAAAATCGCGCTCCAGCGACCAGGCGCTTGCCCTCGCGGAGGCGCTGCGCGACTACCCGCCGGCGGAAGTGTTGCGCGGTCCGTTTCTCTACGAACGCTTTGACGCCGATCTCATCCGGGCACTGGCGGAGAAGCTGCGGCCGGAAAACGCTCTTATTACCGTCATGGCGCCGGAATTCGATCAACTCCAACGCACGTCGCGCTATTACCAGACGCCCTATACGGTGTCTCCGGTCGCACCACAGCGAACCGCTGCCTGGAATGCCGGACCGGAAACCACCGTGCTGCACTTGCCGGGCTCCAACCCCTATATTCCCGCACACTTTCCGGTATCGGAGCGCGGCAGTGTGTCGCAGCCGCCGCGGCTACTGATCGAGCACCCGGCGCTGCGCCTCTGGCAATATCGTGACGCGGAATTCGGTACCCCACGCGCGGTATTCAGCGCCCAGATTCTGGCCCCACGCGCGGAGAGCCATCGGGGCGCCGCGATGACAGAACTCTATCTCGCGCTGGCCAGCGATCAGCTCAGCGCGGAAGTCTACCCCGCGTTTCTGGCCGGACTGGATTTCGGTTTGAAGCGCTGGGAAGGCGGTATCGAACTCAGCGTCAGTGGCTATGCGGACAAGCAGGAAATCCTGTTGCAGCGCCTGCTGGGTGTGCTGGCGGAGCCAGAGTTCGACACCGCGCGCTTCACCCGCGTGAAGGAAACCCTGATCCGGAACTGGCGCAACAGTCGCAAGGAGTGGCCGGTGCGACTGGCCGTCGCGGAAATCGCGCCGCTGTTGCGCGATGCGCCTCGGGAGCTGGAGTTGGCGCATGCACTGGCGGCGGTCGATCCGCAAACACTGCGAAATTTCATCGCCGGGTTCTATGGCGCGGGCAGCGTCAAGGCCTATGCGGGCGGCATGGTCGATGCGGAAACCGCTCAGCGGATGGCGAGCCGGGTATTGGCGCGTCTTGCCATTGCGCCTGAGCGTCCGCCCCGCCTCGATCATGAGGTGCGCCGGTTGCGTCCGCAATCGACGTTGCCGCGCTGGGGTGTGGAGACGGAGCAGCCGGATCGCGCCGCGTTGCTCTATCTGCAAGGTGCTTCCGATACCCTCGCCGAACGCGCCCGCTTTGCACTATTGCAGAAAATCACCGAAGAACCTTTTTACACGGAAATCCGCACCGAGAAGCAACTGGGCTATGTGGTCGGCAGTCAGCTCATGCCGTCCAATCGGGTGCCCGGGATGCTGTTCTATGCGCAGTCGCCGCGCGCCGACGCGCCCCGTCTGATGGCCGAGATGGAACAGTTCCTGGCGGCGCGCTGCCAGGTGCTGGACACCATGGACGACGCGGAGCTCGAGCGCTTCAAGCAGGCCACCTTGGCCGGCATCGAGGAGCGACCGAAGAACATGCTTGAACAGGCCGCGCGCCACAACGAGAGCCTGGCGCTCGATTATCGCAACTTCGACTTCCGCCCGCGCCTTGCCGAAGCGGTGCGCGCCGAAACGCTGGTCGATCTCAAGAGCGAATGCGGGCGGGTGTTTGGCCCGCAGCCGCGCCGGGGGCTCTGGATCGCAACCGGCGACCGTGCGGCGGCGGATGCCGTGCAGAATCTGAACCGGGCCAGCGACGGTCGCTATGGTTATCCCTGGTGACGGAAGCTGTCCCTGTGATGACCGGACCGAGCGGGCAACGGGGTTTCTCGCGGGTGTCCATTGAACGACGAACTTATTTAACCTAGTGTGCAAAAGTCAGGACCGATACCTTGGGTACAGCAGGAAATCCTATGAATGAACCGCAACAACCCGATGTCCCGGACGTGTCGATGCTCCCGGAGGATACCGATCCTGCGGAAACCGGCGACTGGCTCGACTCCCTCGACGCCGTGCTGCGTTTTCAGGGGCCGGAGCGGGCGGCGTTCCTGCTGCGCCAGCTGATTGATCGCGCGGCGCGCAACGGCATTCCCCTGTCGGGTGGCGTCACCACGCCGTTTTGCAACACGATTCCGGTCAGCCGCGAAAAACGCATGCCTGGCGATCTGTTCATGGAGCGCCGCATCCGCTCGCTGATCCGCTGGAATGCACTGGCGATGGTGATGCGCGCCAACAAGAAATACGAAGGTCTGGGTGGCCACATCGCGACGTTTTCGTCGGCCGCCACGCTCTATGACGTCGGCTTCAATTATTTCTTTCGTGCGCGTCGCGAGGGGCAGCTTGAGGATCTCATCTACTATCAGGGCCACAGTTCGCCCGGTATCTATGCGCGCTCGTTTCTCGAAGGCCGCATAACCGAAGAGCAGCTCGATCATTTCCGGCGCGAGGTCGACGGCAAGGGTCTGTCGTCCTATCCGCATCCCTGGCTGATGCCGGAGTACTGGCAGTTTCCCACGGTATCCATGGGCCTCGGCCCGATTCAGGCGATCTACCAAGCCCACATCATGCGCTACCTGTCGGCGCGCGAACTGGTGCCGCGCGGCGATCGCCGGGTATGGGCATTCCTCGGCGATGGCGAATGCGACGAGCCGGAAACCCTGGGCGCGATTTCCCTCGCCGGGCGCGAGCAGCTCGAAAACCTGACGTTCGTGGTCAACTGCAACCTCCAGCGCCTCGACGGCCTGGTGCGTGGCAACAGCAAGATCATTCAGGAGCTGGAAGGTGTGTTCCGCGGCGCCGGCTGGCATGTGCTCAAGGTGGTCTGGGGTCGGCTCTGGGATCCGCTGCTGGAGCGCGACAGCGCCGGACTGCTGCAAAAACGCATGGATGAAGTCTGCGACGGTGAATTGCAGAACTACAAGTTCAACGGCGGCGCCTACACGCGCGAGCATTTTTTCGGCAAATACCCGGAGCTGGCCGCGCTGGTCGCGGATCTCAGCGACGACGACATCATGTATCTCAATCGCGGCGGCCACGATCCCTACAAGGTGTATGCCGCCTACGCCGAGGCCGTCGAAACGCGCGGTAAGCCCACCGTCATTCTGGCCATGACCGTCAAAGGCTATGGCCTGGGCAGCTCCGGCGAGGCGTCCAACGACACTCACTCGGTCAAGAAAATCCAGCTCGACGATCTGAAGAAGTTTCGCGACCGCTTCGGCCTGCCGATTCCGGATGAACACATCGAAGACACGCCCTACTACCGGCCGCCGGAAGACAGTCCCGAACTGGCGTACATGCGCCGGCGCCGCGAGGAACTGGGTGGCTACCTGCCGGCCCGTCACGGTGAATTCCAGCCGCTGGAAATTCCCGCGCTGGAAACGTTCAACCGGTTGCTGGAAAGTACCGGCGAGCGCGAGATATCCACCACCATGGCGTTCGTGCGCATGCTTCAGCAACTGGTGCGGGACAAGGCCATTGGCACCCGTATCGTGCCCATCGTGCCCGACGAAGCACGTACCTTCGGCATGGAGGGCATGTTCCGTCAGCTCGGCATTTATTCCTCGGCCGGGCAGCGCTATGTGCCCCACGACGCCGGTCAGATTCTCTACTACAAGGAAGATAAGAAAGGCCAGATTCTGGAGGAGGGCATCACCGAAGCGGGTTCGATGGCGGCCTGGATCGCTTTGGCGACCGCGTACAGCAGCTACGATCTGCCGATGATCCCGTTTTACATTTTCTACTCGATGTTCGGGTTCCAGCGCATCGGCGATCTGGCCTGGGCCGCCGGCGATGCCCAGGCGCGCGGTTTTCTGATCGGCGCCACTTCGGGCCGCACCACCCTCAACGGCGAGGGCTTGCAGCATCAGGACGGCCACAGCCAGCTGCTCGCCGGGGTGATTCCCAATTGTCGCGCCTACGATCCGGCCTATGGTTACGAGCTCACGGTGATTGTTCAGGACGGTCTCAAACGCATGTTTGCCGACCGCGAAAACTGCTTCTACTACATCACCACCCTGAACGAGAACTACGCCCACCCGGCCATGCCGGATGGTGCCGCCGACGGCATCGTGCGCGGGATTTATTTGCTGGAAGCGGGGCCGCGCGCCAAGCATCGGGTGCAGCTGCTGGGCGCGGGCGCGATGCTCAACGAAGCGCGCGCCGCAGCGCGAATTTTGCGCGAGCAGTTCGACGTCGGCGCGGACGTGTGGAGCGTCACCAGTGTCGGCGAGCTGGCCCGCGACGGTCAGGCCGCGCTGCGCTGGAATCGTCTCCACAGCGACAAAAAGCCGCACGTGCCTTATCTGACGCAACAGCTGAAAGGACACAAAGGCCCGGTGGTGCTGGCGACCGATTACGTCAAGGCGCTCGGCGAACAGCTGCGCGGATTTGTTCCCGGCGACTACCAGGTGCTGGGCACCGACGGTTTCGGGCGCAGCGATACCCGCGAACGGTTGCGCGATTTCTTCGAAGTGGGCCGCAACCATATTGCGCTCGCGGCCCTGCACGGTTTGCAGCGCAGCGGCGCCATCGACGCCGGCGTGGTGAACGCGGCGATGGCCAAACTGGGCATCGCGCCCGACAAGGCCGACCCATTGACGGTGTGAGCAGTGCGGCCCGGCGCGTGCGGGTTGCGGACCGACAGACTCCAAGGAAGCACACTCAGGTGACAATCGAAACAGTACGGGTGCCCGATCTCGGTGGCGCCGAAGAAGTCGAGGTGATCGAGCTCTCGGTTGCGGTGGGCGACCGGGTGGAGGTCGATCAGACCCTGCTGGTGCTGGAATCCGAAAAAGCGACCATGGAACTGCCGTCCCCGGTGGCGGGAGTGGTGGCACGGTTTCTGGTCGCGGAAGGCGACAAGATCAAAAAAGCCGGTATTCCGCTGCTGGAAATCACCGTCGATGGCGCTGTCGCCGCCAAGACGCCTGCTGAAACCGGCGCGCCCGCCACCCCGGCGGGCGCGGCCACATCCGGCGCCGCCAAGTCCGTCCAGCCGGCGCGGGTCGAGGCCTCCAAGCCGGCGTCCGCGCCCGCGGCTGTCCGTGCCGCCGAATCCGAACCTGAATCCGCACCGGAACCTGAGCCCATGGTTCCAGCGGCATCGGCCGTGGCGACACCCGCGCCTGCCGCCGAGGGCGGAGCGGCAGCGCAAAACCCGCCACCTGCGGCGACCAGCGCCGAAATTTATGCCGGCCCCTATGTGCGGCGTCTGGCGCGCGAACTCGGTGTGGAATTGGCCCGGGTGGCGGGGTCCGGGCCACGGCAGCGGATCCAGAAAGAAGATGTGCAGGCGTTCGTGCGCCAGCGTCTGGCGCAGCCTGTCGCTGCGGCGGTGCGCGGCGGCGCCATCCCCGCAGTGCCGGACGTGGACTACGCCAAATTCGGGCCGGTGACGCCGGGCGAACTGAGCAAGATCGGCCGCCTCACCGCCGCCAATATGCACCGCAGTTGGCTCAACGTTCCTCACGTCACCCAGTTCGACGCTGCCGATATCAGCGAACTCGAAACCTTCCGCCAGACGCGCAAGGGCGAGGCCGAGGCGCGCGGCGTCAAGCTGACCCCGGTGCCGTTCATTCTCAAAGCCTGCGCCATCGCGCTGCGCGACAACCCGGTGCTCAATCGCGCCCTGGCGCCTGACGGCGCACACTTCGTGCAGCGTGAATATTTTCATCTCGGCATGGCGGTGGACACGCCGCGCGGGCTACTGGTGCCCGTGGTGCGCGATGTGGATCGCAAGGGTATCTGGGAACTGGCCGCCGAAGTCGCCGCACTCGGCGACAAGGCGCGCGCCGGCAAGTTGACGACCAATGAGATGCAGGGCGCCTGCTTCACCATCTCCAGCCTGGGCGCCCTCGGCGGGGGTGGCTTTACGCCTATCGTGAACACGCCGGAAGTCGGGATTCTCGGCGTCTCCCGCGCCGCCGTGCAGCCGGTCTGGAACGGCCACGAATTCATGCCCCGCACAATGTTGCCGCTCGCGCTTTCCTACGATCACCGCGTCGTCAACGGCGGCGACGGTGGCCGTTTCCTCACGCAGCTGGTCGCACTGCTGTCCGATATCCGGCTGTTGCTGATGTGACCCGGGGGACGGTCCGCTACCACGGGATCACTCCTGGCCGCGACGCGATTTCAAGACAGGAAACCTCACTGTGGCGGCGCGGCCCGATGGAACTCGACATAAAATCTCACTCCGTCATGCGGCGCTACTTCGTGTTTTACCGTCGGCTCCACCACGCCCGGTAGTTCGGGTGTGAGCAGCACCTCTTCAATGACCGGCTCCAGAATGCGGTAGGTCAGCGTGCCCGCGACGACGACGATCTTTCCCCACACGCCGGCTTTTGTGCTGTGGCTGTTGAGCAATCCGGCGGGAACGGATTGCTCCGTAAACTCGGGTGTACGCTGGTAGGCAACGACATCGTCTGGCAGGGCTTTCATGGGGGGAACCCTCTGGGTAGATTGAGCGCAGGAAATCCTTCCAGTTGAACAGGGGGGATCCGTGCCCCTGGCCGTTGCAGCCTAACAGGTTGCTGAGCCCGTCCCCGGGCGGTATTCAAGGCAAGGTATTCAAGGCAGGCCTTTGCAAGGCAATTTGCCGTTTACGCCCGTTAGCCGTAGCATGCCCCGGACCTGATTTTCTACCTTTCCAATCAACCCTATCGACCGTGGCACCCGCCGCCGGCGATAGCAACGGGGGCAATAATGACCAGAAAGCATGTTCTCGACGGGGTTCGCGTCCTGGATTTCACCCATGTGCTGGCGGGGCCGACCTGTACCCGACTGATGGCGGAGACCGGGGCCGATGTCATCAAGGTGGAGGCTGCGCCCATGGGCGACATGGTGCGCCTGATGCCGGCGCTCAAGGACGGTCGCAGCGGCTATTACATCCAGCAGAATCGCGGCAAGCAGTCGATCTGCCTCAATCTGCGCGACCCGCGCGCCCAGGAAGTGATCCACAAGCTGGTGCGGGACGTGGACGTGGTGGTGGAAAATTTCACGCCAGGCGTCATGAAACGCCTCAACATCGACTACGCGACCCTGAGCGCGATCAACCCCAAGCTCATCATGTGCTCGATTTCGGCCTTCGGCCAGACCGGACCGCTGTCGGACCGGCCCGGCTTCGACTACATCGCCCAGGCCTACGCCGGGGTGATCGACATGATCGGCGAAGAGAACGGCTCGCCCTATTTCCCCGGGCTCGGCATGGGCGATGTGTCCACCGGTGCCCATGCCTACGGCGCCATCACCGCGGCGCTGTTTCATCGCGAGAAGGGTGGTGGTGGTCAGCATCTGGATATCACCCTGCTCGACTGCCTGTTCCACTGCCACGAGATCAATGTCCAGGGCTATGACGGCAGCAATGGCCAGCTCGTACCCCACCGCTCGGGTGCGCACCACTTCGCGGTGGCGCCCCTCGGCATGTTCAAGGGCAAGGATAAGTGGCTGGTGATCATTGCCATCGGCGCGCAGTGGGAGAACCTGCTGAAGGTGATCGGCTGCGAAAATTTCAAGACCGATCCGCGCTTTGCGGACAACGCCGGACGGGTCAAGCACAAGCAGGTGCTGATCGACGCCATCGAAGCCTGGCTGCGCTCCACCCCGAGCGACGAAGAAGCGGTGCGCATCCTCGAAGAGAACCATGTGCCGGTGGCGCCGGTGCTGAGCGTGCCGGAGGCCATGGCGCACCCGCATCACAATGAGCGCCAGACGGTGCGCACGATCACCGACCGCGCCTTCGGCAAGCTGAAGATTCCGGGCGTACCGCTACGATTCTCGGCGTACCCGGAGTTCCTCGACCTGCAGGCCGCGTTTCTGGGCGAACACAATGCCGAAGTGCTGAAGGGACTGGGCTATGCGGACAGCGATATTGCCGCGCTCGCCGCCGGTGGTGTGCTGGCCAGCGAACCGGTGCCTGCCGCCTCCGCGTGAGGGCGGCATCGGAACCCGTAGCCGCACATTACAACCGATTGCAACGAGGGCAGGGGCATGGCATCCAAACCGATTCTGGCCGGATACCGCATCATCGATTTTACTCAGTATCTGGCCGGCCCCAGCGCCACCCGCCTGATGGCGGAGATGGGGGCCGACATCATCAAGGTGGAAATGGCACCTTTCGGCGATCCCAGCCGCGCCTTTCCGTACCGCAAGAACAAGCGCAGCGCCTATTACGTGCAGCAGAATCGCGGCAAGAAGAGCCTGTGCGTCGATCTCAAGGACGAGCGCAGCAAACAGGTGATCCGCGATCTCATCCAACAGTGCGATGTGCTGATCGAGAATTATGCGCCCGGCGTCATCGAGCGGCTCGGCTTTGGCTGGGAGGTGGTGCGCGAGCTGAATCCCAAACTGGTGATGTGCTCGATTTCGGCCTTTGGCCAGACCGGGCCGCTCAGTCACCTGTCGGGTTTCGACTACATTGCCCAGGCCTATGCCGGCGTGACGTCGGTGATCGGCGAGCCGGACCGGCCGCCCAGTCTGCCCATGCTCGCCATCGGCGATGTCACCACCGGCGTGCATGCGGCCTGTGCGCTGGGGTTTGCGCTGCTGGATGTGCATCGCACCGGGGTCGGCCAGCATCTGGATATCTCGCTGCTCGACTGCTATTTCCATCACCACGAGGTGAATGTGCAGGCCTATTCGGCGAGCGGCGGCGCCATGGTGCCGCGCCGCGCCGGTTCGCACCATTACGCGGTGGCGCCGACCGGCATTTTCCGCGGCCCCGAGGGTTACATCATGATCCTGGCGCTGCTGCACCAGTGGCCGGTGCTGTGCAAGGTGATGGGCCGGGAAGACCTCATCACGGATGAGCGCTTCAAGACCAACGAGCTGCGGGTGGCGAACCAGAAAGCACTGATCGCGCTCATCGAAGGCTGGTTGCAGAGTTTCCCCACCGATGCCGCCGCCATCGCGGCGCTGCAGGCGGTGCGGGTGCCGGTGGCGCCGATCCTCACCGTGGCGCAGGCCGTCGCGCATCCCCACCACCGCGCGCGCGGCACCGTGCGCACCGTGTCCGACCGGATGCTGGGCGAATTCGATATTCCCGGCATGCCGCTGCGCTTTTCCAACCATCCCGAGCTGCCGTCGCTGCAGGCGCCGTTGCTCGGCGAGCACAATGCCGAGATCCTCACCGGTCTGCTCGGCTACGGGGCCGCGCAGGTGGCGGAACTGGAGCAGGGCGGGGTGCTGGTCAGCGCCGCGCACTGAAGCCGTCCGCGCATTTTCCGGGCGAAAAACGAAAAACGAAAAGTATGGGAATGTGACGATGCAGCCGAAACATGTACTGGACGGCTACCGGGTGCTGGATCTGACCCAGTATCTGGCAGGCCCCGCCGCCACCAATCTGATGGTTCAGATGGGCGCCGAGGTCATCAAGGTGGAGATCGGCCCGCACGGCGAGCCGGTGCGGAATTTCCCGTTCTGCCGCGATGGCCGCAGCGGCTATTTCATTCAGCAGAATCGCGGCAAGAAAAGCCTGTGTCTGGATCCGAAAACGCCCGAGGGGCTGGACATCATCAAGCAGCTGCTGAAGCACTGCGATGTGTTCATCGAAAATTTTGCCCCGGGCGTAGTGGGCCGCCTCGGACTGAGCTGGGACGTGGTGCGGGAGCTCAATCCCGAGATCATCATGTGTTCGATCTCGGCGTTCGGCCAGCAAGGGCCGCTCGCCGCGTACCCGGGCTTCGACTACATCGCCCAGGCCTATGCGGCGGTGAGCGATCTGATCGGCGAGCCCGACCGGGCGCCATCGATGCCCATGCTGGCGTTCGGCGATGTCGGCACCGGCGTCCACGCACTCACGGCGATCGGTTATGCGCTGCTCGAACGCGCGCGCGACGGCGGCGGGCAGTGGCTGGATATTTCGCTGCTCGACAGCTACTTCCACTACCACGAAGTGAGCGTGCAAGCCTATTCCGCCAGCGGCGGAAAAGTGCAACCCCACCGCAGCGGCTCGCACCACTACGCAGTGGGGCCGAGCGGTATTTTCAAAGCGAAAGACGGGCACCTGATGATCCTGGCGCTGTTGCACCAGTGGTCGCCGTTGTGCCGTGCCATGGGTCGCGAAGATCTGATCGCGGACCCGAAATTCGTGGATAACGACGCGCGCATGGTCAATCGCGAGGAGATGATCGCGATCATCGAGGCCTGGTTGCAGACGCTGCCGTCGGATGCCGCGGCGCTGGAAATTCTCGAAGGCGCCCGCATCCCCTGCGCGCCCATCCTGTCGGTGCCGGAAGCCATGGCGCATCCCCATATGATCGAGCGCCGCACGGTGCGCACGATCGACGACCGCATCCTGGGGAAATTCCAGATTCCCGGCATGCCGCTGCGGTTTTCCAAATACGAAGTCGACGAAAATATTCAGGCGCCGCTGCTGGGTGAGCACAATGCGGAAATTCTTCAGCGCTTTCTGAGGTATTCGCCCGAACAGGTGCGGGATCTCGAAAGTCGCAACGTGCTGTTTTCCAAGCCGGTGTGAGCTCTAAAATTAACGACGTTCTGAGAATGATCGTCATGCCCGCGCAGGCGGGCATCCAGAAGGCTTTGAGACCCCGGGGTTCCAACCCCCACCTTCGCGGGGGGAGGCACTGCGCGGGACCGACGAAAAATGGATTTTTGGAAGTGTCCTTAAGTCGGGAAGTCCAAGTTTCGCAAGCTGCCAGAGGTAAATAAATATGCAACCAAAGCATATGATGGAGGGTTACCGGATACTGGATTTCACCCAGTTTCTGGCCGGCCCCACCACCACCCGCCTGCTGGCGGAAATGGGTGCCGAGGTAATCAAGGTGGAACTCGCGCCCGCCGGCGATCCGACTCACCAATTGCCGCACCGGCGCGCCGGCCGCAGCGGTTACTACATTCAGCAGAATCGCGGCAAAAAAAGCGTCTGCGTGGATATTCGCAATCCCAAGGGACTCGTGCTCGTCAAGGAACTGGTCAAATCCTGCGATGTGTTGCTCGAAAATTTTTCGCCGGGCGCGATTGCGCGGTTGGGGCTCGGATGGGACGTGGCGCGCCAGCTCAATCCCGAATTGATCATGTGCTCGCTCTCGGCGTTCGGTCAGACCGGTCCGCTTTCCGAGCTGCCCGGTTTCGATTACATCGCCATGGCGGTGTCGGGCGTCATGGACATGATCGGCGATCCCGATCAGCCGCCGTATTTTCCGATGCTGGGCATCGGCGATGTCAGTGCGGGGGTGCATGCGCTCGCCGCCATCAACGCCGCGCTGCTGTACCGCTACAAGACCGGCCGCGGACAGTACATCGACATCTCGCTGCTGGATTCCTATTTCCACAGCCACGAGATCAATGTGCAGGCCTACTCGGGCAGCAAGGGCAAGATCGTGCCCAGGCGTTCCGGCCACCATCATTACGCGGCGGCGCCGCTGGGCCTGTTCAAATGTCGCGATGGCTACCTGTTCATGGTGGTGATGGCGCGGCAGTGGGTGCCGCTGTGCAAGGCGATGGGTCGCGATGATCTGGTGGACAACCCCAATTACGACACCAACGCCAAGCGCGTCCAGAATCGCCTCGAGATCGTCGCCATCATCGAGGACTGGCTCCGGGACTACGATCGTGACGATGCCCTGCGTTTGCTGGAGGACATGCACGTCCCGGTGGCGCCGGTGCTGAGTGTGCCCGAGGCCATGGAACATCCCCATCTGATCGAGCGCGAAGTGGTGCGCACCATTCATGATCGCGGTTACGGCGATCTGCAAATCCCGGGTATTCCGCTGCGCTTCTCCGACTTTCCCGAGCCGCTGGATCTGCAGGCGCCCTATCTGGGCGAGCACAACCGCGAAGTATTCTCGCAATTCGCCGGGGTGACGGTGGCCGAAGTGGCCGCGCTGGAAGCCGAGGGTGTGCTGGTCTCCGAGCCGCTGCCCGCGGGCGTCGCCACCATCGCGAGTGTCTGATGGCCCCGACCGGCGGTACGGTTGTGCCGCCGCCGGTCAGGGCTCTCGATCGAACCGCGGGGAATTCAGCAGCAAGGCGCCCAGCGCGCCCTTGCCGGCGCGGATTTCGTCGGTGCTGAGCCCCGCCAGTTCGTGGGGAAATACCAGCCAGTCCGCCGTCTCGTGCAGGTAATAATCCGGGAGGATGCGGGCGCGGTTGTGCGCCGGCTTGTACCAGGGACAGGCGATGCGGATGTCCCGCGTTCCCGGCACCGAGCGCAGCGCGTTCAGCAGTGCGTCCAGGCTGCGTCCGGTATCCAGCACGTCATCCACCACCAGCAGGCGCTGGGTGTCGGCCAGTTGCGGCAGCAACCAGGACAGACCGTGGATGGTGATCCGGTCGGCCTGGGCGCCGATCCCGGTGTACGAGCTGACCCGTACCGGAAAATGTTCGCAATTGTGGCCGCGAAAGGCGAAGTACTCGTGTATTGCAATCGCGATCGGGCTGCCGTCGCGCCAGACACCCAGGATGAGGTCCGGGAGGTAGCCGCTGGCGTGGACCTGAATCGCCAGACGGAAGCTGGCGGTGAGCAGCGTGTCTGCGCTGATGAATACTTTGTGCATGGGTGTGGCGATCCGATCACTGCGTGAGTGGCACGAGAGTGTAGCCCGGTTGCCGGGCCGCGGGGTTTTCCCGACAATGGCGGCCCGCAGTGAGCGCGCAACCGGCGAGCCTTTTGCCGATCGGTGGCGGCGGTGCATGACTAATTCATCCAACCAAACGTTACGCAGGTAACGTCACTCAAGTAACGAGGAGACAGCCGTGGATTTGCAAAACAAGGTAGCCGTGGTGACCGGCGGCGCGTCCGGTCTGGGCCGCGCGACGGTGGACGAGCTGGCGCGCCGGGGCGCGCGGATCGCGATCTTCGATCTCAATGCCGCGGCGGGTGCCGAGGCGGTGGCGCAACTGGGCGCCGAGCGGGCGGTGTTCCATGCCGTCGACGTGGCTTCCGCGGCGGCGGTCGAGGCGGCCATCGCGCAGGTAGTGGCCAAATTCGGCGCGATCCATGTGCTGATCAACTGCGCCGGAATCGGTCCGGCCAAGAAAATTCTCGACCGCGAGAGCGCGCCCATGCCGCTCGAGGATTTCACCAAAATCATCGGCATCAATCTTACCGGCAGCTTCAATGTCGCGCGCTGCGCGGCGGCCGCGATGGCGAAAAACGAACTGGAAAACGGCGAGCGTGGCGTGATCATCCACACGGCATCGGTCGCCGCCTATGAAGGTCAGGTGGGTCAGTGCGCCTATTCCGCCAGCAAGGGCGGGGTGGTGGGCATGACCCTGCCGATGGCGCGGGATCTGGCGTCGCTCGGCATTCGCGTCAACACCATCGCCCCCGGCATCATGGCGACGCCGCTGCTGATGTCGATGCCCGACAACGTACGGGCGTCGCTCGCCGCCAGCGTTCCCAACCCGGCGCGGCTGGGCCAGCCGAGCGAATACGGCCGGCTGGCGGTGCATATCGTCGAAAACGGCTACATCAATGGCGAGACCATCCGCATCGATGGTGCCATCCGCATGCAGCCACGCTGAGTGAAGGCGATCGTCCCAGGCCAGGACGCGACCGCGGGTTGCCAATGACGGAGATCCTGTTGGTCAATGTGTCGGGCCCGACCGTCCGGGGGTAACTAGTGCGGTGTCGGCGGTGCTGGCCCAGCATGGCGCCACGGTGCTGGATATCGGCCAGGCAGTGATCCACGACACCCTGAATCTCGGCCTGCTGGCCTGGGTGCCGCAACGGGGCGAGGTCGGTGCGGCCATGGAGGAGCTGCGCGCCACCTTGCGCGCTCTGGGGCTTGAAGTCCGCTTCGAACCCGTCACGGATGCCGCCTATCGCCACTGGGTCGGGCAACAGGGCAAGCCGCGCCATATCGTCACGCTGCTGGCGCGTGCCATTCTCGCCGAGCACATCGCGCGGGTAACGGCGGTGATCTCGGCGCACGGACTCAACATCGACAAGATCGTGCGGCTTTCCGGACGGGTGCCGCTGGTGTCCACCGCGCGCGACGGCAAGGCCTGCGTCGAGTTTTCGGTGCGCGGCGACACTCCGGACCTGGCGCAATTGCGTTCGTCGCTGCTGGAGCTGTCCACCGAACTTGATATCGATATTGCCTATCAGGAAGACAGCATTTTCCGGCGCCACCGTCGCCTGGTGGCGTTCGACATGGATTCGACCCTGATCGAAAACGAGGTGATCGACGAGCTGGCGTTGCGCGCCGGTGTCGGGTCTCAGGTGGCGGCGATCACCGAACGCGCCATGCGCGGGGAGCTTGATTTTCGCGCGAGCTTTCGCGAGCGGCTCGCGCTGCTGAAAGGCTTGCCGGAATCCGTGCTGGACGAAGTCTATGTCGGCCTGACCCTCACCGAGGGGGCCGAGCATCTGATCGCCACCCTGAAAAAGCTGGGCTACAAGACCGCCATTCTGTCCGGTGGTTTCCGCTGCATCGGTGAGCGCATCCGGGCGCGGCTCGGGATCGATTACCTGTTCGCCAACGAACTTGAAATTTGCGATGGCGTGGTCACTGGCGAGGTACGCGGTGAGATCGTCGATGCCGCGCGCAAGGCCGAACTGCTGCGGCAGCTGGCAGCGCGCGAGGGAATCAGCCTAGAACAGACGATAGCGGTCGGTGATGGCGCCAACGATTTATTGATGTTGGGGGTTGCGGGGCTGGGCATTGCCTTCCGCGCCAAGCCGATCGTGCGGGCCACCGCCAAGCAGTCGATCTCCCAGCTGGGGCTTGACAGCATCCTGTATCTGATGGGGATCAGCGATCAGGATGCGCGCGGACCTCATTCCTGACTGCTGAAATCATAGTCCATGGCGGCGCCGGGACTCTGGATGTAGTAGCCCTGGATGTGGTGTACGCCAAGCTTCCACAACAGCGGGATGATGGCGGCATCTTCGACGAAGGGGACGATGACGTGGACCCCGGCGCTTTTGGCGGCGGCGATGCAGGCGCTCAGGTGTTCCATGCCCTCGGTGCTGGTGCTGGCCCGGAGTACGCAGGATTGGTCGGGCTTGGCAAAATCAAATTTCAGATCGGAGAAGATCCGGCCAGGTGAGCTGGACAGTCCGTAATGGGTCACACCCGTCAGCAGGCCCAGGCGGCTGAGCTGCGCCGACAGCTCCCGGGTGCTGGAAATAGCCAGGCTGACGTCTTTTTCCTCGATCTGGAACACCAGGTGTTTGGGGTCCAGGCCGGTGGCCTGATAGGAAATTCTCAGCCAGGGCACAAAGCTGGTATCCCGCAGTGAAACCGCGCTGATTTTGATGAATAGCCGGGTTTTGGGGTGGGTAATGATGCGGTTTTTCAGTGCCTTGAAGGATTCCAGGATTGCCCAGCGGTCCAGATCGCCGGCGACATTGGTACGGAACGCGCGCTTGAACAGGTCCTGGGGAATACCCGGCGGGAGTTCGGCGATGGTCTGCCGGGTGAAGACTTCGTAGTCCTCGAAGTCCTGATGCTGGAGCGCGACGATGGGCTGATAAACCAGCCCGAGCATTTTCTGTTCCAGCATCTGGCGGACGAACTGTTTGATGTTGTGCTCTTCGTTCAGACCGCCAAGGCTCGTGGGGTAAAGATCCTCGAACAGTCGCACCCGGGTGCTGGTGCCGGCGCTACCTTCGGTATCCAGTGTGCGCACGGCCTTGAGGCAGCGGTCCATCCAGCTGGTAGCCTGCTCCGCATCATCGTCGATGGCGGTGATGCCCAGGCTGAAGTGCAGATTTACGCTGAGTTCACCGAGATCAAAAACTTCGCTATCCAGACTCCGGCAAAGGGTTTCGGCAGCCTGGCGCGCATCCGCGGGGGTGCGGTCCGAAGTCAGAAACAGGAACGCATTGTCCCTGACCCGTCCCAGCGGAACCGACTGATCAAGCTGAGCGCGCAGAAATTGCCATGCGGCGAACATCGCGGCTTCCGCCGTGTGGACGCCGGAGTCCCCTTGCAGGCTATCGAATTCGTCAATGCGCACATAATGCAGGAGCCACGGTCGCTGCGTGCTGACGGCTTCGCGCATGGCTTTGTGAATATAATCCGTCATGCGTTTTAGATTGACTTGCTTGCACTCGACCAGAGCGGGGTCGGTCTCGGCGCCTTCCGTCGTGGCTACCGTGCCGGAAAATCCAGGCTGCATGGCGAGGTCTTTCTGGTAGGCGATCAACTGCACCGTTGGCTCGCCCTCGTAGTCGATCTGACCGACTTTCATTTCAATGCTGAAATCCGCGCCGTTGCTGTTGAGCATCCGGAACGTCTTGCGTTCTGATGGGATCGGCTGCGTGACCGATAACGACCGCATCAGGGGCTTCAATTCGCGGTGGTTATCCGGGTGGAAGCTGTCGATCACTGGCGACGGCACCAGATCTTCGGTGTCCTGATGGCCCAGCATGGCCGCATAAGCCGCGTTGACATAGGTGTACACGCCGTCGCTGATCAGGGCGATGGCGTCGCGCGAGCTGTCCATGAGACGTTCGCAGCGCCGTTCCGACGCCGCAAACCGCTGTCGCCAGAAGTTGCGTTCCTGGCGCTCGCTACGTGCCGCGCGCGTGCGTTTGATCACCTGCAGGAGGTGCTGATCGTCGTCGAGCGTGATGACGTCCGCGGCGCCGATGCGGAGTCCTTCGACAATGCGCTCGCGGTCCGGGAGCGCCACGAGCAGAATGACGGGAATATCCAGCGCGAGATTTTTCAGGTTGCCGAGCAGCGCTCGTGCCAGCGCGCGGTCTTCGTCACTGGTGTAGGAAGCCAGCAACAATTCGGCGTCGTGGGTGGAGGCATCCAGGTCCGCAGTATCGACGATCCGAAGATCAACGGGCTCGGAGTCGCTCTGCAGCAAACTCGCGAGTTTATCGACCTGATCTGAAAGGGTTGTGAGAACCTTCAACGCACCATTACCGGATTGAGTTGCCGCTTGAGGATGGGCATTAATGGACCACCACTTGGTCGCGCGGGCCTCTCGTGGCTCCGCGCAGGGATTCGGTTTTGTCGTTTTGGGTCCGCCACGGCCGGAGTCCTGCTTCAGGCATTGTAAAGGTTAACTCAGGTTACATGAAATACGGGAGCGAGGTGTTTGTTGTGGCACCCAAATTTGGCGATGAAACCGGGCTGTAGTGCGCGTGCACCGCGTCAATTGCGGCGTTGTGTCCATGGTTCCGACGCCGCGCCAGCGGGGCGCGGAGACCAAGTCATCGTTGCGAACTGGCGTCATCAAGCGGCGGTGTGAAAGCGGGAAACATGAAAGGTCATGTCCACGACCGTTGTGACCGACAGGTTCATCTCGCCCTCGTGGGTAATGAGGTGGAGATGATCGCCGGGCTTTAGAATACGCGTGGGTGCGATCAGCTCCCAGGGGCCTTGCGATGGTGCGGTCGGGATCAGAAAACTCCTGAAGTACGGCGTCACGGCGCGCGTTCCCGCCACCACGGCGGTACCGCAGGGGCGACATGAGTCGGGCAGCCACTGGACTCCCGCAACCGAGTCCAGTTTGGGCGTGAGTTGTGTCCAGCGGACGATGCCGAGCCGGCACTGCGGCTCGCCGGTCATTAACAGCGTGACCAGTTCCCCGGGTCGCAATGTGTCTGGCGCTCCCGCCATCTGGAGTTTGGCGCCGGAGGGACTGCGATCGACGCAGGTTGCGGAATGCAACTCGATGGGCGTTTGCGCGATCACTCGCTGCCCGGCGTCCCGGGCGCCCAGATGGCCAAGAAAATCGTCGTCATCGACGCAGCCAGTCAACAACCGATGTGCCGCCTCCAGGCCGAATACGATCTCCACGCGATCGTCGGTACGCTGGTGGTATTCGGAGCGAACTTGTTCGCTGCTCCAGTAGCGGCGCAGGTCTTCCCTGAGGCGGGGGGTCAGATTGGTTTCGGCGTTATCAAGGATCTGGACCAGGTCGTGTGTGCACAGCGTTACGCTGCGCTCTTTTGTAGTGTTGCGTACCGCGTAGGTTGGTGGCCGGTCGCACCAGGGATCGACCGAAAACAATCCTGTGGCCGTCCCGAGTCGGGCCAGCGCGGCATGGTTGGCGACAAAGCTGACGAGTTGCTTGATTTCCCCGACATTGAAGCGGGTCGGACCCAGGCTGCCGAGTAACAATGGCTTCAGGTAGGCATTGCGGATATCCCGCAGCAGCGGCGCTTG
Organism: Gammaproteobacteria bacterium; assembly: GCA_016708925.1. Classification (GTDB taxonomy): domain Bacteria; phylum Pseudomonadota; class Gammaproteobacteria; order Pseudomonadales; family Porticoccaceae; genus JAGPUQ01. Next base: position 76,497 of record JADJET010000003.1, on the reverse strand, counting down.
GCGCGGGCCGCTCTTGCGGCTGCCCACGCCAACATGACTGGCGAGGTGGTAGAGGGCGTGCAGTTCGCCCCAAAACCGTTGGGGTGGTGGCAAGCGCTGCACCCAGTAGCACACCAGGAGATCGAAGAGCGCGGAGAACGTCGCGAGAATGGAGTCCGTCACCAGCGACGTCTCCATCCGGGGCTGGCAGACGCTCTGGAGCACGGCTTGCCGCTTGATGTCGTAGCTGCATTTCAGCAGTGCAATGGGCATGGAGATCGCCAGGCGCCGGTCTGAGGCCGTCACGGGTTGCGTCATCAGCGCATTGACGGTCTCCGTTATCAGGGGGGTGAGATAGGTTGCGCGCTCCAGGCGGACGCGTGGCCCTGCGCCCGTGGCGCGGATTTCGCGGAGATGGCGATAGAGCGCCGCGGCGCGGATTTCCGGCGCCAGTTTCTCGATGATTTCGCCGCCGCCGGGCAACTCCGTGGAGACGGGCTGCTCGTCCAGCACTGCCATCGCATCGTCCGCACGGGCGAGCCGCCTGAGGATGTCGTCCAGCTGTGCATCTTGTACGGCGAGTTGTTCCATTGCTTCGCTAACTTCCTGGGTCGTTCGGCAGTGCAGGGCACCTGTCCGTCAGTTTATGGGCCTTTTATAAGGCAGGGCGGGCACTTCCTCGACCAGACGCGGCACCAGATACCCGGGAAGCCGCGCCAGCATCGCGCGATGGAGGGTAATTGCCCGCGCCTGGTCGACGGCAAAGTGGGCGGCGCCCTGAACCCGGTCCAGCAGGTGAAGATAATACGGGAGTATTCCCGCTGAAAACAGTTGTTCGCTGAGCTGGGTCAGGCGCTCCGCGCAGTCGTTGACGCCGGCCAGCAAGACCGATTGATTGAGCACGGTGATCCCGGCGGCGCGCAACAACCCGACCGCCGCGGCGACATCCGCATCCAGTTCGTTGGCATGGTTCACATGGAGTACCAGGCTGGTCTGGAGGCGGGTTCCGGCGAGCCAGGCCAGGCACTCGGCATCGATGCGGGCGGGAATTACTACGGGCAAGCGGGTGTGGACGCGCAAGCGCGTCAGATGCGGGATGGCGGCGAGTTGTTCGGTCAACCAGGCGAGCAGGGAATCGCCCGCGGCCAGCGGATCGCCACCGCTGTAAATGACCTCGGTGATCGAGTCGTCGCGACGGATGTAATCGAGCACTTCCTGCCAGCGGGCGCGCCCCGGCGTGTTGCCGGCGTAGTCGAAATGACGGCGGAAGCAGTAACGACAGTGGATGGCGCACGCCGGGCTCAGGATCAGCAGCACGCGGCCAAAATACTTGTGGATCAGCCCCGGGACCGGGTTGGCGGCGTGCTCTGCCAGCGGATCTGCACCGTACCCGGGCGTGGCGATCATCTCGGCATGCGTTGGCAGCACTTGCAGTAACAGCGGATCGCGGGGATCGCCGCGCCGCATGCGGGCGATGTAGGGACGCGGAACGCGCAGCGGAAACTGGGTGTTGGCGGCCTCCGCAATACCGAGGGCGGCTACCGGCAGGTCCAGCAGGGCGGCCAGTTCGTGCGGATCCTTTACGGCAGCCGCGAGTTCCGCGTGCCAGTCGCGCGACTGCCACGCCGCGACGCGCTGCTGTATCATGGCGACCCTCGAATTGGCCCGGCTCGCATTGATCCGGAAAGAAAAGGAACTCTGAATGGCGGTCTATTCTACCAGCGAATTCCGCTCCGGCCTGAAAGTGATGCTGGACGGCGATCCCTGCTCCATCCTCGAAAACGAATTCGTGAAGCCGGGCAAAGGGCAGGCGTTCAACCGCGTGCGCATGCGCAATCTGAAGACCGGGCGGGTCTGGGAGCGCACCTTCAAATCCGGCGACAGCCTGGAAGGCGCCGACGTCGTCGACGTGACCATGCAATATCTCTACAACGATGGCGAGCACTGGCACTTCATGACGCCCGAGACGTTCGAGCAGTGTCAGGCTGACGCAATGATCGTCGGCGATGCGGCGCGCTGGCTGCGGGAACAGGACAACTGTGTGGTGACGCTCTACAACGGGGCGCCCCTGGCCGTGACGCCCCCGAATCACGTCGAACTCGAAATCGCCGAGACTGATCCCGGCATGCGGGGCGATACCGCGACCGGCGGTACCAAGCCCGCCAAACTGGTGACCGGCGCGGTCGTCAAGGTGCCCTTGTTTCTCAATGTCGGAGACGTGGTGCGGGTCGATACGCGCACCGGCGAGTACCTGAGTCGGGCCCGGGAGTGAGGGCGGAAAGTCTGGGTGATCTGAAAAAAGGGCGGCTGCAACCGCCCTTTTTCGTGCGGGGCGCGCGGTGACGGACTGGCGACCTTCGGCACCGCGCAACGCCCTGGTGCGGCGGGCGCGGCTGCTGGCCGGAATCCGCGCGTTTTTCGCGGCCCGCGCGGTGCTGGAAATCGATGTCCCGGTGCTGGGCCGCGCTGGTGTCACGGATGTGCATATCGACAATCTGGTGGTGGCCGGCGCGCCACCCGGGTACCTTCAAAGCTCACCCGAATACTTTCTGAAACGGCTGCTTGCGGTCCATCCGGAACCGGTCTACTACCTCGGCAAGGCCTTTCGCGCCGGTGAGCGGGGACGTTTGCATAATCCGGAGTTCACCCTGCTGGAGTGGTATCGGCCCGACTGGGACGACCGCCAGTTGATGGACGAAGTGGAAGCCCTGCTGCGCAACCTCGGTGCGGCGGGCAGGGCGCCCTGTCCGCGGCTGGATTACGGCACCTGCTTTCGTGACGCGTTGGGGCTGGATCCCCATACGGCGGCTGACAACGAGTTACGTGAACAAGCGGCGGCCGCGGCGGATCAGCCGGCGGTGCGTTGGCGCGACGAGCCCCGCGCGATTTGCCTGGATCTGCTGTTCAGTCTGAAGGTGGAGCCCCGGTTGCCGGAGGGCGTCGTGTTCGTCAGCGATTATCCGGCCTGCCAGGCGGCGCTCGCGCGGGTGGTTCACACGCCGGATGGCGTGCCCGTGGCGCGGCGTTTTGAGGTGTTCCTCAACCGGGTCGAGCTCGCCAACGGCTACTGGGAGCTGACCGATGCCGATGAGCAACGCCGCCGGTTCGCGGCGGATGGCGCCCTGCGCGCGGCACTGGGCAAGCCGGTTCGGCCCGCAGACGAGCGGCTCCTGGCGGCGCTGGCGGCAGGTCTGCCGGATTGCGCCGGAGTCGCCCTGGGCGTCGACCGTCTGTTGATGCAATTGCTGGGGGCCGGACATATCCGCGACGTGTTGGCGTTTGCGGAGGGTTAGCCGTTTTTCAGCAAGTTGTTAGAGCCCGCTACAGCCTTCGAGGCTGTGATCCATCTTGCGCGCGGGTTCATCGGTGATGTTGCCGATTACCCGGGCCGGCACGCCGGCGGCGATGGCGTGCGCCGGCACCGCTTGCAGAACCACGCTGGCGGCGATGATCTTGGCGCCTGCGCCGACTTCGATATTGCCGAGGATCTTCGCGCCCGGTCCCACCAGCACGCCGCGGCGGATCTTGGGATGGCGGTCGCCGGTCTCCTTGCCGGTACCGCCCAGGGTGACCGACTGCATGAGGGAGACGCCGTCTTCGACCACGGCGGTTTCACCGATTACGAGTCCGGTGGCGTGGTCCAGCAGGATGCCCTTGCCGACGCGGGCCGCCGGGTGGATGTCGACGCCAAAGGTTACGGAGATGCGGTTTTGCAGCACCAGCGCCAGGTTGCGGTGCCGGTTTTGCCACAGCCAGTGCGATACCCGATGCGCGGTCAGCGCGTGAAAACCCTTGAAATAGAGCAGTGGGGTCGAGAAATCTCGGCAGGCGGAATCGCGCTCGTAGGTGGCGATGATGTCGCAGCGAGCGCTGTCGATGATGTCGGGCTGGCCGGCGAAGGCGTCGTCGAAAATCTCGCGCAGCATCAGCGCGGGGGTGATGTCGCTGTGCAGTTTGTTGGCGAGGTGGAAGCTGAGCGCCGCGGACAGATCGCGGTGGTTCAGGATGGTGCTGTGCAGAAAGCTCGCCAGCAGCGGTTCCGCCTCGACCTGCTCACGGACCTCGGCGACCACCGTCTGCCACAGGGATGCGTTGCAGGGGCTGTCTTGCGGGCTGGCGGAACTGCATTGCCGATGAGTGCGTGTCATCGCCGCATTATCCGGCCCGCCGCGCTAATTTGCCAACAAGGCGCGGCTGATGGCCCAGACCTCGATCCGCGCCGCGCCGGCCTGTCCCAGGCAGCGGGCAAGGGCTTCCATGGTGCTGCCGGTGGTGACGACATCATCGATCAGCGCGATGTGCTCCGGCATCGACGCCGCGCGGGCGACGAAGGCGCGCGCCAGATTGCGGCGGCGCTCCGTCCGCGCCATACCCACCTGGGGCGGGGTGGCGCGGGCGCGGCGGACCAGATCGGGGCGCACCGGGATAGCCAGCGTCTTCCCGATCTGATTCGCAAGCTCCAGTGCCTGGTTGAACCCCCGTGTCGCCTGCCGCCGCCAGTGCAGCGGCACCGGCACCAGCGCTTGCGGCAGGGGTTCCGGGCGGCGTCGCAATGCCGTGGCCAGCAGGCTCGCCAGGGGTGCGACCTGCGCCAGCTCGCCGCCGTATTTGAGGCGCTGGATCAGGTGATCGATTGGAAAGGCGTGGCGGCAGGGCACCACGCTGATCGCAAACGGGGGCGGGTGCTGCTGGCACCGGGCGCAGATGCCCGGCGCGGGCAAGGGCAGGGCGCATTGACCGCACGCACTGTCGAGATAGGGCAGATCGGCTTCGCAGGGCGCGCACAGATCGAGCGCGCGGCGGCTCGGATTCCCGCACAGCAGGCAGCGGCCGGGGAACAGTGTGAAAGAGGCTGAGCGCATCCATGCGTCCCGGACGTTGTTAACCCCGATCCTGACCTGCGGTTGACAGCGGGGTCTCGGCCGATATGATTCCCCGATCCTTCCCGCCGCGCAACCCGAGACGCCCGATGACAGCGATCCGCCACGATTGGACCCGAGCCGAAGCCTTGGCGCTGTTCGCGCTGCCTTTCAGCGACCTGCTGTTTCGGGCGCAAACGATTCACCGCCAGCACTTCGATCCCAATACCGTGCAGGTGAGTACGCTGTTGTCGATCAAGACCGGTGCCTGCCCCGAGGACTGCAAATACTGCCCCCAGAGCGCCCGCTACGACACCGGCCTGGAGCGGGAAAAACTGCTCGAACTGGAAGCCGTGGTCGAGCGCGCCCGGGCCGCGCGCGCGCAGGGCGCCACCCGTTTCTGCATGGGTGCCGCCTGGCGCTCGCCCCACGACCGCGATCTGCCCGCTGTTCTGGACATGGTCCGCGAGGTGAAAGCCCTGGGTCTGGAGACCTGCATGACGCTGGGCATGCTGTCCGAAACCCAGTCGCAGGCGCTGGCCGACGCGGGCCTCGACTACTACAACCACAATCTGGATACCTCGCCGGAATACTACGGCGAGATCATCACCACCCGCACTTACCAGGATCGGCTGGAGACGCTCGACCGGGTGCGCCGCGCCGGCATGAAGGTGTGCGCCGGCGGCATTCTCGGCATGGGCGAAGGTCTGGCGGATCGCGCCGGGCTACTGGTGCAGCTCGCCAACCTGCCGGTGCATCCCGAATCCGTGCCCATCAATCAGTTGGTGCCGGTCGCCGGGACGCCGCTGGCGGATGCGGGGGCGCTCGACCCTTTCGACTTCGTCCGCACCATCGCGGTCGCGCGCATCCTGATGCCAGCGTCCCATGTGCGGCTGTCCGCCGGTCGCGAGTCGATGAACGAACAGACCCAGGCGCTGGCGTTTTTCGCCGGGGCCAACTCGATCTTCTACGGCGAGAAGCTGCTCACCACACCCAACCCGGATGCGGATGCGGACCGCACGCTGTTTGCCCGCCTGGGCATCCGGCCCGAAGCCGGCCCGGTCGCGCCGCAGGCGGATATTCCCCTGTATCAAAACCAGGCCTCTGCCGGACGCTGGTACGACGCGGCGGCCCGAACCGGGTGACCTCCCCCGACCGGGAGTTACGCGTCGCCCTGGAAGCACGCCAGGTCGAGAACCTGTATCGGCGCCGTCTGACCCTGGAAACCCCGCAGGGCGCCTTGGTGCGGGTCGACGGTTGCGCCTGCGTGAACTTCGCGAGCAACGATTACCTCGGACTCGCCAATCATCCCGAGGTGATCGCCGCCTTTGTCCGCGCCGCCGAAACGTTCGGCGTGGGCAGTGGCGCGTCACACCTGATCAGCGGCCACAGCCGCCAACACCAGGCCTTGGAAGAGGAGCTCGCCGCCTTTACCGGGCGGCCGCGGGCGCTGCTGTTTTCCACGGGTTACATGGCCAATATGGGCGTCATCAACGCGCTGATGGGGCCGGGTGATCTGCTGCTGCAGGACCGCCTCAATCATGCTTCGCTGCTGGATGGTGGTTTTCTCTGCCGCGCGCGCTTCGAGCGTTATCCCCACGGCGATCTGGAGGCGCTTGATCGTCTACTCGCACCCGCCGGGCCGCGCCGCACCCTCATCGCCACCGACGGCGTGTTCAGCATGGATGGCGACCTGGCGCCGCTGGGCGAGCTGGCGGCCCGTGCCGACGCGCGCGGCGCCTGGCTGATGGTCGATGACGCCCACGGCTTCGGCGTGCTCGGCGGCAGCGGTGGCGGCATTGTCGAGGCGCTGGGTCTCGGCCTCGCCGAGGTGCCGATCCTGATCGGCACGCTCGGCAAGGCGTTCGGCACGTTCGGCGCCTTCGTCGCCGGCAGCGAGGCCCTGATCGAGACGCTGGTCCAGTTCGGGCGTACTTACATCTACACCACCGCGTTGCCACCCGCCGTCGCCGCCGCCACCCGCGCCAGCCTGCGCCTGCTGCGCGACGAGGGTTGGCGCCGCGAGCATCTGCGCGCATTGATCGCCCGGTTTCGTGCCGGCGCCGCGGCCCTGGGTATTCCGCTGCTGCCATCGACGACACCCATCCAGCCGGTACCGGTCGGCGACGACGGTCGGGTCCAGGCGATCGCCGAGCACCTGCGCGCCGCCGGGCACTGGGTGGGTGCAATCCGTCCGCCCACGGTGCCGCGCGGCACCGCCCGGCTGCGCATCGCGCTGAGCGCCGCGCACACTGAAATGCAGGTGGATGCCCTGGTGGACGCGCTCGCCACCGCCTGGCGTGCCGTGCCGGCTGCGCCGGCTGCGCACGGCAAATCCTAGTCCGGGGAGTCGCCGTAAACCGCCGGCGCGCGCTGTTCCCCGCCACCAAGCTTGCCTAAACTGGGCGCGCCAACGAACCTGGAGATACACAATGTCGGATTACAAAGTACCGGTTCGGGACATGCAGTTCGTCCGCGAGGAGGTGCTGGATTTCCCTGCGCTGTGGCAGTGTCTGCCCGGCTGCGAAGAGATGAACGCCGAATTGGTCACGGCGATTTACGCGGCGGTTGCCAAGCTTTGCGAGGAAGAAATCGCCCCGTTGTGGCGCAGCGGCGACGAAGAGGGTTGTACCTGGAGTCCCGAGGGTGTGCGCACTCCGGCGGGGTTCAAGGAGGCCTATGCCAGGTACATGGAAGGTGGCTGGCCCGCGCTCACCGGCCCGGTGGAATACGGCGGCCAGGGTTTGCCGCCGTCCCTGGAGAGCGTGCTCAACGAATTCGTCGGCTCCGCCAACTGGGGCTGGAGCATGTACCCGTTTCTGGCCAAGGGCGGGCGACTCACCATCACTGCCCACGCCAGTGATGAACTGAAAAAAATCTATCTTCCCAAAACCGTTTCGGGCGAGTGGACCGCGACCATGTGTCTGACCGAGGCCCACGCCGGCACCGACCTGGGCTTGCTGCGCACCCGCGCCGACCCCCAGGCCGATGGCAGCTACAGCATCAACGGTACCAAGATTTTCATCTCGTCCGGTGAGCACGACATGGCGGAGAACATCGTGCATATCGTACTGGCACGATTGCCCGATGCGCCGCCCGGCACCAAGGGCATTTCGCTGTTCGCGGTGCCCAAGCGGCTGCCGGACGCGGCCGGCAATGCGGGTGCCGCCAACGGCGTTTCCTGTGGTTCGCTCGAACACAAGATGGGCATTCACGGCAACGCCACCGCGGTCATCAACTTCGATAATGCGCGCGGTTTTCTGCTCGGTGAGCCCAATCGCGGCCTAAACGCCATGTTCACCTTCATGAATATCGCGCGCATCGGCACTGCCGTGCAGGGCGTGGCCCATTCCGAACGCGCCCTGCAAGGCGCGGTGCGTTATGCCCGCGATCGTTTGCAGATGCGCTCGCTGAGCGGGCCGAAGAATCCCGCTGGCGCCGCCGATCCCATCATCGTGCATCCCGATGTGCGGCGCATGTTGCTCACCATCAAGGCCTTCGCGGAAGGCACTCGGCTCCTGATTCAGTATCTGGCCCGGGAAGTGGATATTGCCTACCTGGCCGAAGATGTGACCGAGCGCCAGGGTGGCGAGGACATGCTGGCGCTGTTGACGCCCATCGCCAAGGCGTTTTGCACCGAACTCGGCTTTGAGGCCGCGAGCCTCGGCATTCAGGTACTGGGCGGCCACGGCTACATCCGCGAGTGGGGCATGGAGCAGAATCTGCGCGATGCCCGCATCGCCATGATCTACGAGGGCACCAACGGCATCCAGGCGATCGATCTGCTGGGGCGCAAGGTGCTGGCCAGTCAGGGCGCGGTGCTTGTGCCCCATCTCCAGCGCATGGGCGCCTTTTTGCCGCGACGGCGCGGAAGATCCGGCGTTGCAGCCGTTCGTGCAACCGCTGGCAGAGCTGGTGGCGGAATGGGAACAGATCACCCGCGAGATCGGCGCCCGCACCCGGAAGGATCCGGAAGAGATGGGTGCCGCCGCGTTCGACTATCTGATGTACGCTGGCTATGTCACGCTTGCGTACCTGTGGGCGCGGGCGGTGCGGGTAGCCAGCGCGGCTCTCGCCGCGGGTACTGCGGAAGCCGATTTTTACCAGGCCAAGCTGCAAACCGCGACGTTCTACTACCAGAAAATTTTGCCGCGTACCCGCACCCTGGTGGCCACCATGGCGACGGGTGCCGAGTCACTGATGACGATGAGCGAGCAAGCTTTTTTGCTCGAATGATATTCCCGGCTCCCAGGAGTCCAGCGGCGGAGTTGCACGATGATCGAGAAGCCCAAGTTGTCGGAAGAGGATCTCGCGCGGGTGCGGGAATATCTCAACTCCCCGATTCACCAGGTCGAGCGTCAACCGTTCCGTCCGCTGCGATTGCTGCTGGTGCTGTGGATCGTCGTCAGTCCTCATCAGCGGTTTTGCGCTGCTGTTCGCCTGGATGATGGGAGCGCTTTGATCAAGAGTGCTCCCGGCCGCGCGGAGGGGGCACTGCTGATGGCATTGAGTACGAAACAATAAACAACGGGGGACATAACCGTGGAGCCACTGAAAGGCATTCGTATCATTGAAGTGACCACCAATGCTTCCGGGCCTTTTGCGACCGGGATTCTTGCCGATCAGGGTGCCGACGTGATCCGGCTCGAAACCGTCGGCCGCGGCGACCCTTCGCGTTATGTTGGTGGCGTGCGCGGCGGCGTGACCGGTTACAACGCCGCCATGAATCGCAACAAACGCTCGCTCGCCGTCGATCTCAAGAGCCCGCAATTGCGGCCGGCGCTGTATGAGCTTATCAAGACCGCCGACGTGTTCGTACAGAACTCGCGTCCGGGTGCCCTCGACCGCAGTGGTTACGGGTACGAGGACCTGCACGAAATCAATCCCGATCTCATCTATGTGTCGATTTCCGGTTTCGGCCCGGACGGACCGGCGGCGCACCAGCGCGTCTACGATCCGGTGATCCAGGTGACCGCCGGTTTCGCCGCCGCCCAGGGCCATGGCGGCAAGCCGCAACTGGTGAAGACCATTGCGAGCGACAAGATCGCGGCGCTGACCACGGCCCAGGCGATTTCCTCGGCGCTGTTCGCGCGCGCTTCGGGTCGCGTTCGCGGCCACCATATCGAAGTGTCGATGCTGGAGGCGAGCCTGCAATTCCTGTGGCCGGATGCCTTCTGGAATCACGGTTTCGTGGGTGCGGAGGGGTTTCAGTCCAAGCCGCTGCTGGCGGAGTTTTATCGGGTGCTGGAGACCGCCGACGGTTTTGTCACCACCATCGTGGTGGGTGACGAGGAGTTCGAGGGCGCCTGTCGGGCGCTGGAACTGCCGCACCTGCGCGATGAAAACCGGTTTGCATCGCTTTTCGAGCGCTTCAGCAACTACAGCGATCTGCTGGTGGCGTTCGAGGGCAAGACCCGCACCCTGACCACCGCCGAGGTGGTGGCGCGCATGGATCGCGAAGGGGTTCCCTGCGGCAAGGTCAATACCCTGGACGAGGTGATCGAGGATCCCCGTGTCCGTCATGCGGGCGCATTGATCGAGTACGACGATCCCCGGGGCGGGCGTCTGCGCCAGACGCGCCCGGCGGCGATTTTCGCGGGTGAGCCCTGCACCGTGCGGCGACCGGCGCCGGCGCTGGGCGAGCATACCGACGAAGTGCTGACATCGGTGGGCTGTTCCGATGCCGATATTGCCGCGCTGCGGGCGGCAGGCGCGATCGGTTGATCAGCGGATCAGCCACCCTTGTCTGCCACGGCGGCGTCTTCTTCCGGCGTTTCCGCGCGATGAATCCAGCGTCCGCACACAATCCCGAGTTCAAACAGCATCCACATGGGTACCGCGAGCAAGGTTTGCGAGAACACATCGGGTGGCGTCAGCAGCATCCCCACGGTAAAACAGCCTACCACGACATAGGGGCGTTTCTCCGCCAGGCTTCGCGGATCGACCAGTCCGGTCCAGCTCAGAATCACCACCGCGACGGGAATTTCGAAAGCGAATCCGAAAGCAAAAAACAGTTTCAGCACGAAATCCAGATAGCGGGTGATGTCCGTCATCACGGCGACGTGTTCCGGCCCGACGCTGGTAAAAAATCCAAAGATCAGGGGAAACACCAGGTAGTAGGCGAACGCCATACCGCCGTAGAACAGCAACACACTGGAAACGAACAGGGGCAGCGCGATGTGGCGCTCCCGCTTGTACAGTCCGGGCGCCACGAAAGCCCAGGTCTGGTAGAGGATTACCGGCATCGCGCCCAGGATGGCGGCGACGAAAGTCAGTTTGAAGGGCGCGAAGAACGGCGCGGCCACATCCGTGGCGATCATCGACGAACCTTCCGGGAGATAAATGCGCAGCGGCGCCGAAACATAGTCGTAGATCTGGTTGGCGAAGGGGAACATGCCGCCGAACAGCAGGCCGATGCCCAGCAGACAGCGCAGCAGGCGGTTGCGCAACTCGATCAGATGCTCGACCAGCGTCGTTTCGTTATCGGTATCCGGAGCGTCGGTCATGCCTGTGCCGCAGTCACGGGCGACCGGACTTGGCATCGTCCGCGTTGACGATGGCGTTGGGCTCGGGGTCATCGTCGATAAAGTCCATGGTGGCCAGGTCTTGCGGCGTGGGCGCTATCGGTTTGGGCGGCTGGCTCTGGTTGCGCCGGAAGGTTTCTTCGACCTGCTTGCGTTCGGCGTCGAGTTCTTCCAGCCGCAACTGGTTGTGAACTTCGCGCTTGATGTCGTCGATGCCCAGCTCCCGCTCCATGTCGCTGCGCGCAGTCTGTAGCGTCCGCTTCAGCTTGCCGGTCCAGTAGCCAAGGAAACGCGCTGCTTCGGGCAGGCGCTTGGGGCCGATCACGATCAAGGCAATCGCGACTGTCAGCAGAAGTTCGGAAAAACCGATGTCGGACAAGGGCGCGCTCCGGGCCGGGAGTGAAGGCCCGTCCGAGGGTCAGGACTTTTTGTGGATGTCGGTATCCGCATCGACGGTTTCCCGCGCCTGGGTATTGTCCGCACGGGAGTCTTCCACCTGCTCGGGCGTTTTATCTTTGCCGTCGCCCATGGCGCTGCGGAACCCCTTGATGGCACCGCCGAGATCGCCGCCCAGATTTTTGAGCCGTTTGGTGCCGAAGATCATCACCACGATGACCAGAATGATGAGCAATTGCCAAATACTGATCCCGCCCAGTCCCATGATCGTCTCCGGTTAATGGTTGCGGCTGGCTTTTTCGTCCAGCCCGGAAACGCCGAAACGGCGCGCCAGCTCCGCCAGTACGGCGTCGGCATTCTCGCCGAGGTGGGCGAGCATTACCAGCGAGTGGAACCACAGATCGGCGGTTTCCGCGACCAGCGCACGGGTATCGCCGCTGCGCTCGGCATCCTTGGCGGCGAGCAGGGTCTCCGTGCATTCCTCACCGAGTTTCTCGAGAATTTTATTGAGTCCGTCGCGATGCAGGCGTGCCACATAGGAGGTTTCGGGATCGGCCTGGCGGCGCGCCGCCAGTACGGAGGTGAGTCGGGTCAGGACATCGCTCATGATGTGGTGCCTCCAGCGGTGGGGTCCGGGCTGTCCGGTCGCCATTGCCCGTCACTGAATTCGTTGTAAAAGCAGGATGGGCGGCCGGTGTGGCAGGCGATGCCGCCCACTTGCTCCACCTTCAGCAGCAAGGTATCGGCGTCGCAGTCGAGGCGGATATCGATCAGTCGTTGCACATGGCCGGATTCTTCACCCTTGCGCCACAGCCGTGCGCGGGAGCGCGACCAGTACACGGCGCGCTGTTCCCGCAGGGTGAGCGCGAGCGACTCCCGGTTCATCCAGGCAAGCATCAGCACCGCGCCGGTAGTGGCGTCTTGGGCGATGGCCGGCACCAGGCCGTCGGCATTCCAGGCGATGCTGTCGAGGAATCGGGTGGAGGCGGGATCGCTGGTCATGGCATCACCGGGGCGGGCGGCGATTATCCCAGCTTCGCTGGGTCAGCAACAGGAGCACGCCGACGCCCGCCAGCGCCAGGCTGGCGACCTGCAAGCTGTCGCTGGCCAACGGGCTGACGGCAAACAGCATGCCTGCGGCACCGCCAACGCAGAGTGTGCCCAGCGTGGCGTTGCGCCTACCCGTGGGAGCTTCCACTGGCGCGCGTTCGCGCAGCGCCCGTTCGATCCCGTCAATACGCTTGAGGGCATCGAACATCAGTTGCGGCACCTGCGGGAATTGTTCCAGCCATTCCGGACCGTGGCGCTTGAGCCGTTCCAGCAGTCGCGTGGGTTTGAAACGTTCGCGCAGCCAACGCTCCAGAAACGGATGGGCGGTCTGCCACAGATCGAGGTCCGGATAGAGCTGGCGGCCAAGGCCTTCGATGTTGAGCAGCGTCTTTTGCAGCAGCACCAGGGACGGCTGGATCTCGGCATCGAAGCGTCGTGCGACGCGAAACAGGTCGATCAGCAGATAGGCGAGGGAGATGTCTTTCAGCGGCCGCTGGAAACGGGGTTCGCACACGGTCCGCACCGCGCTTTCCAGTTCAACCACCGGAGTGCCTTCCGGCACCCAGCCCGACTGTAAGTGCAACTCGGCCACCTGGCGGTAGTCGCGGCGGAAAATTGCCAGCATGTTGCGCGCCAGATAGTACTGATCGCTGTCGGACAGGATGCCGATGACGGCGCAGTCCACCGCGACATAGCTCGGTCGGCGCGGCTCCCGGACATCCACGAAGATATTGCCGGGATGCATGTCGGCGTGGAAAAAATTATGGGTGAACACCTGGGTGAAAAAAATCTCCACGCCGCGCTCGGCCAGTACCCGGAAGTCGGCGCCGGCGGCGCGCAATGCCGCGACGTCGGTGACCGCGATGGCGCGGATGCGCTCCATCACCATGACTTGCTGATTCGACAGCGGCCAGTGGATCGCCGGTACATAGAGCAGCGGCGAGTCCGTGAAGTTGCGGCGCAGGATGGCGGCGTTGGCGGCTTCCCGCTGCAGGTCCAGCTCGTCGAGGATGGTGGTGCGGTAGTCGCGGGCAACCTCGACCGGGCGCAGCCGGCGCGCCTCGGCGCTGAAGCGTTCGAGTCCGCGCGCCAGCGCCAGCAACAGGGCGCAGTCGAGTTCGATGACGGCCTGCACGCCCGGGCGAATGGCTTTTACCACCACTTCTCGGCCATCGGACAACACCGCCGCGTGAACCTGCGCCACCGAGGCGGAGGCCAGCGGCGTGCGCTCGAATTGGGCGAACAATTGCTCCACGGGCGCGCCCAGCGCGGCTTCGACCAGCGCGGTGAACTCCGCGCCGGGGAACGGCGGGACCGTGTCCTGAAGTTTTTCCAGTTCCGCGCAGATATCGCTCGGGATCAGGTCCGGGCGGGTCGAGAGCACCTGACCGAACTTCACGAACACTGGCCCCAGAGCTTCCAGTGCCAGCCGCAGGCGTGTGCCCCGCGTCCGCCGCGGCGTCGGCAGCAGCGCCAGCAGGCGCAGCGGCCAGCGCAGGGCAAGGGGCAGGCTCAGGTCGGCGGCCAGCGTGTCCAGGCGGTGGCGGAGCACCACCCGGGCAATGGTCAGGCGCGCAGGGCGGGGTTCATCTCAGCGCGCAGCGTCGGTTGGTGATGTGGTGGCTGATGCTGTAGCGGATGTTGGTGTGGCGACTGGTGGCGTGGCGGCTGGTGGAACGACGCCCGCGCCGAGCCAGTCAGTGAAGGCGAGCGCGGCTTCGGCGCCGGCGCGCGCCATGCCGTGCAGCGGGCCGGGTGGCGTCACGGGGGATTCGTCGGCGAGGTAGTTGACGAGCAGCTCCCGGCCCCGGGCCAGTGCCTCGCTGCTTCCGCGCAGCGCGTCGCGCACGCCGTTGCCCAGTAGATGGGCGCACGCGTCGCCGATATGGGTGGCGAGCCTGCCTTCCCAGGCCAGGTCGAGTTCAGCTTGAATGATGCGCAGGCTGGCGAGCAACGCCGGGTTGCCGGTGACGGTTATCGCGCCCGGGATGGGTGTATCGGGGTTGGCGGCAAGATACAGCAACGCCGGCGCGCTGCCTTCGAGTTCGAGATCAACGGGCTCGTCGGTGGCGGGCTCAATGGCAACGGTACCCGCGTGCATCCGCAGCGCCAGCGCCGCGCGGGGCTGGGTGATCCGGGTATGGATGCAGAGGTCGCCCAGGCCGGCCAGCCGCTGCCGCGCCGCCGGATGTTGATCGAGCGCGAGATTGACCAGCCGTGCGGCCTGTTGTCGGGCGAGTGCCGCGATCATCGCGGGCAGGGTTTGAGCCCGGTATGCAGCGCCACGATACCGCCGGTCATGTTGTGGTAGCGGGTGTCCGCAAAACCTGCCTCTGCCATCATCGCGCACAGGCCTTCCTGGTTCGGGTGCATGCGGATGGATTCGGCGAGATAGCGATAGCTGTCGGCGTCCCCGGCGACCAGGCTGCCCATGCGCGGCAGGATCCGGAACGAATACTGATCGTAAAGCTTGGCGACCAGCGGATTGGCGGGATGGGAGAACTCCAGCACCAGCAGGCGTCCCCCCGGTTTCAGGGCATCGAGCATGGCGCGCAGCGCGCGTTCCTTGTCGGTGACGTTGCGCAGCCCGAAGGCGATGGTGATGCAGTCGAAGCTGGCGGGGGGAAACGGCAATTGCTCCGCATCGGCCTGAACGTAGACGACATTGCCCGCGATGCCCTGGTCCAGCAGCCGGTCCCTGCCGACGCCGAGCATGGCGGCGTTGATGTCGGCCAGCACCACCCGGCCCGTGGCGCCGACCTGTACGGCGAGTTCGGCGGCGAGATCGCCGGTGCCGCCCGCGAGGTCGAGCACGCTCTGGCCCGGCCGGAGCGCGGCCATGGTCAGCGTCGCGCGCTTCCAGAGCCGGTGCAGACCGCCCGACATCAGGTCGTTCATCAGATCGTAACGAGATGCCACCGAGTCGAACACATGCGCCACACGCGCCGCCTTCTCAGGGCGGGCGACGCGTTCAAAGCCGAAGTGGGTGGTGTCCTGATCGTTCATCGTGGGCCGCCGGCGTGCGGCCACTATTGTACACGGCCCCGCGTCGCGGGCGTCCGCCAACCGAATGCCACAGTGCTCAGTGGAGGTAGCGCTCCCGACGCGAAGCCTTGAGGCGCGCGAGATCGACGATCACCAGGCCATCGACGCAGTTGCCGAAACCGGGATCGACATTGAATCCCGCAAATTGCACACCGCCGGATTCGCACAGTTCCGCGTACTGCTTGTAGAGGGTGGGAATGCCGAGATTCATCTGTCCCAGTTCGCGCTTGAGCTGCTGGAATTCTTCGCGATAGCAGGTGCCCGGGTATTGCGTGCTCAGTTCGGCGCGCCGCTTCGGCGGGATAACGAAGGGGTTCCTGGCCACCGCCAGGATTTGCAGTGCCGGGAAATGGCTTTGGTAAAAATGCACCAGCAGCTCCAGCGCGGGGCGCGGGTAGGCGCCGCTCAGGCTCACCGGGCCGAACAGGTAGCGGTGCTGCGGGTGCTGGCGCAGAAAGGCGCCGATGCCATACCAGAGATAATCCAGGCTGCGTTTGCCCCAGTACCCCGGCTGCACAAAGCTGCGCCCGAGTTCGAGTCCCTGTGCCAGGTAGGGATTCATTCCGACCCTGAAGTCGAACAGCGTACGGGTGTAGAGCGGCAGTCCCGCGTTCGCCGGGCAAAACCGGTAGGCGCCGGCGATCTCCCACTCCCGCTCGTCCCACAGCACCAGGTGCTGATAGTGCGGGTCGAAGCTGTCGATGTCGCGCCGCAGTCCGGAACCTTCTTCCACCGCGCGAAAGGCCAGTTCCCGCAGGCGGCCGATTTCGCGCATCACGGTGGAATCACCCTGGTGGCGGTACAGGTAGATCTGTTTGTCGTCGGCGGTCGCGCCGAGGCGCGCGCAGGCCTGTACTTCGGCGCGCAACGGGTGACGATTCTCGGGTTGCGCGACGGCAACTTCACTGGAGAACAGGCCGGGACGGTCGCTGCCGATACGGTACAGGTGGCGCCGGAACAGCTTGGCCTTTTGCCGGGGTGGGATGTCGATGCGCTGATAGCTGCGAAAGCCGATCGGCTGGCCGATGCGCACATCGACGCAGCGTTTGGCCTGTTTGAACATCTCCCGCACCAGCCACAGCGTCGACAGCGGCCGCGCGAGGAAGGACAGGGCGTAGAAAAACGCCGAATTGCGGCCATCCACATACACCGGCAGGATCGGTGCCCGGGTGGCGCTGGCGATGCGCAGGAAACCGGTGCGCCATTTGCCGTCGCGTACGCCCTTGGCGCCGAAGCGGGATACCTCGCCGGCCGGGAAGATGATCAGGGCGCCTTCCCGCTCGATGAATTCGCGGATCGCGCGCAGATTCTGGCGCGGTGTGTCGCCGCCCATGTTGTCCACCGGCAGCAGCAGGTTGTCGAGGGGCTTGATGGTGGTCAGCACATCGTTGGCGACCACTTTCACGTCGGGGCGGATTTCGTGCACCAGTTTGAGCAGCGCCAGTCCGTCCAGCGAGCCGATGGGATGGTTGGCGGCGATGACCACGCGGCCGCGCGTGGGAATGTACTGGCGCTCGCGATCGCGCAGGCGGTAGGAAAAATCGAAGTAGTCGAGCACCTGCTCGACGAAGTCAAAGCCCTTCAGATGCGGATAGCTGGCCTCGAACTGGCGGATCTCTTTTTCATGAAACAGGAGCCGCAACGCCGTGACCAGGGGCTTGGCCAACAGCGGGCGATCGACAAAAAAGCGCGGGTAGCGCTGCTGAACAAAGCTTTCCACGTCGAGCATGACGATCTCCGGTCGATCCCTGGATGAAGGATTGAGGAAACCATATAACAGTGCTTTGACGAAATGGTGACAGGGCGCCTGGTTTGCCGGCGCCCCAGGGTCAGTTGAGGTGCCCCAGGTGGCGGCTCACAATCTGCAGCGTGGGCTTGAAGATGCGCGGCGTGGTGCCGACCACATGGCCGGAGTCGAGATAGCCGTCGCCGCCCTGGAAGTCGCTCACCATTCCGCCGGCTTCGCGCACCAGCAGCACGCCGGCGGCGATGTCCCAAGGCTGCAGGAACATCTCCCAGTAGGCGTCGCAGCGTCCGGCGGCGACGTAGGCCAGATCCAGCGAGGCGACGCCCATCCGGCGGATGCCCGAGGAGTCGGCGGCGAGCTCCCGCAGGCAGTCCAGGTAGGCGTCCATCTCGGCGAAGGGCGCGCCGCTGAAGGGGATGCCGGTGGCGAACAGGGCGCCGGCGGCGTTGACGCGCCCCGATACCCGGATGCGCTTGCCGTTGAGAAAGGCGCCATGCCCGCGGCTGGCGGTGAATTCTTCGCCCTTGGCCGGATCGTAGACGACACCGTGCTGCAGGCGGCCGCCGTGGCGAAATGCGATCGATACGGCGTAGTGGGGAATGCCGTGGATGAAGTTGGTGGTGCCGTCGAGGGGATCGATGATCCACTCGCTGTCGGGGTCGCGCCCCACCCGGGTTCCCGATTCCTCGCCGATGAAACTGTGGTCCGGGTAGGCGCGGCGGAGCTGCTCGATGATGAGTTTTTCCGAGGCGCGGTCCACTTCGGTGACGAAATCGTGCTGGCCCTTGGTATCGATGTGCACCCGGTCGATCCGGCTGCTGGCGCGCTGGATCAGGTCGCCGGCCGCGCGGGCCGCGCGCAGGGCAATGGTCAGCATCGGTTGCATTGCTGGTCCGGACGGGTGGAAGCGGGCGCGCAGTTTAGCAGAGCCGCATCCACCGGGGTCGGCCCGCCACCATGCTCTGCTAAACTGGCGCTCTGCCACCGGGGTTCCACAATGACGGGTTCGTTCGCGAGCGTACGCGTGGTGCTGGTCAACACCAGCCATCCCGGCAATATCGGCGCCGCCGCGCGGGCCATGAAAAACATGGGGCTGGAGCGCCTGTATCTGGTGGCGCCGCGGGAATTTCCGGCGCCGCGCGCGCTCTGGCGCGCCGCCGGGGCCGTCGATGTGCTGGAGCGTGCGGTGGTGGTCGAGAGTCTGGCCGAGGCGGTGGCCGATTGCGGCCTGGTGGTCGGCACCAGCGCGCGCGAGCGGCGCATTCCCTGGCCGCTGCTCGATCCGCGCGAATGCGGGCAGCGGGTGTGGCAGGAGTCGGCCCATCACGAGGTGGCGCTGGTGTTTGGCCGCGAAGACCGTGGGCTCACCAACGACGAACTGGCCCAGTGCGGCTATCACGTGCACATTCCGGCCAATCCCGATTACAGCTCGCTGAATCTGGCCGCCGCTGTGCAGGTGCTGACCTATGAGCTGCGGATGGCCGCGTTGGCGGCGACCGGTGAGGCGCAGTCCCCGGATTGGGACGTACCGCCGGCGCCGGCGGCCGACCTCGACCTGTATTTCCAGCATCTCGAACGCGTTCTGGTGGAGATCGGCTTTCACGATCCCGCCAATCCGCGTCAGACCATGGTTCGCTTGCGGCGGTTGCTGGCGCGCATCCGGCCCGACCGCATGGAACTGTCGATCCTGCGCGGAGTGCTCACCGGAGTGCAGAATCTCGCCTGGCGGTTGCGCACGGCGGGCTCGGCGCAAGCCACGGATACGCCAGCGGCGCCACGGCTCGAAGATCGGCAAGTCCGGTGATACTTGTCGCGGTATGGGCCGGGGACGCGCGATGGGACTGACGGCCCGACAGCGCCGCTCCGGGCCTGGCGCCACGTCGCCGGCGAAAGGATTCGCGAAACCGTCTGAAACCGGGCGAGCCCCTGAGCCGAGCTTCCTCTCCCGTCCTCAATGAACCGAGTTGCCATGAAACTCCCCATCTACCTCGACTATGCCGCCACCACGCCGGTGGATCCGCGGGTCGCGGCCCATATGGCCGGGTTCCTCACCGCGGACGGGGTATTCGGTAATCCGGCATCGCGCTCCCACAGTTACGGCTGGCAGGCCGAGGCCGCGGTGGAGGAGGCGCGCGCGCAGGTGGCCGAGCTGGTGGGCGCGGACCCCCGCGAAATCGTCTGGACATCGGGCGCCACCGAGGCGGACAACCTGGCGCTCAAAGGTTGCGCCCAGGCGCATCGCGACCGGGGTCGGCACCTGATTACCTCAAAAATCGAGCACAAGGCCGTCCTCGATACCTGCGAGTATCTGGAGACCGAGGGTTTCGACGTCACGTACCTGGACCCCGATGCACAGGGCCTGATTCAGCCCGGGGCGGTGGCGGCGGCGCTGCGCGACGACACCATTCTGGTGTCGGTGATGCACGTCAACAACGAGCTCGGCACCATCAACGATATCGCCGCCATCGGCGCAGTCTGCCGTGCGCACGGCGTCCTCTACCATGTGGATGCGGCCCAGAGCGCCGGCAAGATCCCCATTGATCTGTCCCGCCTCGCGGTGGATCTGATGTCGTTTTCGGCGCACAAAATCTATGGTCCCAAGGGTGTCGGGGCGCTTTACATCCGGCGCAAACCCCGGGTGCGGTTGCGGGCGCAGATGCACGGCGGCGGGCACGAACGCGGTATGCGATCGGGCACCCTGGCGACGCACCAGGTCGTCGGGATGGGGGAAGCATTCCGGATCGCGGGTGCGGAAATAGCCGCCGATAGCGCGCATATCGGTGCCTTGCGCGCGCGGTTCTGGAACGCGGTCCGCGACCTCGGGGAGGTGTACCTGAACGGCTGCCCGACGCAATGCGTGCCGGGCATTCTCAATCTGAGCTTTGGCGCCGTGGACGGCGAATCCCTGCTGCTGGCGCTCAGGGATCTCGCGGTGTCCACGGGTTCGGCCTGCACCTCGGCCAGCCTCGAACCCTCCCATGTTCTGCGCGCGCTGGGTATCGAGGATGCGCTTGCCTTCAGTGCCCTGCGCTTCAGCATCGGCCGCTTCACTACGGCGGAGGAGATCGATCATGCCGCAGCGACGCTTCGCGACGTCCTGGGACGGCTGCGCGCGTCCAGCCCCGCGCACTCCCGCTGACAGTTTGCTGGAAAACGGCCGAGTCGGTGGCGGCTCAGGTAACGCCTGGTCAGAGTCGGCAGGGGCATTTGGGATGGTGCGTATGACGTTATACTCCCGCATCGACAGGGCACTGTTCCCAAGGCACTGTTCCCAAGGGCAATACAACGCGGCGGGGTGCTGGCCATGGACTCAACGACGGAGCGAACATGAGTGCAGCCCCGGTTTCCGCCTGGCCGCGGAGATGCGATGTCGCATTTCCGGAACACCGCGTCGTGGCATTGGCGCGCCCCGATTTGAAGCCGCACCCGTGAGCGACATGAGCACGGACACATACCGAAGGGTCGTGGACAGCGCCCCGTTCGGGGTGCTGTTCTTTGCCCATGGCGTGTGTGTCGATGCCAACCCCATGGCCTGTGCGCTGCTTGGTTGTGCGCAGTGGCGCTTGGTTGGCACGGCGCTCGATAGCAGCGACCCGGCGGAACCGGTCGCTCTGGCGGCCTTCAAGGAGCGGGTCGTCACGGCGATGGCCGATCGGCTTGACAACATTGCCTGGGTCCTGCGCGCCGAGGGCGAAGTGCAGCATTTGCGGATTGATCTGGGTGCTTCTCCACCGGATCGCGTTCATGAGCTGGTGGTGACCCTGTCTATCCAGACTCCGATCCAGATGGAGACTCCCGTCAGTGCGGAACCCCTGTGTACGAATGCTGGCGTGCCGGTATCGGCCCGGCAGTTGCCCTCACGCGAGGGCGTGCTGCGCAAGCTCGGTGGCGCCGACCTGTCGCGCGGTGCGGCCTATCGCGACGGGCTGACGCGCCTGCCGACCCGGCTCGCGATGGTCGAGCATCTGCGGGCGCTGCGGTCCGAGCAACCTGCGACGGGTTGTGCCGCGCTGATGCTGATCGATCTGGACCATTTCAAGGACATCAATGATTCCTGGGGCCACGACGTGGGCGACCAGATTCTGGTCAAGGTCGCGCGCGTGCTTGCACCGTTCGCGGAAGCGTCGACAACCGCGCCCGGCGCGTTTCTGGCGCGCCAGGCCGGCGACGAGTTTGTGCTGTTTGTTCCCAATATTGCCGAAAGCGTTACCGAGGCCGCCGGTCGCGCCCGGTTGCTGGCTGATGCCATACGCGAGCGGGTGTCGATACCGAATTTTCACGATGGCAATGAATTCGTCCTTACCGCGAGTATCGGTATTTCGCTGATCGCCGACGCGACGCTGGATCCCGAGCGGGCGCTGCAATACGCCGACACCGCCATGTACGAGGCCAAGCGCAAGGGACGCAACAGCTGCGCATTCTTCGATCGTGGTATCGCCGCCAAGGCGCTGCGCCAGGTGTCGCTCAACACCCGCTTGCGCAAGGCCGTCGATAACCAGGAATTTGCCCTCTTCGTGCAGCCGCTGGTCGATGTCAACGACGGCCGCCTGGTCGGTGGCGAAGTGCTGCTGCGCTGGGTGAACAGCGACCGGGTCACCAGCATGCCCGCCGAATTCATCCCGCTGCTGGAAGCCTCGGGGCTGATCGTTGACGTGGGGCATTGGGTGATTCGCACTGCCTGCGAAAGCCTGGGTGGATTCATCGAAGCAGGCATCTGGCGTGAAGACATGCATCTCGGCATCAACATCAGCCGGCGCCAGTTTCGGGATCCCCGCCTGGTAGAGGTTATCCAGCACAGCCTGCGCTGTTACGACGTCAGTCCCGCCCTGATCAACTTCGAGATTACCGAAACCCTGGCGATGGAGGATGTGGAAGGTGCCATCGCCAAGATGATGGCGATCAAATCCCTCGGTGCGCATTTTGCCGTGGACGATTTCGGCGTGGGTTATTCGTCCATGATTGCCCTGCGTCGTCTGCCCTTCGACTGGCTGAAGATTGACCGCGAATTCATCCGCAACCTGCACCGCGATCCCGACGCGCGCAGTATCGTCGAGGCGATGCTTGGCGTATCGCGCCAGTACGGGCTCAAGGTCATAGCGGAGGGCGTCGAAGATTCCGCGGTGCTCGATCTGCTGCGCCAGATAGGCTGCGACTCCTACCAGGGCGCGCTCTACAGCATGCCGGTGCCTGTGAACCGGTTTCGGCAGTTGTTGGGTGAGGCCGCCTGAACGGGTAATTCCTTGTGCCGGTCGGCAGCGGAAGAGTAAAATTCCGGCCCCTTCCCCGGGGTGGCGCGCCTGGCGCGATCCCGAGCAACCTGGAGTCCATGTCAATGCCGATCGAACGCACCCTTTCCATCATCAAGCCCGATGCTGTAGCCAAAAACGTGATCGGTGAGATCGTGGGGCGTTTTGAGCGTGCCGGGCTGCGCGTGATTGCCGCCAGGATGCTGCGCCTGTCAACCGAGCAGGCCGAAGGGTTTTATGCGGAACATCGCGAACGGCCCTTTTTCGGCGATCTGGTGGCTTTCATGACTTCCGGTCCGGTAGTGGTACAGGTGCTCGAAGGGCGCGACGCCATTGCACGGAATCGCGAGCTCATGGGTGCCACCAATCCGCGCGAGGCGGCCGCGGGCACCATTCGTGCCGATTTCGCCGAATCCATCGATGCCAACGCCGTGCACGGTTCGGACTCGCCGACCTCGGCCCAGCGCGAAATCGCGTATTTTTTCACCGGTGGGGAGATCTGCGCGCGCTGAGCGTGGAGTGACTCCGGGAGGCGGGGTGAAGCGGACCAATTTGCTCGGCTTGACCGCCAGTGCGCTGGGGGACTTTTTCGAAGCGGTCGGCGAACGCCGCTTTCGCAGCCTCCAGGTCCTGAAATGGATCCACCAGCGCGGCGCGACCGACTTCGCCGTGATGACGGATCTCGCGCGGCCGCTGCGGGAAAAGCTCGCTCAGATCGCCGAAGTGCGCCCCCCCGAAGTGGTACGGCAGGAAGATGCCGCCGACGGCACCTGCAAATGGCTGGTGCGCACCGATGGTGGCGACTGCGTCGAGACCGTCTACATTCCCGAGCGCGGTCGCGGCACCCTCTGTATTTCATCCCAGATCGGCTGCGCGCTGGATTGCAGCTTCTGCGCCACCGGCAAGCAGGGCTTCAATCGCGATCTTACCGCCGCCGAAATCATCGGCCAGTTGTGGATCGCCAACCAGGCATTCGGGAACTTTGCCGGACGGTCCGAGCGTCGCGTCACCAATACCGTGATGATGGGCATGGGCGAGCCGCTGCTCAATTTCGACAACGTCGTCGCCGCCATGAATCTCATGATGGACGACAACGCTTACGGGCTGTCCAAGCGCCGCGTGACCCTGAGCACCGCCGGCGTGGTGCCGATGCTCGACCGGTTGGGCGATGTCACCGATGTCTCCCTGGCGATCTCCCTGCACGCGCCCAACGATGCCCTGCGCAACGAGCTGGTGCCGATCAATCGCAAATACCCCATTGCCAGCCTGCTCGAGTCCGCGCGGGGTTATCTGCGCAAGTTGCCGGACACCCGACGCCGCATCACCGTGGAGTACACCCTGATGGATGGCGTCAATGACAGTGTCGAGTTGGCGCGCGAGCTGGGTGACCTGCTGCGGGATACGCCCTGCAAGATCAATTTGATTCCCTTCAACCCGTTTCCCGGCACCGGGTATCGGCGCGTCACGCCCGTTGCCGTTGCCCGGTTTCAGGAAATCCTCGCCGCCCAGGGTTACACTGTGACGGTACGGGCCACGCGCGGCGACGACATCGCGGCGGCCTGTGGTCAGCTGGCCGGTGATGTCAATGATCGTACCCGGCGCAGCGAACGTTACCGCCAGCGCGACATGGGAGACGAACAGATCGTGAGAATCGTCGGTGGGTAGTCCTTGGTACGGCGGGCTCGCCGCGGTGGTTGCTGTCGCGCTGCTGGCGGTCGGGTGCACCACCACGACCACGACGAGCAGCGAGACCCTGACCTCTTCCTCCGGTGAGAAAACCGGCGCTGAGAAGCGTCAGGACGCACTCAACAGTTACATCGAGTTGGGTATGGGCTATATCGGTCAGAATAATCGCGACCAGGCCCGCCTCAATCTGTTGCGCGCGCTCGAAATCGACAGCCGCTCGCCGGCCGCCAACAATGGCATGGCCCTGCTCTATCAAATCGAACGCGACAGCGCGCGCGCAGAGGAATATTTCAAGAAAGCCCTCGCCTACGACCGCGACTTTACCCAGGCGCGCAACAACTACGCCGTTTTTCTCGTTACCCAGAATCGGGTCGAAGAAGCTTACGAGCAGTTCAATCTGGCGTCCCGCGACGTGAATTATCGGCTCCGGCCCCAGGTGTTCCTGAACTTGGGCACGGTTGCCTCGAAACTCGGCAAGACCCGTGAAGCCAAGGACGCCTGGGAGCGCGCAATTGCACTGGATCGAGAGCAGGCCGGACCCTATCTCGAGCTCGCCCAGCTGTATTTTGATCAGGGAGACCTTCCCGAAGCGAAGCGCTTTCTGGATCGTCATGCGCAACTGGCCAAGCCTTCCGCGCGCAGTCTGTGGCTGGCGGTGCGGCTGGAAGATGCCTTCGGCAACGCCGATGGTGTCGCCAGCAAGGGGATGGCGTTGCGCAAGCTGTTCCCTTATTCCCGCGAGGCCGTGGACTACCAAAAATGGATCAAGGACAGTGGCCAGTCCCAGTGATGCCGATGTCGCGTTGTCCCTGCCCGGGTTCCGGTTACGCATGGCGCGTACCGAGCGCGGCATGACCCTGGAGCAGATTGCTGCCGGAAGCGGCATCTCCTTGCGAACGCTCGCGGCGCTCGAAGCCGACGATTACGCGAAGCTCCCGGAAGCGGTTTACGTGCGCGGCTATGTGCGCCGCTATGCGGCGTTGCTGGGCATTGCGGCACAACCGCTGGTCGACGACCTGGATGTCCGGTACGGAGCGCACCGCAGCGAAAGCGATGGAGCGGTTCGTCACCAACGTCAGGCGCGCGGGCTGCGGCGCGCGTGGCTACTGGCTGGCGGGGCGGCCGTGGCGCTGATCCTGGGCGCGCTGCTGCGGGTTATTTTTCAGTGACGTCAATGTCCGAATGGAATGTCCGAACGGAATGTCCGGCCTCAATGGCTGACGGTTGTGGGTAACTATCGTGGAGCATGACAGTCCCATAGTGCGGCGACGCACGCGGCAGATTCTGGTGGGAAAAGTCCCGGTCGGGGGTGATGCGCCAATTTCGGTGCAGAGCATGACCAACACCGAAACCACGGACGTGTTCGCCACCGTGGCGCAAATCAACGCCATTCAGCGCGCCGGCGCCGATATCGTGCGGGTGTCGGTGCCGTCGCTGGAGGCGGCCGAGGCCTTCGGCACCATTCGCCGGCAGGTCGATGTACCGCTGGTGGCGGATATCCACTTCGACTACCGGATTGCCTTGCGTGTACTGGATCTCGGTGTCGACTGCCTGCGTATCAACCCGGGCAATATCGGCCGCGAAGAGCGGGTGCGGGAGCTGGTGAGCAAGGCACGCGATCTCGGCATTCCCATCCGCATCGGTGTCAATGCGGGATCGCTCGAAAAGGATCTGCAAGTCAAATACGGCGAGCCGACGCCGGCGGCGTTGGTGGAGTCCGCGCTGCGCCATATCGATATTCTGGATCGTCTCGATTTCCACAATTTCAAGGTGAGTCTGAAGGCTTCGGATGTGTTCATGGCGGTGGCCGCCTACCGCGCGATCGCCCGTCAAATCGACAACCCACTCCACCTGGGCATCACCGAGGCCGGCGGGCTGCGCTCGGGGACCGTGAAGTCCGCGGTCGGGCTCGGTGCGCTGTTGCTCGACGGTATCGGCGATACCGTGCGCATTTCGCTCGCCGCCGATCCGGTGGAAGAGGTGAAAGTGGGCTGGGATCTGCTGAAAAGCCTGCGCCTGCGCACCAGGGGCATCAACCTGATCGCCTGCCCGAGCTGCTCGCGGCAGAATTTCGATGTCATCAGCACCGTGAATGCGCTGGAGCAGCGACTGGAAGACATCACCGAACCCCTGGATGTCGCCGTCATCGGCTGCATCGTCAATGGTCCGGGGGAGGCGCGCGTAGCCGATATTGGCCTGACTGGCGGCACCCCCAGGCATCTGCTGTACGCGCACGGCAAAGTCCTGCAAAAACTCGACAAGACCGACCTCGTCGATCAGCTCGAACAGCACATTCGCGCTACAATCCGCGCGCGCGCCGAGCGGGACGCCTCCATCATCGCCCGCGGCTGAACCCAGGTACCCTTTTGAACGCGATGCAGTCCCTGCGCGGGATGACCGACATTTTGCCCGGGGAGACTCCCGTCTGGCAGTATCTCGAAGCGACCCTGGCTGAACTTCTGGCTGGTTACGGCTATCAGGAAATCCGCTTTCCGCTGCTCGAGAGTACCGAGCTGTTCCGACGCTCCATCGGCGAAGTCACCGACATCGTCGAAAAGGAAATGTACAGCTTCATCGACCGCAATGGCGAGAGTGTGACGCTGCGGCCGGAAGGCACGGCCGGTTGCGTGCGTGCCTGTGCCCAGCACGGGCTGCTGCGCAATCAGGTACAGCGGCTCTGGTACCGCGGCCCCATGTTCCGCCACGAACGGCCCCAGAAAGGCCGGTTGCGTCAGTTCCACCAGGTCGGCGCCGAGGTGTTCGGACTGCCCGGCCCGGATATCGACGCGGAAATGCTGGCGATGACCGAGCGTCTGTGGCGGCGCCTGGGTATTCGCGAGCATCTGGAGTTGCAGCTCAATTCACTGGGCAACGGTGCTGCCCGCGCGGCCTATCGCGCGGCGCTGGTTGCCTATCTGGAGCGCTATCGGAGCGAGCTCGACGCCGACAGTCAGCGTCGGCTGGACACCAATCCGCTGCGCATTCTCGACAGCAAGGTGGAGCGTACCCGGGAAATCCTGGGCGACGCTCCCGTGCTGGCGGATTATCTCGATGCCGAGTCCCGCGACCATTTCGCCGGCTTGTGCGCACTGCTGGAGGCAGCGGGCATCCGCTACAGCGTCAACAATCGCCTGGTGCGGGGACTCGATTACTACGGCAAGACGGTGTTCGAGTGGGTCAGCGACCGGCTCGGCGCTCAGGCCACGGCCTGTGCCGGCGGCCGCTACGACGGCCTGGTCGAGCAGCTCGGCGGCGATGCCACGCCCGCCATCGGCTTCGGCATCGGCCTTGAGCGTCTGGTGCTGCTGCTGGAAGCCGCCGGCGTCGCGCAGGGTGCCGGTGAGCAGCCGCTGGATGCGTATTTCGTGGTGGCGGGTGCCGTTGGTGCTGCGGCGCTCCAGCTTGCCGAGCGGTTGCGTGATGCCGTGCCGCAACTGCGCCTCCAGAGCCATTGCGGCGGGGGCAGTCTGAAAAGCCAGATGAAACGGGCTGATCGCAGTGGCGCGGCGTTTGCGCTGATCCTGGGCGAAGATGAAGTCGCGAGCGGGCGTGTCACGCTCAAGTATTTGCGTCGGGACCTGCCCCAGGAATCGCTGGCCCTGGATGCATTGGTCGCGCTGTTGCGGCGGGAATGCCCGCGCGTAGCGGTCTGACTTTCTACCTGAACATCAACTGAACCAAGAGCAAACCATGGCCGATTATCACGCCGATCAGGAACAACTGGATGCGCTGCGGCGCTGGTGGAAACAGTACGGAGCACCGGTCGCGCTCGCGGTGACGCTGGTGGTCGGCGGCTGGTTCGGCTGGCAGCAGTGGCAGTCCGCGCGCGCGCAGACTGCAGAAGCCGCTTCCATCGTCTACGAGGAAATGATGACGGAAGTCACCAGTGCGCCTCTCCAGGATCTGGATCCGAAGCGTCTTGATGCCATGACTGCGGCGGCGCAGAAATTGAAAAGTGAGCATGACGACACCCAGTACGCCGCGCTCGCGGGCTTGCTGCTCGCGCGGCTGGCGGTTGCCCGGGACGATCTGGATGCCGCCGCCACGGAACTGCGGGCAGTCATGCAGGGCAGCAACGACAAAGAGCTCGCCCAGATTGCCCGGCTGCGCCTGGCAAGGGTGCTGACCGCCCAGGAAAAATACGACGAAGCCCTGTCCATGGCGGATGCCAAGGTGCCCGACGCCATGGTTGGGCTATTTGCGGAAGCGCGGGGCGATATCCGGTTCCTGCGCGGTGAAACCGACGCCGCGCGCGCTGATTATCAGACCGCGCTGGAGCATCTCGATGCCCGCGATGAGATGTTGAAATCCCTGCTCGAAATCAAACTCAACCAGGTGCAACCCGTCCAGGTTGCGGCCCAGGGGGCGACGCCGTGAAACCGATATTCGCATCTTTGGCGCTCGCGCTGCTCCTGTCTGGCTGCAGCAGTCTGAAATTCTGGGGCAAGGATGAGGCGGAGCCCGTGGCGACTGGCGCGGATGCGGTTGCCGGCGATTCCCAGGAACTGACTGACAAACAGAAGAAAGAGCAGGAAAAAAAGGAGAAGAAAGCGAGCGAGCCGAACGACCTCAAAAAAATTGAGGCCAGCGTTGATCTCAAGCGCCTGTGGAGTCTCGGGGTTGGCGAGGGGCAGGAGCCGCAGGATGCCACCCTGGTGCCGGTCGTCGTCGATGGCGTGGTCTATGCCGCGAGTCGGGATGGCCGGGTGATGGCGGCCGATGCTGCCGAGGGCGAACGTCGCTGGCGCGCCGATATCGACATGCCGCTGACCGGCGGCGTCGGGGTGGGCGGCGGCCTGGTGCTGGTCGGTACGATCGAAGGCGACCTGGTGGCCCTGCGCGCGGACAGCGGTGAAGAAGCCTGGCGCGTGGCGCTGTCCAGCGAGATGCTCGCGCCCGCGGCGGCCAACGCCGATGCGGTGGTGGTACAGACGCAGGACGCCAAGGTGTCCGGATTTTCGGCGCAGACCGGAAAACCGCTATGGACCTACGAGGGCGATCGCCCGCTGCTTACCCTGCGCGCCACGGCGGCGCCCGTGATGGCGGAGACGATGGCGGTCGTCGGCTTCGCCAATGGCAAGCTGGTGGCGTTCGACGCCGCCAACGGCACTGTCCTGTGGGAGGCCCGGGTCGCCATGCCCAGCGGGCGCACCGAGCTTGAACGCATGGTGGATGTGAATACGCCGGTACTCGGTGGCGACATCCTGTATGCCGTCAGTTACCAGGGCCGGATCGCGGCCTACAGTCGGGGAACCGGACGCGAACTCTGGGCACGGGATGCATCGAGTCATCGCGCCCCGTCGCTGGGTACCAACCAGCTCTACGTCGTCGGCACCGAAGATCAGGTGATCGCGCTGCGCGCTACCGGAGGCCAGGAGCTGTGGGTCAACCGCGACCTGCGGCTGCGCAATGTCACCGCGCCGCAAGCGATAGGTGAGGTGGTGGCGGTGGCGGATGTCGAAGGTTACCTGCATCTGCTGTCGCAGGTTGATGGCCGTATCGTCGGCCGCGTCAAGGTCGATGGCGACGGCGTCAGTACCGCGATGGCGAGCGATGGCGAGCGGCTCTTTGTGCTCGACAACAGCGGCGACCTGAACGCCTATGGGCTGCGCGCGCGCTGAATGACGGGCAAGCGGGCGCGGCGGCATGCCAAGGAGTAGAATGCGACGTCCGCGCCCCGGGCGCCGCATTCTGTCCTGAATCATGCTCCCCGTCGTCGCTCTGGTCGGCCGCCCCAACGTCGGCAAATCCACGCTTTTCAACCGTCTGACACGTTCGCGCGAGGCGTTGGTCGCGGATTTCCCCGGACTCACCCGCGATCGCCAGTACGGCGAGGCGCATTTCGCCGGCCGCCGTTTCGTGGTGATCGATACCGGCGGTATAACCGGCCGTGAAGAAGGCATCGACAGCGCCATGGCGGAGCAGTCGTTTCGCGCCGTGGATGAAGCCGATGTCATCATTTTCATGGTGGACAGTCACGACGGCCTGACCGGCATCGATGAAGACGTGGCGCGTCGCCTGCGCCAGCGTTCCGCCACCGTGTTTCTCGCCGCCAACAAGATCGACGGCACCAATCCCGACGTGGTGCTGGCCGAATTTCACCGCCTCGGTTTCGCGCAGGTGTTTCCGGTGACGGCCACCCAGGGGCGGGGCGTCAATGCCTTGTTGACGGCAGTAATGGCCGCGTTGCCGGAGACGCCGCCGGATGTGCTGCCGACGGCGGTGGAGTCCAGCATCCGGGTGGCGGTGGTGGGGCGGCCCAATGTGGGCAAGTCCACCCTGGTGAACCGCCTGCTCGGCGAAGAGCGGGTCGTGGTGTTCGACCAGCCCGGTACCACGCGCGACAGCATCTATATCGACTACGAGCGCGGTGGCCGCGCCTACACCTTGATCGATACCGCCGGTGTCCGGCGCCGCAAGAGCATCGATCAGGCGGTGGAGAAATTTTCCATCGTGAAAACCCTGAAAGCGATCGACGATGCCCATGTCACCATCCTGATGGTCGATGCCAGCGAGGGGCTGGTCGATCAGGATCTGCACCTGCTGGGCTATTGCATCGAGGCGGGCCGCGCCCTGGTGATCGCGATCAACAAGTGGGACGGGCTGGAACTGGACCAGCGCGACTGGGTGAAGCGCGAACTGGAGCGCCGCCTGCGCTTCGCCGATTTTGTCGATATCCACTTCATTTCCGCGTTGCACGGCAGCGCCGTGGGCAATCTGTACCCCTCGATCCAGAAAGCCCATGCGGCCGCCACCGACAAATACAGCACCAATCGCCTGACGCGCATTCTCAAGGATGCGGTGGCGACCCACCCGCCGCCGATGGTGCGTGGGCGCCGGGTCAAGCCGCGCTTCGCCCATCCGGGCGGACGCAATCCGCCACTGATCGTGATTCACGGCAATCAGGTCGAGGCCCTGCCGGACCACTATGTCCGCTACCTCGAAAAAACCTATCGGCGCGAACTGGATCTGCACGGCACGCCGGTGCGGATCGAGCTGAAATCCACAGTGAATCCCTTCGCCGGGCGCAAGAATGAATTGACGCCGCGCCAGATCGCCAAAAAGCGCCGCGCATTCAGTTTCCACAAAGGCAAATAAACTGGCGTTATCCGGCTGTTTTGGTGCGCTGGTTTGCGCAGCCGGACTCACATCATTTCCTGGGGATCCATGTTGATGCTCCAGCGCACCCCGCGCGCTTCCGGGAGGGTCTCCAGCACCAGCGCCAGCGGCGTCAGCAACCGCTGGAGCGTGGCCCGATTGCCGGCGTTGAGGCTGAGCTGAAAGCGGTAGCGACCCCCGCGTTTTTCCAGGGGCGCCGGCAGCGGGCCCAGAAAATATACCGGCTGACCCAGCGCTTCCCCCGCGCTGCGCGCGGCCGTCAACAGCGCTTCGGCATGGCGGGGATCGCGCGCTTCGGCCCGCAGCAGGGCGAGCGCGCGAAACGGCGGCATGCCCGTGGCCGCGCGTTCCTCCAGCAGTTGCTCGGCAAACGCGGTATAGCCCTGCCGCAGCAGGGTCGTCATCAGCGGATGGTCGCAATAGTGACTTTGCACGAGCACGGTGCCGGGATGCTCGCCGCGCCCGGCGCGACCCGCCACCTGGGTCAGCAACTGCCCCATGCGCTCGCCACCGCGAAAATCCGTGCTCATCAGGCCGTCGTCGGCGCTGAGGATCACCGCCAGCGTAACCCCCGGAAAATGATGCCCCTTGGCGAGCATTTGCGTGCCCACCAGGATGCAGGGCTCCCCTGCGTGGAGCCGCTCGAACACTTCATTCAAGGCGTTTTTACGCCGCGTTGAATCCCGGTCGACGCGTATGACGGGCGTGCCGGGAAACAGATTTTCCAGAATCAGCTCGGTTTTTTCCGTGCCCTGACCCAGAGGTTGGAGGTTGGCGCTGGCGCACCCGGGACACACTGCCGGCAGCGACTGGCGGAATTCGCAGTGGTGGCAGATCAGCCGCCGCGCGGTCATGTGGACGGTGAGCCGGGTTTCGCAATGGGGACAGCGCGCGATCCAGGCGCAGTCGTGGCACAGCAGCGCCGCCGCGTAGCCGCGACGATTGAGGAACACCAGCACCTGGTGGCCGCCCGCGAGTGCCTTTCCGATCGCCTGCACGGCGGGCGCGGAAATACCCTCGTTCAGCCGGCCGCGACGCAAATCCAGCAGTTGCCAGTCCGGCGCTGCCCGATCGCCGGGCCGCCCGCTCAGGCGCAGCAGGCGGTAGCGACCTGCCCGGGCGTTGTGGAAGCTTTCCAGCGAAGGTGTGGCCGAGCCCAGCACGAGAGGGATTTCGGCGCCGCGCGCGCGCATCACCGCGACATCGCGCGCCGAATAGCGAAAACCGTCCTGCTGCTTGAACGAGAGATCGTGTTCCTCATCGACGATGAGGATGCCCGGCGCGTGCAGGGGCACGAACACCGCCGAGCGGGTGCCGATCACAATGCCGGCGCTGCCGTCGCGGGCCTGCGCCCAGGCGCGGGCGCGCTCGCCGCCGCTGAGCCCCGAATGCAGCACCGCAATCGTGCAATGGAAACGCTGCGTGAACCGCGACAGGGTCTGGGGCGTGAGGCCGATTTCCGGCACCAGCACCAGCGCCTGGCGTCCCTGGCGGAGCACCTGCGCGATGGCGCGCAGATAAACCTCGGTCTTGCCGGTCCCGGTATCGCCATGCAGCAGATAGGCGTGATAGCCGTGCAGCGCGATGGCGGCGAGGGCTTGGGCCTGATCGGGATGCAGGGGTGGCGGCGTTTCGGCGAGCAGCGCGTCCGCTGCCGCCGCAGTCGCGGGGTGGGTGCGCACGCGCTCGATCAGACCATCATCGGCAAGGGCGCGGATCGCCGTCGCCGAAATGCCCGCGTGCTTGAGTTGCGCTGCCGAATGCGGACCCAGCCGCAACAGTGCCAACAATTGCTGTCGGCGCGGTGCACGCGCCAGCGCGGTGTCCGGCAAGCCGAGGCCGTGGGTACTCAACTGCCAGTGCCAGGTGCCGGTCTCCGGCAGCGGTTCGCCGTGGCGCAGCGGTCCCGGCAGAATCGCGGCGAGCGCCTCCCCGATGGGGCACTGGTAATAGTCGGCGGCCCAGAGCGCCAGGGTCAGCAGTTCGTCGGGGAGCAGGGGTTCGGCGTCCAGCACCGCAGTGACAGGCCGTAACTGCGCCACGGCCAGCGCGCTGGCGTTTGCTGCGGCTATCACCAACCCGGTCAGCTCGCGCTTGCCGAACGGTACCCGTACCCGGGTGCCGGGCTTCAGAGTGTCGCCAGGGGTTGCCGGCGGCAGGTAATCGAACAGGCGCCGCAACGGCGAGGGAACCGCAATTCGATAGCAAAAGGGTGGAGCCATGCTGTGCCTGATGCGTGACGGGCCTGCGCCTTGAACGCCAGCTTGCGCCTTGAACGAAAGTCGCTTTCTGGTAGTATGCGCCCTCCCACAGGCACGGAGCGCGCGGTACCCGGTGCGGCAAGGTAATTGACCGGGTGGCGGCACGCAAGTCACGTCCGAGAGACAATCCCATGAAAGCAGAAATTCATCCCCCCTACGGCAAACTCACGGCTACCTGCAGTTGCGGCAATGTGGTAGTGGTCGGCTCCACCTCCACCGAGAATATCCACCTCGATGTGTGCTCGGCCTGCCACCCGTTCTATACGGGCAAGCAGAAGAATGCCGACGCCGGTGGCCGCATCGACCGCTTCAACAAGCGTTTCGGTGGCATGGTCGCAAAATAGCCCTACCCAATCCGATGAACGTTCGCAGCGCGCCCGGGGGATTTTCCCTGGGCGCGTTTTTCGTTGTGGTCGCAATGGCGCTGGCAGCCGGTCCGGGCCGCGCGGGCGCTGCGGAGTGCGAGCTGCCCGGTCCCGGCGCGACGGCCCGGGTGGCGCGGGTGATCGATGGCGACACCCTGAAGCTCGCCGACGGACGCCATGTGCGGATGCTGGGGGTCAATGCGCCGGAACTCGGTCATGAGGGCACCGCCGATGAGCCTCTGGCGCGCGCTGCCAAGGCGGCGCTCGAACGGTTGCTCGGCGCCGATCATCGCACTGGTAAAACGGCTGCCGTCATCACCCTGCATGTGGATCGCGAGCGGCTTGACCGCTATGGCCGCCTGCTCGCCCATGTCAGCAGCGGCGGACGCAATCTAGAGCTGGAATTGCTGCGCCAGGGTCTCGCTTATCAGGTGGTCATACCGCCCAATGTGGCGCTGGCGGACTGTCTGCGCGCCGCCGAGCGCACTGCGCGCACGGCACAGCTCGGCTTGTGGAGTCTGTCCGCAGCGGGTCCGACGGCCAGCACGGCGATCACGCACGGCGGCTATCAGCGGGTCCGCGGGCGGGTCGAGCGGGTTCTGTTCGGCGCTACCTGGTGGATTGAGTTCGAAGGCGGTTTCCGCGCCGTAATCTACCCTGAACACCAGCAGTACTGGGAGCGCCAGACGCTCGCCGCCTGGCGCGGCCGGGCGGTCGAAGTGCGCGGTTGGGTCTATCGCGGGAAGCGCGGTGACTGGCGTATGCGGTTGCCTACTCCGGATGCGGTGCTTGCGCCGTCTTCCGCACGTTAGCGGCTTGTTGAAAAACTGCTGCACCCGGCTTCAGGTAGCTTTCACCTTGCGGACACCACACCGGGCGCATTCATAGGCAGTTATCAGTTTCCCGGCTTTGACATCGAATTGTTTTTCTTTGCAAATTTTCCAGGTGTGGAAGCCGTGCTGACAGAGGCCGAGCTTGTGCGGTTTGCGCGGCTTGAACTCGATAACATCGCCCATCACCGTCTCCCGATTTTTACGGCTCCACTGCCGGCGCCCCGGTACGGGCTCAGCGCGGATCAGTTGCCAAGTGCCGGATAGTGTGGCGCATCGACCGGGACCGTGCCAGCGTGACACGAAACCGCTGTGGCAGTTGATGCAACGCAAGGCCTGCGGAGTAATCCGGAACAACAGCGATTGAAATTGTCGCCGCTGCGCCCAACATAGCCTGTCATCCCAATCATCCGGTGACACCATGAGACAGGATCGACTCACCAACGCATTGCAGCAGGCGCTGGCCGACGCCCAGTCGCTTGCCATCGGCCGCGACCATACCGCAGTCGAGCCGGTTCATCTGTTGGCCGTGCTGTTGCGGCAGTCCGGCGGCGCGGTGCGCCCCATGTTGTCCCAGGCGGGATTCGATCTCGCGGGTCTCGAAGGGGAACTGGAAGCCCAGTTGCAGCGTCTGGCGGTGATCAAAAATCCCACCGGCGACATCAATATCTCGCCCGATCTGATGCGCCTGCTGAACCTCGCCGACAAACAGGCGCAGCAGCAGGGCGACCAGTTCGTCGCGGCGGAAACCGTGCTGCTGGCGGCTTTCGACCTGAGCGGACCGCTGGCCGCGGCACTCAACAAATTCGGCGGCAAACAGCAGTTGAAAGCCGTCATCGACCAGATTCGTGGAGGAGAAACCGTGCAGAGTGCCGATGCCGAAAGCCAGCGACAGGCGCTGGACAAGTACACCGTCGATCTCACCGAGCGCGCCCGCGCCGGCAAACTCGATCCGGTGATCGGTCGCGACGACGAAATTCGCCGCACCATTCAGGTTTTGCAGCGTCGCACCAAGAACAACCCGGTGCTCATCGGCGAGCCCGGCGTGGGCAAGACCGCAATCGTGGAAGGTCTGGCGCAGCGCATTGTCAACGGTGAAGTGCCCGAAGGTCTCAAAAACAAACGCGTGCTGTCTCTCGACATGGGCACGCTGATCGCCGGCGCCAAATTTCGCGGCGAGTTCGAGGAACGCCTGAAAGCGGTGCTGAATGAATTGGGCAAGGCCGAAGGCCAGGTGGTGCTGTTCATCGATGAACTGCACACCATGGTCGGCGCCGGCAAGGCCGAGGGTTCCATGGATGCCGGCAATATGCTGAAGCCCGCGCTGGCGCGCGGCGAATTGCACTGCGTCGGCGCCACCACGCTCGACGAGTACCGCCAGTACATCGAAAAAGACGCGGCACTGGAACGGCGCTTTCAGAAAGTGCTGGTGGACGAACCCTCGGAAGAGGACACCATCGCGATCCTGCGCGGCCTCAAGGAACGCTACGAAAAGCACCACAATGTCAGCATCACCGATTCCGCCATCATCGCCGCCGCCAAACTTTCACAGCGCTACATCACCGACCGCCAGTTGCCGGACAAGGCCATCGATCTGATCGACGAGGCGGCGAGCCGCATCCGCATGGAGATGGATTCCAAGCCGGAAGAGATGGATCGTCTCGACCGGCGCCTGATCCAGCTCAAGATGGAGCGCGAGGTGGTGAAGAAGGAAACAGACAAGGAGTCGCGGCAGCGCCTGGCCGATCTGGAAACGGACATCGCCGCGATTGAGCGCGAATACTCCGATCTCGAAGAAACCTGGAAGGCGGAAAAAGCCTCCCTGCAGGAAGCCGGCAAGATTCGTGAGGAACTGGATAGGCGTCGTAACGAGTTTGATGCTGCCCGTCGCGGCGGCGATCTGTCGAAGATGTCCGAATTGCAGTACGGCATCATTCCCGAACTTGAGCGCAAACTGGTTCTGGCCAGCGAGGCCGAGACCCGGGAGCGGCACTTGCTGCGCGACAAGGTGACTGACGAGGAAATCGCGGAAGTCGTATCGCGCTGGACCGGCATTCCGGTCGCCAAGATGCTCGAAGGCGACCGCGAGAAACTGTTGCGCATGGAGGATGCCCTGCACCGGCGGGTGCTGGGCCAGGAGGAAGCCGTGGTCGCGGTCGCCAACGCCGTGCGGCGCTCGCGGGCGGGGCTTTCGGATCCCCAGCGCCCGAACGGTTCCTTTCTGTTTCTGGGGCCCACCGGCGTCGGCAAGACCGAGCTGTGCAAGGCGCTGGCCGAGTTCCTGTTCGACACCGAAGAGGCCATGGTGCGCATCGACATGTCGGAGTTCATGGAGAAGCACTCGGTGGCCCGTCTGATCGGCGCACCGCCCGGTTACGTCGGCTATGAAGAAGGTGGCTATCTGACCGAGGCGGTACGGCGCCGGCCTTATTCCGTCTTGCTGCTGGACGAGGTCGAGAAAGCCCATCCCGATGTGTTCAACGTGCTGTTACAGGTGCTCGACGACGGCCGCCTCACCGATGGCCAGGGCCGCACCGTGGATTTTCGCAACACGGTGATCGTGATGACGTCGAATCTGGGCTCCGACATCATTCAACGTCTGGCGGGTGAAGACCACTACGAAAAAATGAAGGCGGCGGTGATGATCGAGGTGGGCAGCCACTTCCGCCCCGAATTCATCAACCGTATCGACGAGGTGGTGGTGTTTCATCCCCTCGCGCGGGAGCAGATTCGCGGTATCGCCGAGATCCAGCTCAGCTATCTGCGCCGGCGTCTGGCGGAGCGCGAGTTCGGTCTTGAGGTGAGCGACGCGGTGATGGACCTGCTGTGCGAGGCGGGCTTCGATCCGGTCTACGGTGCGCGGCCCCTGAAGCGGCAGATTCAGCAGCGCATCGAAAACCCGCTGGCCCAGGCCATGCTCGCCGGAAAATTTGCCCCGGGCGAGACGATCCGCGCCGGGCTGCGGGATGGTGCGGTTGAGTTCGTCAGCGGCTGATCAGCCGCTGTTGCCCGCTGCCAGCGTGTTGAAAAACGTCGTGAGGTGGCCAGCTGCACGGCGCGCAGCGACCGAGACATATCAAGTAGATAGGCGAGGGAGCGAGCACCGTGCAACGCAGCAGTTTTGCAACAAGCTGCTAATATTTGGGTGGCGCTGTACGGGCGGCAGGCTTGCAGTATTCGTCCACACGCAGCGCTGAGTCCTTGGTCCACTTTTCGTGCTCTTCGGGGGTCAGATAACGGTCTTCGCCGGTTTTCTCATCCTTGATGCGGACGTGAACCCGGGTATTGAGGGATTCCAGATTGCGTTTGGCCGTAGCGCAATTTTCGGCACGCTGTTTTTCCTCCTTGGCGAGATCCGCTGCGCTCGGATTCGC
Organism: Gammaproteobacteria bacterium; assembly: GCA_016708925.1. Lineage (GTDB taxonomy): Bacteria > Pseudomonadota > Gammaproteobacteria > Pseudomonadales > Porticoccaceae > JAGPUQ01. Next base: position 38,016 of record JADJET010000003.1, on the reverse strand, counting down.
GACGCCCTTGGTGATGTCCTTGGGACGACCGTCGTCATCCGCGGCAGATTTGGTATCCGCCGCGGCGCTCGGTGCCGCTTCCGGGGCTTCGACCCTGAGCTTTTCCGCAGTCTGGCCCGCGGGAGGCAGCGCCGAGAACTGGGTGACACCGTGTTCGTCGACCCATTTGTAGACGGTTTCCGCGGCGGCCAGTGGCGCGGCGAGCGCCAGGATCAATGAGATGCCAACCCAACCTTTGATCGGTAGTGCCATGACGCGGGCTCCCTGATTCGTGCAGGCCCAAGTATAGCCACTCTCGCCGCTGGAAACTGTGGTCCGACTGGCAAATGGGAGAGGCGGGGTGGCTCAGGTCGGGCCGCCGGCTTGGCGGTGGCGGTCGCACGGCGGATTCCTGGCGGCCCCGCCAACCGTTGGCAACGACCGAGGGCGGGTAGACCATGCCCACTTAGCGATGGGTTAACATTTTTTTGCGAAGGCGACCCGCGGGCAAGTATGTCATCGGGCGTGGGTCTCGGTTAGAATGCGTCCCGCTCTTGGCTGGATGGCAGAGTGGTCATGTAGCGGACTGCAACTCCGCGTACGCCGGTTCGATTCCGACTCCAGCCTCCATTTTCCTGATGGCAGTCCTGAACAACAGTCCTGAAGAACAGTGTCCCCGGAAAGTCGCTTGCTCCGGTCAAGCAATTGTCCGGGAAAGTCGATTGTCCCGAAAATCCCGTGTTCTGAACCCCGCATAACGACGCGGGTTCGGCGTCCGTGCCGGCGGTCGGCAGAGGCGGTACCTCTGCTATAGTGCCGGCCCAGCGCGGATGGTGCCGCCAAACCCCGTGGCACAGCGTCCAACCCTACCGGCAATAGACCCTGCCATGGCCAAAGTCGACCGGACTGTCCTCAGCATTTCCCCGGTGTCCAGCCGAGCCGATCGGCGCGATTTTCTCGGTCTGGCGGCGGCGCTGTACCGGGACGATCCTCACTGGATCGCGCCGCTGCGCTTCGAGGAGCGGATGCGGGTGTTCGGCAAGAATCCCCTGTTCGAGCATGCCGAAGTCAAGGCCTGGGTGGCGCGCCGCGGCGGCCATCCGCTAGGGCGGATCACTGCGCAGATCGACCGTCTGCAACAGGAAACCCAGGGTAATCAAGCGGGCTCCTTCGGGATGCTCGAAGCCGAGGACGATCCCGAGGTGTTCGCCGCTTTGTTCGGCGCGGCGGAAGCCTGGCTGCGCGAGCGAGGCTGCACGGAAGTCCGGGGTCCGTTCAACCTGTCGATCAACGAGGAAGCCGGTCTGCTGGTCGAAGGGTTCGACACACCGCCCTGCGTGATGATGAGTCATGGCCGGCCCTGTTACCCTGGGCGGGTGGAAGCGCAGGGTTATGAGAGAGCCCAGGATTTGTTCGCCTATACCCTGAAATCCGCTTTCGCGCCGCCCCCGGTGATGATGAAACTGGCCGAGCGCGCCGCGCGCGAGGTGCGGATGCGCACGCTCCGGCGTCGCGATCTGGCGGCCGAACTGGAAATCCTGCGCGATATTTTCAATGACGCCTGGGCCGGGAACTGGGGCTTCGTGCCGTTCACCCGGGCCGAGTTCGCCGAACTCGGCAAAGTCCTGGCAGCACTGATTCCCGAGGATTATGTGCAGATTGCCGAAATCGACGGGCGCCCAGTCGCTTTTATCGTCGCCCTGCCCAATGTGAACGAGGCCGCGCGGGATTTGCGCGGGCGCCTGTTGCCCCTGGGATGGGCCAAGCTGCTGTGGCGCCTCAAGGTGAGCGGCGTGCGCAGCGGTCGGGTGCCCTTGCTGGGGGTGCGGCGCGAATACCATCATACCCGCCTGGGGCCGACCCTGGCCTTCATGGTGACCAATGCGGCGCGCGTCAGTCTGGCGCGGCGCGGTATCATCGATGTCGAGTTGAGCTGGATCCTGGAAGGTAATTCCGGCATGCGCAACATCATCGAAACCATCGGCGGCACCGCCTACAAACGCTATCGGATCTACCGCAAATGGTTGTAGTTCTCCCATGCTGAAAGAAGTGTCCGGCGCTGTCTTTGCGGCCATCGTGCTTGCCGGCGACCGCAGTGCCCGCGATGAACTGCGCGATCATTCCGGCGTCCGCTGCAAGGCGCTGATCGAGATCGACGGCGTGCCCATGGTGCGGCGCGTGCTGGCCGCGCTGGCCACCGCCCGGCGCGTGTCCGGGGTGACGCTGGCCGGTCCGTCCGAGGCCGATCTGCGCACCAGCCAGCCGCTCGCCGACGCCGTCGATCAGGGCAGTCTCGGCTGGTGTCCGCCCGAAGAGACGCCCAGCACCAGCGCCTGTACCGCGATGGCGATGCTGCCGGCGGATCGCCCGGTGCTGCTGACCACTGCCGACCATCCCCTGCTCACCGGGGAGATCGTCGATACCTTCTGCAGCGCCAGCCTGGAACGGGACGCCGATGTGACGCTCGGGCTGGCCCGCTACGAGCTGGTGCACGAAGCGTTTCCGGACATGAAAAAAACCGTGCTGCGGTTTCGCGATGGCGATTTCTGCGGCTGCAACCTGTTCGCTTTCCTGACGCCCCGGGGTCGCGAGATCGCGGCGTTCTGGCGCCAGATCGAAAACCAGCGCAAAAAGCCCCTGCGCCTGATCGGTCTGCTGGGCTGGCGCGCCGTGATCCGCTACCGGTTGGGATGGCTGCCCCTGGACGAGGCATTGTCGCGGCTGTCGCGGCGTCTCGACATTCGCATTCGCGCGGTGATTCTGCCCTATGCGCATGCCGCCGTGGACGTCGATACCCTGTCGGACTATGAGCTGGTGCAGGCGGGCGTCGCGGCGGCGCGGAAGTCCTGATCGCTCTCCAAAATCCGTCATGCCCGCGGCGAAGGTCGTGTGAAAAGGCATGGTAGGTGGGTAAGCGCAGCGCACCCACCGAAAAACCACGCGGTCGACGGCAAGAGCGGAGCCACAATCATGGCGGATGCGCTGACGCTTATCCGCCCTACGCGTGGAGATGTCCCGCGTGCGAAGCTGTGTGGCAAGGCATCGTAGGGTGGGTAAGCGCAGCGCACCCACCGAAAAACCACGCGGTCGACGGCAGGAGCGGAGCCACAATCACGGCGGATGCGCTGACGCTTATCCGCCCTACGCTCCACAGCCTTCACCGGTCAGGCACTGCGCGGGAACGACGAAAAGTGGATTTTTAGATGTGCTCGTTGGTTGCGAGAGTCGATCAACACAGCCGGTGCTGCTCCGCGACCATAAAACTGTCGCTATTGTGATCGTAGCGCCGCCGCTCCAGCGCCAGTTGCCAATCTCCGTGTTCCTGCCATATCCGGTAGAGGCAGTAGCCGCCGGGCTCGCCATGCGCGCCCACCGCCGAGGCTGAGGCCGCGCCGAATACCGGGACCGGGCGCCCGCCAGTTTCCAGCTGAAATTCCCGGGTGCGGTGGTTGTGGCCGTGGAGCAGCAGTTCCGCGCCGCAGCGGGCGACGACGGCGGCGAGCGCGGGCGCATCCACGAGGCGTTTGCGCCAGTTGTCCTGACCCGGGACAGGCGCGTGGTGGAGATAGATGACACGGAACAATCCCTGGTTGCCGGTCTCCGTCAGTACCTCGGCAAGGCGCGCCAGTTGTTCGGTGCCCAGTCGCCCGATGGCCAGCAGGGGTGGCGACGGCACGGCAGTGGAAAGTCCGATCAGGGCGACGCCATGGCGGATACGCAGGCTCGGGAACCGCGCCGCGCCGTCAGTTTCACCGTCGGTCGCCAGATAGGACTCCCACTGCGCATAGGTCTCGCCCCAGGGCGCGGCGACCGTGCTGTCGTGGTTGCCGGGCACCAGGCTCACCCGCTCCGGCGGTCCGAGCGCTTCGAGCCAGCGCCGCGCCTGGGCGAACTCCTCCGGCTGGCCGATGTGGGTGAGGTCGCCGGTGATCACCAGGTGGTCGGGACGCGTCTGTGCAAGGTCCCGCTGCAAGGCCGCCAGCACTTCGGCGCGGTGTTCGAAGCGCCGTTTGCGGTACCAGGACAGGTAGCCGAGCGCGCGCTTGCTGCACCAGTCGCGGGGCGGCAGCGGAGCGGGAGTGCTGAGGTGCGGGTCGGACAGATGCGCAAAAGTGAAATACGCCGCACCCGCCGGACTTTCCGTCAGTGGCCGCGGCGCGGGGTTCGCCATCAGCCGGCGGCACCCGTGCGCAGCGCCGCGAAGGCCGCCAGCATCTGCTCGATCTGCGCGCGGCTGTGCGCGGCGCTGATGCTGCACCGCAGCAGGCTGTCGCCACTGGGCGATGCCGGCGGCACCACCATGTTCACATAGACGCCGGCTTCCAGCAGTTGGCTCCACCAGGCGAAGGCCTGGTCGCGATCCGTGAGGGTGACGGCGACCACCGGGCTCGGGTTCGGGCCGACCCGAAAGCCCAGCGCCTTGAGCCCGTCGTAGAGTTGCCGGGCGTTGTCCCAGAGGCGTGTGCGCAGCCCGGTTCGGTGCGCATGATGGCCAGCGCCGCGCGCGTCGAAGCCACCACCGAGGGCGAAGCGGAGGCGGTGAAGATATAGGCGCGCGTCGAAAAACGGATCGCTTCAAGTTCGGCGTGCGGGCTCGCACAAAAACCCCCGGTGGCGCCCAGGCTTTTGCTGAAGGTACCGACGAAGAAATCCACGGCGGCGCCGACGCCCGCCGCCACGGCGGCGCCTTCGCCCTGGTCGCCCAGTACACCCAGGGAATGGGCCTCGTCCACCAGCAGCAAGCCGCCGTATTCCTGTTTGAGCGCCGCGATCTCGCGCATCGGCGCGGTGTCGCCCAGCATGCTGTAGATGCCCTCGACCACGATGAGCGTGTTGGCGACGCGCTCGCCCAGGCGGCGCAGGCGTTTCTCCAGGTCGGCGGGGTCGCTGTGCTTGAAGCGGATCACTTCGGCGCCGCTCAACTGGGCACCGCCGTAAATGCTGGCGTGACTGTCGGCATCGAGCAGGATCACGTCACCGGGGCCGGCGAGGGTGGCGCACAGGCCCTGGGTGGCGGCGTAGCCGGTGGTGAACACCATGGCGTGGGGCACCCGATAGAGGTCGGCCAGTTCCGCTTCCAGGGCGAGATGTTCGGCGAAGGTTCCATTCGCCATCCGCGAACCCGTGGTGCCCGTACCCCAGCGCGCGGCGGCGGCCTGCGCCGCCGCGATGCAACGGGGATCGAAGGACAGGCCGAGATAATTATTGGTGCCGGCCAGAATCACCCGGCGGCCCTCGACGACGCCTTCGGTGGCGGACAGCAACTGCTCGGTGACGGCCCCGAACGGCTTGATGCCGAGGGCGGCCAGTTCGGCCTGCACCCGGGACATGGGTTCGAATTTATCCAGCAACATCGAAAACATCACCTTGGCACAGTGACAGGGGCCGGTGTGGCCGGCAGCGTGCATTGTAAATCAGCGCAAATGCTTCGCGGTTGCACTGGGGGCAGATCAGCGAAGCGCTTCCACCGGAGGCGACGCTGAAGTTGGGCAGGTTACCCGTGCCGTTCATCGTCACCACAGGGCTCGCCGGTTCCCGATCCAGTCCTGGCCTTTCTCGCGACGCTTTTTTAGTCTCCCGCCGGAAGCACAAAACTTCGGTTCTCGCGCCTTGCCTGGCGGATTTTTGAGCACCACCCGCACGGACGCGGGGCGCTGGCACCACGATCCGGCGCTGCGCAGCCGGCTCCTGATCTTGCCTCGCATTCCTGGAGGCTTTACAAACAGCCTGTTGAAATAAGGCTGCGCATATCACTCGACATTTTGCCCGGCGTTTAAATAAAGACGGAGGGACGGCCCAGCCCAGCCCTAATTCGAAACATAAATCATCCCGAAGGCACCGATGGAAACGGTACGGTCGCCAACCGTCGTCCAGGAGGCAATGCCCAGGGAGTGATAAGTTGAGGTGAAGGCCGTCAGCTGGCCGACGCCAAGGACTTCGGCCAGCGGGCTGCGTTTTGCGATGACCTCCGTGATCCTCTCCCGGTGTTGCTCGGGCGAGGGGTTCAGCACAACGGCCAGGATCAATGCGGCGACGGCAAGAATCAGGGTTGCATAAACGGATTTCGTCACGGTGGCGTGCTCCGGGTTCGCGGTGAGGTGTCGAGATGCTGTGGCACCTGCCCAATGATGTCCCGCACGCTCATTCTGCCTCGGACGTACGCCGGAAGCACATTTTGAGGTTCGCGGCCGGTACCGATTCGGGAGTGAAGGCGTCCTGATGCCTGATGGCAGGGGCGAAAAGTCGCTTCGCAAAGACACGGCGGCGGCTGGCCAACCGGCGGCAAAGGTGTTTGGCGCGCCATGGGTCAGCCGTTGGCGGCCTTCAACTATTGCTCGGGCTCGAGAACGCTTTTAACGTGTTTTTCCGCGCCGGACGCTTTGAACCAGACGCGCTCCGAAAGCAGGTAGGCGATGCCCCCCAGCGACGCCAGCAGCGCAGTCACGAAAATGGCGAGTAAAGCCCACAATCGCGTGCGGGGATCTTCGGTAGCCAGAAGCACGATGATCACACTACTGCCAAAAAAACCAAGAGCCACCGCCTGAAGAAAAAACAGGGCCAGGAGGTAAAGCGCTGATCCCTTCCGCATGGCCCGCAGGAATCTGAGATAAGCGAGTACTCGTTCGCGTTTATACTGCGCCCACGCGGCCCTGAGCATCAAAACCTGCAACAGCCGACTCAGCGTGCGTGCAATTCCGCGTAAATTCATTTACGCCCGCTGCCGAACAGCACACCGAGAACAAATCCGGTTAATCCGACAATACCCATCGCCGCCCAGGGACGCTCCTCAACGGAATGTTCGATTTGTTGCTGCACCTGTTTGACGTCCTTGTTGAGGCCGGATTTCAGCCCCGCCACGTAGGGCTGCAATTCCGCCAGCGCCTGCTTGATGTCGTGCAAATCTCTTTCGACGAACGCCTTCACCTCTTTGGCTGCCGTACTGCCTTCCTTCTCCAACTGCTCAATGGCTTCCGCCAACGATGCTGGTTTGGTCATGATGATCTCCCGGTTAGTGACAATCAGGCAACAGGAATTGTCGCATTGTCACTTGGTGGTTTGTCGATGGGCAGAAGCGCCCCACATTGTTCAAGCCATCGCCTCGCTGCTAATCGTCAGTCGGGAATTAACCAAGCTTGGCGAATATGCTCTCAACTTGCCATTGAACGACTGGTTGGCGACAGGAGAGTTGATTTGAGCCAGATCATTGCTGATTAAACACCAAATCTCCCACCGCCGTCGACTCTGACATCCAGCGCGGCTGCGGTACCGGCTTCCAGTTATCGGGCCTGCGGCTCAGCAGCCGGGATCGACCCACATCTGCAACGCCTTGGTCTGCAAATATTCATCCAGCGCATAGGCCCCATGCTCGCGCCCGTGGCCGGACTGCTTGTAGCCGCCGAACGGCGCCATCCTGTTGAATCCGCCGCCGTTGATGACCACCTGGCCGGCACGGATGCGTCGCGCCACGCGGCGGGCGTGATTCGCGTCCGCGGACCAGACGCCACTCGAGAGGCCGTAGACCGTGCCGTTGGCAATTGCCACGGCTTCGTCCTCGGTGTCGTAGGGGGCCCCAAGCTTGGCCCTGGGATCGGCCGATTGGCCCAGGGTGAAGGATTCGGTCAGCAGCAGGCCATCCGCTCGCACTTCATAGGTCTGCTAATCCACTTCCAGCACCGGCAGATAGTCGTTCAGCACGATGTCGCGCTTGGTGATGTTGCGGGTATTTTTCACCGACACGGCGCGGCGACGCAGGCGGAGTTTTTCCGGTACGCCGGCATCCAGAGCGGCTTGTACAATACGAGACCAGACCCCTCTTGAGACCCCTCTTGTGCTCGAGACCAGACCCCTCTTGTGCTGTCAGAAACAGTATACGAAATTTGTAGCTTTAGATCCCGATTGACGACATCTACCAGCCTATTTCCATCTACCAACAGCTGTCGAAGCAATGCTGATGATCGGAGAATGCAGTAGTTAGTCGGGGCTTCGATGACCTGACCAATTTCATTGATGGTGTGAACAAACAGTTCGTTGAGGTGCATATGTGATATTTAACGCCTAAATCAGCGGCGCGTTTTGCGCGTCTTCTGGATTTTATTGTTAACTTTTTCTTCAAATGAACTCTTTACACATGAGGCTACTGAATCGATTTCAGGGTAAATCTTTCCCTCACTTATTCCTAATGCTTCTAGTTGCTCTCGCATTTTCCCTTTTCTGCGGCCATTACGACCAACCCACGATTATTCGGCTTATATATGTACGAAAATGGAATTCGCGAAGATTCTGATTTTGCCGTTGGCTCCAAACAAGAAGAATGCACCGTCCTGCCTTATGATTCTCGGATTATCGAGCAAAGGTTTAACGCAGATTACTGCCCGGAGGTGTTCTGATTTGATTTTTGGCTCAAATAATGACCTTTCTTGGCGTATGTCATGAACCAACAATTTGACCGAATCTTGCTCTGAAAATTGTTCTGGAGTTTCGCCAGCCCTTACAGCGAACTTGAACTCAAAAGGTTGTTTACTGATATTGGAAATTACACTCACCGTGTCACTATCAAAGTATTTGATTTCTTTTTCGGCAGACGAAAAATAATTACCTCACCATCTGCATTTTTTTTCCTTTCCCGTTTCGTCGTCTTTATCAATTTCGGCCTTGCATGCAAAAAGAAGAGCTATTAAAGGATTACCAGTAATATCCAGCAAACGAGTGGGTAGAGCGTAATGCTGCATTTTCACGAGCTTTTGAAACGTGGTTTCTAGCTCGTGAAAATCATCAGGGCAACGCAGGACCAACTCTCTGAACATTCTGTGCTCATTGCTGATCCAACCAGAATTGCGGTAGACAGAGGGAACCAGTTCGAATTTCTTATTGGAGTGACCACGATAATAGTATTCATAGTCTGGGTCTTGTGTAAGTGATTCCAACTCCCCGAGCAGCGTGCGAACACTACCAATCGCTGTTTCGTCTTGCTCTAACGACGGAGGTCCCATATCTGAATCCTTCTCTAAGCTAACTTAATGTGTACACCATTTGGCATACAACTTTGGTTTCAGTGTCGCAGAAGGCGCTGAAATTAACGACCTTTGGCAACCTGACCAGATTATCCACCGTGCCTCCCTATGCGTCGTCGTTCGTACTGTGCCACGGTACCCTGCCCCTCTCAAAATAAGAAATACCGCTGCGCGAGCGGCAGCACCCTGGCCGGCTCGCAGGTCAGCAGCAGGCCATCGGCCCGCACTTCATAGGTCTGCGAATCGACTTCCATCACCGGCAGATAGTCGTTGTGCACCATGTCGCGCTTGGTGATGTTGCGGGTGTTTTTCACCGCCACGGCGCGGCGGCGCAGGCCGAGTTGCTCCGGCACGCCGGCAGCGAGCGCGGCCTGCGAGACGAAAGTCAGGCAGGTGCTGGCAATCGCGCCGCCGTAGGCGCCGAACATGGGCCGGTAGTGCACCGGCTGCGGGGTGGGGATGGAGGCGTTGGGGTCGCCCATGGGGGCGGCGGCGATCATGCCGCCCTTGAGGATCAGCGCCGGCTTGGTGGCGAAAAACGACGGCCGCCACAGCACGATGTCCGCCAGCTTGCCGGCTTCCAGCGAGCCGACCTCGTGGGCGATGCCGTGGCTGATGGCGGGGTTGATGGTGTACTTGGCGATGTAGCGCCGCGCGCGGAAGTTGTCGGCGCGGTCGGAATCCGGCGCCAGCGCGCCGCGCTGCACCTTCATCTTGTGCGCGGTCTGCCAGGTGCGGATCACCACCTCGCCCACGCGGCCCATGGCCTGCGAGTCCGAGCTGATCATCGAGAACGCGCCGAGATCATGCAGGATGTCCTCGGCGGCGATGGTCTCGCGGCGGATGCGCGATTCGGCGAAGGCCACGTCCTCGGCGATGCCGGGGTCCAGGTGGTGGCAGACCATGAGCATGTCCAGGTGCTCGTCCACGGTGTTGACCGTGTAGGGCCGCGTCGGGTTGGTGCTGGACGGCAGCACGTTGGCCGCGCCGCAGGCCTTGATGATGTCCGGCGCGTGGCCGCCGCCGGCGCCTTCGGTGTGGTAGGTGTGGATGGTGCGGCCCTTGAAGGCGGCCAGCGTGTCCTCGACGAAGCCGGATTCGTTGAGCGTGTCGGTGTGGATGGCGACCTGCACGTCGTACTGCTCGGCGACATTCAGGCAGTTGTCGATGGCGGCCGGCGTGGTGCCCCAGTCCTCGTGCAGTTTCAGGCCCATGGCGCCGGCTTCGACCTGTTCGATCAGCGCGCCGGGCAGGCTGGCGTTGCCCTTGCCCAGAAAGCCCAGGTTCATGGGGAGGCCTTCCGCCGCCTCCAGCATGCGCGCCATGTGCCAGGCGCCGGGGGTGCAGGTGGTGGCGTTGGTGCCGGTGGCCGGCCCGGTGCCGCCGCCGAGCATGGTGGTGATGCCGCTCATCAGGGCTTCTTCCACCTGCTGCGGGCAGATGAAATGGATGTGGGCGTCGATGCCGCCGGCGGTGGCGATGAGTCCTTCGCCCGCGATGACTTCGGTACCCGGGCCGATGACCAGGGTCACGCCCGGCTGCACGTCCGGGTTGCCGGCCTTGCCGATGCCGGCGATGCGCCCGTCGCGAATGCCGATGTCGGCCTTGACGATGCCCCAGTGGTCCAGGATCAGCGCGTTGGTGATCACGGTGTCGAGCGCGCCGGCGGCGCGGGTGGCCTGGCTCTGGCCCTGGCCGTCGCGGATGACCTTGCCGCCGCCGAACTTCACTTCCTCGCCGTAGACGGTGAAGTCGCGCTCGACCTCGATCCACAGCTCGGTGTCGCCCAGGCGCACGCGGTCGCCGGTGGTGGGGCCGAACATTTCCGCATAGGCGCGGCGGCCGATGCGGCTCATGATTGTGTCTCCAGTGGTCCCATCACCTCGCCCCTGAATCCGTACACCGCGCGCGTGCCGGCATAGGCCACGAGCGTCACGTCCCGCGTCTGGCCGGGCTCGAAGCGCACCGCGGTGCCGGCGGGGATGTCGAGGCGCATGCCGCGCGCGGCGGTGCGATCAAAACCCAGCGCCGGGTTGGTCTCGGCGAAGTGGTAGTGCGAGCCGACCTGGATCGGCCGGTCGCCGGTGTTGGCCACGGCCAGCGTCAGGGTCGGGCGGCCGGCGTTCAGTTCCAGCTCGCCGGGGGCGGGGTCGAGTTCTCCAGGGATCATGGGGTGCTCCTTATTCATTGCGTCGCGGGGACGACTTTGTGACTAAACCTTGCGCACCGGCGCGCCGTAGCGGGCCAGTCTGCGGTGAAACCGCACTCGTCAACGCCCGACTTTCCCGTCACGCGATGACGGCAGGCAATCCACGTACCAGGAAAGCCGACGCTTGAGCCGGTGCGCCGCGTTTATCCAGTCCGCGGCCCTGGAAAGGCGGACGTCGTTATTTCAAGCCCAGCCGTCCGATCAGTCGGTGGAGGTTGGCCCGGTCCAGGCCCAGTTCGCGGGCGGCGGCGGCGCTGTTGCCGGCATGGCGCGCCAATGCGTCATGAATCAACCGGCACTGTAGTGCATCCACGGCCTGGCGCAGGATGATGCCGGTGGTCGGTGGCTCGACGGGCGCTGCGGCGGGGGTCGGTGGCGTTGCGGGCAGCAAATCCAGATGGTGTGCATGCAGGGTCAAGATGCGCGGATGATCCGCATGTTGCGCCAGTGCTCGCACCGCCGCGCGGCTGATCAGGTGTTCGAGTTCGCGCACGTTGCCGGGCCAGGGCTGGTTCAGCAAGGCCTGTTGTGCATCGGCGGCCAGGCGCAGGCCGCGCAGGCCCAGGCGCACACGGTTTTCTTCCAGGAAGCCTCCGGCCAGCAGCAGCACGTCGCGGCCGCGCTCGCGCAGCGGCGGCACGGCGAGCGGATAGGCGCTCAACCGGTGATACAGGTCGGCGCGAAAACGCCCGGCGCGGACTTCCGCCGCCAGGTCCTGGTTGGTGGCGGCCAGCACGCGCACGTCGACGTGGTGCTCACGATCCGAGCCCAGACGCTGCAACTGGCCGCTTTGCAACACGCGCAGCAGCTTGGCCTGCACTGGCATCGGCAGCTCGCCGATTTCGTCCAGCAGCAGGGTGCCGCCGTCGGCCAGTTCGAACTTGCCGCAGCGCTCGCGCACCGCGCCGGTGAAGGCGCCGCGAACGTGGCCGAACAGTTCGCTTTCCACCAGATTGTCCGGCAGGGCGGCGCAGTTGAGGGTGATCAGCGGCTGCTGCGCACGGCGCGAGCGGGCATGGATGGCCTGCGCCACCAGCTCCTTGCCCACGCCGGTCTCGCCGCCGATCAGCACCGTCAGGTCGGTGGCGGCAACCGTCCCGATTTCAGCCCGCAGGTGGCGCATGGGGGCGCTGTGACCGATCAGTTCGCGCGGGCGCAGCAGCGTCGGGCCCTCGGCGAGGGTGCGCGCCAGCTGCTGCTCGCGCTGCGCCCGCTGGGCGAGGCTGCTGATACGCTCGCCGACCACCACGACCACACTGGCCAGCCGGCCGAAGGCCTCCAGCAGGTCCAGATCGACCGTACCGAAGGCCTGCGGGTCGAGCGCGTCCAGCGTCAGCAGGCCCCAGGATGCTCATCCACGTACAGCGGGCAACCCATGCAGTCGTGGACTTCGAGCTGTCCGGTCTGACCCTGCACCAGGCCATCGTAGGGATCGGGCAGTTGGCAGTCGGCCGCCAGGCGCGTCGGCCCGCGCCGTTGCAGCAGGGTCAGCAGGCGCGGGTGATCCTGCAGACGAAAGCGCCGGCCGAGCGTGTCGTGACTCAGGCCATCGACAGCCAGTGGCAACAGGCAGTCGCCATCCAGGCGCAGCAGGGCGACCGCGTTGCAGGGAAATAACTCGCGCAGGGCGCCGAGCAGGTGCTGATAGCGTTCCGGTGGAGGTAGCTCCCGGGGCAAGGTCCCGATCAGCCGGACGAAGGTGGCAAGTACGGCGGATGAGGTCATTTTGACAATGATGTTGTGTTTTAGACATGAATTGAGGGTTGTCAATTTAACACTTATCGACGCCAATCTTCACTGTTTTCAATGGCTTTTGTTCTGGCATGAAGCATGTATTGAGTCAGGTGGCGCAATTGATGCGCCCTGACTCCTGAAATGAGGGTTTTCATATGCTTTCCGAACAACACCGCAACCTGGTCAAGGCCACCGTGCCGCTGCTCGAAGCCGGCGGCGAGGCGCTCACCCGCCACTTCTACGGCATCATGCTGGACGAGTACCCGCAGGTGCGCCCGCTGTTCAATCAGGCCCACCAGGCCAGCGGCGCGCAGCCGCGTGCGCTGGCCAACGGCATCCTGCAGTACGCCCGGCACATCGACCACCTGGAAGCGCTTGGCCCGCTGGTCGGGCAGGTCGTGCAGAAGCACGTCTCCCTGCAGGTGCTGCCCGAGCAGTACCCCATCGTCGGCACCTGCCTGCTGCGGGCCATTCGCGAGGTGCTGGGGGCCGAGGTGGCGACCGACGCGGTCATCGCGGCCTGGGCCGCTGCCTACCAGCAGCTTGCCGACCTGCTGATCGGCGCCGAAGAAGGTGTCTACGCGAACGCCGCCGCGACACCCGGCGGCTGGCGCGGCGCCCGGGCGTTCCAGGTGGCGCGCAAGGTGGTGGAGAGCGACGAGATCGTCTCGCTGTACCTGCAGCCCGCCGACGGCGGTCCGGTGATGGCCTTCCAGCCCGGCCAGTACATTGGCCTGAAACTCACCGTCGACGGCCAGGAGGTGCGGCGCAACTACTCGCTGTCGGCGCCGCCCAACGGCGCGACCTACCGCATCAGCGTCAAGCGCGAGCCGGGCGGGGTGGTCTCGAATTTCCTGCACGATTCGGTGGCGACTGGCGCCACGCTGGAGCTGTTTGCGCCGGCCGGCGACTTCGTCCTGCAGCCGGGCAGCCGGCCGCTGGTGCTGATCAGCGGCGGTGTCGGCATCACGCCCACGTTGCCGATGCTGCACGCGGCGCACGAGCAGGGCCGGCCGGTGACGTTCCTGCACTTCGCGCGCAGCGGCCGGGTGCATGCGTTTCGGGACTGGGTGGACGACCTGGTAGCCCGCCATGCCCAGGCGCGGCGGTTTTATTGCTACGAGGAGGAGGGCGCCACGCCCGCCGACGCCCACGGTCGCCTGAGCGCCGATCTGCTGAATCGCTGGCTGCCATCGCCGCGTGATGTGGATGCCTATTTCGTCGGGCCGCCGCCGTTCATGGCCCTGACCAAACGCCTGCTGGGTGAACTGGGCGTGCCGGCGGCGCAGATGCACTGGGAGTTCTTCGGCCCGGCGGCGGCGCTGCAAGCGGCCTGAGCGGAGCCGATACGATGAGCCCGCCGCGTGCCTGGTGCTGGCGCGGCGGGCAACGCGGAGGCAGCGATGACTGGCAACATGCAACCTGATCCAGCCACCACGGCGCCGCTGTGGCGACTGGGTTTCCGGCCGTTCTTTCTGGGCGGCGCCGGATTCGCGCTGCTCGCGGTGGCGCTGTGGGCCGCGGCCTATCTGGGCCTGGTACCGGGCTTTGCGCCGCGCGGCGGCTGGCTGGCCTGGCACATGCACGAGATGCCGTTTGGCTTCGTGACGGCCGTGATTGCCGGTTTTTTGCTGACTGCCGTGCAGGCCTGGACCGGCTCGCCCGGCCTGCGCGGCCGGCCGCTGGCAGCACTGTTCGCGCTGTGGCTGGCGGCGCGGGTCGGCTGGCTGTGGCCGGGGTTGCCGTGGCCGCTGCTGGTGGCGCTGGAACTGGCCTTCCTGCCGGTGGTGGCGGCGCGCCTGGGCTGGCAGCTGGGGCGCAACTATCCGCTGGTCGGCTTGCTGCTGCTGTTGACGCTGGTCGACGCCGTGGCGCTGCACGCGCTGGCGGCGGGGGATTTCGACCTGCTGCGACGGGCGGTGTGGGCGGCGCTGTGGCTGATCGGGGCCGTCATCGCCGTGGTGGGCGGGCGGGTGATTCCGTTTTTTACCGAGCGCGGCCTGCATCTGCCGGCGCCGCTCGCCCCGCGCCGATGGCTGGAAGCGCTGGCCCACGGCGGCCTGCCGCTGCTGGCGGTGCTGGCGGTGGGACGCAGGCCCGACACGCGCACGGTGATCGGCGATGAGGACGGCCGCCCCATTCATCTGTTCAGCACCGACTCGCCGCTGCGCTCGATGGGCGAGTTCGAAGCGATGGCGCTCTATGCCGGCCAGGGCGTGGGCCGGGTGAACGCCATCGTGGGCGCGGCGGATCGCCTGCGGGCAATCGCGGATGAAGCGGCTGCCCGCCTTACGGCCGGGACCGAGCCGCCACCGGAACACGGGCAAGCGGCCTCGCCGGCCTGTTTCGCGCACGAGGCGGACGATCGCTACATGGGCTACGCCGGCCGCGAGGAACTGCTTGCCGCCCTGAACGAACTGCTGGAGGCGGAACGCGCCGGCGCGCGCGTGGCATTGCGCACGGTCGCGCAGTTGGCGGGTGACACCGACCTCAAGCCGCTGGTGATGGCGATCCATCGTGACGAAGCCCGTTGGTGCGGCGTGCTTACCCGGGCCATCCGCCGCCTGCAGGGTACCCCGTCACCGAACACCGGTGCGTTCCACGACAAGGCGATGGCGATCGCCAGGATCCCGGCGCGGCTCGCCTTCCTCAACCGCGGCCAGGCCTGGGTGGTGCGCAAACTCGAGAGCCTGCTGCCGACGGTCCGCGACGCCGACCTGCATGCCGAACTCGCCGCCATGTTGGTGGCCCATCAAGGCAATATCGAGCGGGTGGCGGCGCAGTTGCCCACCGCCGGACCTTTGGCCAACGTTTGAATTTACCGGCGCTGCGCGGCTTTATCGCGCAGCGTCCGGTGGAGTGATGGATTGGGCGGCGATTTCACTTCTTGGCGTTCTGGTCAAGATATTGCTGCCAGATGTCTTTGATTGATTTCCCGTCGTCCGTAACCCAATGAGCCGGCCCGCGAACAGAATTGCTTCTGAAGCCAACGCTGGCAAGCAGTTCCTGAGCAAGGTTGCTCATTGAGTACCGCTGACTGTTGTAGATCGCATCGCCGCCAGAGATAACCACGGAAAATTTTTGCACCCGGTTGCCTTGGTAGTCGACGAGATACAACTTCTGCCCATTTCGCAGGAAGTGTTAGCCAGCAGCCATTGGAACAAGGGCCACCAAAAACTCAGTCCCTTCTGGATAGTCACGCCTGAAGTCGGCCTTGCAAGGCTCTTTTAAGCCTATGTTATGCCATGGGTCCATCCAGCCCTTTCGAGTCTTCAATATGTAGTGGTCTCCGTCATAAGGCTTCTTGCCGGAAATGCAGACAATAGTCCCCTGCGGATATTCATCCGCCTCTTTCCAGTCCGCTATGACTCTGTATCCTTGCTCTTGAAGGGCTAATGCAATGTGATGGAGCTCAAGTCCCTTGGGTTCGGCTCTAACTGTCTTTCCATTCTTTTGCTTGCGGAGTAGAGCGCGAGCCTCCTCGTACGGAACGCCGAGGAATGATGCAACGCATGCAACGCCACAGCCCCATTCCTCTTTTTGTTCAACCAGCTCAAACCGTGCCATAGATCTCCCCTCTCAAGTTATAGCTGAATCTGGTGTTCACAGGAATTGCACGCGGAAACAGGGGGCAGACTACAGTTCGGGTCGTCGAACAACACTCCGGAGTCCGGTTCTGGCCTTTGCCGTGGCCGTCCGGATTTCCTTGGGCCGCACGTCTTCCCAGTGCCGATGATACCTGCGCTGCAAAGCGTTCGTTGCCAAGCGCGAAATTCCCGTTCGTCGTCCGCCGGATTTCATCCACCAGACCTGGCTCCAGTTCATAACGAAACAGCTCGCGGTAAGCCGCCAACCGGGGCGCTCGCATCCGCGCCGAGCGCTGTGTACAGCGGATGCGGCGTCACCACAGGATCGGCTTCCCCCTGCGCATTGGCCCGATAGCTCGACCAACGATAATCAGCCGGGTGCGACACCATGTCCGCCCGCACCGGATTCAGTTCGATGTAGCGCTGACAGGTGAGCAGGTAGGCGTCCTCCTGCGTCATACATGATCGGAACCGTCCTTCCCATAGGGTGCCGCTGCGCTGGTAGGTGCGATTGACGTATTGCACGTAACGCCTGACGGGCACTATCGAGTCCAATGCTCAGGTCAACATTACAATACCCGCGCGCGCAGGCCAGTGACCCACACGGGCCGGCCGCTTTTTCCATCAACAGTGACGCTACCGATCCAACGCACTCGCGTTCGCGGGTTTTGTGTTGCGGGTGCAACGCGGGACGCTTGAAACGATCAGATGATCGGGTCGTGGACGGTGATCAGCTTGGTGCCGTCGGGAAAGGTGGCTTCCACCTGCACGTCGGGGATCATCTCCGGCACGCCTTCCATCACGTCCGCGCGCGTGAGCAGGGTGCGGCCGTAATCCATCATCTCGGCCACCGTGCGGCCGTCGCGGGCACCTTCCAGGATCGCGGCGCTGATGAACGCCACGGCTTCCGGGTAGTTCAGCTTCACGCCGCGGGCCTTGCGCCGTTCGGCGAGCAGGGCGGCGGTGAACAGCAGCAGCTTGTCTTTTTCGCGGGGGGTCAGTTCCATGGAGTCTCCTTTATCGAGCGCGTGCAGCCAGAACAATGAACGCAAAAAAAATCAGGTGGCCCAGATGCGCGGGGTCGCGGGTTCGGTGTCGTACTGGAGCCGGCGCAACTCCTGCCACAAGGTAATGAACAGTCCGCGCAGCCGGGTGGCGCAACCGGCGCGGGCGCGCACGATCAGTAATTCCGGGTCTTTTGAATTTCGAGTGGGTTAAGCGGCATGCGGGTTGATCTTGCTGAAGTCGAGCTTGCCGGCAAGCAGGAAGACCACTGTGCGGATGGTGGAGAAATTGCCATAGCCGCGCGCCTTGCGCTTTGCGGCCTGGAAGAGGCCGTTAATGGCTTCAAGGAAGCCGTTGGTCTGGCGGGTCTGGGTCAGGGCGACGATGCCCTCGATGTGACGGCGGATCATCCTCGGCGACCTCTTTCATCGGCTCGACCTTGGAGCGCATCACATTGGTCGCCCATTGCCGGAGCATGGCGCGCACTGACATTGATCTGCTTGCGCTCCGGGATCTCGCGCAACGGCTCCTTGTAAAGCCAAGCCCGGGCGGTGCGCTTGGTCGTCACCTGGGCGATCAGCGCATCGAGGTCGGCGCGGGCCGCCGGCGCCCGTCCGCCCGGTCCTTCAGAAGCTTCCAGCGCAACCCCTTGAGGCTCGGATCAGTCCGCTGTTCGATGCGCCGAGTCTTGTCGACGGCGGTACTGGCGTGGGCGATGACGTGGAACTTGTCGAAGGTGATCTGGGCATTGGGCAGATGCTTGGTCACGCCCTTGATGAAGGCGGGCGACATGTCGATGGAAATGGACGCCACGGCCTCAGGATTGCCGCCGTGGGCGGTAAAGTCGGCGGCAAAGGCCTGGATCGTCTCCAGCCCCCGGCCCTCGGTGACGAACAGCACCCGGCGCTCGTCAGCATCGGCGACCGTGGTGATGTAGTCATGGCCGCGGGCCTTCGAGGTCTCATCCGCCGCCAGACGCTTGACGGCGGAGAAGTCGGCCTGCGCCACGCCCAGATCGACGTAGCGCTTGCAGATGGCCACCACCTGATGCCGGAGAGATTCACCAGCCGGGCCACGGCCGCGAAGGTCATTTCCCGGCACAGGGTCATGATCAGCGCCTCGAAGAGCAGCGTGAAGCCGGCCAGCCGGCCGGACCAGTCGGGTTCGACCTGGCGAATGCCGCCGTCGGGCAGCCGCACTCGCGGCACGCGGACTTCCAGATGGCACTCGTGTTGGAAGAAGTTCAGATGCCGATAGCGCTTGGTCACGGTGTCGTGGGCCGGGTGGGCGCCCTCGATGCCGGGCACGGCAAAGCGGCTGCCGGCGACGAAATCGACCGCGATGGTCAACGACTTCTGGGCAGCGTCGAAATCGACGCCTTTGATGTACCAGGGGGACGTAATGCCCAGGGCGGCTTCGAACAGCTTGGCGGTCATGTTGCGGTCACCCCGGTTTCTCAGGGACGAGCATCCTACCTCTCCAGCGCGGCGGCCCTCTCGCCGCCCATGTCTCCATGGCTGGATGCACAACCCCGCTGCATCCAGCCATGGGACAGCGTATCTCACGGGGCTGCGCCTCAAGGGTCCGCTCCGCCGGGCTTCGCCCGCCCTTGACCCACAGCCCCGGGCCACCCCGTAACGCCCCATTACCCACTCAAAATTCAAAAGAGGCGTAATTCCGGCAACTCGGTCACTGCGGCGAGCAGGTCGCCCGACCCGGTGCCGACAAGCGCTTCGCGCAGGCGATCGTCACAGGGCGCGTTCACAGGGCACGGGATCACCTCAGCGAAACCCGGTGTCAGCCGGAACTGCGGGTGGGGAGGTTCACGTCGTGCCTGGATACGCGTGTCTGGCCACATGATAAGCAATCCCTATACCAGGAAAAGCCTATACTGGAGCAAAGCGCGGTTTTACACCGGCGCATAGCGATAGCCGATGCCGGTCTCAGTGAGCAGATAACGCGGCCGTGCGGGGTCGGCTTCCAGCTTGTGGCGCAGTCGTGCCATGTAGATGCGCAGATAGTGGCTGTGTTCCGCGGCGGCCGGGCCCCACACTTCGCGCAGCAGGTGGCGCTGGGTGAGCACCTTGCCGGGATGACCCAGTAGCACCGACAGCAGGCGATATTCGGTCTGCGTCAGGTGAATGTCCTGCCCCTCGCGCGTGATCCGGCGCTGCGCCAGATCCACTGTCACATCGCCCAGGTACAGCACAGGTTCGCCGCCCTCGCCCGTCCGGCTGCGGCGCAGCGCCACCCGCACCCGGGCCAGCAGCTCGGCGACGCCGAAAGGCTTGGTGAGGTAGTCGTCCGCGCCGATATCTAGGGCCGCCACCTTGTCGGTTTCCTCGACCCGCGCCGACAGCACGATCACCGGCACCGGACTCCAGACGCGCAGTGCGGTGATGAAGTCGAGTCCATCGCCATCGGGCAAGCCCAGATCGAGGATCACGAGATCGGGTTTACGCGTTCCGGCCTCTATCAGACCACGCGCCAGCGTCGCTGCCTCGGACACGCGCAAACCCGCGCCCTCCAGTGCGCGGCGCACGAACTGGCGAATGACCGGGTCGTCTTCGACGATCAACGCGTTGCCGTCGATGGTTGCGCTCCCGGCGGCGTCGGGCCGCGCTCTTCGTCGGGTACCACCGGCGGTGGTGCCAGCGGCAATGTAAACACGAAGCGGGCGCCACCGCCTGGCGAATTTTCGACACGTATGCGCCCGCCATGGGCGTCGACGATGGCCTGACAGATGGCAAGACCCAGACCCAAGCCGGGCACGATCGATTCGCGCCGGCCGCGGGTGAAGCGCTCAAAGATCAGTTGTTCCTGACCAAGCGGCAGACCGGGGCCCTCGTCCCACACTGCCACTTCCAGTGCGTCGCCCTGCGCGCGGGCGGTGATGCCCAGCGCCGTGCCGGACGGTGTGTACTTGATCGCATTGTCAAACAGGTTGACTAGCACCCGCTCCAGCATCACAGCATCGCCCCGCACCAGCGGCAGATCGGCCGGCAGATCGGTTTGCAGCGGGTGTCTGGACAGGGACGGCTCCAGTGCCTTGATCGCTCCGCCGACGATCTCTTCCAGGGCCAACCAGTCTTGGCGTGGCTTGACGGTGCCGGACTGCAGGCGCGCCATCTCCAGCAGGTTGTCCACCAACCGACTGGTGCGCAGGGCCTGGTCGCGGATGGCGGTCGCGGCTTCACGCTCTGACGCCTGCGCGCCCGCCAGCTGCATGCTGAGGGTATCGGCGAGACCCACCAGCGCCGTCAGCGGCGTGCGCAAGTCGTGCGACAGGGCCGCCAGCAGCGAGCTGCGCAGACGCTCCGACTCCATCCTGATCAGCGTGTCCTGGGCCACCGCCACGAAATGGATGCGTTCGAGGGCGATCGCGACCAGCGCCGCGAAGGTATCCAGCAACCGCCGCTGCTCGGGAATCAGCAGCAGGCGTGGATTGTCCGGTTCGATCACCAGTACGCCACGCACCCGCATCGGCGCTTTCAGCGGCAGATAAAATTGCGCACTGGCCGGCAGCGTGTCGGTGCCGGCGCCAGCGGGCTGGTTCTGGTCGTGGCACCACTGCGCCACTGCCAGGTCGTAGGCAGGCACGGTGTCGTGCTCGACCAACTCTTGCAGTCGGTCCGCCGCATCGGGCAGCAGCATCGCCGCTTTGCCGCGAAAGATCCCTTGCACAAAGCGATCACTGATCTCGACCACCTGAGCCTCGATCAGCGCCGAGGACAGTGCTTTCGCCAATTCACCGAGGCCGCGGGCACGCCCCTCGCCGGCGCGGGCTACCTGCACCTGGTACCGCAGGAGGGCAGTGAGGTGGCCGGTAATCAGCCCGACGATCAGCATCACTGCGAAAGTCAGCAGATATTCAGCGTCGCGCACCGCGAAGGTCAGTCGCGGTGGTACAAAGAAGAAATCGAATACGGCAACCGACAAAATCGCCGCCAGCACCGCAGGTCCGCGCCCCCAGCGGAAGGCCACCAGGACCACCCCGAGCAGGAACAGCATGACGATATTGGCGAGATCCAGGCGGTTCAACAGCGGCATCGTGAGCACTGCAATGCCCACGCACGACAGCGCCGCGCCGAGATAACGTGGCCAGACCGGCTGGGCCGCTGGGGACATGAACGAAGTGGCCTGCTTCCGCCGTCGCCATCGCTGGTGGCGACTGTCCTTGCCACGGGCCACTGCGATCAAGTCGATGTCGGGCGCCTGCGCTCCCAGGCGGCGCATGAATCGCCCGCGCCAGAACTGCCCCGGCCAGGATCGCTGCGGTTGCCCCTCGCGGCCGATCATGATTTTGCTCAGGTTGCGCTCGCGAGCGTAGCCGAGCGTCGCATCGACCACATCCGACGCCGTCAACACCGCGGTTTCCGCGCCCATGTCCTGGGCCACCTTGAGGGCATTGAGAATGGCCAGCCGGCGCGCTTCGGTCAGCTGCTTCAAGCGCGCCGTTTCGACATACACCACATGCCAGCGGGCATCCAGCCGACGCGCCAGGCGCGCCGCGGTGCGCACCAGTTTGCCGTCGGTGTCGCTCGGCCCGAGACACACCAGCAGTGATTCGGTGGTGGCCCACACCCGGCTGCCGGGCTCGGCCAGGCGCGCGCCCTGCATCTGCGCATCGACCCGCTCGGCGGTGCGCCGCAGCGCCAGCTCGCGCAGCGCAATGAGATTGCCGCGGCGAAAGAAATGCTCGGCAGCCCTTTCCGCCTGCTCGGGCAGGTAGACCTTGCCCTCCTTCAGGCGGCTCAGCAGATCGTCCGGGGTCAGATCCACCAGCGCCACCTCGTCGGCGGCGTCGAACACCCGGTCGGCCACGGTCTCCCACACCCGCACGCCGGTGATGCCGCCGACCACGTCGTTCAGGCTCTCCAGGTGCTGCACGTTGAGCGTGGTCCAGACATCGATGCCGGCGGCGAGCAGCTCCTCCACGTCCTGCCAGCGCTTGGGGTGCCGGCAGCCGGGCGCGTTGGTGTGGGCAAGTTCGTCCACCAGCAGCAGCGCCGGGCGACGGGCGAGGGCGGCGTCAAGATCGAATTCGGTCAGCGCGCGGCCGCGGTGTTCAACCGGCTTGCGCGGCAGCAGTTCGAGGCCGGCAAGCAGGGCTTCGGTTTCTTGCCGGCCATGGGTCTCGACCAGGCCCACCACGACGTCCACGCCCTGCGCACGCGCCTGGCCCGCGGCGGCGAGCATGGCGTAGGTCTTGCCCACGCCGGGCGAGGCGCCGAAGAAGATCTTCAGCTTGCCGCGCCGGGCGGCGGCCTCGTCCGCCGTCACCTGCCGCAGCAGGGCATCCGGATCGGGTCGGTCGCGGTTCGAAACGTCAGTCAAGCGGCTGCACCTCGCGGCCATCCAGCGCCAGATTAAGCCTGAGCACGTTCACCCGCGGTTCGCCGAGGATGCCGAGCCAGGGCCGTGCGGCCTGTTGCCCGATCAGCGCCCGGACCTGCTCGACCGGCAGGCCCCGCGCGTTCGCCACGCGAGGGGCCTGGTAGTACGCGGCGGCGAGCGAGATATCGGGATCGAGACCACTGCCGGATGCGGTCATCAGGTCCACCGGCACTGGGTTGTCGTTGCCCGGATCGGCGGCCTTGAGCGCCTCCAGGCGTGCCTTGACCGCCTCGGCCAGTGCTGGGTTGAGCGGCCCGAGATTGGAGCCACTCGACACGGCGGCGTTGTAAGGAAACGGTCCGGTGGCGGACGGGCGGCCCCAAAAGTGCTGCGCAGCGGTGAAGGACTGGCCGATCAGCGCGGAGCCGACCGGTCGGCCGTCCACCGCCAGGATCGACCCATTGGCCGTCTGCGCAAACATCAGCTGGCCGATACCGGTGACTGCGAGCGGATAGATCAAGCCAGTGAGCACGCTCAGCAGCGCGAATAGCGAGAGGGCGGGACGTAACAGGGATTTCATGACCGAGCTCCTTACACCAGACCCAGCGCCGTCAGCGCCAGGTCGATGACTTTGATGCCGACGAACGGCACCAGGATGCCGCCCAGGCCGTAGATCGCCAGATTGCGCCGCAGCACCACCGCCGCGCCCTGGGGCCGGTAGGCAATGCCTTTGAGCGCCAGCGGGATCAGCGCGACGATGATCAGGGCGTTGAAGATCACCGCCGACAGGATCGCCGACATGGGGCTGGCCAGTCCCATGACATTGAGCGCACCGAGCTGCGGGTAAACCGCCACGAACATGGCCGGGATGATGGCGAAGTACTTGGCCAGATCGTTGGCGATGCTGAAAGTGGTGAGCGCGCCGCGGGTCATCAGCATCTGCTTGCCGGTCTCGACCACTTCGATGAGCTTGGTCGGGTTGGAATCGAGATCGACCATGTTGCCGGCCTCCTTGGCCGCCTGCGTGCCGGTGTTCATGGCCACCGCGACGTCGGCCTGCGCCAGCGCCGGGGCGTCGTTGGTGCCGTCGCCGGTCATCGCCACCAGCCGGCCTTCGCTCTGGTACTGGCGGATCATCTTCAGCTTGGCCTCCGGCGTGGCCTCGGCCAGAAAGTCATCGACCCCCGGCCTCGGCGGCGATGGCGGCAGCGGTCAGCCGGTTGTCGCCGGTGATCATCACCGTCTTGATGCCCATGCGCCGCAGCTCGACAAAGCGCTCCTTGATACCGCCCTTGACGATGTCCTTGAGCTCGATGACGCCCAGCACGCGGGTGCCGTCGGCCACCACCAGCGGCGTGCTGCCGCGGCGAGCCACGGTGTCGGCAATCCCGCGCGCCTCGTCAGGAAAACGGCCACCGGCGGCTTCGACGTAGCTGCGGATCGCCTCGCCCGCGCCCTTGCGGATCTGCCGGCCATCGAGATTGACGCCGCTCATGCGCGTTTGCGCCGAGAACGGCACGAAGGTCGCGCCCAGTTCGTGCAGGTTGCGCTCGCGCAGGTTGAAGCGCTGCTTGGCCAGCACCACGATGCTGCGGCCCTCCGGCGTTTCATCGGCCAGCGAGGCGAGTTGGGCGGCATCGGCCAATTGCTGTTCGGTCACGCCCGGCACCGGCAGAAAGGCCGCCGCCTGGCGGTTGCCCAGCGTGATGGTGCCGGTCTTGTCGAGCAGCAGCACGTCCACGTCGCCGGCCGCCTCCACCGCGCGGCCGGAGGTGGCGATGACGTTGGCCTGCAGCATGCGGCTCATGCCGGCGATGCCGATGGCCGACAGCAACGCGCCGATGGTGGTCGGAATCAGGCACACCAGCAGCGCCACCAGCGCGGTCACGGTCACCGGCTGGCCGGCTCCGGCGGATGCCACTGCAAACAGCGAATAGGGCAGCAGCGTCACGGTCGCCAGCAGAAAGATCAGCGTCAGCGCCAGCAGCAGGATGGTGAGCGCGATCTCGTTGGGCGTTTTCTGGCGCTTGGCACCCTCGACCAGCGCGATCATGCGGTCGACGAAGGTTTCGCCGGGATTGGCGGTGACGCGCGCCACGATCCAGTCCGACAGCACCTTGGTGCCGCCGGTCACTGCCGAGAAATCGCCGCCCGACTCGCGGATCACCGGCGCCGACTCGCCGGTGATGGCGCTCTCGTCCACCGCGGCCACGCCCTCGATCACCTCGCCGTCGGCCGGAATCATGTCGCCGGCCTCGACCAGCACCACATCGCCGCGTCGCAGCGCCGTGCCGGGCACCGGCTCCCAGTCGGCACCGTAGCGCGGCTCGCGCAGCTTCCGGGCGATCACGCTTTGCTTGGCGCCGCGCAGCGCGGCGGCCTGCGCCTTGCTGCGGCCCTCGGCGAGCGCCTCGGCGAAGTTGGCGAACAGCACCGTGAACCACAGCCAAAGCGTGACCGTGCCGATGAACCAGGCCGGCTCTTCGCCCTGACCGCCGAGCGCCTGCAGCCACAAACCGGTGGTAAACAGGCTGCCGACGTACACCACGAACATCACGGGATTGCGCCATTGCACGCGCGGATCAAGCTTGCGCAATGCCCCAACCAGTGCCGGCAGCAGCAGCGAAGGGTCGAACATGGAACGTTGGTTGGCAGGGGTCATGTCGGCCGCCTCAGTGTCCGGTCCAAAGGATCAGGTGCTCGACCGCCGGCCCCAGCGCCAGCGCCGGGACATAGGTCAGCGCGGCTACCAGCAGCACGGTGCCGACCAGCAGGCCGACGAACAGCGGCCCGTGAGTGGGCATGGTGCCCGGCCCCTGTGCCAGCCGTTTTTTGGCGGCGAGCGAGCCGGCGATCGCCAACACCGGCACGATCACGGCGAAGCGCCCGAACCACATGGCGACACCGAGCCAGCCGTTATAGAAAGGGGTGTTGGCGCCCAGGCCCGCAAAGGCGCTGCCGTTGTTGTTGGCGGCGGACGAGAAGGCATACAGCGCTTCCGAGAAGCCGTGCGCCCCCGGATTGAAAAGGGTGGCCTTGCCGCCGGTCGTCGTCACCGCAAGCGCGGTGCCGAGCAGCACCAGGGCGGGCGTCATAAGAATGGCGATGGAGACCATCTTCATGTCGAAGGCCTCGATCTTCTTGCCCAGGTATTCGGGGGTGCGCCCGATCATCAGGCCGGCAACGAACACCGCCATGAGCGCGAACACCAGCATGCCGTACAGGCCCGAGCCGACGCCGCCGAACACCACCTCGCCCAGTTGCATCAGCAGCATCGGCACCAGGCCGCCCAGCGGCGTATACGAGTCGTGCATGGAGTTGACCGAGCCGTTGGAGGCGGCGGTGGTGGCGGTCGCCCACAGGGCCGAGGCGCCGATGCCGTGGCGCGTTTCCTTGCCTTCCATGTTGCCGCCCGATTGCAGCGCGCTCGCGGTCTGATCTACCCCCGGCGTGGCCAACAATGGGTTGCCTTGTTGCTCGAAGGTCATCGTGGCGATGGCGGCGCCGACAAAGATCACCGTCATCGCCGCCAGCACTGCCCAGCCCTGCCGGGTGTCGCCCACGGCCTTGCCGAAGGTGTAGCAGAGCGCGGCCGGAATCAGCAGGATCGCCAGCAGCTCCAGGAAATTGGACAGCGGCGTCGGATTCTCGAACGGGTGCGCGGAGTTGACATTGAAAAAGCCGCCGCCGTTGGTGCCCAGCTGCTTGATGGCGATCTGCGAGGCAGCCGGCCCCATGGGCAGGGTCTGGGTGCTCGTGGCGACGGTTTCGGTGACGGCATTACCCGCGGCGTCCGTCACCGGCTGCCCGGCCGCGTCGAGCTTCGGCGCCTCGTAGGTCACCGCTTCGAGCGTGCTGACTTCCTGGTATGCGGAGAAGTTCTGGATCACGCCCTGGCTGACCAATACCAGCGCAAGGACGAACGACAACGGCAGCAGAAGGTAGACGGTGGTGCGGTACAGGTCGGCCCAGAAGTTGCCAATGGTCTGCACGGAATGGCGCGCGAAACCGCGGATCAACGCGAACACCACGGCGATACCCGCCGCAGCCGATACGAAGTTCTGCACCCCGAGCCCGAGCATCTGCGTCAGATAGCTCATGGTCGCCTCACCGCCGTAGCCCTGCCAGTTGGTGTTGGTGACGAAGCTGATGGCGGTGTTGAAACTCGAATCCGCCGTGACATTCGGCATCAGCTGTGGATTCAGCGGCAGCCAGAATTGCAGGCGCTGCAAGGCGTACACCACGATGAATCCGACCAGGCTGAAGACCAGCACTGCCGGGGCGTACTGGCGCCAGCTCATTTCCTCACGCCCGATGCCGCACAGCCGGAACGCGCCGACTTCGAGCCGCGCCAGCGGCTGCCAGCGCGGCGCTTCCATGAGCTGGGCCATGTACAGGCCCAGCGGCTTCACCGTCGCGAACAGCACGACGAGAAAAGCCAGCAGCAACAGCCAGGACTGGATGGTCATTCAGAAGTCCTCCGCGCGGATCAGGGCGTAGACCAAGTAGCCCAGCAAGCCGACCGCCACGACGCCGCCGACCAAATAGATCAGGCTCATGGCGCCGCTCCCGGCAGGAGAGCGCAGCCGACTGCGAGCCCCGCGGTCAGACCAAACAAACCCCCTGCAACCAGTAACCAGATGACATCCATCGCACTCTCCCATCTCGCACCCGACAGGGGAATATACGCACGAACCCGTAAAAAGGCTGATAAAAAATCGTCCCGCCGTGTTAACAGGGTGTAAACATGAGCAGGGTCAACGCCGTCATGGCGTAGGGGAATTTCAGCTGCAAGGGCTGCCCAATCGATCAAGCCGGGCGCTGACGAGGGCGTGGAGCCGTGCGAAATGGATTAGCGCCTGGAGGCTCCGTCGGATCCGTTTTCAAATGCATCGGCTGATGCACGGTCACCAGCTTGGTGCCGTCGGGAAAGGTGGCTTCCACTTGCACGTCGGGGATCATCTCCGGTACGCCTTCCATGACGTCCGCGCGGGGTCAGTTCCATGGGGTCTCCTTTATCGAGCGCGTGCAGCCAGAACAATGAACGAAAAAATCAGGTGGCCCAGATGCGCGGGGTCGCGGGTTCGGTGTCGTACTGGAGCCGGCGCAACTCCTGCCAGAGGGCAATGAACAGCCCGCGCAGCCGGGTGGCGCAACCGGCGCGGGCGCGCACGATCAGTAATTCCGGCAACTCGGTCACTGCGGCGAGCAGGTCGCCCGACCCGGTGCCGGCAAGCACTTCGCGCAGGCGTCCGACGGCGCGGGGGTGGCGCAGAGTCGTCACCAGACTGCCGAACACAGGCCGGCCGGCGAGCCCCCAGGGCGCGCTGAGCTGGGGATTTCCGCCGCCTATGCGGGTGCGCTCGCCGAGCAGCGGCTGATCGTTGCGCCACAGCCAAAGGCGCTGGTCGAGCCGGCCGCGCGTGAAGGTCTCGCCGGCGGCGGGACGGCCGAGGCAGGTGATGTCCCAACCGGTGTAGTGCGCGCCGGGTGCAAGATCGACGCGCACGCGATTCTCCGCCCAGGCGCCGTCGAACAGGATATTTTCCTGCGGCAGCCATTCGCAGTGGGCGCCGGCAGCGACCCGAAGGTGAACCGCAAAGGTCTGCGGACGCTGCGCTTCCCCGCCTCTGTACACGCGTCCGGCGCCCGGCGTGGTCAGCAGCACCCGTGCGTCCACGCCGCAGTCGATGTGGAGATCGAGCCGGTCGCCCGCGACCAGTCCACCCGGGGGATGCAGCACATAGACCTGACATTCATCGGGCGCGGGATAGAACGGCCGCTGCACGCGCAGGGGACCGAGGTTGCGGTTGCGCACCATGGCCGTGCGTTCCTCGCGCCGGGCGAAACCCAGTTCGAGGCGTGCGCGCCAGCCCTGATCGGCGGCAATGGGCGGACCTGCGACGGACGGGGCCACGGCGACGTTCATGAGCGACAGAGGTTCCGACAGCGTATTTCTTCCGAGTCGACAGCAATTACTGTACCGGATGCCGCGTTCGCATTCCGATCGCATACGCGACTCAGGGCAGATCACTCCCGCCCAGCGCCCGATACAGGGAGATCACCGCGGTGAAGCGGTCCAGCCGGCCGTTGGCCGCCGCATCCTCGGCCTGTATCTGGCTGCGCTGCACGTCGAGCAGAATCTGGTAGTCCACCGCGCCGGCATCAAACCGCGCGCGGGCGCTCGCGTAAGCGTCGCGCGCCGCAGCCGCCGCGCGGTCCAGCGCGGCACCGCGCAAGGCACTCTGGCGCTGGGCGGCGAGGGCGTCGCTGACCTCGCCGAAGGCGGTCAGCACCGCCTGGTGATAGGTGGCGGCCAGTTCCCGGCGCTGCGCGGCGCTGCGCGCCACCTCGCCGCGCAGCGCGCCGCCGCGAAAGATCGGCGCCAGCAGGCTGGCGCCGAGATTGGTGAGGGTGGCGCTGGAGCGATCGGTCCAGGCGCGATCCCAGCTGATCTCGAGGCTGGGGTAGAGGGCGGCACGGGCCGCCCCCAGATCGGCGCCGGCGGCCGCCAGTTCGGCCTCGGCGCGGCGCAGATCGGGGCGCTGGGACAGCAGTGCCGCGGGCACCATGGGGCGCACCTCGGGCAGGCGGAGCTGAGCCCACTGCGGCACCGGCGGCGTGAAATCCGGACTGGGGGCGCCGCTGAGTACGGCCAGGCGGTGGCGCTGTTGGGCACGGCTCTCCCCCAGTGTGGCGATCTCGGCTTCCAGGCCGGCGACCGCGCCGCGTTGCTGGTCGCGCTCGAGGGCGGCGCTGCGCCCCGCCGCCAGGCGGGCGTCGAGCAACGCCAGCAGGGCGCGGGCGTTGTCCAGATTGGCGGCGGCCAGCTCCAGGCGGCGTTCGGTGGCGGCCAGCTCGAGCGCGGTCTGCACTACCTCGGCGGCGGTGATCAGGCGCAGGGCCTGGTGGTCGAACGCGGAGGCGGACAGGCGATCGCGGGCGGCGTCGCGGCCGGCGCGCACCCGCCCGAACAGGTCGACCTCGTAGGCGACCTGCAGCTGGCCGTGGTAGCTGGTGCCGGAGTCGCTGCCGATGCGGGTGGTTCCGGGCCCGGTGATGGCGGTCAGGGTACCGCTGCCGCTCTGCCGGGTGTCGGTGGCGGTGCCGGCAGCGTCGATGCGCGGCCACAGGCCGGCGCCGACAATGCGGACACCGGCGCGGGCCTGTTCGATGCGCGCCAGGGCGGCGGCCAGGTCCCGATTGGCGGCCAGCGCGCCCTCCACCAGGGCGTCGATGTCCGGGCTGCCGAAAGTCCGCCACCAGGCCGCCGGCAGCGGTGTGGTGCTGGTTTCGGCCTGCGCCCAGGTCTCCGGGATCGGCCCCGGCGGCGGCGCCGGCTCCGGGGCCAGGCTGCAGCCGGCCAGCAGCAGCGCGGCCAGCAGCCAGGAGTTCGGGCTATTCCGCACTCAGTGCCACCACGGGATCGAGGCGCGCGGCCTTGCGCGCCGGCAGGTGGCCGAACACCAGTCCGGTGGCCACCGCGCTGGCGAAGGCGAGCAGTGCCGGCGCGGCGGTGAAGGCGACTGCCAGGCCGGCGCCGCGCAGGGCGAAGCTGATCAGGTAGCCCAACGCCAGGCCGGTCAGTCCCCCCAGGGTGCAGATCACCATCGCCTCGGTGTTGAACTGGAGCAGGATGTCGCGCATGCGGGCGCCGGCGGCGCGGCGGATGCCGATCTCACGGGTGCGCTCGGTGACGCTGACCAGCATGATGTTCATCACCCCGATGCCGCCGACCAGCAGCGAGATCGCCGCCACCGAACCCAGCAGCAGGCTGAGGGTGGCCTGGGTACGGTCCACCATCGCCAGCATCGACGCCATGTTGCGGATGCTGAAGTCCTCGGCGCGGTGGCGCTGCCGGAGCAATGTCTCGGCGGCGGCCTGCACGGCATCGCCACGTTCGGCGGTGGTGACCTCGATGGTGATGTCGTTGAGGTAGTTGCCGCCGAACAGGCGGACCTGACCAGTGGCGAGGGGTACGAAGACCACGTCGTCCTGATCGGTGCCCCAGGTGGAGGCGCCCTTTTCGGCCATGATGCCGATGACCTCGAAAGGCACGTTGCGGATCAGCACGAGTTGTCCCACCGGATCGGTGCCGCCCGGAAACAGCAGCCGCGCCACGGTCTGGCCGAGCACCGCTACCGGCGCATGGCTGCGCTGGTCGCGGACGGTGAAAAAGCCGCCCCGCAGCACCGGCCAGTTGCGCAGCATCGGCAGCTCCGACCCCACGCCCTGGATGGTGGTCGCGTAGTCCACCGCGCCGGCGCGCACCGTGTAGCGTGCACTGCGCGTGGGCAGCACCCGGGCGACATCGGGCAGTGCGGCGAGGGCTTCGGCGTCGGCGGGGGTCAGGGTGACCACGTCGCCGCCGCCGCGGATGCCGGGCGCGCCCGGCCGCACTACCAGCAGGTTGGTGCCCATGGCGCTGATCTGTTCGATGATATCGCGGCGGCTCCCTTCGCCGACCGCCAGCATGGCGATCACCGAGGCCACGCCGATCACGATGCCGAGCAGGGTCAGGGCGGTGCGCAGCAGGTTGACCCGCAGGGAACGCAGCGCCACCTTGACGGCTTCGCCCAGTTCCGGAAGCACGTTCCCGGGGCCGACCGGCGCGGTGCCGGCGGCCGGCTCCGGGGTCGCCGCCGGGGCGGGCTGGTCGTCGAGGATGCGGCCGTCGGCGATGCGCACCACCCGGTGGGCGTGGGCCGCGACCTCGGGGTCGTGGGTGATCACCACCAGGGTGCGGCCCTCGCGGTTCAGCTCGGTGAGGAGCGCCATCAACTCGGCGCTGCTGTGGCTGTCGAGGGCGCCGGTGGGTTCGTCCGCCAGGATCACCGGCGGATCGTTGATCAATGCCCGGGCGATGGCGACCCGCTGCTGCTGGCCGCCGGAGAGCTGGCTGGGCCGATGCCGGATTCGGTCGGCGAGCCCCAGACGCGCGAGCAGGACGGTGGCGCGTCGGGCGCGCTCGGCGCGGGGGACGCCGGCATAGAGCGCCGGCATCTCCACGTTTTCCAGCGCGCTTTCGCCGGGGAGCAGATGGTAGCGCTGGAATACGAAGCCGAAGGTGTCGCGGCGCAGCGCGGCGAGCGCGTCGTCGTCGAGCTCGGCCACCGCCCGGCCGCCGATGCGATAGCTGCCGGTGTCGGCACGATCGAGGCAGCCGATGACATTCATCAGCGTGCTCTTGCCCGAGCCCGACGCCCCCATGATGGCGACGAACTCGCCGTGGTGAATGGTCAGCGAGACCCCATCCAGGGCGCGCACTTCGGTATCCCCGGCGCGGAAATAGCGACCGATGTCACGCAGCTCCAGCAATGGCACCGCCATCGTCAGAACAGCAGCCGGCGCGGCCGACCCGCCGCGGAGGCGCCACCCGCCACCGGCAGCAGCACCTGGTCGCCGGGTTCCAGGCCGGCGCGGACCTCGCTGCGGGCGCGGGTCATGATGCCGATCTGTACCGTGGCCGGCGCACAGCCCGCGGCCCGGCAGCGTTCGATCTCGTAGGCCTCGCCAGCGTCATCCTGCTCGGGCAGTCGCCGTCCCAGGGCGACCGTGGGAATGCTGGGCACCTGCTCGGCGCGGGCCACAATGAAGAACATCTGCGTGGTCATGCCGTTCATCAGCTCGCCACCGCGGTTGTCGACGTCGGCCAGGACGTTGTAGAGCACCACGTCGTTGATCAGTTCCGGCGAGGGCAGGATCTGCCGCACCTCGGCGCGCCAGCGCCGCTCCAGCGCGCCCAGGATGGTGAAGTACACCGGCATGCCGGGCCGGATGCGGGGGATGTCGGCTTCGGCGACCTGGGCGCGTACCGTCATGGTTCCCAGATCGGCGATCTGGAGGATCTCCGGAGCCAGCTGGTTGGCGTTGAGGGTCTGGCCCTCGCGGGCGGTCTGGCTGACCACGGTGCCGCTCATCGGCGCCAGGATCCGGGTGTAGCCGAGGTTGGTCTCGTCGCCGAACAGCGTCGAGCGCGCCTCGTCGATCTGCGCTGCCAGCGAGGTGGCTCGCGCCTGCGCCACGGCCAGTGCCGATTCGCTCTCCTCCAGCGCTTCCTGGCTGACCGCGCGCAGGCCGATCAGCTCGCGGTTGCGCGCCAGCACCTGGGCGGCGTAGGTGATCTGGGCGCGCTGTTCGGCGAGCTGGGCCTCGAGCGCCGCCAGCCGGGCACGATCCGCGGCCACCCGCGCCTCCAGGATGCGCGGGTCGATCTCGGCGATCAGCTGGCCGGTTTCGACCCGGTCGCCGATGGCGACGTGGAGCTTGCTCAATTGCCCGGAGACCTGGGCGCCGACGATGACGTATTCCTTGGGCTCCAGCTTGCCCTGGGCGGTGATGGTCTCTTCGAGATCGGCGCGTTCCACCGGCGCTGTGGACAGTTCCGGAGCGCTCGAGCCACGCAGCGCCCGATAGCCCCAGGCGGCAAGGAGAATCACCAGGATGATCGCGGTGAGCGCGAGGTTGATGCGGTTGCGCCGATTCATGGCTTTTGTCTCGATACAGTGCCGTCTGGCGCGAAACCGGAAGTACCGGGCCGGAGCCCCGCGCCCGGAACGGACGCCTGATTGCAAGAGCTTCGCGGAGGCATTGACTGCGCCACCGCCGGGAAATTCACTGCACTGAATGGCCTGCGGTCAGCAGGGATCCGCCATGGAAGCGCCCGGCGACAGCGTCTTGAGGGGATGCCGGCCCGCCACATGTCCCATGAAGGGCCGGTGGATGGAGTAGCCCAGCAGGGACTGAATGCGCGGACTCATGGCGGCGGCCTGTTCCGGCGGCACCGCGAGAAAATAGTTCTCCTGGGTTCTGGCCCAGGGCTGGCAGTACTGGATCGAGAACGCGCGGCGCGGCGCCGGGCTGCGATTGGCGCCGCCGCGGTGCAGCAGGTTGCCGGCAAACACCACGCAGGTTCCCGCCGGCATTTCCACCGGAACCGATCTGTCCGCCATGCGCGCGGCGAAGTCGGGGTCGGATTCGCGATCACCATCCCGATAATCGCCGCCGATCTCGGCATCGCTCCACAGATGACTGGCCGGGATCACTTCGGTGCAGCCATTTTCGGCGGTGAAATCGTCCACTGCGACGATGGTCGACAAACTCACCATGGGGCGCGGGCGCGGTATCGGATAGAACGCGTCGTCGTTGTGCCAGGGTTGGGGCGTCTCGCCGGGATGGATGCAGATCGCAAGACTGCCGGTGAGCAGGTAATTGGGTTCGAGAAAGGTATCGCACAGGGCCATCACCCGGCCGTCCTCGATAATCTCCCGAAACACCGGATCCCGCGCCACCAGCGTGTAGACACGTTCGGTGGCCTGGCCCTCGAAGTTGTTGCGACCCCGGTACGCGCCCAGCTCGCGCGCGAGCACGGCCCGCACCCGGTCGAGACGCCCGCCGCCCAGAAAATCCGGCAGCAGCGTGTAGCCGCGGGTGCGGATTTCCTGGAGCGCCGTTTCGCTATCGAACATGGCGGGAGCCTCGGGACGGTCGTTCGCTCAGGACTTGCGGAGAATCGGCACCCAGTGGAACAGCCCCACCAGGAGCACCATAACGATATCCAGGGTTTCCGCGCGGCCGGCGGTGCGGAGCTTGCCGTGTACGAACACCAGCTCGCCGAGATGGGCGAGGAGCACCACGAATGCGATGGCGAGCAGCCGATAGTCCCACGGCGGCGCAAAGACGCCGACCAGCGCCAGCAGCGGCAGAACCCAGAATCCCAGCGTGGCCAGCTTGCCGATCAGAAAGAAGTTTTGCATCAGGGTGCTCCTTTGGTTCTTGTTGATGTGGTGATGGTGAAGTGATCGCGCCGGAACGCGGCGCTTCGAGTGTAGCAGGGGCGCGTGAAGGGCTACAAACGCCCCGGTGCCGGAACGCTGAAAATCCCTTCGGCCATCATCCCGCTTTCTGCCTTGGGAAAATCTTCGGACCGTTTCCTCATTCCCTGCTTACCTGACCTTGATTTTCGATCAGACCCACGCGGTCTTCCGGTTGTTGCAGGAGACATTGTTGCAGGAGACATCTGGACCCTCCTGAAAACCGCTGTATGGTCAAGCGCATCCGCTTTCCCGCGCCTCGTGCTGCCTGACCGGCCACCGGCAAATGCGTTTAGTGACCGTAGCTTCACCGCGGATTCAGGTGCCGGGCTCAAGCTAAACGCCAATGGCAGGATCGATAACCGCAACCGACCGCGCGGCGGCCATGGCAATCCGTTGCCCCGCCCAGATGCCCGCTTACACACTTCTATCCACCTTCCAGGAAGTCAATCATGAACTTCGATTACACCGAGGAACAAAGCATCCTGCTCGACAATCTGCGCCGCATGATGGACACCGCAGCGACGCCCGAATACATCCGGGAACACGATGAAAATGGCCTCTACCCCTACGAAGTTTATGAAGCCTGGGTAGCGATGGGGTTGATCGGCCTGCCGTTCCCGGAGAGCTACGGCGGCTTCGGCGGCAATGTCATCGACATGGCCCTGGTGGGCGAGGAGCTGGGACGCAAAGCCTACAGCTTTCTTGAAGCCTACGGCCTGTCGGTGTTCAGCGGCCTGTCGCTGTTGAACAACGGTAATGAAGAACAAAAAAGGATCTGGCTGCCGAGATTGATCAAAGGCGAAATCCGCATGTCGATCTCGATGACCGAGCCCGATGCGGGATCGGATGCGGGCAACATGCGAACCCTTGCGACGCGCGACGGTAACGACTGGGTCATCAATGGCCAGAAGGTGTTCTCCACTGCCGCCGACGCCAGGAACAATGTCATCACGCTCTACTGCAAAACCGATCTCGAAGCGCCCTATCAAAAAGGCATCACCGCATTCCTGGTTCCCAACGACACCCCCGGGGTCGAGACACGCCGGCTGCGTACCTTTGGCGCCAACATGCTGGGACTCAATGAGGTCTTTTTCGACAACGTGCGAATCAGCGACGCCCAGCGTATCGGGGCGGTCAATGGCGGCTGGAACTGCATGCTTTCGGGATTGCTGTTCGAGCGTATCGTGACTTCCGCCGGTTACGTCGGTAACGCGCAAACCGTGGTTGATCAGGCACTGGCCTACGCCAAGGAACGAAAACAGTTTGGCAGGCCCATTGGCGAATTCCAGGCCATCGCCCATATGCTCGCCGACATGCAGACCCGAGTGGATGCGTCCCGCATGCTGATGCTGCGCGCAGCCGCCAAGGTCGCCAAGGGCGAGCCTGCGTTGCGGGAAGTCACCGAGGCGAAACTGTTCGGCTCGGAGACCTTTGTCGAGGTAGCCAACCAGGGCATGCAGATCCTGGGCGGCTATTCCTACATGATGGAGTACGACATGCAGCGGCACTATCGCGATGCGCGCAGCACGACCATTGCCGCCGGCAGTTCACAGATGCTGCGCAACCTGATCGCCAACACCATGGGGCTGAAAGTACGGTGATACTCGGCGCCGGAGACACAATCCACATTTGCGTGTGGATTCCGATTCTCCAACTGCCGTATTCGGGGGCAGGCTTTGGCGGGAATGATCAATACCGCTGAGGCTTCCCGACCCGGCCAGCGGCGTTGTTCCCTCAGTCGAGAGTGGCCGGCGCCGGCTGGACCCGCACCACCGCTCTGTCGCGCGCATGAAAGCGGCGCACCAGTTCCACCTCGCGCCGCCGCACGCTGACGAGATTGGTCTCCTTGACATGGCCGAAACCGCGGATGAATTCGGGCAGGCCGGCGATTTCTACCGCGAGGCTGTGGTTATCGGTATCGAGGTCGGCGATCAGCTCCGCGATGCGCGCCTCGTAATCCGCAATCACCTGCCGTTCCATGCGGCGCTCGGCGGTGTAGCCGAACGGATCGAACGGCGTGCCGCGCAGAAAGCGGAATTTCGCGAGGACCTGGAACGCGGACAGGATCCAGGCGCCGAACTCGCGTTTCTGCAGGCGCCCGGTATCGGGATCGCGGCGCGCGAGCAGCGGTGGCGCCAGATGCAGACTCAGCCGGTAGTCGCCTTCGAACTGACGTTCCAGTTCGGCCTTGAATTCGCCATCGGTGTAAAACCGCGCGACTTCGTACTCGTCCTTGTAGGCGAGCAGCTTGTGGTAGTAACGCGCCACCGCTGTGGTGAGCGGGAAATCGGCGTCGCCCAGAGGCGCTTCGGCTGCGCGCACGCGTGCCACCAGCGCCCGATAGCGCGCGCCATAACGCGCATCCTGATAGTTGGCCAGCAGGCGTTCGCGCTCGGCGATCAGTTCGTCCAGGGTCTGCGGTGGCGGCGCGTAATCCATTTCCTCCACGCCGGCGCTGCGCCGCACCCGCGCGGGATCGGCGGCGTAGCGGCGGCCCCACAGAAACGCTTTCAGATTCTGCTTCACCGCTACCGCGTTGAGACGGATCGCGTCGGTGAGCGCGCTGGCGGCGAGCGGCACCAGTCCGCGCTGCCAGGCGTAGCCCAGCAGGAAGAAATTAGCCGCGATGGCATCGCCCATCAGCGCCGATGCCAGTGCCGAGGCATCGACGAAGTGACACGCGGCGGTGGCCCCGCGCAGCGCCGCTTCCATGTCGCCGCCGGGAAAGGCGGCGTCGGGATCGTGGGTGAAATCCGCCGTCGGAGATTCATGGCTGTTCACCACCGCGACCGCGCCGGGCGCCAGCCGCGCCAGTGCCTCGCGGCCTGAGGCCACCACCAGATCCGCGCCGAGCAGCAGATCGGCGCCACCCTGGGGAATGCAGTGGGCGTGGATGTCTTCCTGGCGCGGCGCGATGCGCAGGTGCGCGGTCACCGCGCCGAACTTTTGCGCCAATCCGGTCTGGGTCATCACCAGGGCGCCGCGACCTTCGAGGTGGGCCGCCATCCCCATCACTGCGCCGATGGTGAGCACACCCATGCCGCCGACCCCGGGCAGCAATACGCTGAAGGGCGCGGTGAGTGCGGGGACTTGTGGTTCCGGCAGCGCGGGGAAGTCGGCATCGGCGTTGCTGCCGTGGAGACGACGCAGGCTGCCGCCGTGAATGCTGACGAAGCTCGGGCAAAACCCTTTCAGGCAGGAGTAATCTTTATTGCAGGCGCTCTGGTCGATGGCACGCTTGCGGCCGAGTGGGGTTTCCACCGGCACCACCGCGAGGCAGTTCGACTGCACACCGCAGTCACCGCAGCCCTCGCACACGCGCTGGTTGATGAACACGC
>JADJET010000002.1 GCA_016708925.1 Gammaproteobacteria bacterium | reverse complement strand
GGCACTCAGACCATCGTGCTGCAGGGTGTGACGACAGACCTAAACGGCCTGATGACCAATGGCAGGGTGGTCCGGGATCCTCCTGGTTCGGGTCAGGGGATTCTGCCCCGCCGCGGTGCAAGCTGCGGCGGGTTTTGTAGTTGATCATTATGCGCTGCTTGCCGGATGGGTGGATTACCTGCGCCTGCAGCTTATCCGGCCTACGATGCCGACTGTTGCGTAGGGCGGGTAAGCGCAGCTCGCCAGCCAGAGTCCGAGCCGTTGAAGCTGCACGCCGGCGTCAGGTCCGGCCGCTTCCCGGCGGGCAGGATGCGGGGTTCGATATTGTCGAGGATCGGAGGGTAACCGATGGTGCTCACATCGACGATACGCCCGGTACTAGACCCAATCATTACGATTAACTTGAAATCGATTAACCTGAAATCGAAGTAGATCATCCGGAGATCCGCTATGGCGCAAACCGAAACGAGTGCTGACCGCGCATGTTCCGCTGTCATTGGCGGAAAAAGATCGACCAGATGGCCCTCCGTCTGGAGCGGTCCCGTGGCTGGATCATGAAGCAGGCGCTGGCGGCGTGGATCGATCTGGAGGAAAGGCACAGCCGCCTGGCCGGAGGCGTTGTTGATTGGCGTGGACGCTGGCGCGCGGTCGACCACCAGATCGTGCAGGCGTGGGCCAATGGCATTTCGACACCGATGAGCCACTGCCCCTGCCGCAGTGATGGAACTGAAGTGGACCAGCAAGGCGCTCGCCGATCTGGCGGGACTGTGTGAGTTCACAATGCTGATGAACAAATGACCGCCGCGCGTACTGTGCAGGCATTGACCCCAACGCCAGCCATCATGTTGACCCACCCGCGCATGGGCAGACCTTCTGTTTGAATTTGCGCCGCGTGATGTGCAGCGGATTCTCGTAGGACATTACGAAATGCGCTACGAACTTCAAAGGACAACCATCTATGTATGCTGCGCCTGTGCTTCTACCGAGAGGATCGTTAGGACGTATCCAAAGTCCGTCACGCCCCGGCAGCAGGATTTATTAATGAAGGCGGCTGAGGGCGGAGTAGGCGCAGTGCACCCTGCGATGCCCACCCCGGTGTAAATCCTCGCGCAGGACGGCCCGCGACCGAGTCAGGTGGGGGTTGCGGCGGATGCGCTGCTTGCCGGATGCGCCTGCGGCTTATCCGGCCTACGATGTTGCGACGCTTTCCATGGGCGGGCGAGCGGCCCGCACCCGCCGTCGTATCTACCCCTTACGACCCGGTGGGCTGCACGGGCAGGTCTTTCCCGCAATTGCCGCCAGTGGGAGAGGGTGGCCGCGTCCCCGATCGGACCTGCTGACGGCGATTGCGCCAGCTTCGAGATCGACCCGTTGAAGCTGTGGGCGGGATTCAGATCCGGCCGCTGGCTGGCGGGGAGAATGTGCGGCTCGATATTGTCGAGGACCAGGGGGTCGGCGTCCGGGGTTTCGTACCAGGCGAGCACCATGTGTGGCTGGTCGAACGAGAGCGCCTTGACGTAGGTGACCCGCAATGCGCTGTCCACGATGCCCATCCGCGTAAGGGGTAAAGTATTTGGCGATGGCGAATTCCTCATAATCGCCGGCATCCCAGATCAGGAATTCGACCGGCGTGGCCCCAGTAGTCCTGCTGTCGCCAGACTTCCCCGCTGTAGTGAAACGGGCGTCATTGAAAAATTGTTGGCGAGGCGGAGGCGCTCCGTGTCAGGCGCGGATTTGCCTTGCTCGATCGGCGCGAACCAATGGCGCACGCGAGCCGCTGCACAGGGGTCATTTTCGCGCTCTATGGTTTGCGCCAGACTCTGCGAGGCGGCCGGTGGTGCCGGAAGTTGACGGCCGAAGTGCTGGCTGGTAGGCACAGCCGGCGAGCAACAGAGGTGGAAACAGCCAGCATCAGCCGTAGCGGCGGGGCGACCGCTGCCGACCGCATCGGCCGAATCGCGCCGGTATTCAATCGCGATGGGACTCGCAATCGCGCTGGCCTTTCCAGTCTTCCGGGCTCATCTGCTGCCAGCGTTGCCGCAGCCGCTCGCGATCCTCAGGTGGCGGGTGCAGGAAACGCTCACGCGTTTCAACCGCAGGCGTTGCCATTTCGGCCTACAGGGGCGGGGCTTCGAAACGACGCCGGCGGTCTTCGATATGCCGGCGCTGTTGTCAGATTGTTCCAGCAGTTGTCGGATTGGTGGCCGCGACGCTCGTGATAGGACTTTCCATCGCCTGCCACTGGCGACCATCGTCATCGCGCGTTCTGCCAGTTGAAGATCAGTTCTGGGCACACGAAGGAAAGAGGTTGGCGGCCGCGCATAACGGCGCGGCGGGCAAGCAACGCCAACGGGCAGAATCGCGGCCAGCCGAATCGGTCGGCAGGGCTGCGTTGGCGCGGTTGAGCGTGCATCGCTTCATCCTTTGGCGGCGTCAAGGTCGGTGTCGGCCAGCGGAGTAGAAATCGGACTGGTCATACAATTCCGCCGCATCCATGCCGGGTTGGGTGCTGCCGCCCATGGGATCAGGGTCACCAGCATATGCGGACCCAGTGCCCAGATGCCGACGCGGCGGCGATCGCCATGCCGACGGCGGGGGCAGCCAGCTCCGGCGACCGGACGCATAGCGCAGGCTCCGCAAATGCCGCGCGCCGGATATCAGCGAGACGACGTGCGGTGGCTTGGGTCGAGGTCGGCCCGAAGCGACCGCAGATCCATCCTGCCGGCGGCGTTTCCTGTTCGTTCATGGTCGAAATTCACTCCAGCTTTCTCGGAGATTCTGCGGCGCCCGGAAATAGTGGGTTTAACGCTGCAAGGTACACGGCCGCTGACGTGCGCGGTGTGTTCGGTGGAGGGTCGCTTCCCAGCGCAGCACCGAGAGGCTTCGCGCTGTCGGCGAACGACTGGCCGACCACACGTTCGAAGCAACCGGCACTGTTCAAGCGCTCCACCGGCGGATCGCGGGCGGGATCGGCGATTTGTTCCGGGATCCGCATCCTCTCGTCTTCGGTTGCAGCGCCGCCGAGCCAGCCAAACAGGCGGCGATGGGTTTTTGCGCATTACGAAAACTGTCGTTGATACGATTGCCCAGGATGCGATAAAACAGCCAATCGGAAGGGCTTGTGGCGATAGTGTCGAACCATCTTCAACATGGCGTCCTGCCCAGGGTCAGAGCGCTTCGTCGGTCGCTGGATGAAGAGTGAGCGTTGCAACGACGAACGAAAAAAAAAAAGACCGCGCCGGAAGCGGGAGTGTTGGCCAGCACAGTGCTCAGAATCTCCGACACGTCGCGACACCCGGTTTGTTCCTGGAATCTTCCTGATCAGTGGTCAAGTATTTCATTCACCAGAATCGCGCTGCCGATAATCGCTATCAGGTCGTGGTGGTCATGATGATGGCTGCGATCGTAGTGACGGTGCGAAGGTCGATAGTAACGAACGTGACGTACGTCATGGTGACGATGGTAAGTGGTATCAGTCAGCCTTGGGTATTAATAACTGGTGGGTAGCTTTGCTGGCCGCGATAGTCGGTAGTGAGTGATCTTCCGCCGCGGTATTGTGTCTGAGTCACGATCCCAGCACGCTGTTCTTGCTGATGATCGTTACCCGCAAACGAGGATTCACTTGTGAAGCAAACAGAGGCAACCGTATGGCAAACAGTGTCAGTGATGTTTTCATTGGAGGTCTTCTTGAGTCACCATTGGTGGGTCCAGTGACTGCTACAACAACGGGCTCCGGGGCTGACGGTTGACTGCACTGATGTCAGAGACTGAACTGCCCAGATCGGGCAATGATCCGACAGCCGTTCCATGGCGCGGATGGCGAGATCGATCCCGCTGTCTTCCAGTCAGGCGCGATTCTTCTCGCTCGCGAGGATGAAGTCGATCCGCAGGCCGCGCGGCAGTTCCTGTTCAAAGCCCCGGCTGCGGTAGTCAAACCAGCTGTAGACTTCCTCGCCAATTGGCCGTGGCGTTTGCGGAAAATGTCGCTGGATCTCAGACCGTAAGCGCCGCGTACCATTCGCGCTCCTCGGGCGAAAGCAGCATTTGCCCGTCGCCAGCCAGCAACACGTGGTTGTCTTCGCCAATCGCGTCCTCGATATCGCGCGGCGCGACGTTCATGTCGCCCATGACCACGACGCGGTCGGTGAGGAGGTGCTCGCGTTGCAGCATCGCCGGCATGTCA
This sequence comes from Gammaproteobacteria bacterium, assembly GCA_016708925.1. GTDB lineage: Bacteria > Pseudomonadota > Gammaproteobacteria > Pseudomonadales > Porticoccaceae > JAGPUQ01. The sequence continues at coordinate 39,826 of JADJET010000002.1, read as the reverse complement.
CGGTAAAACGCCGCCTTGGCGGGAAACTTTTGTGGGTGTGCGCGGCTCGCCTACCCGGGAAAGTACGCGTTGAATGGATGGCTCCGCCGGGCGCAAATGACATGACCGGGCGGCGCTGTAGATCCTCGCCGTCCCAGGAATCCGCGAAACTGGCGACAGGCGGGGTGCGGAAGAGCAAGGCGACGCCGTAGTGACCTTTCTGCCCGTGGTAGGCGCTTTTGGTAGCCGAGCGGATATCCTCGAAGCGGAAACTGGAAAATCCGCGATATGGTTTCTGGTCAATCCGTCGGCGCGTGCCGGTTATGACTTCCTCTAACTGGTAGGGTCTTGCACGTATTCCATTGATGTTAAAACAGTGTTACCACAGAGTTAGGACCACCATGATTTCGGCGAGCTTTTCACGCCGCTTGGTCAACAGGGCGACGTAATCGCCGGAATATTACCGGTCTCCTTTAACAGGGGGTCGTGTGTCAGATCGATCTTGGGCTTGGCGGGGAGGGCGGATCGCCTTCATCTTCCGGCTCACCCTCAAGCGTCTTAGTTCCTTGCGCCGGGCGTGCCAGATCTTTCTGGGGTGGCTCGTCCCTTGGCCTTGCGCTGGGCATTGGCGAGATCGAACAGGCAACTTGCGTTCGTGGTCGAGTCGTTCGCGTTCGGCGCGTTTCAACCGCAGTTCCTTGATGCGCGGTTCTGTTCGGCAATTTCAGCGTCGAGCAGATAGCGCCAGTCGGCATCGGTGACGACACGGGATCGTGACGCTGGGACGGGCGTAACCAGACCATCGACATTCTTGTATGTGTCATGATCGGCTTGTCTGATGCGATCCCAGCGCAGGACACGATCCTGACTTCCGTCGCCGATTTCCTTCACATCGTAGAGCGACGGGACGATATCAGGCGATACGCGTTCTTGCGTGCTGTCCCCGGATACGCGGTGGAACTTAGTTCGGTCAGTTTAGGCTGACCCCTGTTTCTGAGCGGCGTCATCACCCGCACGGTGCCTTGCCAAAGGTCTGGGTTCCGACGATCAACCCGCCCATAGTCCCGATGGCGCCGGCGAAAATTTCCGAGGCGGATGCGCTCAGGCGGTTGATCAGGACCACCAGTGGCCCTCGATAAGCAGCCCGGATGTTTCGCCATCTGATCCAGCGACACTTTCCCGTTGGCGTGCCGAATCTGGACTACCGGGCCAGGATCGATGAAAGATCGGTGAGGGCCGTGGCTTCTCAGAGGAGTCGCACCGTTGTTGTGCAGTCGAGAATGATCCCGTCCGTCGTTTCAGTGCGAAACGTTTGCAGGATGTTTGCAGACATCGCGAGTGGTGCTGCGGAAGTTGTTATCCCGGTTGCGGTACGCTTCGAAAACCATAGGCAAAACGTGGGCAGGTGATGATTCCCGCGTACCTTCGTTTTCGCCGGCACGGTTATGACTTCCCGCGCGGGCCGCTACTCCTCGAGTTTTACCTGATCTCTTACTATGGTGACCGAATAGGAACTCCCCGCAGGGCCTGAAGTTGAGGGGAGTATGTCAAGTCGAACCTGAGAGTCCTTTTTACCGCGAATGAGATCGACCACATCGTCCAGACTTAGCCGATGACATCGACCATTTCGCCATCCATACCCTGCGCGACACCGGTGATTCGATCCCCGGCGCGCAGGCGACCCTGCTTGTCGGCCGGACCGCCGGACGACGCGAACGATCTTGTGTATTCGTTCTCCGCTTGCAGCACGGCGCCGATTCCTCCGGGGGACAGGGACATGCTGATCTGAAATTCTCCAGCTGCGCGGGTCCATGTAGGACGTGTGCGGGTCGTACATCCCGGCGACAGCATTGGCGTAGAGTTCAAACGCATCGTGCGACTGCTGCTGACTGGCACGATGCAGCTGGCTCTTGTAACGCTTGACCAGCAGCTTCGCGCGCTGCTTTTGCGTCCTTGCCCGACATGGTCACTTCGAGCATGCCGTCCTTCAGACGGCGGCGCCAGTAATCGTCCGCCTCTGCGGCGTCCTTGAACCAGGCGCGGGTATCAGTGTCGATGGGCAGGGATTCGTCGGCGTAGAAGTCGAATTTGGCGTCGCTCTCAAGTAGGGCGACATTCGCTTCCAGGCGGGCAATAAGCCGCTCCCGGAATTTGTTGAAAATACGAAACCCCAGATCGAGATCGCCCGCGCGCAACTCGTCGTCGAGCCGGTTGCGCCAACCCTCGAATTCGGCGATGTCGCTGGCGAGCACGTAAGTTCTGGTGGGGTCGAGGCGTTTCAGATAGAGATCAAGCAGCTCTGACGAAAAAGTGTCGTCAAGGCTGAGGTGACGGTAGTGGCGTTTGTCCAGTTTGTGGAGGATTTCGCGGATACTGGCGCGTTGCTCGGTATCCGGTGCCAGGGGTTCCAGCGCGGTTGCGGAACAGACGATAAACAGGCTCAGGAGACCGAGCCGGCAGAAAAGGCGCATGCGAGGGTTCATCGAGATTGACAGGAGCGTGCATTCTAGGCCATGCGCCCGCAGGAAGCACTTGGGGCGAATGTTTCCAACCATGCAGCAGGCCATTTTGGCACGGCCATGGTTTATTTGACATAATATACATTATGCGAACTTGTGGGTTCGGCTGAGAGTGGCTCAGCGCACCAGCGTCAGGCCGCGCCGAACGGCCTGACCCCACTCCCGCGATACAGCACATCGACTACAAGCCCGCCGCGCGCGAAATCAGCTGAGGTCTGTGGCCACCGTTTTGGCTTACAGGTTGCCCAGGAAATCGAACTTGCCGATGGGAACGCCGTTATGCCGCAACAGGTTGTACGCCGTGGTCACATGGAAATAAAAGTTTGGCACGGCCCATTGCAAAGAGAAACGCTGCCGGTGAAATTGAAGGTGCCGACCGGGCTTTTGATTTCGATGGCTCGGGTCGGCGCATCCGCGAATTACTCAGGCTGCAACGTGGCCAGGAAAACCATCGCCTTCTTCAACCGGGCGTGTAATTCCGCGCAGGTGTTTTCCGTATCTTCCCAAGTCGGGACTTCGGCACCGGCCAGGACGCCCCGCCGATCCCTTGGCAAAATCCGTCGCGAGCTGAATTTGACGCTTGCAGGGAAACATGTCCGGATACAGCCTCGCATCCAGCAAAGCGGCCATTTCGTATTTGTTCGCTTTCGCGTGCTGATCCGCCTTGTCCAGTACCACTGCAAGGTTTTGCAGCGAGCGGGAAAAACCTGTCACGACCTGATCATAAATGGACATGCGATCTATACTCTCGACTGTGTCAATAGTGCGTGGAACTGTTGCTGTGCCGTACGTCATTTGAGCGACGGCCCCGTCGTCTTGCCCGCCCAGCCTTCCGACAGTTTGGCCCAGTGGTAGAGATGGAAAACCAGCTGCCAACCTCCACTTGCCATTCACGCGCCGATAGTTGTCATCGTAATGGCCGCACGCGGTGACCGATTCGCCTTTCTCGATCACCCTAATCTCCACCGCGCAGTTGCCGGTGGCGGTATCCCCGTTGACCTGGATGACATGATTCTGGATGAACGGCTTGGGACCGATGGCGCCCACCTGCTCCTTGTACAGCTTGCTGAGTTCGGCCTGGCCGCGCCAGGAAGATGTGCCCATATGGAACTCGCCATCGCTCGCGAACATATCCAGCAGCGCAGCGCCGTCCTGGGCCACCACGGCGTAGCAATAGCGCGCGGTGAGTTCGCGGATTTCGTCCTTGTCTTCCAGTATTTTCACGCGCTGATCGAGGGTTTTCATGGTGCTCTCCTGTGATGATTTGAATGTCAACGGGTGAGGATGGTCAGGGTCGTCGCGGCGGTATCGTCGTCGATCCAGCCGCCGCCGTTCTGTGCCATGCCGACCCGCGCGCCTTCCACCTGGCGGGCGCCGCAGCGACCCCGCAACTGGTCGGCGATCTCGATGATCTGGGCGCAGCCGGTGGCGCCGACAGGATGGCCTTTGGCCACCAGGCCGCCACTGGTGTTGACCGGGATGCGTCCGCCCAGTTCGAGCTGACCGTCATGAAGCATTTGCAGGCCCCCGCCCGGCCGACACAATCCCAATTCTTCGACATAGATCAGCTCGGCGGGCGATGCGGCGTCGTGCAATTCAACCACGTCGATGTCCTCCGGGCCGACGCCCGCCATGGCATAGGCTTTCGCGGAGGCGCGCGCATTGCAGCTCGCCCCGCCCGGCAGTCCGGACACCAGCGTGATGGTGGCAGCGCACAGCATCCAGGCCGCGCCGGCGGCAAAGTCGGCGGAACAGAACACCAGCACGGCAGCGCCGTCGCCGATGGGTGAACACATCGCCAGTTTCAGTGGCTCGACGATGGTGCGACTGGCCGCGACGGCTTCGAAGGACATCCCGCCCTGGAATTGCGCCTTGGGATTGAGCGAGCCGAAATGGTGACTCTTGGCCGCGACCCGCGCGAAGTCTTCCACCGTGGCGCCGGTCTGCGCCATGTATTTGCGTGCCTTGGCCGCGTAGATATCCATAAATCCCGAACGCCCCGGCGCACTCGCCGCGGTGAGCGGATCGTCGGAGCCGGTTTCGGCGCGGATTTCTTCCAGATCCATGGCGGCGGCCAGGGCGCGGAAGGAGACATTCTTGCCGCGATGGGTCATTTTCTCGGCGCCAATGGCGAGGGCGACCTCGGCCTGCCCGGACGCTACCGACAACCGGGCGAGATGCGCGGCGCTGGACGCCGAGGCGCAGGCGTTCTCGATATTGATGATCGGCTTGCCAGAGCCCGCTCGCGCAGGGCGACCTGCCCGGTGATCATCTCCTGGCCGGTCAACAGCCCCGCCGCCGCATTGCCGAAAAAAATGGTTTCCACATCGGCGGCCGTGGCTTTCGCATCCGCCAGTGCTTCGCCGAGCGCCTCGGTGACCAGACTGCGGATACTGGCATCCGGGTATTTGCCGAACCGGGTCATCCCGGTGCCGCCAATCATGACTTCGCGCATGGCGCTACGCCTCCCGTGTGTAATTTCTGTTATTGGAAAAGTGTTGTCGAACCCGTATTGAGTTATGGAACGCGCTCAGGCATCGGGATAGATAATGAACTCGAGCAAATTGCCGTCCGGATCACGAATATAGGTGCTCGTGCCCACCGCGGTGCCCCCGGCGCGCCCGCCCTGCCGTTCCACCGGCCCGGTAATCACCGGGACCTTGATGTCGTCAATCAGGGTGGCGAGCGCCGCCGCGCTGCCGTCCCAGACAAAGCAGAAATCTCCACACCCGGGGCGCGCAGCCGGCCCCCGCAGCGTGAATTCTTCCGATTGCCACAGCTTCGGAGCATGAAAGTTGATGCGGTTGTCGCCGAAGCAAACCGAATACACGATGGGCGCGTAGTCCTCCGACACCCTGAAGCCGAGTTTTTCGTAGAACGACAGCATCGCGGTCATATCGTTGACCGGTATCGTTGCGTGGATCGAAGGCTTTCACACTCATCGGAGTTCCTCTGCTACGTCAAACTGATTTCATGTTTAAGGCGTGGCTCCTGTTTTCCAGCCGCGCTCCTCGCTCAAATTCCGTTTATCGCTCGGATTTCCTGGGGATTCCGCTCCGCCATTTTTTACCGGAAATTATTTTTTATCGAAATTACTTGTTACCCGAAATAACGTGGGCATCCACCTTGACCACCAGCCCGTTGATTTCCCGCTCGCCTTCGTCGTCATGGTATTCATCGCGGATCTCACGCCAGCCCAGAGCCGCCATGGCTGCAACGATCTCGCTGGCTTCCCGCAGGCGAAAACCAAAGGGCGTGAAAGGCAGTGCCGCCATGGCGGTTTTCGAACGAATCCCGATTACCAGCCGCCCACCCGGTTTCAACCAACGGTACGCCGATTGCAGAAACTGCGTCAGGTCGTCGAGGAAATACACAAAATTGGTGCCGAAAACGGCATCCGCCGACGCCGGGGTCAACGCGGCGGCGCGACAATCCGCATTGATGACGGTGACGGCGCAGGACGAAAGCCCGGCGAGATGGGTTTGGCATTCCCGCGCCATGTCGGGAGACAGCTCAATGGCAGTGTAACGGCCACCCTCCCCCAACCGCCGCACCAGATCCATCGACAGACGACCATTGCCCGGGCCAATCTCCACCACCGACTGCCCCGGCAAGACCGCGAGTGCAGCGATGGCGCGCTCCGCAAGACGGGCGTTGGCCACATTCATGTTGGTGGCAATCGCGGTACCCGCCGCCCCGCTGGGGTGAGCCAGTTGCGCGGCCATGGCCTGAAGTTTGGCGATCTCGGTGGGGTCGGACACGAGGTGTGGCCCTTTGATTATTGTGGGCATGATGCTACCACGCCCCCCCAACGCTGTCAGAACCCCGCACCGCCCGCCCGTGACCTCATGTCGTCACGACCGTCAGACCGTTTGAGTAACAGCCGCCAGTTCCGTACGCTAGCCCCATCCAGGCGACTTTACCCGAGGCTGCAAGCATGCGGAACGGAACCATACGCAATGTCGTGTTGACGCTGATGCTGCTCGCTCAGCCGGTGCTCGCGGACGGAATCAGCAAGTGGAAGGATGCGAACGGCAGAGTGCATTTTGGCGATAGTCCGCCAGCCGATGTTTCCGCCGAGCCGCTGACGGTGAAGCCGAGTGTTTACGAACATCCGGCGCTCGAACCCCGAACCGGGTCCGCCCCACCCGCAAGGACCGTCGTCATGTACAGCACAGTCCGCTGCGGTTACTGCCGCAAGGCGCGCGCCTATTTCAAAGCCAATGGAATCGCCTACACCGATTACGACGTAGAGACCAGCAACAAAGGCAGACAGGATTTCCAGCGCATGGGCGCACGCGGCGTTCCCGTTATCCTTGTCGGCAACAAACGCATGAACGGATTCTCCGAGAGCGCGTTCGCCAGCCTGTACGAAGGCGGTCAGTAACCTAACGATCACCCAGGCAGAAGACGCCTGTGGCCTGACGGCATCGATCAAAGAAATCGGTTGGGATATATCTCCGTATGGCAAATGATCATCAGGGAGTCAGCAATGAAAAATAAAATCTGTCTCGTAACCGGTGCCAACTCCGGCATCGGCCTGGAAACGGTCCGCGGGCTTGCCCAGCGCGGCGCCCGGGTAATAATGGTGTGCCGCGACCCCGGCAAAGGCGAGGCGGCGCGCCGCGACATCATGGCCACTACCGGCAACGGCATGGTCGACCTGTTGATTGCCGATCTCGCGTCACTCAAATCGGTGCGGCAACTGGCCGAGCAAGTCAAAACCAGGTATTCGCAATTGCATGTGCTGATCCACAACGCGGGGCTGATGTCGAAACAGCGGGAAGTGTCGGCGGATGGATTCGAGATGCAGTTCGCGGTGCATCACCTGGCGGTGTTTCTGCTCACCGACCTGCTGCTCGATCTGCTGAAAAAGAGCGCGCCGGCGCGGATCATCAATGTCTCTTCGATGATCCACTGGCTCGGCAAGATCAACTTCGAGGATCTGCAAAGCGCCCGCAAATTCGGTGCTTACCGTACCTATGGCCAATCAAAGCTCGCCATGATCCTCTACACCTACGCCCTGGCCACCCGCTTGCGCGGCACCGGTGTGACTGTAAACGCGCTGCATCCCGGTGCCGTCGCCACCAATATCGGCATGCCTGCCTGGCTGAATCCGTTTCTGGCGACACCCGAACAGGGTGCGCGCACTACCCTGTATCTGGCGACCGCGCCCGAGGTCGAGCGCGTGACCGGTAAATACTTCGTCAACTGCAAGGAAGCCGCATCGTCGCGCGCCTCCAATGACCGCAACCTCGGCGCGCGTTTGTGGACCGTTACCGAACAACTGATTGCGGCGGCCGGCTGAGCGATCTGTGCACTGTGGCTCGTTACCATTCTTGCCGAGCTGATCCTGGCCGGAGCTTTTTTCGTCACGTTGCTGGCCTTATGACCTGCATATCGGGTTTAATCCGCGCCCCACTGCCCGCTGATCGACACAGCAGGCTGCGGATGGAACGCGGATCACTCGCTATTTTGTGCCGAAAGACTCCGATTGATCGTTTAAGGACGATTTGAAACCCCCGGTTTCCGTGCAAGGCTCGGCGCGCTCACCCCGAGTGAAATCCGTAACTTATCGCTCGTCCTGGTCTGCCGAAATACTCCCGGGAGTATCCTGCGCACACCGGCGACGCGCTCTTTGCCTGCGGACTACGGATACCCGACATCATGAACACCGAAACCACCGCCGAACCGACTTTCGAACCGACGTTCGCTGACCTGAATTTACCTGCCCCCTTGCTCGCCGCGGTCAGCGAGCTCGGTTACGAAACGCCCTCTCCGATTCAGGCGCGCATCATTCCGCACCTGCTGGCGGGGTCCGACGTACTCGGTCAGGCACAAACCGGCACCGGCAAAACCGCCGCTTTCGCATTACCGCTGCTGGCGCACATCGATACCTCGCGACCCTGTGCAGGTGCTGGTGCTGGCGCCGACGCGCGAGCTGGCACAGCAGGTCGCGGAAGCCTTCACGCGCTACGGTGCCCATTTGCCCGGCTTGCGGGTACTGGCGGTGTACGGCGGGCAGGGCTTCGGCGAGCAGCTCAAGGCGCTGCGGCGCGGCACCCAGGTGGTGGTGGGTACACCGGGGCGGATCATGGACCATATGCGCCGCAGTACGCTCGATTTGTCCGGTCTGTCGGCGCTGGTGCTCGATGAAGCCGACGAAATGCTGCGCATGGGCTTTATCGACGACGTCGAATGGATCCTCTCGGAATCCCCGCCGACCCGGCAGTTGGCGCTGTTCTCCGCCACCATGCCGGATGTGATTCAAGCGCATCGCGCAAAAGCATCTGAAAGATCCGCAGGAAGTGTCGATCAAGGCGCTCACCACCACTGCTGAAACCATCCGCCAGCGCTACTGGCGGGTCGGCGGCGTGACCAAGCGCGACGCGCTGGCGCGCATCCTGGAGACCACTCCCTACGAAGGCGTGCTGGTGTTCGTGCGCACCAAGATCGAAACCCAGCAAATCGCCGACTACCTGCTGCGCGCAGGGCCACACGGCGGCGCCGCTGTCCGGCGACATCCCCCAGCACAGCGCGAGCAGACCGTGAACCGGCTCAAAACCGGCCAGCTCGATCTGGTGGTCGCCACCGATGTGCCGCGCGCGGCCTCGATGTGGAGCGCATCAGCCACGTCATCAACTACGACATCCCCTACGACACTGAAGCCTATGTGCATCGCATTGGCCGCACGGGGCGCGCCGGCCGCAGCGGCGAGGCGATCCTGTTCGTGGCGCCGCGGGAGGCCCGCATGCCCAGCCATCGAGCGCGCCACCCGGCAGCGCATCGGAAATGCCGTTGCCCGGCGTGGATGCCGTCAACGCACGGCGCATCGAGCGCTTTCGCGCACGACTCGATGCGGTGTTCGCCGATACCGATAACGCCCCCACTCTGGCGCTGTACCAGCGCGTGCTCGAGGAATATCAGGAGCAGAACTCGCTGGAGCCCCAAGCCATCGGCGCTGCCCTCACCCTGCTCTTGCACGGCGGCGAACCCCTGCTGCTGAAGCCGGACCGCGAACCGCCGCGACCCAGGAAAATTCGTCCCGATGAGCCCTTCTCCGGCTCCGAGCAGGACTCCGACCGCCGCCCGTCCCGATCGCGCAATCCCGAACCAAGCGCGCAGTGGACTGGCGCGGAACCCGAGCTCGAGTCCTACCGTGTCGAAGTCGGTCATGCGCTGGGCATCAAGGCGGGCAATCTGGTGGGCGCCATCGCCAACGAGGCGAGCATCGACAGCAAGTTCATTGGCCGCATCAAGATTCACGATGATTACAGCACCGTCGATCTGCCGGTCGGCATGCCCAAGGAAATTCTGGAGTTGCTGAAGCGCGTCCGGGTCGGCGGGCAGCCCCTCAACATCAGTCGCCTGGCGGGAACCGCGACGTGGAATTCATCGCCGCGCGCGCCGCGCGAGGTCGCGACCGATGGCACAACGCGCACGTTCCGCCCCAAAGTCGACACCGCGCCCCCGCCGCCCGGCGATACTAGGCCGGTGGCGCGACCATCGGACCGGCCCAAGGCCGGGGACAAACCCAAGTTCGACGGCAAAGCCAAGTTTGACGGCAAATCAAAGTCAGTCGGGAAAACTGCGTTCGCGAGTAAAACCAAGGCGGCGGGCAAGGCCAAGTCCAAAACCAAAGCCGCTGCAACACCCAAATTTGCGAGCACAACGGGCAAAATCGGCCTGGCCGCGCCTCGTAAACGCAAGCCGGAGAGCGACGGTTCCCCCCCGTCGGATGACAACTGACAGGGTTTGGTTGCCCGAGGTTACTGATTATCCTGATTCAACCGGGCGAGCTCGCCGGGGGCCACCAAACGTAAAGGTGCAGCCATCCGATATCTCGTAGATTTTGTGCATCGACTGCACCAGGTCGCGTTCGCCGAGCGTGCTGACACCCGTGGGTTTGTCCACGGGCAGTTGCGCGAATTCGATAACCGGAAACCAGCCGCGGTCCGGCGCCGCGACCAGTGACGGTTTGTGTGCTGCCACGTCGGTCTCCGTAGGCCATTGCGATGGTCAGTATCACGCCCCGGGCTGGGCCTGAACAGCTGTGGCCACGTCAGGGCGAAATCCCCGCGAGTACCGCTTCCAGATCCGCGCGGGTCTGCGGGCCAGCCAGCACGCGCAGCAACTTTCCGCCGCGATCCAGCACCAGGGTTTCCGGCAGGCCCATGGGCGGCGGCACGCCAAATTCCGAACGCGGATCGCGCAGCAGGGTCGGGAATTCGATGCCGAGCCCGCGCGCTTGCGTCGCCAGCGCATCGACGCCTACTTCGTCGAAGTTGACCGACAGCACCTGAACCTGATCCGGGTGCGCGGCGGCGAACGCGTTGAACGCGGGGATTTCCTCGCGGCACGGCGCGCACCACTCGGCCCAGTAGTTGATGAACACCACCCTACCCTTCAGTTTTGCGAAATCCAGACTACCGCCATCCAGGAGCGGGTAACTGGCATCCGGCCGCGCACAGGCTGTCAGCACCGCCATTACAGCGAACACCATCGAGCGAATGCGGATTGGTTCACGCACGCGGGGCAATACCGTTGTCGTTGCGCGGGAAGACTGTCTGATCGGCATCGAATAACTCCTCCAGGGAAAGCTTCAGATGGCTGTGTGCCGCGTCGCGGCTGGCTTGCAACAGGGTTTCCATCCGTGCGGCCCAATGAACCGAACGCATCCGCGCCGGCAATACCCGCGACCGCTCGCCAAAGACATCGCCGGGCACCAGCGTCGCCAGCTGCGCCACGGAAATCTGGGCCGGGTCGCGCGCCAGCACGTAGCCGTCGGCGGTCGTCATCGCGAGAATGTGGTGCTCCAGCAGCAGCGTCCGCAGACGCCGCCATTGGGCCTCCGTGACGCCGGCGCGCAGGACGTCGCGATCGACAACGGCCGCCCCGGTGGCTTGCGCACTTACGCACAGTCCCATCACCACCAGCGTCGCGAACAGATCAGACAGTTTGCGATCGCGCCGGGTGTCGTTGAATGTATCGAGCGAGCGCACCAGTTCCGCTCCGCCCAGCACGATCAGCCAGCACAGATGAATCCACAGCAGAAACACCGGCAACGCCGCAAAAGCGCCGTAAACCGTGTGGTAATTGCTGTTGGTGACGATGGCACCGAACAAGAATCGGGCGGCGTACAGCAATCCGGTGGTGACGAGTCCGCCGGTCAGCGCCCAGCGCAGCGGCACCGGAGCGCGGGGCAGCGCCGAAAACAGCAGCGTGAAGGCGCTCCAGCTCAGCAGTGCGGGCAAATACACCAGTATCAACCTCGAGATGCCCAGAACATCCACGCCATCCACCAGCGCCTGCAACGCCACCAGGTAGGTGTGCAGCGCCAGACCGGCGCCAAACAGCACCGGACCCAGCGTCAACACGGCCCAATAGCGCAGGAAGTCGGCCGGACCGCGCCGATGGTCCGGGATGCCCCAGATATGGTCAAAGTTCGCTCGATCGTGCGCAGCATGAACAGCGTGGTGACCACCAGCACCAGCCCTCCCGCAGTACTCAGCGAACGCGCGCGGCGAGCGAAATCGAACAGATAGTCGGTCACTTCCGGATTGCCCGCCGGCACCAGCGCATCCAGCAACAACTGTTGAATCTTCGCGCCGGCTTCGCCCAGGGACGGGACCAGCGAAAATGCGGCGAAGGTCAACGTCAGCAAGGGCACCACGGCAAATAATGTGACGTAGGTGAGCGCGGCGGCCCGGGTCTGGCAACCATCGGCGTGATAACGGCGCGCCAGATGGCACAGAAACGCCCAGCCAGTCGCCGCCAGGTTCCGGATACGCTGCTGCCAATCAGTCAAACCGGCTCCCCCGCAGCAGCTTTTCAGCAGCCTGTTAGAATACCCATCGTCTCTGCCGATGCATTCTACACAGGCCATGGTGACCATCTACCACAACTCCCGCTGTACCAAATCGCGGCAGACGCTGGAATTGCTGCGCGCGCGCGGCATCGAGCCGCAAGTGATTCAGTACCTGGATACGCCGCCCGATGCCGCCACCCTGCGCGAATTGCTGCGCAAACTGGGTATTGAGGCGCGGCAGCTGGTGCGCAAAGGCGAACCGGAATACCAAAGCGCCGGACTCGACCGCGCCGACTGCACCGAGGCGCAACTGATTGCCGCCATGGTCGCGCATCCCAGACTGATCGAGCGACCCATCGTGGTGGCCGGCGCGCGCGCGGCCATCGGCCGCCCGCCCGAGAACGTGCTGGAAATCCTTTGAGCCGCGCACGCCGCGTCCGCAAACACCTGACGGCGGCGCAACTCGCACAGCGCGTCACCGCCGCGCGCTGGCTGACGCTGGGCAGCCTGGTGCTGCTGATCGGCGCCATCGCCAGTCGGATGCTGAGCGGCACCACCTCCCCAATGATGTTGCTCCCTGCCCTGCTCCCGTTGCTGATTTTTGTCCCCGGTGCGTGGCGCAGCGACCCCCGCAGTCTCGCCCTGCTGTGCTTCGTATGCCTGCTGTATTTTTGCGTGATCACGGTGCGCCTGTTTGCCCCGGACCGCACGCCTTTCGACGTGGTCGCCATGATCGCCGTAGTCACCCTGTTCGTGGCGGCGATGTTGCTCACCCGCTGGCGCAAACAACAACTGCGCGATGCCGACAGCACAGGAGATAGTCCGCGTGAGTGACAAGAAGCCTGGCATGTTGCGCCGCCTGTTGCGCTTTCTCGGCAGTTTGGTGCGGATCGCGCGCACCGTGCTCAGCACCCTGCTGCTGTTGATCTTTATCGCGATGCTGGCCAGCCTGTTTGGCGGCGAACTCAAGCCGTTGCCGGAGCACGCTCTGCTGCGCATTGCGCCCACCGGAACGCTGGTGGAACAGCGCTCCTATGCGGATCCCCGCGAGCTGTTGGGGCCTGGTGGTGGACCCGCGCCGGAAACCCGCGTCGCGGATCTGGTGGAAGCCATCGGCGCCGCTGCGACGGACCCCCGCATCACCGGCATCGCGCTGGAACTGGACGAGCTGGCAGGCGGCGGCCTCGACAAGCTGGAAACCGTGGGTCAGGCACTGGCCGCCTTCCGCGCCGGCGGCAAACCCGTGATTGCGATCGGCGACAGTTACACCCAGTCACAGTACTATCTGGCCAGCTTCGCGGATGAAATCCACCTCAACCCGTTCGGCAACGTGCTGCTCACCGGCCTCGGCAGCTACCACCTGTATTTCAAGGAAGCGCTCGACAAACTGCGCATCAACTTCATGTGTTCCGGGTCGGCACTTACAAGGATGCGGTCGAGCCCTTCATCGGCACCGGAATGTCGGATGCCTCGCGGGAACACACTCGCGCCTGGCTGGCGGAGCTCTGGCACGCGGTCGCCACCGGAATCGAGGGGCGCCGCCACTTGGCGGCTGGCGCCATCGACGACTATGTGGATCATGCGGACACCAAACTCGCCGCGGCCAATGGCGATGGCGCGCAACTGGCGCGGCAATCCGGTCTCGTCGATCACGTCAGCACCCGTCCCGAAATATTGGTGCGGTTGCGGGCGCTCGCCGGCAAGGGTGGCGACGAGCGCGATTACGGCTATGTGGAATTGCGTGAATACCTGGCTCACCTCAACCTGCGCACGCCCGCAAACGCTGGACGGCCGAAAATCGGTGTGCTCGTCGCCAGCGGGGTGATGTACGACGGCGACCAGCAGGCCGGCGCCATCGGCGGCGACAGCTGGTGGCTGATTCGCCAGACCCGTGAAAAAGCCGCCATCAAGGCTCTGGTGCTGCGTATCGACAGTCCGGCGGCAGCGCTCGCCGCCGATCTGGTCCGCCGGAATTGTTGGCGACCCGGGCCGAGGGGATTCCGGTGGTGGTATCCATGGCACCGTCGCCGCCTCCGGCGGTTACTGGATTGCAGCGGAAGCCGACGAAATCTGGGCCGAACCCACCACCATCACCGGCTCCATCGGGGTGTTCGGGATGGTGCCCACGTTCGAGGACACCCTCGCCGCCGTCGGCATCCACAACGACGGCGTCGGCACCAGTCCATTCGCCGGCGCGCTGCGCCTCGACCGCCCCATGAGCGAGCCGGCCGCGCGCCTCATCCAGGGCAGCGTGGACAATCTATACCGGCGTTTCGTGAGCCTGGTGGCGACCGGTCGGGATATGGATGTCGCGACGGTTGATGGCATCGCCGAGGCCGCGTCTGGACCGGCCGCCGGGCTCTGGAGCGCGGGCTGGTGGATCATCTGGGCACCCTCGATGCCGCCGTGGCTGCCGCGCACCGCGCCGGTGTCGAAAACTATGAGACCGTGCCGATCGAACCGCCGCTGGATTTCCGTGAACGCTTCATCCGCCAGTTGATGGAGAGCGGTGAGCTTCCCCAAGCGGGTAGCGTCGCTCCCGCCACATCGCTCAGCGCGCGCTTTGGCGAGTTGCTGCGCCTGCTGGTCCGGAGTTCGGCCAGTGACTGGATGACGGCGGCCCGACACGGCGTGTTTCTGCACTGTCTGGAGTGCGGCAGCCTGTAACCGGCAGCTCGCTGCACGCGGAGAACCCGCGCCCTGCCTCGCTATAATGCGCGCACTTGCACACAGGGACTTATCCATGGGCGGCCTCGGCATTATCGTCAATCCCCTCTCCGGCCGTGACAGCCGCCGCCTCACCGCGCGTGCCGATACCGTGAGTCACGAGAGCAAGCGCAACCAGATCGCCCGCATCGTGGTGGGGCGCGGTAGCCGCCGGTTGCGAGCGCATCCTGGTGCCTGGGAGCCGCGCCGACTCGCGATCAGCGCGGTTGAGCACTTGCAGATCGGGGCGAAGATCGAGGAAGTCCGCACACCCATCACCCACAGCGCGCAAGACACCCAGGCTGCGGTACTGGCGATGCGCGAGCAGGGTTGCCGGGTGCTCGTGGTGCTGGGCGGCGACGGCACCAGCCGCGCCGTCACCAAGGCCTGGCCGGATGCCGTGCTGATGCCGCTGTCGACCGGCACCAACAACGTGTTTCCACTCTGGATCGAACCCACCATCGCCGGTTTGGCGGCGGGCCTGATCGCCGCGGGCCGCATCGCGCCCGATGTCGTCGCGCCCGTGCCAAGGTCGTCCATCTCGATATTGAAGGCGAGGCGCCCGACCTGGCGCTGGTCGACGCGCTGTTTTTACAAGGTGACCGCATCGGCAATCTCGGGCCGTTCGAGCCTCAGTTCATGAAAACCCTGGTGCTCACCCGCGCCGAACCCGACGCGGTCGGCATGTCGCCGCTCGGCGGGCTGCTGTGCCCCGCCGGATTCGCGGACGACTGGGGCGTGCGGGTGGATTTCTGCGGTCACGGTGAAGGCGGTCAACTGCTGCGGGCACCGGTGTCGCCGGGGCTGTTCCGCTCCGCCCATGTGCGGGGCGCGACGCGCTTGCCGCTGGGCACACCTACCTTTGTCGAAGGCCCCGGCATTCTGGCCTTCGATGGCGACCGCGAACGGGCGCTCGCCCCGGGCCAGCGCGCCACACTCACCGTTACCCGCACCGGGCCCCGGGTGATCGACCCGCGCGCGGTACTGCGCCTGGCGGCCGAACAGGGTTTGATGCTCGAGCTGCCCCACTGGATCGACCCTTACGACGGCGGTACCGGCGGCGGTTGTTGCTGAGTCTGCCCGCCGCCCGGGGGTTGCCGGAGACGCCCGCCGACGAACTGTTTCCCGACGCTCGAATTGGGATGGCAGCGCCAAGCCGTGATGGGGTCGTGAGGATACATCCTGCCTATTGCACAGCTTCTGCCCAGCTTCACGGAACCAGCTTGCCGGAGCGGAGTCCATGGAGGGCATACTCATTCAACAGACATTGAGGATGTAGCAAGAACGATACAACCAAGCGGGCAAGCGGACGCCCATAAGTAGCTGGCAGTCCGCACCGTACCCATCATGCACCACCAGAAAGACACGGAGTCGATCATGGCTGGATCCACCAAAAACTCGCTGCAAATCTCGGTTCGGACGCAACTCATCGATCTCCAGCCCGGAGATAAATTCCCACCCCTGAACGTCTATGTGTTTTCTTCCGAAGGCACCCTGCTGGCGTCCGCGCCGGCGGGCGAAAAAGAAAACCCAGCTCAACCTCGAAGCGCCCGCTGCCGTCGCCCGGCTGCGCGTGGTCGCCGGACCCCGCGTCGATGACCGGCAGGCTGATCTGGGCGACCTGCTCCGGCGCGGCGCCCAGGAGCAGTTCTTGCGGGTTGATCCGGGCAGCCTGCGCCACGAGCTTCCGTTCGTCATCTATCCGGATATCTGGCGCTGCTGGCTGCGCAGTGCTTGTGTCGTGCGCGGCAACCTTTACAAGCGCGTGCTGATTGGCGGAATCTGGAGAACTTCCCGGTATGCGATGCCAGCGTGGAAGTGTATGAAGTCGATCCCCTGTGGATCATCCTGCCCAAACTGCCCGACCTGATCATTGACCGGCTGCGTGACATCGTCCTGCGGCCGATTCCATTTCCGATTCCCGAGCCCATCCCCGGACCTGATCCGGCGCCGTTTGCGCGCGCCGCGATGGTGCCTGTTCAGCGACAACTGCACGCGCCGCCGACCGCGACTCCCGACGCGGCGCAGGCACTGGCCGCGTTGCCGCAAGCCACCGCTCTGCGTTACAGCGCCCAGGTGGGCAGCCGCCTGCAATTTCAACAGGCGCTGATCGACCACGCCGAGCTGATCAGGCCACTGCTGTGCCTGTATTACCCGCGTTTCGTCACCATGCAGCGGGTCGCCACCGCCAAAACCGACGAGTGCGGGCATTTTCAAACCCTGTTCTTCAAAGGCTGTAACAACCCCGATCAGCCCGATCTGTACTTCAAGGCCAAGCAGAAATTGTTCGGCTGGCTCGACGTCTATATCTATGCGCCGACGCCCATCGCCTGCCACACCTGGTGGAATTACCGCTGCGGTACCGAGGTCAAGCTCTACAGCAGCAGCCCTTGGGGGCATACCTGCTCGCCTTGCCCGCCGGTAATCGGCCCCCCCGGCAAGAACCGCTGGGTGGCGTTTCCGGCCGTCGGGGTTCACGGACTGAACAACATTTATGGCACCGCGCAAGACCTTGTCGGCAGCGTCACGGCCGACAATCTGGGCCTGACCCAGGACGGGCGTCCCGGGGAGGCATGCTGCTGCCGCGCCCGGGTTTTCCAACGCCCCGGAAGCCGTCGGCGTGCGCTACTACCGGATGTCATGGCGTCAGGGTTCGAGCGGGACTTTCCTTCCCTGACCGGGGAGATCCACCACTACTACCGCCACGATGTGCCCGCAGACCGGCGACATGCCGGTCTGGTCGCCGGAAACACTCGGCCCGGTGGAAGCGGACGATGGCGCGGGTCACAGATTCCCCAACCTGTTCAGGATTCCCTTTCCGTCGGTCGCGCCCGCTGGAGTCTGGGATACGCCACCGGATGTCGCGGAAATCCAGCAGCACTTCGCCAGCGCGAAAATACCCAGCCAAAGTATCGCCGCCGGCATGACCTACAACGCGGCGGGCGCGCTGGTGGGCACCGACACCAGCGGCAAATACCAGTTCGCGGTGGATCTGTTCGACGCCAAGGGCCAGCCGGTTGACATCGCCGCGCTCGGCATCGTGTACGCCGTGCCCACCGACCCCGACAACCCGGCACCATCCACACGGTGGACGCGTCCACCACAGGGCCCGGTCAGCGGCAATCGCATGATCGTCACGCTGCACATCGACAACAATCACTGCTTCGCGGACATCGCGCCGCCCACCATCGGCGCGGCGGAAGCCGACCCCTGCTGCGGCGTACTCCACTATCAGCCGAACGACAGCGTCGCGCTCGGCTGGCGTGCGCTGCATCCCCACGGCTTCGCGAAATATTCTTTTGGCGTAGTCCGTGGGACAGCCTATGTACACAGCGAAGGCTGACCCCGTCGCCAGTAGCACCAGTCCGTTGAGCATCACTGTTAATCACTTGCTGAACGACAACCTGCCGCCAGGTTGTCCCGTCGACGGCTGCGCGGTCGCCGGATTCAGCGAGAACCTGTATGTGGACTCGATGGCGACCGACGGCTGGAACAGCGAGCTGGGCTACGATGCCAGTGCGGTGCGGGCGTTTGTGCTGGCCAGGAGCTAAGGTATAAGCCTCCTCTGAGGAAAGAGCGAGGGACCGTCGCCGACCGGGCCTGTCCCTCGCATCAACGCTTGCCCACATCTGGAAGGGATCGCCATGAATCTCATGCGACACCTGGTTCGACCGGACGACCTGCTGAATCTGTGGATCGAAACCGACAATCTGCGTCTTGATCCGGAACCTGAAGCCGCAGCGTCCGCCGCTGGCCACGGAGCAACGCCGGCGCTAGTGGTGGACGATCCACAGCGGCCCGGTTTGCTGATGGTGATATTTCCGCCTCAGCACATCGCCGAGGAAGCGGTGTTCGAAACGCCGCCCTTCACCGGCGATCCTGACCCCAACCGGCCGCCTCTGGAACCGCCGGGCACGCCCGATGAGACGCGCCCGGCGCCCGGCCACTTCAAGGCGCGCATCGCGCAGTCGAGCCGACTCGTATTTGAAGTGCCCAACGGCCACCGCATTCCCTACACCATCGAAGGTCTGCTCGACTGGAGCGCGCTGGTGCCGCACCTCCACCCGATTGCCGCGATTGGCGCGCAGGCAACCGCCGCCGAGCGCGCCGCCGCCCCGGGCCTGAGTGCGCCGGACGCCCACCAGACGGTGCTGGAATTGCCCTATGCACTGCTCATTTCCCCCGGCACGACGGGCGTCTGGCAACACCGCCTCACGCCGGCGCCTCACGCCGGCCGCAGCGAGCTGTGGCACACCCGCCTGGCGCTGCGCGGCCCCGACGGAACAATCACCGAGCTCGATGCCGATCACACCGCGCCGCTGCGCGCCCTGTGGTCAACCGACCCGATCAATGCACAACACGACATTTCGCAGACACCAGGCATTGGTCGCACCGCCCTTGCGCCGGACGACCGTCGCCAACTGGTGATCCTCACCTCGGCCTTTCACGGTTACGAAACCAATCCCAGTCTGGCGTCCAAACACTCGGCCCCATTCGATCTGGCGACGGGGCATCTGCGTCCCTGGCGACGGACTCCTGCGCCCTATGTGCCATTGCCGTTCCACGCCCGGCAACTGATTCTGTCACCCTTGGGCGGGTGGCTGAAATCACGCGGGATGTGGGAGCCCCCCAGATCGGCGAAGCCATCCCGGCGGCTGGAGGCAATCGACGTCCTGCACGATCACCACTGGGCAGATGTGTTGGCACCGCCCGCCCGGCGCGCCCCGGTGTCTTTTCTGCGCGCCGACAAACTATCGGGCGAGCTTTTGGAAATGTTCGTGCCCGCGCGACCAACGACTCCCGGCGAACAACTGGATTTATCCGAATGGGTGCATGTCGCCACCCAGGCCGCGATCACTATGTGCGGGTGGTTTACGAAGGTGAACTATGGCCGTTTCGCCACCGCGCCGCGCTGGTCAAGATCACCGAGCGCGAGTTTCGCCGCGATGCCGTCAGCGGCCTGGTGGTGGCCTGCCTGGTGCAACGCATGTTCATCGTCGTGCGCGAGCCGGAAAAAACGGTGGATCGACGCAACAACCCCTTTACCCGCGTGCGCCTCACCACACTGATTACGCCGGACCTGGCCGAACCTGAGGTCAACCCGCCGTTTCACCGCACGTTCTGGGTCGAAGTCGGACCGGGCGCCCAGCGCCAGAAATTCCATTTCCACGCGGTCGGTACCGATCAGGACAACCGCGCGGTGGATTTCACTATCCCGCTGCTGTTTGCCTCGATTACGGACTTGAACGACAAAAGGGTGCTGGTCGCCGGACAGTACAACGACGAACCGAAACGCAGCGCCGATGCACAGGGACACAAGATCGCCTACACGCCGCTGCGCAATACCCAGAACGCGCTGCTTGCCAGCCAGAGCCTGCTGTTTGATGCGGGCCCGAGTGGCGCGAGCCCGACGCTGCATAGCGCCAGCGTACACATTTCGCAGCTCGAAGACCTGCTCGGCAACAGCGCGCCCGCGGATATCGCCTACGACGCCACCTACACCAGCAACGGCTACGACGCCGCCAACCGCAGCGGCGTGTTCGCCACCTTGATCACGCCGCAGCCGCTAGCGTTTCGCGCCGATCAGGCCGGCGGCATCGCGACGCCCAATCAGACCATTACCGCGCTGTCCGACCAGCAGGGTCCTGTGGCGGGCGACGTGGCCAAGGCGCGCGCCGACGAGTTCGATCCCGCAGCCTACTTCCCCAAGGGCGCACCGCGGCTGTTCGGAAGCTTTGATCTGCTCGATCTGCTGCTCGCTGCAGGCGGCCTCAGCAAGCAGGCGCCGATGCTCAAGAGCGAGCGGGTCGGAAATGCCCTGGTCACTTCACTGCATTGGCAGCCCGCGGTCAAAAAAATCGATCTGGGTATAGCAAAGTTCCTTCCCAATGAAGCCCCGCCGGGAACAGTAATCTCGGTGCTGAGTATCGATAGCCGCAGCGAGCGCCCGCTAACCGGTGCCGCTGCACCGCGATCCGAATTCAAGGGCAGTCTGACCGACTTCGATATCGAGATTTTAAGTTCGGTGACCCTGCACTTCGTCCGCTTCGGATTTGCGAGCATCAACGGCGCCAAGCCTGATGTCAGCGTCGAACTGCATAACGACCATCCGCTCTCCTTCACCGGCGATCTGCAATTTGTCGAGGAGCTGCGCAAGGCCATTCCGCCCGGCCTGTTTGGCAAAGGCGCGAGTATCGAATTGATCGGTGCCGGCGTGCGCGCGGGCTTTGCCATTGCGCTGCCGCCGCTGGAAATCGGCGTGTTCGCCCTCAAGGACGTGAGCCTGGGTGCGGCCCTGACCTTGCCGTTTCTGGATGGCAAGCCGCTGTTCGATTTCAACGTCTCGGAGCGGGCCAATCCGTTCCAGTTGCGGGTGGCGTTTTTTGCCGGCGGCGGCTTCTTCCATTTGCAACTCGACACCGCGGGCATGCGGCAGCTCGAGGCGGCGCTGGAATTCGGCGCCGCCTTTGGCCTCAACCTGGGCGTGGCGAGCGGCGAAGTCCACGCCATGGCGGGGATCTATTTCTCCATTCAGAAGGAGTCCAATGGCGCCGAGCTGTGCCGCCTGACCGGCTATCTGCGCCTCGGCGGCCGGCTGTCGGTGCTGGGCCTGATCCGTGTCTCGATCGAATTCAACCTGAGCTTCACCTATGACAGCGGCACCGACAAAGCCTATGGCCGCGCCACCCTGACAGTGCAGGTCGAGGTGCTGTTTTTCAGTGTGTCCGTGGATCTGACGGTGGAGCGGGCTTTTGGTGGCTCCGGCGATCCGCTCTTCCTGCAGACCTTCGATACCGCCCGGCGCTGGCAGGACTACACCAGCGCCTTTGCCTGAGACAGGGGAACATCATGGCAATCGAACAAGCGCTGATTTTTACGGTAGTCCCGCGCGATGGCGCGGTTCATGGCGACACCGTCGAGTTGTCCATCGTGGTGTCACCCCGGCTGCGTGGCGGACGGCATTTGGGCGAATTTCCCGACTGGCTGGACTGGACCGGGCGCCTGGCGGAACAGGGCCTGCGGCTGAAGCTTCTAGCGGGCAGTCACAGCAGCGAACTGGTGGTGAACACCGAAATACTGCGCCCGAAACTGTGGCGCAGCCTGTTTCACGAAGACACGCCGGTGCGCAGTCACCGCTTCGACGCTCACGCCGAGCGCGCCCGCGAGGGTGTGTTGAGCCACTCCATGCGCGACGGCCTGAGCCTGCTGAAATCGGTATACCGGCGCGCCAGCGTCGACCTGGCACTGCCCGATGCCGGCGCTGGTCCGCGCAAGCACGACCTGGGCAACCGCGGTGTGCTCGCCGATCTGCTGGACGGCGTCGGGGTCCATTGGGCAGCGAAAAACGCCCGCGAACTGCGTGCCAGCAATCGCCGCCGGAGTTTGCAGGAACGCGATCCAGCCAGCCTGGCGGCATTTGGCGGCGCAGCGCGCCTGGACGCCGAGGGCGCCTATCTGGCGGCCGATGTCAGCCGGTGAGGCAGCGCCCGGGAAAACCTGGTGCGGAGCGCTTTGCAGATTACAGCCGCATGCCAACGCCAAAGTATGCCGATGGCAAGTCATTGGAGATCCCAACGGCCCGCTGCTGCTGGATCCAGACGATGCACTCGACTTTCACCGGGCGCTGTCGGCGCTGGGCAATTATCCAGCATTGCTGCGGGCGCTGGGGCTGGTATTCGACTTTCGTGTGCCGCGGGCGAATTTGACCACCACCGGCAACGCGCCGCTGTTCCTGTCGATCACGGACTTCTGTCTGGACCTGCGCACCCCGTCCACCCTGAACCCGGTGCGCACCGCTTATTTCCTGCTCCCGGTGGCCAATGGTCAGAACTGGCTGTTCGGGGCCACACCGCGCAGCGGCCTGGGACGCGGGCTGCTGGGCATCGCCGTGCTGGACGCGCAGCGCTTCGGTCTGGCCCAGGTCGATGTGGACGGCGGTCTGCACAAGAACATTGTCCTCGCCGAAAGCCTGCACCCGCAGGCCGGCGGGAAGCCTCCGACGTTCGCCGCGCATCCGGAAGTGTACGACCCGGGCGCCACGCTGCCGGCGCTGCGCTCCGGCGGATTCACGCTGTATGCGGACGCCCGCGCCGCCGCCTGGATCGACAGTTTGCAACAGGGCAAGGCGCTCAACACGGCGTTTGAGCAGGGCAACCCCGTGGAGCTGCACAGCGAAGACCTGGTGCGCGGCCTGCGCCTGGATGTGTGGGACAACCACAGCGAACGCTGGCATTCGCTGCATGCGCGCAGTGCGCTCTACCGCATCGGCGAGCTCGACTTCGATCCGGTCAGCGAAGGCTTCGACCCGGATCTGGAAGAAGGTTGGATGGAAAGCGCCGCCACCCGCCCCGCACCGGGTACGGAACCGGCAGACGCGCACTTTTACCTGCACGAAGCGCTGGCGCGCTGGTCCGGTTGGAGCCTGTCGGCGCCGCGTCCGGATCTGTCGCTACCCGTTGCGCCCCAGGAGCGCGATCCGGTCGCGCTTGAGGACAAGCCGCAGGCCCCTTTCGACCTCGAGGTTCATCACCGCGTTCTGCCCGGCAGCCTGCCGAGCTTGCGTTTTGGCCGTCGTTATCGACTGCGCGCGCGCCTGGTGAACCTTGCCGGTCTCAGTCCGCCCCTGAACGATCCTCTGGTAGACCGCCTGTCCGCCGTGTTTGGCTTGCCCAACGCGGCGCAGGACGGCTTCGCCTACCGGCGCTTTGAACCGGTGCCGGCGCCGCAGGTGGTGGTGGACGACGCGGCGGCGGTTACGGGTCCGGGTTCGACCCTGCTGCGCCTGGTGATCCGTACCGACAACATCTCGGCGGACCAGGACCAACGGGCGGCCGCCACCGGCGCCGCCAGCCGTCACCTGCTGCCGCCGCGCACCAGCGTGGAACTGGGCGAGCGGCTGGGCATGTTCGACGACGCCAACGGCAAGCTGCGGGGCGACGCAGCGACCTGGCAACTGATCGGCGAACGCGATGCCGGTGAACTGCCGCAAGTGACTCATGAAGTCGCCGGGCAGGAGAAAACCTTTCCGCTGATTGCGGGCGAACCGCTCCCGATCTTGCCCTATCTGCCGGATCCATTGGCGCGCGGGATCGCGCTGCGGGATCTGCCCGGTACGCACTCGGGCACGCTGGTCCGAATCGATGCCGCGACTCCGGCGGGACCGCTGGTCTATGCGCCTCTGGCAGCCGCTAATGCGCGCCCCGGTTCGGCGACGCTGATCGGCTTTGGCGGCGAGGCGGACTGGCAACTGGCGCGGGGCCTGCGCCTGCATCTTGCCGAGCCGGCCAGCGGGCAGGTGCAGGTGCCGGACTGGGACCCGCCCACGCGCACCCTGACCGTGTATCTGCCCAAGGGGCATCGCACCCTGGTTGCGGCAAGCTGTTATCTGGAGACGCTCGACCTGCCCCGCATGGGCGTCTGGTCGTGGTTGGAGGAGGAAATCGCCGAACGCCTCGCCCACAACCCGCGGCCACCCGGGCTGCAACCGGGCGCCGCCGTGGACGAGACCTCGCACATTCTGCAACGTGTGGTGGAAGGCGGGCACTGGATGCTGACCCCGCCGACCCTGCTCGAACTGGTTCACGCCCTGCGCCAGCCGTTGGGACATCCGGTGTTTTCGGCCCTGGATGTCAATCACTCGGAAGCTTCGGATGGCCTGCTGACGGCCCCGATCACCGGTCGCGGCGATCGGGATGAACTGGCCACCCTGACCGGCTGGCGCCGCTACGGCGCGAGCGACGCCTGTCTGCTCGGCGCCTTGCGTGTGCACGGCGTCGCCACCGCTCGCGTCGATGTGCTGGCGAAGTGGGACGACCCCGTCGACGATCCAGAGCAGCCGCTACCCGGAACAATTTCACAGGCGGCCATCGTCGAGCGGATCGACCTGCCCGGCACTCATGAGGGCTATCTGCTGGCAGCGGACGCCACGCCGCCCAACCCAGACCAGCCTGTTTCCAAGGGCTCTGGCCGCGCCGTGGGCTACTACGACCCCGAGCACGATCAGATCGCCTTCGTCAAAGCGGGGGATCGCGCCCTGCGGGGGGCCAAGTACCGGCAACTCGAGTTTTACCAGGATGCCGCGCCGCTCACGTTGGGCGACACCCGCCATCACCGGGTGCACTACCGGGCGGTGGCGGTCTCCCGCGATAGCGACTGTTTTGAAGAATTCGTCGACGGCAAGCCGGGCTTCGCGCGCCACAGCAAGCCGGCCGAAGTCTCCATCCCCGCCTCCAGTCGGCCCCAGGCGCCGGATATCGCCTATGTGGTGCCCAGCTTCGCCTGGCAGCGGCAGACCGACACCGGCGTCAAGCGCAGCCTGCGTTTCGGCGGCGGGCTGCGCGTCTATCTGAACCGGCCGTGGTATTCATCGGGAGCAGGAGAACTGCTTGGCGTGAGCCTGTGGAGCGGGCAAGCCTGGCCGGACGACACCGAGCGCAAACGGCTGAAGTCCTATTTCACCCAGTGGGGGATGGACCCGATCTGGGATACCCGTGCACTCGGCGGTGTCCCGCAAATCGGAAATTTTCCGGACCGTATCGCGCAGGCGAGCGGCGTGTCACTGGCCGCGCCCGACGTCGAGAATCTCCAGGTCGATGTCGTCGCCTTTGCAACCCGGTTCGATCCCGAGCGCAAGCTGTGGTTTGCCGATCTCACCCTCGACCACGGCGACACCTACATGCCCTTCGTGCGCCTCGCGCTGGTGCGCTATCAGCCCGAAGCACTCCCGGATGCGCGTATTTCCCGCGCGGTGCTGGCGGATTTCGCCCAACTGACGCCGGATCGCGCGCTGTTGGTACACGCCGATCCAGTGCAGACGCGCAGCCTGCGGGTGCAGGTTTCCGGCATCATCCCGCGCGGGCCCCAGGCAGTCATTCACCACACCCACGTCCGTCGCCCGCCGCATCCGCATCCGCTGCCGCCGACGCAGTTCCTGGTACAGGTACAGGCACGGATTCCCGGAATCGAATCAGATCTTGCCTGGCAAACGGTTCCGGCCATGGTGGCCAGCGTGGAAGTTCAGCGCGAACCGGTCGCGCCCGGTACGGAAGATCTGGCGCTTTGGCAAGGCCGCGTGCAGTTCGCGGAGACGATTGCTCCGGATCGCTACCGCCTGCTGATTGAGGAGTACGAACTGATCAGCACCGAGGCTCCGACGCAGGGCGTAGTGCCCGTGCCCGGCCCCGGTCGCCTGGTGTTCGCGGAAACGGTGGCGATCGATGCGACGCTGGCGGGTATCTCCGACGCCTGAAACCCCCGAAGTGATTTCGACGGGGGTCTCAGGCGACGGGCGCGCGCTGGTCCGCGCCGCATCAGTCGAACACAAGCCTCAGCCAAACATCGCGCGAAATTCGTCGCTGCTGTTGGTTTTTGGGAAGGCTTGGGCCGGCACCGGAACCCCGAGAAATCCGCACAGGGGCTCCCAACCCTCGCGGACATCGAATACCAGCAACTTGCTCGCGGGCACTGTCTCCCGCACTTCACGGTTGTGCCGCTCGAATACCCCGATCGCATGTTCACGGTCACCCAGCCGACCCTGGAAGGTTTCCTCCAGTACGATGCGGCGCGCCATGGTGGCCTGGGCCTCCGGCATCCCGGGCGGTGGCGGTCGGGACAGCACCTGGTAGATGGTGCCTTCAATACTGCGATACCACTGCTCGGGATCACGCAAGGTCAAAATGACTTTTGCGTCGGGATACAGCCGCAGCAACGGCCGCCAAAAGTGGCAGGCGGGCCAATCGATGGCGGCGCGATAGCCGTGCAGGACGCGGGTCAGAGCCTGCTCGTCGGTCAATGCCTGTAGCCAGTCAGCGGCCATCTCCGGTTGTCGCACCACTTCGAGCATGTGATAGACCGGGGCGAAACCCAGATCGGTCAGCGCCGCGCGTAACGACAAGGTCCCGGTGCGGCCGAAACCGGCGCCGATAACGTCAAGTGTCATCATTGACCTCCCTTCTTTTGGTTCGATTCGCTGTTTGTGTCACAGTTGGCAACCACCCTGTGGCCCGTGACGATAGGCCATGACACTGCCGAGAGACAGCAAAAATGCCCAACAACGACAAATCGTTCAAGAACACATTGCGCGAGCTGCAAATCGAGCTAGTCAGATTCCAGCACGACCTGATCGCGACGGACAAGAAGCTCCTGGTGATCCTGGAGGCCGCGACGCCGCCGGCAAGGACGGCACCATCAAGTGCATCGTGGAGCATCTCAGCCCCCGCGAAACCCGCGTCGTGGCGCTCAGCAAGCCATCCGATCGCGAATGCGGCAGCTGGTACTTCCAGCGCTATGTGGCACATCTGCCCGCCGCCGGCGAGCTGGTGCTGTTCAACCGCAGTTGGTACAACCGTGCCGGTGTCGAGCGGGTGATGGGTTTCTGCACCGATGAAGATTACCGGGCCTTCATGGACACCGTGATCGAATTCGAGTCGATGCTGGTGCGGTCGGGAATCCAGTTGCTCAAGTACTACCTCGACATCGAGCGGGACACCCAGCGCGAACGCCTCGCCGAGCGCAGCACCGATCCGCTCAAACAGTGGAAACGCAGCCCCATCGACGACAGCGCCCAGGAGCGCTGGGACGACTACAGCGCGGCACGCAATGCGATGCTGGCGCGCACCCATCATCCGCTGGCGCCCTGGGTGGTGGTGCGCGCCGACCACAAGCGCAAGGCGCGCCTGGAGTTGATCCGGGACCTGCTGTCACGGCAGGGCTATTCGGGCAAGCGCGACGCGCTCCTGCTGCCCGATCGCGACCGCATTTTCGAGTACGACCCCGTATACCTGGAGCGGGACCTGATCGCGCGCTGAATTGTGCCGAGTCGATCGACACGGAGTCGATCAGGAGCCAATCGGCACCTTGTCCGACTCCTGGCGGGCGGTATAATGGCCGCCCGCTGGGGGTGGGCCGAATGGTTGAAGCGCCCGCCCCGAAAATCCATGCAGGAAGGGTGGCAGAGCGGTTGAATGCAACGGTCTTGAAAACCGTCGATGGGCGACCATCCGTGGGTTCGAATCCCACCCCTTCCGCCATACATCTTGTCAAAACAGTCAGTTACAACGCTGTTTCTAATTCGTCCATCAACCCGCCCACTATCCCGGAAAATGGTTTTGCCGGATCGGCACTGAATCACTCTGCCTTCCCTGTTCACGCCCTTTCAGACCCAATGCCGACTTCTGCTTTTGGGGTGATACCTCGCGGGTTCATATTTGGGGGTTTCCGCTACACCGCTACATGCCCCATCCATCCGCTCTTGCAGTGCATCGACCGAGCATAACGCTGGAGCCCGCGCAAACACTGGGTTGTTACTCTGTTACGGATAGAAAGGCTATGGAATAAGCTGTTCTAAGTCCACGCTATTTGCTTTGCGTGTCGGCCGAGGTTTCTCCGCGAAGCACCGACAACCCGAGATGGAGAGGGCCGTAAGGCTGCCGGCCGGTGATCCACAGAACGGCTTCTCGAATAGCTCCGTAAAGTACACTATGCGCAGTTATAGTCACGCCGCGCCTTGCTTCTTCTACGGATAGCTTCTCGTCAACCGTGAATACCCCAATGCATTCCATATCGATGCTGTAAGGAGCTGTCGGGTCCTTCTCTGCGTTGAAGGTGGATCGCATGGTCGCAATGTACTGTCCCGCAGTATCGAGCACCTGGGCTACGTCGATCTGGTTCGCCGGGGTCATCTCTACCACCCCGTTAGTCGGCTGGTGCTCCGGGATAGAGACGACAATGGAGCGCGTAAAGAGTAGGCGATCCAAAGCGATGGGGTGGGCAGCTTGTTCCATGAAGTCAATCTCACTCCTGCAGCACGAGGAACGTCGCCGTTCTCGATCCAAACCACGGTCGGCGGCGTGCGGACGGACTGAGCAACCTTGTCTTTCGGCTGCGAGGAAATCTGATTCACCCATCGCTGGGAGTCAAATTTCTCGTTAACGATTTGGATACTTACCTTGGAGTCAGTTGAGCGGGCCAGCTTGACCATGGACTCGATGGTGAGGTTTGCATCCCCTCGGAACACTTTGCTGATGTACGCCGCGCTCGTGCCAAGCTTCTCCGCAATGGCGGCGTACGTCATGCCGGCTCTGATGCGCTGTTCTTCAAGTCCTTGGGCAAAGTCGAGCTTTGCGCGCTCGACCCAGTACGTGTCGCTTTCTTTCGCCCGTTCTGCAAATGCTTTCAGTGCCTTGCTAAGCTTCATCGTTATCCACCGTTGTTAAGGCGTCATTTTCGAGGGCGGTGTAATACTCTTCCCGCCATCTGGCGGATCGTTTTACAGCCGCCTTATCGGCCTTTTGGCCAGATTTCCGAACGCCTGAAGTGCAGACCACAATTTGCCCATTTTTGCCTTTGAAGAAAAACAGGCGCAATGGGCCCTTTATGAACTCGTAAATCTTCTCTGATTTGTTCGCCTCGTGAACCCACGCCGAAGGCACCCCATCCAAAACCTCGCTCGGCGACCGTTGCCAATATCTGCGTGAGCCCCAGTCGATTGGCTTCCGTGGCCTTTTCCCCCTCAAGGAGAAATAATTCGGCCGGGCAGGCGTCTCCGTCCATCACTCCGACGACTTCAAAGCGGTTTACTGCGAGCTGCTTTACCCTCAAGATATTAACCTATAGGTTAAGCTAGTCAATCTGAATTTATATCCAGTCCTGTAAACGCTCATGGTTCCCTTCAGTTCTTTCGTCTCTCTGCGAGATTGAGGGTTCATGGCCGGCGCCGGAGCTTGTCACCGGGCATCTCCGGCTACAGCGGCGTCAAGTGTCCTGTGGGCGTTTTCGAGCCATGTGGAGCGCTCGTTGTAGAGGTTGACGCGCGCCTGCTTCGTCAGGTCGGCCTCGTGCCTTGGTTTTGCGACTGCGCGCTTGGCGAACCCCGCCTGCTCTTCCTCCGGGTAATGACCCAGGATATCCGGCTTTCTGGCATCAACCAGTTGGGTGCGGGCGACTTGGCGCTTTTTTGCTGGCAGCGGCAAGGCGTACCTCGGGGTAGACGCCGAGCGCGAGAGTTTTCTGTTCGCTGTTGAAGCAATAGGCGAGGCGCCAGTATTTCGCGCTGCCGAGGCGGCGGACGAGTGTGAGCATGATGGCAACCTCCCTATTGTGCTGAATGCTGTCACCAGACTGCCAGCCAGTCCACCTCAGCCAGCATCATGGCGTATCAAGCGGTTTAGCGTATTCCGGTTCAATCGGCCACGCCATCGCGTCGGCTGGATAAATAGGAAGGATAACCCCCCCTTTTCACTGCCCCCCCGCCCATCCCGAACCAACCCGGCCATTTCGCGGCCAGACGTAGTCGTTCTCATCTGATTGCATTTCCGCTCGAAGATCATCGCTTATCTTGAAATTGCTGCGGATGTATTCTGCGCTCGCTTGCAATCTGCCTTCCCTCGTGAATTGCCTGCGCGCAAATTCTATCGCTTCATTCGGCCACTGCTTTTTCAGATCGCATATTCCTGCCATCGGTCAGCTTCTTCGAATCAGCCGGTAACCCGGAGCGGCTCGACGTGCTTTCACCCTTCAGGGTTCTGCTCTATCTCCCACAGGTCGAGCGCCATCTGCATGTTCAGCCAGGATTCCGGCGTGGTGCCCAGCAAGCGCGCAAGCCGCATGGCCATCTCGGGCGACAGCGCCCGCTTCTCATGCAGCAGGTCGCTGACAGTCAGCCGTGAGACGCCCAGGCGCCGGGCGAAATCGGTCTGTGTCATCGCCAGAGCCGGGAGCACGTCTTCCCGCAGTACCGCGCCGGGGTGTGTCGGCCGGCGCGCGGGGTTTCTCAAGCGCTTGCGCGCCCAGCACAACCTACGCATCTGTATCTATGTGCGTTCATCGCGTTTCCTCACTTGCTCTACTCTCACCACCCTTACGCCCGTTTCCACGTCGAACAGGACGCGATAGCGGCCGACCCTTAGCCGGTACTGGTGTGCGTGTCCCTGCAACGGCTTGATATCCAGGGCGCAGTCCGGCCAGTCCGCCAACCGACCTACCGCGTAAACGATGCGTATCCGCTCCGGCTGGGGCAGTTTGCTGGCCTGCTTGACGGCGTTGCGCGTCCACTGCACTGTATACGACATAAGGTTTTATTAGTCTACGGTAGTCCGTGAACGTCCCGCAAGGGTTGGGTTAGACGCCAGTATTGGGGATGGGCACCACCTTGCTTTCGCCATCGTGCAGGGTGCCCATGCGCGGGCGTACCCGGCCAGCTTTCTCGATCCAGGCGAATGCGGCGCTCCAGTCGGCTCCAGACGGTACCCATCGGCCAGCCACACATAGGGCAAGCCGGATTCGGTGTAATGGTGCATGGTTCAACGGCCTCGCATGACGGTGGCGGCACCGTGGCGGTGGCTCGTCACTTCAAGCGTCGGCTCCAGCCTCCAAAGTCACATGAAGGCGGCTCCCCGTGGCCTTGGCGTAGCGGCGCAGGGTGTCCATGCTGGGGCGTACCCGACCGCCTTCCAGGCGTGCGATGGCGGCTTGCTGAGTGCCCATGCGCTCGGCGAGCTGGGCTTGTGTCAGACCGGCCCGGCTGCGCGCCTCGATCAGTTCCCGGATCAGCTCAAACTCCGGCCCCAGGCGTTCATACTCGGCGCGGAACCCCGGTTCTTTCAGCCACTGCTTTTTCAGATCGGTTAGGCGTGTCATCGATTCAGCTCCTTTGCCCGTTGTCGGGCGGTATCCAGCGCCTGCCGTGGCGTTTTCTGGGATTTCTTGACGAAGGCGTGCAGGATCACCACTCGACGCCCCGTCACGGTCATGCAGATAGCCCGGGCAACACTGTCCGGCCCCATGGCCCGCATCTCCCACAGCTTGCCTTCCAGTTGCTTGACATGGGGCTCTCCCACCCGCTCCAGGCCGACCGCTTCTATCAGTTCGGCGATCCGGGCGATGCGCGCCCGCAGTCCTGCCGGCAGCGCCTCAAGCTCGGCGTCCACCGACGGGTTCAGCGTCTCCACTACCCAGCGCATAGCATAACATCCACGTTATATTCTTTCT
This sequence comes from Gammaproteobacteria bacterium, assembly GCA_016708925.1. Classification (GTDB taxonomy): domain Bacteria; phylum Pseudomonadota; class Gammaproteobacteria; order Pseudomonadales; family Porticoccaceae; genus JAGPUQ01. The sequence goes on along the minus strand of JADJET010000002.1, from coordinate 7,828 downwards.
GCCCGAATTGGTACCAGATCGCCGGCGGGGTGGCCTTCCCGCAGGAACCGCGCCCAGTCATCCATCAGCCGCCGCCGCTTCTCCAGCAGGTCGCCGCGGCGATAGGCGCGCTCCACCGTGTTGGTGATGGTGTGGGCCAGGGCCATTTCGGCCACTTCATGGGAATAGGCCGTTGTTTCGGATACCCAGTCCCGGAAGGTGGAGCGGAAGCCGTGGGGTACCGCGTCCACCCCCATGCGGCGAGTGACGGCGCTGATCGTCATATCGGAAAGCTGGCCGCCGCGAATGGCGGGGAACACGAACTCGCTGCCCGCGAATCGGGGTAGCGATTTCAGCAGGGCGAAAGCTTCATCACACAGGGGAACCAAGTGCCCTTGCCGACTTTCATCCGGCTGGCGGGGACGATCCACAGTCGGGAGTCCAGATCAATCTCGGCCCAGGTGGCGCCTCGCACCTCGCCGGATCGCGCGGCGGTCAGGATGGCGAACTCCAGCGCCTTCGCGCCCATGCCATCCATGCGGCGCAGCCTGGCCATAAAAGCGGGGATCTCGCGCCAGGGCAGTGCGCGCTGGTGCGCTACTTTCGCCACCTTGCCAGGCTGCGGCAGGACGGCGTCCAGGTTGCCCTTCCAGCGCGCCGGATTCTCGCCGGAGCGGAAGCCCGACGTGGTCGCCCAGGACAGCACCCGTTCGATCCGGCCCCGCAGCCGCTTGGCGGTCTCGGTCTTGTCCAGCCATATCGGCTCCAGCGTCCGGACGATATGGGCTAGCTCGACCGCGCCCACCGGAAGGCTGCCGATGACGGGGCTGGCGTAGGTATCCAGCGTGGAGCGCCACTGCGCTGCATGCTTGGGGTTGCGGAACTCTTTTGTCTTGCTGGCCAGGTAGCGCGCGGCCGCTTCGTCGAACGTCATCGCCTTGGCGCGAGCGGCATTGAGCGCGGTGGCCACAGTACCTCGGGACGAGTGTTGCGCGGCGCGCGGAATCCGCCCGTTAAACCCGCGTGCAACGAGGTGGTATCCTCTCGCGCTGACCGCAGCAGCACGCAGGCCACGATGAAATTTCTGATCATTCCCGTCACTCCCTACCAGCAGAATTGCGGTCTCATCTGGTGCGAAGAAACCATGCGAGGCGCATTGGTCGACCCCGGCGGCGACCTCGATGAACTTCTCACCGCCGTCACCGAACAAGGCGTCACGCTGGAGAAAATCCTCTGCACCCACGGGCATCTCGACCATGTGGGCGGCGTCGCGGCGCTGGCGCGCCAGCAACACCTGCCCATCGAAGGGCCCCAGCGCGAGGACAGCTTTGATCGACAAACTGGCGGAGCAGTGCCGCATGTTTGGCTTCAGCCCACCGACAGCTTCACGCCCGACCGCTGGCTGGAAGACGGCGATACCGTCACCGTCGGCAACCAGACTTTGCAGGTGCTGCATTGCCCCGGCCACACACCCGGGCACCTGGTGTTCTTCGATCCCGTCACTCGGATCGCCATCGTGGGCGACGTGCTGTTCCAGGGCTCGGTCGGTCGCACTGATTTCCCGAAGGGAAATTTCGACACGTTGGTGCATTCAATTCGCGAGAAGCTGTTTCCCCTGGGCGACGACGTGGGCTTCATTTCCGGCCACGGACCGATGTCCACCTTCGGCACCGAGCGCAAGATGAACCCCTTCGTGGCGGATCTGAATTTCGGTTGAATCGCCCACTACCATCTTGATAAATCACTTTAACACTATTTAAAACAATATATTAGGTGAACTATGAGAATTGAATAAATTCAGGCGCCGCTTCCGGACCCGAGACGACCATCGCCGGCCTGATCGCTCGCGCGCAGAAAATGGAACAACTCGGCTTCGACACCTTCTGGATGGCGAACATGTTCGGACTCGACGCCATGACCGCACTTTCCCCTCGTCGGACAGGCGACCCAGCGCATCAGCTCGGCACCGCGGTGGTGCCTTCGTACCCCCCGTCATCCGCTGGTGATGGCGCAGCAGGCGGCGACCACCAACGCCGCGTCCGGCGGCCGTTTCACACTCGGCATCGGGCTTTCCCACAAACCCATCATCGAGGGCATGTTCGGGATGTCCTACGAACATCCGGCGCGCCACATGAAGGAATATCTGGAGGTGCTGGCCCCCGCGCTGCGCAACGAAAAGGTCGACTACCAGGGCAAGCTCTACGGCGCGCACGGACAGATCCAGTGCCGGAGTCGGAGTCCGTGTCCGCTGGTGGTCGCCGCATTGGGTGAACGCATGCTGGAGCTGGCCGGCACCCATGCCGACGGCACCATCACCTGGATGACCGGGCCGAAAACACTGGAAGAACACATCATCCCGAAGATTCGCGCCGCCGCCACCCGCGCCGGACGCCCCGAACCGCGCATCGTGGCCGGCGTGCCGACCGCCATCGTCACCGATCTGATGCTGCCCGGGCGCGCATCGACAAGGGGCATGGCCATGTACGGCAAGCTGGCGTCCCATCGCGGCATGCTCGACCGCGAAGGGGCCGGAGGCCTTCCGGCATCGCCATGGTGGGGAATGAAGCGGATCTGCGGAAGCAGATTCAGCGCTTGCGGGATATCGGCGTGACCGACCTCAACTGCGCGGTGCTCGGGGTCGGCGATCACGATGTCACGGTAGCGTTTTTGGCCTCCGAGCTATAGCGTGCAACTACGGCTGCGCCGGCACCGCTGCCGACGCTGAGGTCGCATCCCGGCGCGGCACCCGGAACCAGGCGGCATACAGCGCGGGCACGAAGATCAGTGTCAGGCCGGTGGCGGCAATCAGTCCACCCATGATCGATACCGCCATCGGCCCGAAAAATACGCTGTCTGTCAGCGGAATCATCGCCAGCACCGCCGCCAGCGCGGTGAGCACGATCGGCCGAAAGCGACGCACCGTCGCTTCCACAATCGCATCAAACGGCGCACGGCCCAGCTCCAGATCCTGGCGGATCTGATCGACCAGAATCACGCTGTTGCGCATGACCATGCCGAGCAGCGCGATAGTGCTGAGCATCGCCACGAAACCGAACGGCTTGCCCGATGCCAGCAGTCCCGGCCCGACGCCGATAATCCCGAGCGGCGCGGTGAGCACCACCATCAGGGTCCGGGAAAAACTCTTGAGTTGGAACATCAGGATCGTGATGACGGCGAGCACGAACAGGGGCATGCCCACCATGACGCTGGCCTGGCCCTTGCCCGAGTCCTCGACCGTGCCACCGATCTCGATGCGGTAACCCGGCGGCAACTCCGCCTCGATGCCGGCGATTGCGGGAGCCAGATCCGCGACCACTTCGGGCGGCTGCTTGTCGGCGTAGATATCGGCACGCACGCTGATGGTCGGCGTGCGATCGCGTCGCCACAGGATGCCGTCCTCGAGCCCGTAGTTCAGTCGCGCGATCTGTGCCAGCGGGATATTGACGCCACTCGCGGTCGGTACGGAGAGACTTCCAGCAGCTCCAGGTGTTCGCGCTCGCGGGCGGTCCCCCGCACCACCACGCCGGTCAGGCGATTGTGCTCGCGCAAATGGGTCAGCGTGGCACCGTTGACGGTGGTCTCCAGCAACTGCGACACGCCTCGGTGCTCACGCCAAGCGCGCGCGATCCTGATCGATATCGATGCGGGATGCGTTGGAAGCTTCCGCGGTATCGAGGTGGACACCCGCCGCATAGGGATTCGCGCGCATGACCGCGGCGATCCGGTCGGCATCGCCGCGCGCCACCGCACGCTCCGGACCGGACACCCGGTACTGCAACACATAGCCGACCGGCGGACCGTTTTCCAGCCGGTTGACACGCCAGCGCACATCGGGAATGTGCAGGCAGTACTGCCGGTAAATGTGCGCGAATGCGTTCGCGCGCTTTATATCGTGAGTGTTGAGCACGAACTGCGCAAAGCTGCCGAGGGCAATTGCTGATCGAGCGACAGAAAGTAGCGTGGCGTGCCGCTGCCGATGTAGGCCACCTGACTGTCGAGGCCAGAATGTTCGCGAGCGTGGCTAAGACGACGAGCCACCATGTCGGTTTCGGTAATCGACGCACCCTCCGGCAACCGCGGTCCACACAACAATTCGAGCCGGTTCGACGCTGGAAAGAACTGGTTGGGGACGGTCGCAAACAGCGCCACGCCGCCCGCGAGTAATGCGGTAATGCCGATGGTCGCCCAGCGGTGGTTGATGCACAAAGCGATGGCGCGACGAAAACGTGCGTAGAAAGGCGTCTGGTACACCGCGTTTCCGGATCCCGGGCCATGCCATCGGCGGCGCCGTCTTCTCGAGAGGTAATAGCCAAGCAGTGGCACGGTGAGCACTGCCGCAAACCACGACAGCAGCAGCGCCAGCCCGACCACCGAACAGCGCACGTGTATTCCCGGTGCTGCTCGCGGCTGTTGCTATCGGCAGAAATCCCGCGGCGGTAATCAGTGTGCCCGCCAGCTCGGAAACGCGGTGCTGGTATAGGCGAAGGCCGCCGCGCGCAGCCGGTCGTGCCCTGCGCGAGTTTCACCGCCATCATCTCGACGGCAATGATGGCATCGTCCACCAGCAGTCCGAGCGAGAGAATCAAGGCGCCGAGCGAGATGTTGTGCAGACCGATACCGGCCATGCGCATGACCAGGAAAGTCACACCCAGCACCAGCGGAATCGACAGTGCCACCACCAGACCCGTGCGCACGCCCAGCGCGATAAAGCACACGGCCAGCACGATAACGATGGCTTCGAACAGCGCGTGAATGAATTCCTGATGACGCGCGCAACCGCCGCGGGCTGATCCGCGACCCGCGACAGGCTCATGCCGAGTGGTATTTCGCGGTTGAGTTGCGCGAAGGTGTGATCGAGACGTTTCGAGACCGATGATGTCGCCGCCCTTGCCCATGGATCTGGCGATCCCGGATCGCGGGTTTGCCCGTTGAAGCGCATCTGTGGCGCCGGCGGGTCCTATAGCCGCGGTACACGGTTGCGATAACGTTCAGGCGGAAACTTCGACCCTGCCAGTGGATGGGCAATTGCCGCAGTTGCGCGACGGTAACGTCGAGGCTGCCGCCGACACGCGCAGGTGAATCCGGTCGGCAGCCGTATCGAAGCGCCGGCCGGCACGATCGTGTTCTGCGCCGCCAGCATCTGCGATCAGCCCTGGCGGGATGCCGAGCTGGTCGCGGGCGTTGGCAATGTCGATGTAAACGCGTTCTTCCCGCAGGCCGACGGAACTCGACCTGGCGACATCGGCGATCCGCAGCAGTCGCTCACGGATACGATCGGCACAGTCTTCAGTTCCTGATAACCAGATTCCGGCACCCGTCAGTGCATGGATATTGCCGAAGGTATCGCCAAATTCGATCGTTGAAGGCAGGTCCGACGACACCGGACGGCAACCGGTGTCGCATGTCGCCGATTTTTTGCGCACCTGGTGAATATCTGCCACCGCGGCGGGCGGCAAATCTTCCCGAAACAGGACAAACACCCGGGATTCACCCGGCCGCGAATACGAGCGCAGATAGTCCAGTCCATCCAGCTCCTAAAAAAAAAAAAAAAAAAAAAAAAAAAAAAAAAAAAAAAAAAAAAAAAAAAAAAAAAAAAAAAAACACAATTTCCTCTGATGCGATCGGTGATCCGGGCGATCCACCTCGTCGCCGTCGCGCCGGGCCACTGGGTATTCACCACCATCATCCGAAATGTGCGATCTTCCGACTGACCGAGATGAAAGTAGCTGTAGACAATCGAGTGCAATCGAGCAGCAGCGTCAGATAACCGACGAGAACGCGATTGACAGCGCCCATCTGCCCAGGTTGAAACGCTTCATCCGCGCAGGGCCACTAGAGCGCGGCTTTCGTGGTGCGATCACCGGCATGATCGCCATCCCGCACCGCCAGAGATGGTCCCGGCGGAGATCAGGCGGTCACCGGCGTAACCCGCCCGCCACGATCACGGCATCGCCGAGATATTCCGCACCTCCGACTGGGATAGCGGACAGCCCGCCGTCGCGCGCTGTTTCCACCCGCCATACTCACGGCTTGTTGCGCGTCCCGGTTGGCCAGCGCCGGGGCGGGTACGCGAAAGCTATCGTTACCACCGCCCGCCACATACACCGCTGCGGTGGCAACGCCGAGCTAACCTCGGCGTCGGCCGCGACGATACCACGCGTACTTCCCGGGTGCGCGTCTCGGCATCGGCCTGGTGATCTCTCCCGAATCTGGCCGATGAAGTGCCGGGCTGCGTCGGTACAGGGCGACATGGATGTGCTTGGCCGCGCGCAACGCCGGCGCCCTGCCCTCTGGGACCCGGATCAGCACCTCCAGCCTGCCGTCCGCTGCCACGCGCTCTACCGGTTGACCGGCACTGGTCAACATTGCCGACCTCCCGCCATGACGGCGGTAACGACACCCGCCGTATCGGCTTTCAGCTCGGTGTACTGCGCTTGATTGTGGGCAAGGTCCAGTTCCGCCCGCGCCTGATCGTGCGCGCGCGCGCCAGCATGGTCGCGCTCTTCTTGTTTGTCGACCGCCGATATCACTGATGAAACCACGCGCCTGAAGTTCCAGTGGAGCGCTTTGGCTCGTTCTGGGTAACCACAGATCCGCTTCGGCGGTAGCCACGGCGGCCTTGGCGGTCGCCAGATTCAATCGCGCATCCTCCGGATCGAGCACCGCCAGCACTGCGCCGCGCTGGACGTGCATGGGGACGTCGATATCTCCGAGGCGGATCTTGCCTGGTAACCCCGAATGCCACAGATCGGCTTCAACGCGCAGCAACGCGCCGTAGCGTAGGCGTCGGTCAGTGCCTGCGGCAGCGGTTGCGGTGTGATTCGACCACCACGACACGCGCGCCAAGCGCAGGTGGCGCTGCGTCGGTGCAGCTTCGTCAGAAGAGTTGCCGCAATGGACACGGCCGAGTGGTAAGGGTGTTGGAAACACCTTGTTCGTCCAACCGGCGACCCGCCGGGCATGTTGCGTCGGCCCGAAAAGTGCATTGTTGGTGTATTGCACGGTCTGGAAGGCCCCGACCGATCCGGAGTCCCGCGGGGCAACGTCCGAGCGCATGCTATCTTCCAACGCAAGCACGGGCGTCGACGATCCATCACGATCATCCTCGCAGAAAGCACATATTCCGTTATCGGAACCTCGCATCAACAGGGCACTCCTGCCTGGGACCCGCGTCAGGTGGTGCGCCGCCAAGCGCTGGCGGACACGGTCGAGCCGCATCAGCGCAGATGGCGCCCAACGATAATGCTTTGACGATGAAGAGCGCCACGGCTCGTAGCAGTGCCGCGCGCCGAGCCTTCGATGTAACAGATGAGCCAGACAGCAGCAGACAGCCGAACACGAAGTCGAGGGCTCACCAGCCCCGGGGGCGAGCCGCACCGCCGCCACGAAGCCGGCGAAGGCTGGGTCGGTCAAACTCGCCCAGACGAAGATGCCGAGAAAAGCCAGCGAGTGAGAACGATGGTTTTGTTGAGGCCCGATGCTCTCCAGCGATTATTTTTTGCTGGGTGGGCGCTTGCTGATCCGCGGCGGCACGGCCCGCCGAGCGCAACCCATGGTCCGGCGCGTAACTGCCCGGCGCTGTCAAATCCTGCGTGACCTGACCCGCAGCTTGGCGGTCTGACGCGCCAACGCCACCAGCTTGCCCCGGCTGTCCCACAACCAGCCGTCCCAGTCCCGGTGCCTTCGGTAATCGGGATGTTTCTGAACTTGCAGCGCAGCTGAGTTCGGGCGCTGGGCGGCACGAGGCCGTACCGACAAGTCCATGGTCGGCACCAGCCTTTCGGGTCCGTAAGGGCGAACGCCGGCGGTGGCATGGCGTCGGCGAACAACAGCAGGCCGAACAGATCGA
>JADJET010000001.1:277500-493074 GCA_016708925.1 Gammaproteobacteria bacterium | reverse complement strand
CCGACAGCGCCGGATGCAGGATATCGCTGCCGGCGGCGCCGGTGAACAGGGCGCGAAAGCCTCGGTCGGGTCCATCCGTGGGGCCGGACAGCAAAGTGAGTACGCGCCGGGCGATGGCGTCGCCGGAATCCACCCAGTGCACCGGGCGCGGGGCGGCCATGGCGAGCGCCTCGGCGAGCAGCGGGAAATGCGTGCAGGCGAGGACCAGCGTGTCGAGCGCCGGGTTGGCGAACAGCGGGGCCAGGATGGCGCGCAGCTCGTCGATATCCGGCGCCGTGCCGCGCAGCGCCAGTTCCGCGATCTCGACCAGCCGCGAGCTGCCCAGACAGACCACTTCGCAGTCGGCCGCGAAGTCGGCGATCAATTGCCGGGTGTAGGGCCGGCTCACGGTGCCGGGGGTGCCCAGCAGGCCGATCACCTTGGTGGCGGACAGCGCGGCGGCGGGTTTGATGGCGGGCACCACGCCGACCACCGGATTCGGGATGCGCGCGCGCAGGCGCGGCAGCGCCACGGTGCTCGCGGTGTTGCAGGCCACCACCAGAATGTCGGGCTGCTCCCGACGGACGAGTTGGTGCAGGACCCTGTCCACGCGTTCGACCAGCTCGGTTTCTGCTTTGGTGCCGTAGGGAAAGGCGGCGTTGTCGCAGGCAAAGATGAAATCGCAGCCCGGTGCGCGGGCGCGCAGCGCGGCCAGCACGCTGAGACCACCGACGCCGGAATCGAATACCAATACCTTGGGAGCACGCGCCATGGCGCGGAATTCTACCGCAGCGGGCGGGACGTCGGCTGGTAGACTTGCATTCGGTAGATAGGCATTCGGTGATTGGCGCTCGGTAGATTTGGGTCGCCTGCTGCCGACGGCATCGCCTGCCCGCCGGTGGCAGCTGTGCTCTGCTTGAATCCGATCCTCGTTGCGCGCTGACCGGCTGCGGTCGCGCCCGACGGCCTTTTTCCCACTTGCCGGTATTGGTCTCCTCGCCGCGATGAATTACCTGGACATCGTCTGGTTCGCTTTGGGCACCGTCACGCCCATCTATCTGGTCACCGCCCTGGGGGTGGTGCTGCGTCGGGCCGGGGCGCTGAGCGACGGCTTTCTGCGCGATGCCTCGCGGCTCGTCTTCAATCTGGGCGCGCCGGCGATGCTGTTTCTGTCCCTGGCCGGCGCCGAGATCGAGTTTACCCGCGCGCCGCGTTTTCTGCTGGTCAGCACGGCGCTGGTGATGGGGTTGGCGCTGCTGGCCTGGCCGCTGGCGGTGCTGATGGTGCGGGCGCGGGAGCAGCGCGGCGTGTTCGTGCAGGGTGCGGCGCGCGGCAATCTGCTGATCGCTGGACTCGCCATGGCGCAGAGTGTCTACGGGGTCGAGGGCGTGGCGCTCGCATCGCTGCCCATGGCGGTGTTCATCGTGTTCGGAAATGTGTTTTCCATCGCCATGCTGCGCCGCTACGGCGATGCCGGATCGGGACGCGGGCTGGGCCGCGACGCCCTCAAGAATCCGGTGATCATCGGTATTGTGCTGGGTGTGGCGGCGGGCGCCATGCGGCTGCTGTTGCCGGGAATCCTGGTGGATACCGGCAAAATTCTGGGGCAGCTCACGGTGCCGCTGGTGCTCTTTGCCCTGGGTGCCTCCCTGGATTTTCGCGAACTGCGCAAGCCGGCGCTGGTGAGCTGGGGCGCGGCCTTCTACAAATGCCTGTGGATGCCCGCGCTCGGCGTGCCGCTGGGCTATTGGGCCGGGGTGCGCGGCATGGAGCTTGGCATCCTGTTTCTGGTGCTGGCCTCGCCGACCGCCACCATCAGCGTGGTGTTCGCGGAGATGTTCGGCGGCAGTCGCCGGCTGGCCGCCAATATCGTACTGGTCAGTGGACTGCTGTCCTTCGTGGTCAACTGCGGCGGCCTGATTCTGCTGCGGGTATTCGGTCTCGCCTGAGACCTGCCGGCGCGCGTCGGGGTCAGCGCCGGACCAGCAGGGCGCCGCATTCCAGATGGCGGGTGCCCGGAAACTGGTCGAACACGGCGAACTCGGCGACCCGGTGCGTTTCGTCCAGCGCCAGGAGGTTGCTTTTCAGCGTCTGTGGATTGCAGGAAATATAAAAAATATTGCTGAAGGTTTTGGCGAGATCGAGGGTGGTTGCGTCGAGACCGGCGCGTGGCGGGTCCACCAGCAGGGTCGAGAACCGGTAGGCGCCGAGATCGATGTCCCGCAGGCGCCGGAACGGGCGCACGCCGGCCAGCGCCTCGCCCACTTCCTCGCTGGACATCCGCACCAGCGTGACATTGTCGATGCCGTTAGTTTCCAGATTGTAGTGCGCGGCGCGCACCGACAATTTCGCCACTTCCGTCGCGAGCACGCGCTCGAAACGGCCCGCCAGCACCAACGTGAAATTGCCGTTGCCGCAGTAAAGCTCCAGCAGATCGCCGCCGAGATTGCGGGCCTGTTCCGCGGTCCAGGCGAGCATCTCCCGGTTGATGACGGCATTGGGCTGGGTGAAGCTGGATTCGATCTGCTGCCAGCAATAGCGGCGGCCGGCGACGGTCAGGGTTTCGACCACATAATCGCGCCCGATCACGATTTTTTGCTTGCGGCTGCGGCCGATCAGGCTGCAATCAAGGTGCTTGGCGAGGGTCTCGGCGGCATCCTGCCAGGCCGCGTCCAGCGCGCGGTGGTAGATGAGGGTGATCAGGGCATCGCCCGCCATGGTGGTGAGGAACTCCGCAGCGAACAGCCGCCGCCGCAGTTCCGGCGTCGCATTCAGGGCGGCGAGCAATGACGGCATCCGGCGCGCGATGGCCGCGGCACCCGGCGGGAAGTCGTCGATGACGTAGGGCGCGCCGGACTCGCCGGGCTGGTACATCGCGTAGTGGCAGCGCTCGTCCTGATGCCAGATGCGGAACTCCGCGCGCATCCGGTAGCCGGTGACCGGCGATGGATGAATGCTGATGCTGCCTGGCAGCAGGGTGCCAAAGTCCTCGCGCAAGGCGCTGATCTTGGCTTCCAGCGGCAGGTCGGCAGTGGCGGCAGGCGGTGCGCGGGAGGGATCCGTGGGGGCAGGTGACGTCATGGTGCGGAATCCCAAAAGCGGCAGATTATAGCGGTCGATCCTTCCGCGCCGGCGGCGGCGCGCCCGCACTTGGCTTGCGCCCGTCCGGGTGCGCGCCGATAATCGAAGCGGGCCGGATGCTCGCGCGGTGCGGCGGATCGCCGACCACCTGCCTCGTTCCTGCGAGGCTTTCCATAACATAACCACAATGATCGGGAGGTGACGGATGACATTTCAACGTCCGCAATTCAAACCCCAGTACGAGAACTACATCGGCGGGCGCTGGGTGGCTCCCATCGACGGCAAATATTTCGAAGACACCTCGCCCATCGACGGCAAGCTGGTGACGCGCATTCCCCAGTCCAGCGCCAAGGACATCGATCTGGCGGTGAAGAAAGCCTGGGAGGCCTTTCCCGCGTGGGGCAAGACTTCGGCCGCCGCGCGCAGCGCGATACTCAACAAGATCGCCGATACCATCGAAGCCAATATCCAGCAGCTGGCGATGGTGGAGACCTGCGATAACGGCAAGGGCATTCGCGAGACGCTGGGTGCCGATCTGCCGCTGGTCATCGACCAGTTTCGTTATTTCGCCGCCGCCATTCGCACCGAATCGGGCTCGGTGAGCGACATCGATTCCACCCTGGTGTCGATGGAAATTCACGAGCCGCTCGGCGTCGTCGGCCAGATCATCCCGTGGAACTTCCCGCTGCTGATGGCGGCCTGGAAGATCGCGCCGGCACTCGCCGCCGGCAACTGCGTGGTGCTGAAACCGGCCGAGCAGACACCGGTGTCGATTCTGGTGCTGATGGAACTCATCGGGGACCTGTTGCCGCCCGGAGTGCTCAATGTGGTGAACGGGTTTGGCGCCGAGGCGGGCAAGCCGCTTGCGTCCCATCCCGATATCAAAAAGATCGCGTTCACCGGTGAAACCACCACCGGCCGGCTCATCATGCAGTACGCCTCCGAGAACATCATTCCGGTATCGCTCGAACTGGGTGGCAAATCGCCCAATATTTTTTGCGCGAGCGTGATGGATCAGGACGACGCTTTTCTGGACAAGGCGATCGAGGGTCTGGTGATGTTCGCGCTCAACCAGGGCCAGGTCTGCACCTGTCCCTCGCGGGCGCTGGTGCACGAGAGCATCTACGAGCGGTTCATGGAAAAATGTCTGCCCCGCGTGGCCGCGATCACGATGGGCGACCCCTACGAACTCACCACCATGATGGGTGCCCAGGCTTCCAACGACCAGTACGAAAAGATCCTGAGCTATATCGATATCGGCAAGAAAGAAGGCGCGCAACTGCTCTGCGGTGGGCAGTCCTACAAGAATGCCCAGTACCCGGGCGGCTTTTACATCCAGCCCACGGTGTTCAAGGGTCACAACAAGATGCGTATCTTCCAGGAGGAGATCTTCGGGCCGGTGCTCGCGGTGACCACGTTCAAGGACGATGAGGAAGCCCTCGCCATTGCCAACGACACCCTCTACGGGCTGGGCTCGGCGGTGTGGTCGCGCGACATGCACCAGGTGCAGACTTTCGTGCGCGGCATCCAGGCTGGCCGGGTGTGGGTGAACTGTTACCACGTCTATCCGGCGCACGCTTCCTTTGGTGGCTACAAGAAGTCCGGCATCGGTCGTGAAAACCACCATATGATGCTGGACCATTACCGCAACACCAAGAACGTGCTGATTTCCTACGCCAAGGAGAAAATGGGCTTCTTCTGAGGACGGTTTTGGCATGACGGAGTTCTGCGAGCGACTGGCCATCACCGACGCGGCGCGCGCCGTGGTGGACCAGTTGCGCGCCAGGCACGGCGCGCTGCTGTTTCACCAGAGCGGCGGTTGCTGCGACGGCTCTGCACCCATGTGCTTTGCAGTGGGCGATTTTCGCATCGGCAGCCGCGATGTCTGTCTCGGCGAAGTGCACGGCTGCAAGTTCTACATGTCGCCCGAACAATTTCAGTACTACGAAAACTGCCATACCACCATCGACGTGGTGCCCGGACGCGGCGCCAGCTTTTCGCTGGAAATTCCCCTGGGAGTACGCTTTCTGATCCGCTCGCGGTTGTTGACGGAAGCGGAGCAGGCGAATCTGCGGCCGGTCGGTGTCGGCGCCGAGGATTGAGTTCGCGACCATGCTGGTTTAACCCCGAACGGGAACTGTGGTTTCATGCGCCATGCGCGCCGCTTACACCATCGAACCTGAAACTCCCCTCGCGAGTGAACTGAATCGTATCCTGTGCGGGCAGATCGCTATCGCCACGAACGCGCTTGGCACGGTTTCCCGCAAACGGCTCCGGGGTGTGTCTGACGCGCAGGCAGCGCTCGAACGCATGGCTGCGCTCGGCCACCTGTTCGCCGCCACCGACCCCGATCTTGCCGGCCGCGCGGTGGCACAGGTGGAGGCGATCGCCGAAGATCTCACGCCGTTGCGGGAACATGTTGCGCAACGCGCGTTGTTCCGCGACTTGTTGGGCGGCCTGGGCACCGGCCCCGCGCTCGAACGGGTGAGGGAGATATGCGAGACACCGCCGGTCGTGGTGATCGAGGGGCGCGAACTGTCGCCCAAACGTCTGGCGGCGATGGCGTCCCGCCGGCTTGAGGTATTGGTCACCGCGCTGCACCCCGGGCTTCTGGGCAGTTTCGATCTCGCGGATCTGCGCGCCGGATTGGCGGGTTCCCGGACCGATTGCCGCCGCCACGCCGTTCGAGCGCTGAAGTCAGGAGAGGGCGCCGACTTTGGCCACTGGGCGCGTTATGCGCGGTTTTACAGTTGCCAGCGTCAGCTTCTGGGCGTGGCGGAGAAATTGGATCCGGTCAAGACCGCGCAGTCCGGCCAACTTGCCGACCTGCTTGCGCGCGAACATGAACTCGCGACGCTGAGCGAGCGGTTGCGGCCTCTGGTGCGGACTCGCACCAAAGTGGCGTACCAACCCTTCATCGATGCGATCGTGGACCGCCGCCAGGTGCTGCGCCTGGAAATTGAAACGTTGGCGGAACTATTGCTCGATATCGGTGCTGAAGCAGGCCCGGGTGAATCAGGATTTATTTCGACTACTTCACCGCAGGTTTAGCCACTCGCCCCGCCCTCCGGGGGAGTGCCATCGGTGCCGAGCGCAAGGCTGTCGAGCCGCTCATACCGGCGGCCCGTCGGCGTCGGAATACTCTGAAACACACAGAGTTCGTTGAACGACAGACCCAGTTCCATCGCCGCGGAACGCTCCGGCGCCGCGGGCGTGGGGAAGGGCGCGAGCGCCAGTGTGGCGGGCAACTGGCCGCCCAGAAAGCAAAGCGTCAAATGGTAGTTCGCGGGAGGAATCAGCCGCCAGCCCGCACCCGCTCGCGACTGGATCAGCGCCTCGAGTGTGGCCTTGTCGCGCTGTGACACTGAACAGACGATAAAGCACCGCATCCGACGCTTAGTGCAGATATTCGCGGGAGCTGTGAGTCACCAGCGCATCGACTGACTGGCTGGCGTAGGTCTGAATCTGCTCTTGCAGTGATTCGATGATGCGCAGGTTTTCCCCGACGATGACAAACGTCCAGTTCGCCCGGTCGTGGATGTCATGCCAGGCCGACTCGGTTACCGCGATGTTGGGCTTGCTGCCGAACTTTTCCCGCAAGCCCCCCAGCCGGCGGCGCTTGTCTTTCAGCGAATGGCAGGCCGGCAATTGAAACTGGATGGTGAGACGGAGGATATGCACGGCCCGGTCAGTCACTTTCTGCGGTGCGCAGCCGGCGTTGCACATCAGTCGCCGCGGTACAGGCAGCCGCTGGTGCAGGTCTCCCGCACCGCGACCGCGGACAGGCCGGGCACCACCGGTCTCAGCCGGTGCCAGATCCAGCGCGCAATATGTTCGCTGGTCGGGTTTTCGAGGCCGTCGATTTCGTTCAGATAACGGTGATCGAGCTGGTCGTGGATGGGTCGGCAGGCGGCCTTCAGATCGGCAAAATCCATCACCCAGCCGCTGTCGGCGCCGATGGGGCCTTCCACATGGACGGTGACATGAAAGGAGTGCCCGTGCAGGCGGCGGCATTTGTGATCGAGCGGCACATTGGGCAGGTGATGTGCCGCTTCGAACGTAAATGATTTGTTGATTTCCATCGGAATTTAGCGGTGCGGGTAATGACGCATGGTAGTTAGCCGGCCAAGCCAAGTACAGCGGCGAATCGACTTTCCATGGCGCAGCTTTTCGTTGACAGAGAGGGGCGTTCCGGTAGAATGCGCGTCTCCTTACCGGGTGGTTAGCTCAGTTGGGAGAGCGACGGCCTTACAAGCCGTAGGTCACAGGTTCGACCCCTGTACCACCCACCAATTATTGCCCATCAACGGACCGGTAGTTCAGTCGGTTAGAATGCCGGCCTGTCACGCCGGAGGTCGCGGGTTCGAGTCCCGTCCGGTCCGCCATACATCTAGTGTGAACTAGGGTTTGTTAACACTAACTCTAACAGCTTGTTGAAAAACTGCTGCGGCAGCCATCTGCTTTGTTGCGCGGTGCTCGCTCCCTCGCCTATCTATTTGATATGTCTCGGTCGCTGCGCGCCGTGCGCCTCGCAGCTGGCCGCCTCGCGACGTTTTTCAACAAGCTGCTAATAGAATGCGCGGATGGAAATTACCGTTGCGCAATCCAAGTTGATCGAAAAACTGCTTCCATTACAGCGTGGTAACGTGAAGCTGTCGAATAAAAAAATTGCGCAATAACGGGGTATTCCAGAAAAATCTGCAACAGGCCATCGCTGTTTCGACGGCGATCGAAGCGCGACGCCGACGATCACGCTTGCCGGATGGGCATTTCCGCGTTTACGGCCCCAGCGAGTCTCCGTTTCGCGACTTCTCTCGGGCGCCATCCGGCACTTTGGCGACGCTGTGAAGCAGCAGTCACCTGAAGTCGGTCCGGGCAAGCGCGATGCTGGCGACGACTTCAGGACAAATCCACCGCGTACTGTTTGAGCGTCGCCATATCGACCATGGCGAGGGTTTCCTCGTGGGTGGCGCGCAACCGCACCCGGGGCGCGCAGCCGGCGCGGTACGCTTCGATCCAGCGCGCGGCGCACAGGCACCAGCGGTCGCCGGGTTTGAGTCCCGGGAACTGGAAGTCCGGCATGGGGGTCGAGAGATCGTTGCCGCGACTGCGGGAAAATTCGAGAAACTCGGCGGTGGCTTCGATGCACACGGTGTGGATGCCGGTGTCGTCATGGCCGGTGTTGCAGCAGCCATCGCGGTAGAAGCCGGTGACGGGCCTGGTGCTACAGCTTTCCAGGGGTTCGCCAAATACGTTGCGGGATTCGAACTGGGTCATCGCGGGGTATGGTCCTGATGGGCGTCGGGTGGATCGGGTTGGCGCCAGTGTAGCGCGCTGCGAGCGATTCGGTTCGCTTCAATCCAGGTCGGAATCACGCCAGGTCGGAAGCACGCGGCCGGAATCCGTCAACCGTCGCTTTCGACCCTGCCGTCCACGATGCGGATCACACGGTCGCCGGCGCGGGCGAATTCGGGATCGTGGGTGACCGCCACCACGGCGCGCTCGCCGCCGTGGGCGATGCCGCTCAGGATTTCGCGCACTTTGGCGCTGGCCGCCGAATCCAGATTGCCGGTGGGTTCGTCGGCGAGGATCACCAGCGGCTCGTTGGCGAGCGCGCGGGCGATGGCGACGCGCTGGCGCTGACCGCCGGAGAGCTGGTCCGGGCGCTTGTGCAACTGGTCGCCGAGCCCCAGATCCACCAGCAACTGTTCGGCCCGCTCGCGCTGCGCCGCGGGCGCGAGGCGGGCGCGGCGCGCCATGGGCAGCACCACGTTGTCGAGCACCGAAAATTCCACCAGCAGAAAATGAAACTGAAACACGAAGCCGAGTTTGGCCAGGCGTGTAATGGCAAGCCCGTTGTCGTCCAGACTGGAGGTATCAACGCCGTCGAGCCAGATGCGGCCGCTACTGGGCACATCCAGCAGGCCGAGCAGATAGAGCAGCGAGGATTTGCCCGAGCCGGACGGCCCCTGGATGCTGACGAACTCGCCACGGTGAATCGACAGATTCACATCGCGCACCAGCGTGACCGGCGTGGCCCCCGGTAGCACTCGGGTGACGCCTTCCGCGCGCAGCACTTCGCTCACGCCATGCCCCCGCGCAGGATCTCGACCGGATGCACGGCGCCGGCCTTGCGCGCCGGCAGGTACGCGGCGGCGGTGGCCGAGAGCAGGGCGAAGCCGGCGGCGATCAGCACCTGGTCCAGGCCCCAGTAGATCGGCAGATTGACGCTCTGACTCATGCCGGGCGGGCGAATCTCGATCGACGCCAGCACCGTCATCAGGCCGAGTCCGGCAAGCGTGCCCACCAGGCTGCCGAGACTGCCGATCACCAGCCCCTGGGCGAGGAAGATGCGGCGCACATCGCGGGCCTGAAACCCCATGGATTTGAGGATGGCGATGTCGCGGCGCTTTTCCATCACCACGGTCGAGATCACATTGAAGATGCCGAACGAGGCGACCACCAGAATGGCGCTGACCACGGTGTACATGATGATGTTGCGCACGAACAGCACCGACAGGATGTTCTCCGATGCTTCCTGCCACGACTGGGCGCGATAGCCGACGCGGGCCTCGATGGCGGCCGCCACGGTTCGCGCCTGATAGGGATCGTCGAGTTGCAGGATCAGGCGATTGGCCCGGTCCGGACGCCCCAGCAGCACCTGGGCGCGCTTGAGCAGCACATAGGCCTGGCCTTCGTCGATGGAGGTGGTGCCGGTGTCGAACAGCCCGACGATCTTGAGGGTGCGTACCAACCCCACCGGCGACGACAGGGTGAGGTTGTCGCCCATGTCGAGAAACAGCTTCTCCGCCAGCTTGCGGCCGATGATGATGCCGTTGGGATTGGCGCCGAGCGCCGCCAGCGAGCCCGCCACCATCTTGTCCTCGATATCGCTCACGCCCAGCATCAGACGCGGCACCACGCCGTTCATGGTGACGCCGCGCTCCTTGCCGGCCGAGGTGATGATGGCCTGGCCGGTCAGCACCGGCGCGATGCGCAGACCGGGCAGTTCGGCGATCGCCGCCAGCTTCTGCTTGTAGCCGCGAATGCCGCGGGTCTCGGTGCGCGGTTCGAGGCCGCGCAGGGTCAGCGCGGCGTCGGGATAGGCGCGCCGGGCCGGTTGCGGCGGTGGCGCGCGGTACTCGTCGCTCACCGTGATGTGCGGCGCGTTGTCGATCATGCGCTGGATGAAGTCCGCCTCCGAGCCGCGCATCAGCGAACTGATGGCGAGGAAGAACGCCACGCCGAGCACGATGCCGAGCATCGACATCAGCGCCTGCCGCTTGCGGCTGGCAAGCTGGGTCAGGGCGATGCGCAGGCCGAGTGGCGGCGTCAGGGTTTGTCTCCGGACTGGAGCGCGGCGCGACGGCCCGGGCGCAGGCCGTCGCGAAGGGTGCTGACCACCAAGTCGTCAGCGGCGAGCCCGGCGCGGATTTCCACCAGGCCGTCGCGACCGGCACCCAGGGTCACGGGCTGTTCGGCCAGGCGGCCGTCGCGTACCACCCACAGCTTGTCGCCCGCGATGGCGGTGGCGGGCACCCGCAGTGCATCGTTGCGTTCGGCCACGACGATGTTGCAATCGGCGGTCATACCGACGCGCAACGGCGTGTCGGCGGGCAGCGCGATGCGCACACGAAAACTGCGCGCCACCGGATCGCCCTTGGGAGTGATCTCGTGGACGGTGCCCTCGAACACGCGATTCGGAAAGGCGTCGGCCGCGATCAATACCCGCTGGCCAAGCGCGACCGAGGGGATGTCCTCCTCGTCGATCTCGGCGCTTACGCGCAGACCGCCGCAGCAGGAAAACCAGAACAGGATGTCGCCGGGACGCTGCAACTGACCGATCTCGCCGTCGCGGCGCAGGATGACGCCGTCCTCCGGCGCACGCAGCGTCATCTCCGCAAGCTGCTCGCGCACCCGGTCGCGCGCCGCCGTCGCGGTGGCCAGCTCGTTGCGCGCGCGATCGCGGTCGGTTTCCGCCGCGAGCCGGCGGCGGTAGAGCTCCTCGACACGGCGAAATTCCGCCTCGCCGAAACGCACCCGCGATTCCCATTCCGCTACCGTGGCCGCGAGGTCGCGGCTGTCGAGCCGCGCCAGCACCGCGCCCTTGCGCACCGTATCGCCTTCGTCGACCGCGAGCTCCTGCAAGCGTCCGCTCACCTTGGGACCGAGGGCCACCATCACCTCGGGCTCGACGATGCCGGAACCGTACACGGCTTCCACCGCGGGACCGCGGCTGGGCGCGGCGGCAGTCACCGTGATGGGTCCAAAGTAATGCCAGGCGACCGCCGCCACGGCAACGAACAGCGCCGTGGCAATCATCACACGCACCAGCGCGCCGCCGCTCTGGACGCTTGCGCAAGGCCGCAGTGCGTTCAACACCGGCGCAGAATCTCCTGCCACTGCGCGGTCAGCTCGGCGCGGAAATTCGGGTGGGCGATACCGATCAGCGCTTGTGCGCGCCGTTCGAGCGATTGATTGGACAGGCGCGCGACGCCCTGCTCGGTGACCACATAATCGACGTCGGCGCGCAGCGCCGTCACCGGACCGCTCAACAGCGCCTTGATCTTGGACAGGCTGCCGCCCTTGGCGGTGGAATGCAGGGCGATGATGCTGCGTCCGCCGCGCGAGGCGCGCGCGCCGCGCAGGAAATCCACCAGACCGCCGCCGCCGCCCACTTGGCGGCCGTCGAGGGTCTCGCTGTTGAGCTGGCCGAAGAGGTCGATTTCCAGCGTGGTGTTGATGGCCACGAGCTGATCGATCGAGGCCAGCACTCCGGCGTCATGGGTGTAGCTGACCGGGCGCAGCGCGAGGCCGGCATAACCCGCGCACCAGCGGTAGAAGTCCTGGCTGCCCGCCGCGATGCCCGTCACCAGCTTGCCGGTATCGATGTTCTTGCGGCGACCGTTCACCACGCCCGCTTCCACCAGGGGCATGAAGGCTTCGGTGAGCAGTCCGGTATGTACGCCCAGATCCCGCTTGCCGCCGAGCCGTTGCAGAATCGACACCGGCAGCGCGCCGATGCCCAGTTGCAGGCAGTCACCGTCCTCGACCAGATCGGCGATATGGTCCGCCACGATGGCGTCGGCGTCCGCCGCCTTGCCGCCGATGCGGTATTCCAGCAGCGGGCGGTCGCTCGTCACCGCGAAGTCGATGTCGGCGAGCGGGATGCGCGGCGCATCGGCGATATCGGGCACTGCGGCGTTGATCTCGGCGATCACCAGACGCGCTTTCGCCAGCATTGCCAGCGAATAGTCGGTGTGCAGACCGAGGCTGCACGCGCCGTCGGCACCCGGCGGCGCCACCATGATGAGCGCGACATCCACGCCGTAGAAATCCTCCAGGGCGCGGTAGCGCGCGGAATGAAACGCCGGCACCCAGTCGAGCCGGCCCGCCGCGTGCAGGCGCCGGTAGCCGCCCAGAAAGAAGCCGGTGTTGAGGGTCGAGGCACTGGAAATGCGGTCGGGATCGAGTTCCGTCATGCCCGGCACCGAGCAGTCCATCACCGTCAGCGGCAGGTCGAGCCGCGCCTGCGCGACGATGTCGAGCACCGCATCCGGCTGCCCGCAACCGCCCGCGACCAAGACGGTGTCACTGGAGTGAAAATGGTCGCGTACGGCGGCGGGGGTCAGTTGCGGCGGGTGGGCGGTGGTCACGGGTAAGGGCTCCGGGGGCGAAAAATGGTAGCGGGCAATCTAGCACAGGGGTTGGCACTGAGGGGCGCGCAGCGCGGCAGCGGTCACCCGATCCGCCAATCCCAGCGCTGCCGTGCGTGGTGTTGACGTCGGTATCGTAGGTGAACTGGTACCGATACTGGTCGGTGGTTTGGTTTTTGGTGTTACCGAGGCGGTCCAGCCGGTCGTGCGAAAACCGTGGTCTCTCCCTTATTTGCCTCGGGATTCGACCGAGGTTACACATCGCCGGAATCCGCCGTCCCGGCACCACACCTGGTTCGCTGCTACAGTATCCGTGTATATCAGCAAGCAGGAACGGAGGGGGCATGCAAAACCAGACTTACCCTTTCGGGCATCCGGTCGGCCAAGGAGCCTCCCCAGTGCCCAAACAGAACCCAAAACTACTCACCGAGTTCGGTCGCGGTCTCGCTGCCCTACGCACGCAGGCCGGCACGCAAACCGAACTGGCCCAGGAACTCGGCATCTCCCAGCGGATGATTTCCTGCTACGAGGGCCACACCGAGTACTCGCCGGTGGCGTTGCTGCCCGGCCTCGCCGAACTGCTCGGTGTGACCGCGGACGAACTGCTCAGCATCGCGCCACTCAAGAAGGCCCGCCAGCCGGACAGCCGGCCACTGCGGCGCATGGAGCAGATCGAGAAGCTGGACACCGGCAAGAAGCGCCAGGTACTGCAAATGATCGATACCCTCATTGAGAACGAACAACTCAAACGGTATACCGCCAGAGGAGGCACGGCCCATGCAAACGGCTAAGGATCAGGTCAAGCAGTTGCTCGACCAACTGCCCGACGACGTGACGCTTAGCGACATTCGCCACGAGCTGAACGACAGCCTCTACGCGCTCTACGTCTGCCAGCAGATCGAACTCGGTATGCAGGACTCGCGCGAAGGCAACGTCACTCCGCACGCAGACGTGAAGGCGCGATTCCTGAATGGCAAACGTTAACTGGACCCGGCATGCCATTGCAGGAAATTGAAGGTTTGAGCTTGGTAGAATTGCCGGGGCTGAACGAAGAAAATTAAGGAAGCTTAAACCGTGACCACAAACCCAAGCGCAAGCACTGCTCCAGTTGCCTCACCCGCCGCTGCCGTTATACCGACGTCATTGGTAATCCCGTTGCCGGCGCTCCACGACGCGGCGCAGCAAGCAAGAAATCTGCGGCAGGTGCTTCAAGATGACAAGCAGCGTATCGGCTGTTTCCTTGGCGCAGGCTGCCCTCTTGGAATCTACGATGCTGCCGGTAAAAGCAGCATTGTGCTAATCCCGGCAGTGGTGGAACTGACGAAGAGTGTCGCCGCCGAGCTAGCGGCAAGCGACAGTGCCTCGGGGGGCACATCGAAATTCAAGGAAAATTGGGATGTGTTGTGCGTCGAATGCAAGCCGGTGGATGGCAATGATCCAACCGTTGAAGATGTGCTGACAGAGCTGCGCACTCTGGCTAACCGCCGCGGAAGTGCGGAAATCTTGGGGATGACGAAGAAGGACTTGAGCGACCTCGATGACAAGGTCTGTGCACTGATCGCAACTGAGATGCGTAAGACGCTTCCCGGGTACCGCAGTTCATACAACCGCTTCGCATCGTGGATTGGTGGCGTTCACCGTGATTCTCCTGCGGAAATATTTACGCCCAACTACGACCTGCTTTTTGAACAGGCGCTTGAACAGCACCCGTTACCGCACTTCGATGGTTTTGTTGGTTCACGCGAGCCATGGTTCGACTTGGCGTCGATCGAACACGATGCGATTCCTGCTAGGTGGACGAGACTGTGGAAGCTCCACGGCTCTATAAATTGGGAGAAAAGCGAAGAGACCGTAAACGGGGCAAAGGTCACGCGCGTTGTTCGCGTTACACGCGAGGCCGCAGCGGGCAAGGTAATGATCTTTCCATCGCACCTCAAGTACGACCAAAGCCGCCGCATGCCGTACCTCGCAATGCTCGACCGGCTCAGAGCTTTTTCCACGGAAAGGATGCTCCTAGGCTGGTTGTATGCGGTTATTCCTTTCTCGACGATCATCTCAATGAGATTTTGCTTGACGGATTGCGGGGCAATCGCAACGCTCAATGCTTCGCGCTGATGTATTCAAGTCTTGAACAACATCCGAGGGTTGTGGACTACGCGATAAGACAGAGCAATCTCACGGTTATTGCTTGGGACGGGGCTGTCGTAGGAACTCGAGCGGGGCGGTATCGGCCCGGAACCATCGGCGGCGACGAGCATACGCCTTGGCTGATTGAGGAAGCTGTAGCCGGGGGCGATCCCAAAGAGTTGCAACCGCGCTGCCGTCTCGGAGATTTCCACTACTTCGGCCTTTTCCTTGAACAACTTTACGGCGGGAGCAATCATGATGCGCAGCCCGCCGTCTAATCCCGACCCTGCACGGCTTGGTACTGTCGAGGATGTCAACGGTTCGAGCGTTAGCGTGAAGCTCGCGGAGAGCACACCGGGCGGACTTCTATTCGTTAACGGCGAGGCATATCGTGTCGGACAAGTCGGAGGATTTGTCCGCATCCCATCTGGATACGTAGACCTCTACGGTGTCATCTCACAGGTCGGCGCCGGCGCCGCCCCTGGCCGCCGGAGCTTGCTCCTCAGTTCGGCAATAGATGGCTCAGGGTCGAACTCGTCGGCCAAGGACGGCGGGGGACGAAGTTCGAACGCGGCATTTCGCAGTACCCCTCCATCGGCGATTCAGTCCATGTCGTGACCGAATCGAACTTGAGAACCGTATACGCCCCTGGTGACGAAGATGGGTATGTAGCTGTCGGGCGAGTTGCCAGCGCCGAGTCGATCCGCGCATATCTAGATCTGAATCGTTTGGTAAGCCGTCACTCGGCGGTAGTCGGAAGCACCGGTGCCGGCAAATCCAACGCAGTTGCCAACCTGCTTGGTGCCGTGTCTGACCGAACGCGCTTCAAGTCGGCGCGTGTCGTATTGTTTGATCTCCACGGCGAGTATGCAAAAGCGTTTGGCGATCTGGCCAGGGTATTTAGAGTAGGAGCAGATGCCAAGGCCGGTGAGCGAGAACTTCATGTTCCATTCTGGGCGCTCACATCTGAAGAGTTCATTTCCATGGCGATGGGCCCCGTATCCGGAACGCCCCTGACGTTGCTGCAGGAGAAGTTGCTTGCAAGCAAGCGCGCATCGAAGGCTGGAGGCGTTGCCCATGGTTTGCCTGACCTCGCCGTCACTGTCGACACGCCGCTACCTTTCTCGGTGTATCAACTCTGGCACGACCTGTACTCATTGCATTGCGCAACCCATACTGTCAGCAAGAACCAAAACCAGACCGAGGCCACGCGGGCCTACATAGAGGACGGTGTGCCTCCGACAAAAGCTGTTGGCGAAGCGGACAAACTTGTGCGCCCTCGATTCCACCCGATCAAGACGGAAGCTGGAGCTAACAAGGTCTACGGGGGACTCTACATAGATGCGCCGCGGCCGCACCTCGACATGTTGGAAAGCAAGCTCCGTGACCCGCGCATGCAATTCCTCTTCAGCCCCGGTGAATGGGCCGTCGCGAAAGATGGCACCACAAAATCCGATCTTGATGCACTGCTCGCTGCGTGGATAGGAGCGGACACTCCCATTTCCGTTTTCGATTTGTCGGGAATTCCCACTGCCGTCGTCGACGACCTCGTTGGAGCTGTTCTGCGAATTCTGTATGACGCGGTTTTCTGGGGAGATTGAAGCAGGAAGGTGGTCGAGAGCGACCGCTACTTGTCGTTCTGGAAGAAGCACATGTATCTTGGCGCTCAGTCAAAGAGCCGTGCGGCAACTGCGGCACGGCGCATCGCGAAAGAGGGCCGGAAATACGGTGTCGGGTTGATGCTAGTCAGTCAGCGCCCCTCGGAAGTCGACACGACCATCCTTTCGCAGTGCGGCACGGTCGTCGCCCTGCGCCTAACCAATGACTTGGATCGCGCCCAAGTGACCTCGTGTGCCTCGGACAACCTCAAAGGTTTGTTCTCAATGCTCCCGATTCTTCGCACTGGCGAAGCGCTGATCGTGGGTGAGGCGGTAAACATGCCGATACGTGCAATCATTGACCGTCCCCCAGAAGGTCAGCGGCCTGATAGCGACGATCCCGTGGTCGTTGTACCAAGGGGAGTTGACGGGAAGCGCTTAAGGAGCGGCGGTTGGACTGAGCCGGTACAGGATGAAGACTACAAGCCCTTGGTAGAGGCTTGGCGTAAGCAAGATCCAAACGCCGGTCATACAACACCATCAGCGAAGCCAAAAGTCTAATTTATAACCGACGGAGACGCACCATGGAACGCACACCAGTTACCTCAACTGACATCCGCGCAATCGGCTGTGACGCGGATAGCCAGACCCTTGAAATTGAATTCAACAGTGGATCTGTGTACGACTATGCAGGTGTACCTCAAGGTGAATATGATGGGTTCATGGGTGCCGACTCTAAGGGAAAGTATTTCCATGCCAACATCAAGAATCGGTACTCGTTTGTGAAACTCTGATCCTGCGAAGGATTGAAGCCGATTCAACGTGAATGGGCATCAATCCGCCGAGCGTGGAGCATCAGCCATAGACGGGAACCGAAGCGGCATGTTTGAGTTTGCTCATGTGTTTCTCCGTGCCTGCGGCTATCCCGTAGGGCGTTCGAATCCTATCCAGACCTTGTCCGGTCAAGCGGCTGGCGTGACGACCTTTTTCGCGCGGTCCAGTTTCCGATGAATGAGCGAAACCAGCGTCAGGATGTCGAGCGCATCCTCCTCGGACATCGGCCAATTGGTCTTGGGGGCGTGGGCGAGTGGATTGCGCACGGCACCGAATAGACCGACCAACAGATTGGCGAAGCCTTTCTGTTCGCTCTTCTCGGACTCGGTGGCGAGCGGCCCGAGAACCAGGATCGGGCTCTGGATCGAAAACGCCTTGTTCACTAACTCGGCACCGTCTGCGGTGAGGCCTGACATCAAGCGGATGCGCTCGGCAACGCCCTTGGTCGACTCGAATACGGCGTGGAAGTAGTTTTCGTCCAGCAGCTCGGCGCGGCAGTAGTTGAGCACTTCGGCGTGGACGTTGCGGCTTTCCAGTGCCGCCTTCAGCCGGCCAGCGCGCGCGGGCGGCGTCCAGCGTCGTGGCTTTGTCGGCGTGAGCGACCTTGCCATCCTCGCGCACGCAAAAGCCAGAAAAGGCGAGCACCACGTTCAGTTCATCGCGACGCCAGTTGAACGCGTTTGGATCGCGCGCATAGTTGACTGGGTCCATCGCGCGGTTGATCAGCATGATCAGGTGATTGCCGAGCTGGTGTTTGTTCTGCGCTTCAGCCAGCGCGTTGAATAGGCGCTTCCACTTGGTCATGCCGGGGGAGGTATCGGCGATCTTGATTTCTTGCAGCAGCCGTTCGATCTGCGTGCCAGTCAGCCCGCGCTCGGTATCGGCCAGCACACGGCAAGCCACTTCCAAGTGTTGCGAGTTGAAGGGCGGAATGGGTGTCGTCATATTTGAATGGCTGGCGTCGTGGGCGTCACGACGCGCCTATCAACGCGACCCGGAAGCGATTGAACGCTGGCAGCGCGACACCTTTCCCGCCCTTGCCCGGCAATCCAGGGCAGAAGGTGCGGAAATCTACTTCTGGGACGAATCCGGATTTCGTGCCGATGCGGTACAGGGTAAGACCTGGGCACTGCGGGGAACCACGCCAGTGGTCTTCCGGCCGGGGCAGCGGCAAAGCACCAGTGCCGCGTCTGCGGTCAACGCCAAAGGCGCATTCTGGTTTGCCACCTACCCGGGGGTGCTCAATGGCGAGTTGTTCGTGGAGCTGCTCAAGCAATTGATGCATCGTCGCAAGAAACCGCTGCACTTGATCGTTGATGGCTTGCCGGCGCACAAGAAGGCGGTCGTGAAGACCTATGTGGCCGGTACCGAAGGTCGCCTGACGCTGCATTTTTTGCTGGGTTATGCGCCTGACCTCAATCCGGACGAGCTGGTGTGGAGCTACGCTAAGCGCACGGGCGTAGCCAGACGCCCACTGAAGACGGGCGAAAACCTGCAAGCACGCGTGCACGAACAATTGCAGAACATCGGCAACAACGCCACGCTGGTGCGTTCGTTCTTTAGACATCCTTCTGTAGCCTATATTTCTGACTTATGAGTAAGTCCGATCTCCAAAGTTCGCGCTGCCCTCAATCCTTTCCCGCTACTCATCCCACAGCGCTGGCGGATCAACCGCTAGTGTAGTGCTTCATTCTGTTTGGAACTTAAATTCGCGTTGGAGCGAATGACCTTCTGCAAGATGTCATTGGCCTTTGCGGTCCAGATAAATGGCTTCGGTTGCTCATTATGATGCTTGACGTAGTGCTCAATGGTTTCGATGAGCTCCGGGACGCTGCGAAAGACGCCTCGGCGCAGGCGATCAGTGGTCAGGTCGCGGAAGAACCGTTCGACCATGTTGAGCCAAGAGGCGGACGTGGGCGTGAAGTGCATCTGAAAGCGCGGATGTGCGGCAAGCCACTCCTGCACCTTGGGGTGCTTGTGCGTGGCGTAGTTATCGGCGATCAAGTGCAGTTCTTTGTCACGCGGTGTTTCGCGATGGATCTGGCGCAGGAACTCCAGCCACTCGACGTGACGATGGCGCTGTTTGCAGCTCCCGATCACTTTGCCATCCAGAATGTTCAGTGCGGCAAACAACGTCGTGGTGCCATGCCGTTTGTAGTCGTGCGTCATCGTGGCGGCGCGGCCCTTCTTCAGGGGCAGGCCCGGCTGTGTACGGTCGAGCGCCTGTACCTGGCTCTTTTCATCGCAACACAGGACCAGGGCATGCTCGGGCGGGGACAGATACAAGCCCACAATATCCTCCAGCTTTTCGACGAACCGTGGATCGCACGACACCTTGAACGTGCGCACGCGGTGCGGCTTAAGACCGTGCTGGTGCCAGACCCGAAGTACCGTGGTGTCGCTCACACCGATCTTCGCGGCCAGCGTGCGCGTGCTCCAGTGCGTCCCTGCATCGGGCCGGGTTTGCGTTGTCAGTCGAACGATTTCTGCCACATCCGTCTTGCTCGGTCGTCCGCCTCGCGGCGGGTCCTTCTCGATCGCTGCCAACCCGCCCTCGGCGTAGCGGCTGCGCCAGCGGCCGACCTGTACCCGTCCAACCCCGACCTGCTCAGCGATGGCTGCGTTCTGAAGCCCGTCGGCGGCAAGCAACACAATCCACGCACGCCGCGCCAAGCGAACGCTGGTCGTTCTGGATCGAGCCAACCTCGTCAGCTCCGCACGCTGATCCGTGCTCAATTCGATGGGTGTCGCCAGCCGCATGTTCTGCCCCTGCTCAGCCCTCAGGTTAAGACATCAGGCAGAGTCATATGTTCCGATAAATACGAAGCACTACACTAGATCGAACAGCGTGATTCCAGCATGGTGAGCCAGTGGTGGCCCCTGGCCAGTTGAATGGAGGTCGGCGCCACACGGCCCACAGTCTGACCGGTGCAGTCAACCACATTCAGGTTGGCCCGGCTTGAGCAGAACAAATCGGCTTCCACTGGCTGGCTCATCCCCTTGCTCGGCGCGTTGACGGTACCACCGCGCCCCATTCAAACTCTTTGCGATACGACCATAAAAAGACTATATTCAGTCTTCCTCAAATCGGGAGCACGGCCATGCGCTACTCATCTCAAGTCAAGCCGATCAGCTACCTCAAGGCCAACGCTGCCGAGGTGTTGACGCAGCTCGCTGAGCGGCGTGAGCCCCTGGTCATCACCCAAAACGGTGAGGCCAAGGCCGTCCTCCAGGACCTGGCATCGTTCGAAGAGACGCAAGAAACACTGGCGTTGCTGAAAATCCTGGCCCTGGGCAACCAGGATGTGGCCGCTGGCAAGGTCAAGCCCGTGGCCGACGTCGTTGCGCGCCTTCGCGCCAAGCGAGCCGCTGTCTGATGGCAGGCGCGCCAGCCAGGTTCACAGTTCTGCTCACCGAGGGCGCGGAGCAGGACTTGGAGGCCATCCACGACTACATCGCCGAGTTCGACTGTGTGGCCAACGCCAACAACGTGTTGGATGCGTTGATGAACGTTGTGGAGAACCTATCGAAATTCCCGGAGCGCGGAAGCTACCCGAAGGAACTGGTCAGCCTTGGCATCAAAGAATATCGTCAGACTTTGTTCAAGCCGTACCGCGTGATCTACCGTGTTACAGGCCGCCAGGTCATCATCTATCTAATGGCTGACGGGCGGCGTGATATGCAGTCAGTGTTGACGAGAAGACTGCTTGGCGCATAGTTGATCTGCCAGTCCTGACTACAATTCGCATGGCTTTGGGCCAGTGCACACCCGTCCGGTGAGCCGGTTTTTGGGGCGGCAACCATATGCCCGCATTTGAACGTCCCAGGACGTTCAGTTGTCCGGCAATTTGGCTTGCCCGGACGGCCACCGGTGTCGCCACGTTGCAAATCATCAGTACTTGCCAATATTTACTGACGCGTCGGAACATCTCAGCCGGCGCTGATCTGCGCCGCGACCGTCTTGGTCGATATCGCAAAGCACGACTCCTCGTAGGCCTAGCCCGCTTCTCTCACCGATTTCTATGATGGGTCCATTTTTGGCCGATTCACGGCCATCAGAATGGCCAGCCCGATGATCGTGGCGCACGGTGCTGCCGAAAGCACCCTTGTGCCTGCCTGCAGGACTCCGCAAGCGACGATTTCGGCGTTTCCACGTCCTCAGGTCATGCCAAGTCCGACCGCCGAACGAGCGAGACCGCCAGCACGGGTTGCCGGTGACGGGTGAGATCCGTTTGGTGGCGGGGGTCTATCCCGGTGGCGCCCAGGCTGGGTAGCGACGCAGGTTGGCGAGGATCTGGGCCATCTCGCGGGCGTAAGGATACGCCTCGCAGAACGACAGCCAGACCTTGCGCACCGTGATCCGGATCCGTGCACCGATCTTCAGCCACTTCAAGCGGATCGTGGTGCATTGGGCCTTCGCATGGCGGGTGCCTTCCAGACCGAGCCGGCGCAACCCCTGCATCAGCACGTAGGCGAAGGAGGAGAAATACAAGCGTAGTTGATTCGCCCGCAGCGTCGCCGTGCTCGTGCGGTCGGCGAACAGCCCCAGCTGCTGTTCCTTGATGCGGTTCTCCATCTCGCCGCGCACGCAGTAGCGTTGCTCATACAAGTGCTTGGCGCCACCGCGACTGCGCGGCAGATTGGTGACCACGAAGCGCGGGTTTTCTTTGTTCGGCAGATACTCGGCCTTGCCCACCCCCCGCCGCTCACAGGACCAGGACTTGCGGGTCCGATAACGGAAGTCGCGGAACCGCCTGGCTGACCTGCCGGTGATCGCATGCTCGGTGCGGGCCTCGGCCAGTTCCCGGCCCAAGGCCTTGTAAAGCCGTTTGTTGCGGGCCAGTCCCAGCAGGTAGCCCACACGGTTCTCCTCGCACCAGCTCAGGATGGCATCCCGGCAGAAGCCAGAATCAGCGCGGATCACGATCCGCGTCTTCGGCCAGCGGGCCCGGATCTGGCCCACGATCCGCTCCAGCTCCTCAACGCTGCCGGCTGCGCCATCGGCATTCGAAGGGCGTAGCCGCGCACACAACAGGTGTTCACCACAGAAAATATACAGCGGCAAATAGCAGTAACCGCCGTAGTACCCGTGGAAGAAGCGTCCTTCCTGCTGGCCATACAGGGGGTCATCGGTCGCATCCAGGTCGAGCCAGATCTCCGCGGCGGCCGCTCATGCGATTCCAGAAACAGATCCACCAGCAGCCGGTCCAGGCCTCGGGGTCAGCGGCGATCTTCTTGTAACGATCCTCAGCCGCCGCGCCGGGAGTGCTCAGCTCAAGGCGGTTGAGCGTGCTCGACCCGGCCAGAGGATAGCCCTGGTCTCGAGCCCGCTCCCGGTGCTCACCGGTAAGATCCCGCTTGCCCACCAGTGCCGCCAGCAGGCTGTCGGCACGCTGCGTGTCGTGATCGTTGAGATCCTCGTAACCGAGCGCCAGGCCGTACACCCGCTGCGCGACCAGCGCTTGAACGCTGTGCTCAATACTGTTGGGATTGCGGTAATCGGTGAAGCACGCCGCCAGTCGGGGCATCAAGCCGAGGCGGATATCCACCTCGCGCAGCAGGAGGCCACCGCCGTCCGAGGTGATGCGGCCACCGTCAAAACGACCCACCACTTCCCGGCAACCCAATGCGTGAAATTCCAGCTGCGGGGAGTTACACTCTGTATCCATAGGCCTCTTCCTCTTGTGCTCTGTAAGTGCTTGTCGGCGCTTACTTTATGCACCCGATAGAGGCCTATTTCAATTCCATCGGTGAGATTTCCGGGCTAGACGTCGACCTGCCGGTAGAGCACCCGGCCGCAGAGCTTCAGGAACCTGGAGCCGATCCCCTCGCTGCCCTGCGCTCCAAGGCGACCTCGCTGATGCACCAGCGTGCGGCCAGTTGTTTTTGATGGCTCTTTCGAATTTCAAGCGGGTTAAACCGCACGTGGGTCGAGGGTCTGGAAGTCGAGTTTGCCGGCAATCAGGAAGATGACCGTGCGGATGCCCGTCGCGCGAAACAATCGGGCGTTTCCTGAATCAATCTGTCGCCTACTCCGCCACCACCGCCACCAGCCGCGCCGGCGCGTCGCCGTAAAGAGTGGTGCGCTGGCACGGGACACGGCCCAGTTCGCGGATCAGGCGCTCCATGCTGGCGGCGGTCATTTCCTGGCCGTGCTTGGCCCCGGCGGCGCGGGAAATGCTCTCGTTCATGAGCGTGCCGCCCAGATCGTTGGCGCCGGCCCGCAAACAGGCTTTGGCACCTTCGATGCCCATCTTGACCCAGGAGGTCTGGATGTTGGTGATCACGGGATGGAACACCAGCCGCGCCACCGCGTGCATCAGCACCGCTTCGCGGAACGTGGGACCGCGCCGGGCGTCGCCGCGGCGGTAGACCGGGGCTTCCATATGCACGAAGGGCAGGGGTACGAACTCGGTGAAACCGCCGGTGCGGACTTGCAGATCGCGGATACGGAGCAGGTGCCGCGCCCAGTGCTCAGGCCGGTCGAGGTGGCCGAACATGATGGTGGCCGTGGAACGCAGCCCGAGTCCGTGGGCGGTTTCCATTACGTCGAGCCATTCGCCGGTATTCACCTTGTCGGGACAAATGATGGCGCGCACTTCGTCGTCGAGAATTTCCGCCGCGGTGCCCGGCAGCGTTGCGAGCCCCGCGTCCTTGAGACGCGCCAGATAATCCTTCAGCGACAGCCCCAGCGTGCGCGCGCCCTGGGTCACTTCCAGGGGCGAGAACGCATGGATGTGTATCTCGGGTACCGCCGCTTTCACGGCGCGGCAGATGTCGAGATAAGTCTCGCCGGTGTAATCGGGGTGGATGCCGCCCTGCATGCAGACTTCGGTGGCGCCGCGCGCCCAGGCTTCGCGGGTGCGGTTGGCGATCTCATCGAGGTCAAGCACATAGGGTTTGCCGCGCAGATCGTCGTGGGTCTTGCCCTTCGAGAACGCGCAGAAGCTGCATGCGTGCAGGCAGATATTGGTGTAGTTGATGTTGCGATTGACGGCATAGCTCACCACCTCGCCGCACTGCTCGGCGCGCAGCGCATCGGCGGCCTCGCACACCGCGCTGAACTCAGCACCCCGGGCGCGGAACAGGCGCACGATTTCCGCCTCGTCGAGGCGCTCGCCACGAACGGCGCGGGCGATGAGGGCGGTCAGTTCCCGGGTCGGCGGCGGTGGCGCGGTCTGCCAGCCTTCGCGCAGGGTGTCGAACGTCGGGGGCTCGCCCATGCCGGGGCTCCAGGCATCGCGCCGCGCGAGGCCGTCGCTGTCCATGGCGCGACGCACCGCGGTGGCCATGGCCGGCGTCTGCCAGGCCGCGAGGTCGCGGGTATGGGCCGGATAGAGCGGCAGCCGCTCGACCAGCAGTTTGCCGGCGGCGGCGGTCTGGCGCGCGAGATCTTCCAGGTGCGGCCAGGGTTTTTCGGGATTGACGAAATCGGGCGTGACCGGCGACACCCCGCCCCAGTCGTTGATGCCGGCGGCGATCAGTTGCGCCAGCGAGCCGTCGTTGAGATTGGGCGGCGTTTGCAGGTTCATCGCCGGCCCGAAGATCAGCCGCGCGGCGGCGATGGTCCAGAGCAGTTCTTCGAGGGTTGCATCGGGCGCGCCGGCCATGCGGGTGCCCGGCTTGGCGCGGAAATTCTGGATGATGATTTCCTGCAAGTGGCCGTGGCGCTCATGCAGATCGCGCAGCGCAAACAGGGAGTCGATGCGTTCGGCACGGGTCTCGCCGATACCGATCAGAATGCCGCTGGTAAACGGGATCGCTAGCTCACCGGCGGCGGCGATGCAGTCGAGCCGCACCTGGGGCACTTTGTCCGGCGAGCCATGATGGGGGCCGCCCTTCGCGCCCAGACGTGCGGCGCTGCTCTCCAGCATGATGCCTTGGGAGACCGACACGGCGCGTCCGGCGGCGAGCTCGTCCCGGGCCATCACGCCCGGATTCAGGTGCGGCAGCAGTCCGGTTTCCTCGAACACCAGCCGCGCCATCGCCACCAGGTATTCCAGCGTGGTCGCATGACCCAGCTCGGCCAGCGCGCGACGCGCGACTTCATAGCGCAACTCCGGCTTGTCGCCCAGGGTGAACAGCGCCTCGTGGCAGCCGGCGGTGGCGCCTTGCCGCGCGATTTCCAGCACTTCGTCGGGCGTCATGAAAGGCTTCGCGATCCGGCTCGGCGTGGTCGCGAAGGTGCAGTAGTGGCACACGTCGCGGCACAGATGCGTGAGGGGAATAAAAACCTTGCGCGAATAGGACAGCAGCGGACCGTGGCCGCGATCGCGCAGCGCCGCCGCCTGCGCCAGCAGTTCAGCGAGCGAACTGCGTGCCAGCAGCGCATCGATCTCGATGCGCGACGGCGCCTGGTAGTCGGGACGGAAGCGGCTGTTCATGAGGCGTGCCTCGCAAGCGTGACGGGCGATTCGGAGGCGCCATGGCGCAGGCGCGCCCAGGCATCGATCCGGTGCAGAAATTCGCGGGTTCGGGTCGCGCCGGTCTGGAATTCCAGGCGCGCGAGATCCTCGGGACGATCGATATCCAGCGCCGCCTGGGGCAGATCGAGCAGCGTGGGCGCCACACCCAGTTCCACCGCCGCGCGACAGTAGCCGGCGCAACTGCCGGCGCCAAACGCCGGGGACAGCAGATCGGGCGGCGACATGAGCAGGGCATTGGTGCCGCCGTCGGCGCTCGCGGCCACCAGGGTCAGCGCGGGCGCCGTGCGATGCGCGGCGCGCATCTGTTCCAGCGTCGCGGCGTCGAGCAAGGGCACATCGGCGGGCAGCACCAGCAGGGTGTCAATGCCTTCGCCCGCCAGCGTCGCGATGGCGCCGTGCAGCGCCGCGTTGAGTCCGGGTGCGGACTCGGGCAATACGCGCAGGCCGCGCTCGGCGCCAATGCGGGCGACGGCGGGGTCGGCACTCACCAGTGCCACCCCGGCGATGTCCGGCGTGGCAGCGAGCGCCGCCAGCACGTCATCCAGCATGTGGCGCACCAAAGCCTGGCGCTCGCCGGGCGACAGCACGCCGGCCAGGCGCGTCTTGGCCTGCGCCAGCGGTTTGACCGGAATCAGCACCCACATCGCGCCCCCTACCCCTTGATTCTCGCTACCCGGCACTGGCGGCCTGTGTGGCTGGCGTCGCACCCGACACGGAATCGAGGCATTTCATCCGGCTCTGACTAGCGTGTCGTGGTCGCGGTGATCGTCGCCGTCATCGTTCCGGCAATGGCCAATACTTCCCGCGCCAGTGCGATCTTATCCGCTTCATCGTGCATGACGGTATCCGCGAGTGCGACCCGCGGCAACAGCGCGGCGACCGCGTCAGCCTCGTCCGCGTCGCCGCGGTCCAGGATCAGGCAATCGAGGAAATCCCCGTAGTGGGCCGCGATGGTCCGCGACGACACCGCGAGCCCCAGCTCCGCCATGATCTTGGCCGTCGGCCCCTTGATGGCCCGTCCGCCCACTATAGGGGAAACCGCCAGCACGGGCACCGGCGCGGCGCGCAGCAGCTCCCGCACGCCCGGCAGCGCCAGCAGCGGATCGACGCTGAGCCAGGGGTTGGACGGACAGATGACGATGGCCGTCAGCCCAGGATCGGCCAGCGCCGCCAGCAGGCGCGGCTCCGGCGGCGCGGTATCCGCGCCCTGATAACGCAGGCCACGCACCGCCGGCCGACAGCGCTCGCGCACGAAATAGTGCTGAAACGCCAGCGCGCCGGCGTCGGTGTCTACGAGTGTCGGCACCGGAGTATCGGACATCGGCACAATGGTCGCCGTGATCCCGAGACGACCTGTCACCGCCGTGGTGACTGCGCTCAGGGATTCGCCCGCCGCCAATCGTTGCGTGCGCTCAACATGGAGCTCCCGATCGCGATCACCGAGAAAAAACCAGTCCTCGCCGCCCAGTTGCGCCAGCGCCGTCATGAAGTGGTCTGTGTCGTCGGCGCGACCCCAGCCGGTCGCGGGATTGACGCAGCCGGCCAGCGTATAGGTGACGGTGTCGAGGTCGGGGCAGATGCGCAGCCCCAAATGGGTGAAGTCGTCGCCGGTGTTCACCGCCACCGTCAGATTTTCGCCCAATAGCCGGTAGAGCCCGAGCGCGAGCTTGGCGCCGCCGACGCCGCCGCAGAGTGCCAGCACGCGCGGCGCAGGTGTCATCGCAGCGGTAGTCACCGGAACAGGTCCCGCTCGCGCGGCCGCAACAAGGCGCCGGCGTTGCTGTGGGGGACCTCGCGCGGCCAGGACAGACCGCGCACCAGCACCACCGGCCGGCCTTCGTCCGCTTCGCCCTGCACCAGCGAAGCCGCCGCCGCGATCTGATCGGCCAGCGCCACCTCGGTCACCTGAAGCACGCGACCGAACAGATCGCGTTCACCGCGACGGTCGTACAGCGCCGGAAAACCCGCGCTGCCGAGCGCGATTCCCATCGTGCCATTGCGCCACGCGCGCCCGACGCTGTCGTTGATCACCACGCCCACGGCGGCGCCGGTGCGCTCCCGCAGCGCCGTCGCCAGCGCCGCGGCGGTGCCATCCGGATCGCACGGCAGCAGCAGCACCCGTTCGACGCGCTCGCCCGCGTGTTCGATGTTGGAAGCGTCCACTCCAGCGTTGGCCATCACGAACCCCAGCCGGTGCTCGACGATGACCACGCCCGGCACCTGGCGCAATACCGCGCGGGATTCGCCGAGGATGACTTCGATGATGCGCGGGTCTTTCTCCGCCACGGCGGCGATTTCCAATGCGCGCGCCGAGGGCGTGACGCCGGCGAGTTCCACATAGCGGTTCTCGGCCTTGGAAACGATCTTCTGGGCGAGCACGACGATATCGCCCGTTTGCAGCGCGGTATCCGCACGCACCAAGCCGTCCAGCACCAGGCCGACCAGATCGGCGCCGGGCGCGACTCGGGGGATGCCCGGCAACGCGATCAGTTGCACGACGAAAACCGTGCCGCGCGGCGGACGCCGGTCGCGGTCACGCCTGGGGGCTGCCCGTGATGCGGAAACCCGCACCGGGGATCTTGTAGCGGCGATTGAGTGTGATGAGCACCGAGGTGAGCGCCTCGGCCACCACCGAGTTGGCGATGGGTCCGGCGTGCCAGCCTTTCATGCCGGCGGCGGCGACCAGCGCCAGTACCGCCGCGCAGGCATCGGCGTCGTTGCCGCACACCAGCACGTCGCAGTCGGGATCGTGCTCGGGATCTTCGAGATGGGCCGCGGCGACGTTCTGGAACGCCGACACCACCCGCACACCCTCGCCCAGAGTCGCCTGGGCGATCTGGCCGGCGCTGCCGCCGGCGGGCAACTGCACGGTGCCGACCCTGGGCGGCACCAGCGGCACGGTGACATCCACCAGGATCTTGCCCTGCACCGCGGCCTTGATGGCCTCGAGCGTCGGCGCCTGATTGGCGAAGGGTACCGTCAGTACCACGATGTCGCCGGCTCGCGCCGCCGCTTCGTTATCCAGACCGCGCACCTTGCCCGCCAGTCCTTTTGCTGCCAGCTCGGCCGCGGCCTGTTCGGCTTTTTCAGCGCTGCGGGAGCCGATGATGATGGGATAGCCGGCGCGCGCCCAGCGAAAGGCGAGGCCGCCGCCGAGATCGCCGCTGCCACCGAGAATCGCCAGAGTCGGCTTGGGGTCGCTCATGCCAGGTTTCCTGTAGGGATGGATTGGTTGACTGATTGATTGAAAGTTGGCCCGACCGGGACGCTGCCGGCCGGGCGGAGCCGAGACTCATTTTTTGAGTCGCGGCATCACCGCGCGGGCGAACAGCGCCATGCTGTCGCGGGTGCGTTCGGGGTCCACACCCGGCAGCGCCATCATCAGCACCAGATGGGTCGCGGGTGTCACCTCCAAAAACGCGCGCAGTCCCTGATACACCTGCTCGGGGTCGCCAATCATAGCAGGGCGGCCCATCACCTCGGCAACGCGCCCGGCCATGAATTCCTCGGGCGCCGGCACCGCCATGGTGGCCAGCGCATCGCCGCTCTCGTCGCCGGATTCCGCCGCCCAGGCCTGATATTCGTGCATCACATGATGGATCGCACGACCGCATTCCCGCCATGCCTGCGCCGCCGTCGCGGCCACATAGACCACCGCGAGCTGACCGATATGGTGGTCTTCGGCACGGCGACCGCAGGCCGCGAGCGCGGCCAGATAGCGTTCGCGGTGACCGGGCGCGCCGATGGAAGCGAGGTGGCAGCCGAGCTGCGCGGCACGCTCCAGCGCCCGGTCGCCGCGCGCGCCGACCCAGATCGGCAGAGTGCGCTGGGCGGGTGGCGGCGTGATGCGCACGTCCTCGAATTGGTTGAAACGTCCGTCGAGAGAAACCGTCTCGCCCGCCAGCAGACGCTGGATTACCGGCAATCCCTCTTGAAAGCGGGCCGCGCGCTCAGCGCTGGGGACACCCATGCCGGTGAATTCGCCGGGCCGGTAGCCGAGCCCGACACCCAGATCGAAGCGCCCGCCGGAAATCACGTCCACGGTCGCCGCATCCTCGGCGACCCGCACCGGATTGTGCAGCGGCAGCAGCATCACATAGGTCCCGATGCGGATGCTGCGCGTCAGCGCCGCGATCGCCGCCGCAATGGGCAGCAGCGAAGGCGAATAGCCGTCATCCACAAAGTGGTGCTCACTGAGCCAGACGTGGTCGTAGCCCAACTCTTCGGCGGCGACCGTCAAGTCCAGCTCGTCGGTGTAGGTGGTCGTCCAGGGCACTCGATTGAACGCCGGGTTACGAAATGAAAACAGGATACCGATATCCATTGCTGCCTCCCCCTTATGATTTTCTGCGGCTGCGGTGTGTCTGCTATGGTAGCGCCAAACACCGGCCACGGGCCGCCACCACATCCAAATGACCACGGAGGATCGACCATGAAACTCGGACTGATGACCGGCTATTCCGGCAACAAGGTAAAGGTGCCGCTGGATGTCATCCGCCACGCCGAAAACCTGGGCTACGACTCGGTGTGGACGGCGGAAGCCTACGGCTCCGACGCCGTCACCACCGCCGCCTGGATTCTCGCCAACACCACCCGCATCCGCGCCGGCACCGCCATCATGCAGATGCCGGCGCGCACCCCGGCGCTGGCGGCGATGACCGCCATGACCCTGTCCCACCTCTCCGGCAACCGCTTCATCGTGGGGCTGGGCGCCTCCGGTCCCCAGGTGGTCGAAGGCTGGCACGGCGTGCCCTACGGCAAGCCGGTCACGCGGCTGAAGGAATACATCCAGATCATGAAACAGATTTTCGCGCGCGAAGCGCCGGTGAGTTTCGACGGCGAGATGTATCAACTGCCCTATCGCGGCCCGGGCGCGACCGGCCTCGGCAAGCCGCTGAAAAGCATTCTGCACTGCGACGCCCCCATCCCGATCTACAGCGCCAACATCACGCCCGCCGGCGTCAAGGCCGCGGCCGAAGTGGCCGATGGCTTCTTCCCGGTGTGGATGGACCCGGAGCGCTTCGACGTGTTCGAAAAACCCATCCAGGAAGGCTTCGCCGCCGCCGGCAAGGGCAAGTCGCTGAACGATTTCGATGTCGCGCCGTTCGTGCGCGTGGTGATCGGCGACGATCTGGCCACCTGCATGAAGCCGCTCAAAAATAACCTCGCGCTCTACATCGGCGGCATGGGCGCACGCAGCAAGAACTTCTACAACGACTATGCCAAACGCCTGGGCTACGAAGAAGCCGCGGTAAAAATCCAGGATCTCTATCTGGAAGGCCGCAAGGAAGAAGCCGCCGCCGCCGTGCCGGACGCATTGGTGGACGCCTGCAATCTGGTGGGCCCGCCAGCGCGCATCCGCGACCGCGCCCAGCGCTGGGCCGCAGCCGCCAAGCGCGGCCAGGTCGGCACGCTGCTGCTGTCCGACGCCAACACCCAGGCGGTGGAATTGATGGCGGAGATTTTTGGCTGAGATGCTGCGGACCAGTCCCGCGATCCGTCGCACCTTTTTTACCCGGCGTGTTTACCCGGCCTGCCAACGATGAATGACCCGCAAGGCATTCGCATTTCCAAGCTGATGGCCGAGCGCGGCCTGTGCTCGCGGCGCGAGGCGGATGCCTACATCGAGCGCGGGCTGGTATTCGTGAACGGGGAACGGGTCACCCAACTGGGCACCCGCGCCGCGCCGGATGCCGTGATCACACTGGGCGCAGCGGCGCAGGCCAGTCAGGCGCGGCAGGTCACCATCCTGCTGCACAAGCCCGTCGGTTATGTTTCCGGGCAGGCGGAAGACGGCCATCAGCCCGCCGTCATGCTGATCTCGGCGCAGGCCCAGGCGCCCGGCGACAAACTGCGTTTTCAAATGAGCCACCTGAAAGGCCTCGCTCCCGCCGGCCGGCTCGATATAGATTCCACCGGGCTGCTGGTATTGACCCAGGATGGCCGCGTGGCGCGCCAACTGGTCGGCGAAAACTCGACCGTGGAAAAGGAATATCTGGTGCGCGTGGAAGGCAACCTCAGCCGTGAGTCCCTGGCACTGCTCAACCACGGGCTCGAACTCGACGGCAAACAACTGCGCCCGGCCAAGGTGAGCTGGGCCAATCCGGAACAACTGCGCTTTGTGCTTCGGGAAGGCCGCAAGCGCCAGATCCGCCGCATGTGCGAACTGGTGGGCCTGCGGGTCACCGGACTCAAGCGCGTGCGCATCGGCCGTGTGCGGCTGGGGGATTTGCCGGTGGGGCAGTGGCGGTTTTTGCGGGAGGATGAAGGGTTTTAGGAAAAATCAGTGTGGGTGGCGAGAGGATTATGGTGGTTCTGTCATGTTGCATCAGGGCGATTTTGCCGCAGAATCATAGCGCTACGGCGTTAAAAATGCCGGACGATTCGCGTGCAGCAATGCAGGAGCTGGCGCTTAACAGTTTTTTTGAAAAACTGCTGCGGCAGCCATCTGCTTCGTTGCGCGGTGCTCGGTCCCTCGCCTATCGACTTGATAGGTTTCGCTCGCTGCGCGCCACCTCACGACGTTTTTCAACGAGCTGACAGGTATCTCCAGGTGATTGGGGTCCAACCGCGTGCCGCCGTGACCCGCGGTCCACCGCGGGGCTGTCCAGCTCGGCGAACGGCCAACCGGAATTGACCCATCTGCGGAACTCCCTTGCTCGGCAGGCACTCCGTCCCCGACACGGCGATATCTTGCGCTCGGGCTGACCGACGCCGGCCATGCCACGTTGTCAGTGTAATCCCGGTCTCCCGCGACAGATCCAATATGGCTCGATTCGCCGGCGGCATATGGATCAGGTTCGTGCGGAGTGGCTGGCTTGCCGCTCCTTCACACACTCCTCTTCACCCATCGCAAACTCGCGGCAGATCAGGGGCCGCTGCGCGTAAATCCGGCACATCAGGGTGTCGCGGTTCAGCGCGGCGCACCAGCCATCGTCCAGCCGCATCATGGTTCTCCCGCCCCATTGGTCGGTTTCGATAAAGCGTTCAGGCACACCCGTTTCGGTGATGAGCATGACTTCCAGGCGGCAGCAACAGGCCTGGCAGTTGGCGCAGGTGACGGCGGGTTCGGAGGGAAGGGTGGTGGCTGGTATGTTCATGCGGAAGGGTGTTCAGGTGGCGGAGAGCGCGCTGGCGCTCTGGCCTGAAGCGCGGGACGCCGGAGCTGGTCCGGCCGCTTTCCCCGGTCGGACTTTTCCGAGTCCGATTGTGGGTTATGGCATGACCCGGTGAAGCTTGTGGAAATTTGGTGGGCCCACCAGGACTTGAACCTGGGACCAATCGATTATGAGTCGACTGCTCTAACCAACTGAGCTATGGGCCCGCGAACGACCTGGATGCCGTGTGCGCGGCGATGATCAATCGTCGAGGAAACTGCGCATGTGCTCGGAGCGGCTGGGGTGGCGCAGTTTGCGCAACGCCTTGGCTTCGATCTGGCGAATCCGCTCGCGGGTGACATCGAACTGCTTGCCGACTTCTTCCAGGGTGTGGTCGGTGTTCATGTCGATGCCAAAGCGCATCCGCAGCACCTTGGCCTCGCGGGCGGTCAGCGAGTTGAGCACTTCGCGCGTGGCCTCGGTGAGGCTTTCCTGGGTAGCGGCATGAATCGGTGAGGCGATGTTGACGTCTTCGATGAAGTCGCCGAGATGCGAATCTTCGTCGTCGCCGATGGGCGTCTCCATGGAGATCGGCTCCTTGGAGATTTTCAGCACCTTGCGCACTTTGTCTTCGGGCAGATCCATGCGCAGGCTCAGTTCCTCGGGCGTGGGTTCGCGCCCCATCTCCTGAAGGATCTGCCGCGAGATGCGGTTGAGCTTGTTGATGGTTTCGATCATGTGCACCGGAATGCGGATGGTGCGCGCCTGGTCCGCGATGGAGCGGGTGATGGCCTGCCGGATCCACCAGGTGGCGTAGGTCGAGAACTTGTAGCCGCGACGGTATTCGAATTTGTCCACCGCCTTCATCAGGCCGATGTTGCCTTCCTGGATCAGGTCGAGGAACTGCAAGCCGCGGTTGGTGTATTTCTTGGCGATGGAGATCACCAGGCGCAGGTTGGCCTCGACCATTTCCTTTTTGGCGCGGCGCGCCTTGGCTTCGCCGATGGAGAGGCGCCGGTTGATGTCCTTGATCTGCGCGACGCTGAGGCCGGTTTCGGCCTCGCTCACCGCCAGGCGTTGCTGAATCCGGATGATTTCTTCCTGATGTGTCTTGAGCGCTTCGGCATAGGGGAGTTTGCGGCGGGTCAGCGTCGCCAGCCATTTGGTGTTGGTTTCATTGCCGGGAAAGGCTTCGATGAATTCGGTGCGTGGCATGCGGGCGCGCTTGATGCACAGCACCATGACGTTGCGCTCGTGTTTGCGCACCTCGGTGATTTTTTCCTGCACCTGGCGAATCAGGGGGTCGAACTGTTTGGGCGTCAGCTTCAGGTACTTGAACAGCTCGCTGAGTTCGGTGAGGTTTTTCTGGACGGAACTGCTGTTGCGGTCGCCGCGCGCGAGGGAACGCTTGGTTTTGTCGTTCTGGCGGCGAATTTCGTCAAAGCGGCGGCGGGCCTCTTCGATGTCAAGACCGCCTTCGTCTTCTTCCACTTCCGCATCGGCGTCGGCCTCGTCGTCATCCTCGGCGCTCTCGGCCTTGGCGGCGGCCAGTTCGGCTGCCTTGGTGGCGATCGACAGCGCGGACGGGACGTTGTCCATGGGATTGAGATAGCCGGCGATGATGTCGGCGAGGCGGCGCTCGCCCGTGGCGATGAGGTCGTAGTCGGCGAGCACGGCGTCCACCGCACCGGGCCATTCGGCCAAGGCCGCCATGATTTCGCGGATACCTTCCTCGATGCGCTTGGCGATCTCGATTTCGCCTTCGCGGGTGAGGAGTTCGACCGAGCCCATTTCGCGCATGTACATGCGCACGGGGTCGGTGGTGCGATGCTGTTCGGTCTCCACCGCGGCCAGGGCGGCGGCGGCCTCGGCGGCGGCGATCTCGTCCGGAGCCGCATCGCCGGTGGTCATCAGCAGGGTGTCGGCATCCGGGGCAGCCTCGAACACGTTGATCCCCATGTCGTTGATCATCTGGATGATGTCTTCGACCTGATCGGGATCGGAAATGTCTTCCGGCAGGTGATCGTTCACCTCGGCATAGGTCAGGTAACCCTGCTCGCGGCCTTTGGTGATGAGTTCACGAATACGGGACTGCTGCTGGATTTCGCTCATTGATCGCTCTTGCTGGAAGGGGGCGCGCGGGTAAAGCGGCGCATTGTACCCAATTAATGGGGGGGCAAGCCACCGATTGCAACCCCAGGTCGGCATCTAATTAACGTCATAAAGATTGCGCAACACGTTGTTTTGCCTCGTTGATTATGGGGTCGTTCGGGGTGTGGGCGGACAGCTCCAGGATGAGCGCCCGGATGCGCGCGCGATCCTCTGCCGACAGGGCGTCGCGATCGAGCAACCCGCGCAGGCGCGCCGCCGCCGGCTTGTCGCGCTCGGCCAGATCCTGGAGCCGCGCGATGATCTCGCGCGCCTCCGCGAGATGGTCTCCTGCCGCGGTTTCCGGCGCCAGCAGCAGCTCGTTGGCGGCGATTCTGGCCAGCAGATTGCGCTGCTCCTGACCGTGCATCCCGTGCCAGTAGCTCAGCACATGGTTGAAGGTGTAGCCCGGATTCTTCTCCAGCAACGCATGTACTTTGAAGACGAGTTCCAGATCGGGAAGGGCTTCGCCGCGCAGGGGTTCCAGTGCATCCGCGAGTTCCGTACACAGATGCGGATGGTGCAGGAGCAGCGCCAGCAAGTGCTGAACCAGCGGTGTCTTGTAGTTGCGGCCCGATTTTGAAGGTATTTCCCGGACGGGGCGCGCGGGCGTGGCGGGCTCAGTCACCGCACCCGGTGTCTTCCGATGCTCTGGAGGATCGACGGCACGGAGCCCGGCTGCGCTCGGCCGGGGCGGGCTGAGCTGCTCCAGGGCCGACGCGGGAATGCCGGCGCGAGTCGCCAGCTCGCCCAGCAGCAGTTGTCGCAACACACCCGGTGGCAGGCGGTGAATCATGGGTGCCGCGCGCTGGCAGAAGCGGGCGCGATCGTCGGGTAGTGCGAGATCCAGCTCGCTCGCCGCCGTGGCGAACAGAAACTCCGAGAGTGGCTGGGCCGCCGCGATCAGTTGCGCGAATCCGCCGCTGCCGATGCGCCGCACCAATGTGTCCGGGTCCTCGCCGTCGGGCAGAAACATGAAGCGCACCGCGCGGCCGTCGCCGAGCACCGGCAGGCTGATATCGAGGGCACGGCTCGCGGCGCGGCGGCCGGCGGCGTCGCCATCGAAGCAGAACACCAGGTCGCTGGTGTGGCGAAACAGCTTGGCGAGGTGGTCGTCGGTGACGGCGGTGCCGAGGGTTGCCACCGCGTTGCGAATCCCGAACTGGGCCAGGGCCACCACATCCATGTAGCCTTCGACCACCAGCAACGGGGCACCGCCGCGCAAGTGGGTGCGTGCCTCGTACAGCCCGTAGAGTTCGCGGCCCTTGTGGAATACCGGGGTTTCGGGGGAGTTCAGGTATTTGGGCTGGTCGTCGCCCAGCACCCGACCGCCGAACCCCAGGGTGCGACCGCGCGCATCGCGGATCGGAAACATGATGCGGTGGCGGAAGCGGTCGTAGTGACCATCGCCGGATTCCCGCGCGGCCGCGAGTCCCGCCTCCACCAGCAGGGCGATTGTGTTGTCCGCGCCGTCCTTGTGGGTATCGTTTCCGACGTCGAGGAAACGGATCAGATTGTCCCAGCCGGGCGGGGCGAAGCCGATGCCGAATTCCCGGGCGATTTCCGCCGCTACGCCGCGCTGCGTGAGATAGGTCGTCGCCTGCGCGGCAGCGGGGTGTTCGTTCAATTGCGCGCGATACCATGCCTGGGCGCGTTCGAGGATTGCCAGCAGGGGTTCGTTGCGGCGCGCGGCCGGGGCGGCATCGGTTTCGC
This sequence comes from Gammaproteobacteria bacterium, assembly GCA_016708925.1. Lineage (GTDB taxonomy): Bacteria > Pseudomonadota > Gammaproteobacteria > Pseudomonadales > Porticoccaceae > JAGPUQ01. The sequence continues at coordinate 456,415 of JADJET010000001.1, read as the reverse complement.
GGGGGATTTCCAGTCCCGCGCGATGGGCGAGGTATTCGAGGGCCGCGACGAAGTCGATGTGGTCATAGGCCATCACGAAGCCGATGGCATTGCCGCCCGCGTTGCAGCCGAAGCAGTAGTAGAACTGCCGTTCCTGGTTGACCGAGAACGAGGGCGTCTTTTCGTCGTGAAACGGACAGCGGGCCTTGTGGTTGCTGCCCGCGCGGCGCAGCTCCAGACGCTCCCCGATGACATCGACAATGTCGGTGCGATCGAGCAGGTCGTCGATGAAAGCTTGCGGGATGCGGCCGGCCATGCGGAGCCTATTGAAGCACGGCCTCGGGTACGGGAGAACCGGCCCGGGAGCCGGGCGGTGCGGGCTTAACCCAGGCGGGTTTTTACCTGGGCGCTGACCGCACCGATGTCGGCGCGGCCCTGGAGTTCGGGCTTCAGTAGCGCCATGACCTTGCCCATGTCGCGCGCCGAGCTGGCGCCGCTGCTGGCGATGGCCTGCTCGATCAGGGCGGCGATCTCGGCGGCGGTCAATGCGGTGGGCAGGAAGCCGGCGATGATCTCGATCTCGGCCAGCTCCTGCGCGGCGAGTTCTTCCCGTCCGGCGCTGCGGTACTGGGTTATCGAGTCGCGCCGCTGCTTGGTCATCTTGTCGAGCACGGCAAGCACTCGCGCATCGTCGAGCTCGGTGCGTTCGTCGACTTCGATGCGCTGGATTTCCGCCAGCATCAGGCGGATGGCATCGAGGCGCGTGCGATCACGGGCGCGCATCGCGGTTTTCATTGCGTCTTTCAACCGGCTTTTAAGGCTGGACTCGGACATGTTCAGGGCTCTGACGGAAGGATAGCCCAGGAAGCCGGCCCCGTGCCGGCTTCAACCCGGAGGCCGAACGATCAGTACATTTTCTGGAATTTGCGGGACTCGCGCTGGAGCTTCTTGGCGTGGCGCTTCACGGCCGCGGCGGCCTTGCGCTTGCGCGCCCAAGCCGGTTTTTCGTAGTACTCGCGGCGGCGGACTTCGGCCAGGACTCCGGCTTTTTCGCAGGAGCGCTTGAAACGGCGCAGGGCCACGTCGAAAGGTTCGTTCTCTTTTACACGTACTGACGGCATCTATGCTCTATCCTGAATGACCGGGCGGGTAGGGTCGGGACGCGGATTTTACTGACTTAGTGCGCCGGTTGCAAAGCCGGGCTTTCGCGTGCTCCGGGCGGACCGGAGCACGCGCGGAACTCCTGCCCAAGCGCTGCCTTCCGCGCAAACTGGTCAGGGTCCGACCCCGGGGATTATCATGCCCCCCCGGTTGTAGCGAGCGATCATGCGGGTCCTGGGTATCGAAACATCCTGCGATGAGACGGGCGTCGCTGTCTACGACAGCGCGCAGGGTCTGCTCGCGCACGCGCTCCACAGCCAGATCGAGCTGCACGCCGAATATGGCGGCGTGGTGCCCGAGCTCGCCTCCCGCGACCATGTGCGCCGGCTGCTGCCGATGATCCGGGCGGTGCTGGCCGACGCCGGCACGCCGCCGCCGCAGATCGACGGCATCGCCTATACCGCGGGTCCCGGGTTGATCGGCGCGCTGATGGTGGGTGGCGCGGTGGCGCGAGCCCTGGCCTATGCCTGGCAGGTGCCGGCGATCGGCGTGCATCACATGGAAGGCCATCTGCTCGCCCCGATGCTGGAAGCGGAACCGCCGGCCTTTCCCTTTGTGGCGTTGCTGGTGTCCGGCGGCCACACCCAGCTGGTGCGGGTGGCGGCGATCGGCGCGTACGAAATGCTCGGTGAATCCCTGGACGATGCCGCCGGCGAGGCTTTCGACAAGGCCGCCAAGATGCTCGATCTGGGCTATCCGGGCGGCCCCGAGATCGCCCGGCTCGCCGCGTCGGGCGATCCCGCCCGGTTCCGGTTTCCGCGCCCGATGACGGACCGGCCGGGGCTCGATTTCAGTTTCTCCGGTCTCAAGACCTTCACGCTCAACACGGTTGCCGCGCACGCTGCCACCGGCGGCCTGCCCGACGCACAGACCCGGGCCGATATCGCCTGCGCGTTTCAGGAAGCGGTGGTGGACACGCTGGTGATCAAGTGCAACCGCGCCATCGAGCAGACCGGACTGCGCACCCTGGTGATTGCCGGCGGTGTTTCGGCCAACCGGTTGCTGCGGGAGCGCCTGGAGCGCAAACTCGCCGCCCGCGGCGCGCGGGTCTATTACGCGCGCAACGAATTCTGCACCGACAACGGCGCGATGATCGCCTATGCGGGTTGTCAGCGCCTGCTGCACGGTGGCGGTGACGATCTCGCCATCCGCGCCTTGCCGCGCTGGCCCATGACCAGTCTGCCACCCCTGGGAGCGGCCTGAGGCCTCGCCCGCTCTGGAATTACCATGGATATCGTCTACATCCGCGACCTGCGCATCGACACCACCATCGGCATTTACGATTGGGAGCGCGAGGTGCGGCAGACGGTTTCGCTGGACCTGGAGATGGCGGCGGACATCAGCCGCGCCGCCGCCACCGATGACATCCAGTACGCGCTCAACTACAAGGCGGTCGCCAAGCGCATCATCGCCCACGTCGAGAGCAGCGGCTGTCTGCTGGTGGAACGTCTGGCCGAGGAAGTAGCCATGCTGGTGCTGACCGAATTCCCGGTGCCCTGGCTGCGCCTGCGCCTCAGCAAGCCGGGTGCGCTGCGCGGCGCCCAGGACGTCGGCATTCTGATCGAACGCGGCGCGCGCCCCTGATGCCGCGCGTCTATCTGAGTCTCGGATCGAACATCGAGCCGGAGCGGCATCTCAAGGCGGCGCTCGATGCGCTGGCTGCGGAATTCGGCGCGCTGATCCTGTCGCCGGTTTACGAAAGCGAGGCGGTAGGTTTTACCGGCGAAAATTTTTACAACCTGGTGGTGGGGATCGATGCGGAACTGACCATTGGCCAGCTCGCGGAGCGTCTGCGCGCCATCGAATATCTGAACGAGCGACGCCGCAGCGGAGAAAAATTCGCGCCGCGAACGCTCGATATCGACATTCTTGTTTATGGCGATCAGGTCGGCACTGTCGAAGGCATCGAACTGCCGCGCGACGAAATTCTGAAATACGCCTTTGTATTGCGACCGCTCGCCGACATCATCCCGGAACAGCGCCACCCCGTGGTGGGAAAGTGCTACCGGCAGCTCGCAGCAGAGCTCGATCTCGGCCGGCAGAAACTGTGGCCGGTGCCGTTCGACTGGCGCCCCCCAGCAACGCCCGATGCAGCGACGCCGGACTGAGTGGCGTCACTGCGTTGCCGCGCTGGATCAGGTGACTTCGATTCGGCGTTGCTTGGGCTTGGTATCGGTCGCCTTGGGCGCTTTGAGTTTCAGTATGCCATTCTCGAACGTCGCGCTGATGTCGGCTTCGTGGATATCGCCGCCCAGATTGAAGCTGCGCATGTACTTGCCGTAGCGGCGTTCCTGACGAATCACCCGACCTTCCTTTTTCTCCACCTCGTCGCGACGCGTTTCCGCGGTGATCGTCAGCGTGCCGTCTTCCAGTTCGATGTGAATGTCCTCGCGTTTCACCCCGGGCAACTCGGCAGCGATTTCGTAATGATCGGATTTTTCATGGATGTCGACCCGGGGCGCAAAAAACCCGGTATCGGCCTGTTCCAGGCGTTGCATTGGCGACAGAAAGTTATCGAATACCTGGTCCAGGTCGAACAAGCGTCCTCGTGGTACTAGTGGCATGGTAAACCTCCCGGTAATCATTTCAGCAGTGTTTGGTGCCGACTAATATTGTCACGGTGAATTTTTTTTCAAGGGCCATCTTGCGAAGGATGTTGCGCGTGCGGTGCGGAATTGATGCAGATCAGGCTGTCGCGAGCGCGAGATGCGCGCCGCCATCCACGGCGATCACCTGACCGGTGACATAGCTGGCATCGGTGAGCAGAAACCGGGTGAGCCGCGCGATGTCTGCCACCGCGCCAAGCCGCCCCAGCGCAATCGAGTGCAGGATTTTCTGCTGTGCCGAGGCATCCGCGGACACGGGATTGTCCGGCCACAGAATGGCGCCCGGCGCGATGCCGTTGACCCGCACCCGGGGTGCCAGTTCGCGCGCCATCACCCGGGTCAGCATCATGTTGCCGGCCTTGGCGATGCAATAGACGGCATGTTCCGGAAGCGGCCGCAGGCCGTGGATGTCGGCGATGTTGACGATGGCGCCGCCGCTTTGCGCGAGCGCGGGTGCCAGATCGCGGCACAGAAAAAATGGCGCTTTGAGATTGCTCGCCATCAGGTCGTCCCATTCCGCAATGCCCGCTTCGGCGAGCGGCGTGGGGTAAAACGCGGAGGCGTTGTTGACCAGGGCATCGAGACGGCCCCAGTGATTGACGGCGGCTGAGGCCAGTTTCCGCACTTGCGCGAAATCGGCGAGATCCGCGGTCAGTACCGCGGCGGAATCGGCGCGAATCGATTGCAATTGCGCGCACAGCTCCCGTGCGGTGGCGAGCGATTCGCGGCAGTGGATCAGCACCCGAAAGCCCGTGTCGTGCAATTCGCGGGCGATGGCGGCGCCGATGCGCCGCGCCGCGCCGGTAATCAGCGCGACCGGCGCCTCAGCCGGCATGGGCGGTTTCCCACCGGTAGGCTGCGATGGCGGCCTGGCGATCCCGGTTCAGGGCGTCGGCGAGCGCGGTGCCCGTCAGACCCGCCGCCACATGGGGTGCGGCGCGCACCGCCAGCACCCGGGGCACCAGTCCGCGCAGCCAGGCTGCCGACTTGTAAGGCTGCATATGCAGGCCGCCGCCGCGACCGCGCGCGTCGGCTTCGCAGGCCATGAGAAAGGGCTCGAGCGTCTCGATGCGGCGATAGATGTCCAGTTCCTGAAGCATTTTCAGCACCGTGAGTGGACGCAGCTCGCGAATCTTGTGGCACTGAAGATGGAAGCGGGTCACCGCCACCGCCAGGCGCCGATACGGATTGGGAACCCGCAGCCGGTCGCAGACGCCATGTACCAGCGGCACGCCAGTGGCTTCGTGACCGATATGGCGCGGCAGCACGTCGGCGGGCGTCACCGCTTTGCCGAGGTCGTGCATCAGCACCGCAAAGCTCACTGCCGGATCGGCGCCCATTTCCGCGGCGCGATCCAGCGCCATCAGCACATGGAGGCCGGTATCGATTTCCGGGTGGTAGTCCGCGCGCTGCGGCACGCCGAACAGCGCCGCCACTTCCGGGAGCAGCACGGCGAGCGCGCCACAGGCGTGCAACACCTCGATATAGGTGCGCGGCGACGGGCTGGCGAGCGCGCGCTGCGTTTCGCGCCAGATGCGCTCTGCGGAGAGTTGTTCGAGTTCGCCGCTGGCGGCGATGGTTGTCATCAGGGCCAGTGTCTCCGGCGCGACCTGAAAACCGAAGGGATGCAGCCAGGCGGCAAACCGCGCCACCCGCAACACGCGCAGCGGGTCTTCGACGAAAGCGTCGGAGACATGGCGCAGCACCCGATCTTGCAGATCGCGCAGACCGCCGCAGGGGTCGATCAGCAGGCCTTCGGCGCTCTCCGCGATGGCATTGATGGTGAGGTCGCGGCGTTGCAGATCCTGTTCCAGAGTCACGCCGGGCTCGGCATGAAACACGAAGCCGGTGTGCCCGGGTGCCGTCTTGCGCTCGGTACGGGCGAGGGCGTATTCCTCGCCCGTGTCGGGGTGCAGGAACACCGGAAAATCCCGACCTACCGGACGAAATCCTTTGACCCGCATGGTGTCGGGCGTGGCACCCACCACCACCCAGTCGCGCTCCCGTACCGGCAGGCCCAGGAGCCGATCACGAATGGCGCCGCCGACGAGGTACGTCCTCATCTTCGACTTCGACCGCTCATGTCGCGTTGATACCGATTCGAGATACATTCTCAAGAAATGATTATACGGAGATAAAGACGCTCCGCCCGCGACGCCCTCGTGACCTCGCACCGGCTTATAGGGGAAGGCGTGGACACATGGATCCCCTGTTCGCAAAACCGGGATGCCTTCCGTCGGCGCTACGCTGCGTCTGGCGGGAGCGGTCGCGGGGATTGCGGCTCGGCAGGTGGCGGGTCAGGCGCCGCTACGCGTCACTGGCCACGTCTGTCTCCGGCGCCTGGTTTGCCAGCGGTGTCAACGCCAGCGCCTCCGCCTCGTCGACGCGCGCGATCCAGTGCAGATCGAGCTGGCGCCGCGCGCTTTCGGGAATCTCTTCCGCGTCCTTCTGGTTGCGCGCGGGCAGCAGCACGGTCTGTCCCCCCCAACGCGGCGGTTTCCGGCCCCCGCCCGCGCGCCCCCCGGCCCGAGGGTGATTTCGCCGGTCATGGCGACCTCGGGCCAGTTGGAGCACAGAAGGGCCGCCGGGTGCCGCGGCGGAGTGCTGGTTTCGACAGATTGGCGCCAGTGGCTCGCGGCGCGTCTAGGGAGTGCGGCGGCCCTCCCCCCGCCCCACCGCCACCCCCCCCAGGGCGCCACCGCCCCGCCCCCCCCCCCCGCGCATCGATTTTCCTCGCGCGTGTGCCGGCATGGGGAGGGGAGCGAACGGGCGCGAAAGGTGGCGTTCTGTTCCGGCCGCACCCGAGGCCAGGCGGGATCACCGTGAGCTCGCGCTCGCTTGTCCATTGGCTGAAACCGGATTGCGGGTGCCGGCCGATGCCGGATGATGTTGCCGGGGGGGCGCCGACACAGGCGCCGATGGCCGCCAGCCCGGCCCCCCGAGCGCCCCCCCCCCCCCCCGACCCGGCCCCACGAGACGGGCTGCCGGTGGGTGAGTGTGCCGCCAGACCCGCTGATCGTCGAGGCCGTAATGATCCTCGAGCACCTGCTCTTCAATCGATGTCGGATCTTTCGGCCAGGCAGCTCGGTCAGCCACCCAGGTGCGTACCATGGAGTATTCCGCCGCCGCCTCGGGCATCCGCTCCAGGCGCTTGATCTCGCGCAGCGCCTGGGTGTTGGCTTCCTCCGGCATGCCGGCCTGTTTCACGGCCTCGGTCAGTTCGCGGATTTCGGCGCCGCGTTCCTCGCCTTCGCCGGTGCGCCCGCCACCGGCCAGTCTTCCATCAGATGCCGCTGCACTTTCCCGGCGGTGCTGCGCGGAAATTTCTCGAAGGGCACGAAGCAGATTGCTTTCGGTTGCTTGGCCCCCCCCCCCCCCCGCCCCTCCCCCCCCCCCGCCCACCGGCACTTCGTTGTCGTCCGCGTCCACCAACTTCACCCGACACAGCCCCGATATCCGTTTGGCAAGATCGGTGGGCACTTCGCCCATGGCGATGGTGGCGCCGGTGGCTGGCGGCAGGCCGGTTTCGGTGGAACCAAAGGTATTCACATAAGGGGCGTGCAGCAGTTGCGTCAGCTCGACGAGTTGGTGCGGTGGCACCAGGTCCGCCATCGCGCCCACGTAGCGCACGCCCTTGGGCAGGCCGGTGGTGCCGCTGGTGTAGATGATCACCAGCCCGTCCTCGGGATCGGCCTCATAGGCCGGCTCGCGGTCGGATGCGGCGGCAAGCCGTGTTTCGTAGTCGGTTTCCAGGTCCACCCGGTGCTCGATACGGCAGGTGAGCGCGGGCGCGCGCATCGCGGCGTGGGATTCCGACGCGGAAATTGCGCTTACTGTGGCCTTGAGTCTGAAAAACGGGAAAAACCGGCGGGCGAGAGTTCCGGGGTAATACACTGTTTTTATTGGTGCCCAGGGGCGGAATCGAACCACCGACACGAGGATTTTCAATCCTCTGCTCTACCGACTGAGCTACCTGGGCAGGCGTGCGAAGGCGCGTATTAAAGCCGTTCCCGCCAGGGGCGTCAACGCTGGCTAACGGGAAGGTGGCACATAGCCCTCGGCGCTGTCGTGTTCCGCGCCGGCGAAGAATTTGTCGCGCTGTTCGTTGAGGTAAGTGCGTGCGGTGAGGTCCATCAAATTCAGGCGCTTTTCGTTGATCAGCATGGTCTGGTGCGCGAGCCATGCGTCCCAGGCGCGCTGCGAGACGGTGTCGAAAATTTCCTGACCCTTGGGGCCGGGAAATGGCGGTTGTTCGAGTCCTGGCAGGTCCTCGCGGTACTTGCGGCAAAAGACGGTACGGCTCATGAAGGGCGAACTCCGGCAAGGGTACGGACAAAATCCCGGTTGCCAGTTTAACGCCTGTGGAACTGATCGTTCGCTCGGAATTTACGGTTGGCGAGGCACGGTTTTGGCCGGGGCGACGGGCGCGTCGCCCAGTTCCGCCAGCAGTGCTTTTACCGGTGCCGGCAGGCCGAGGGCGTCGGGTGAGGCGGGTAGTACCCAGCGTCGGGTATCGCCATCGGCGACCGCGAAACCTGGCACCACGGTAACCTCCACCGGGGTGTAGTCGAGCCGGTAGTGGCTGAATACATGGCGCCGCGCTGTCCCGGCCTGCCAGCCGAGCGCCCGGTAGCCGAGGGCGTCGCACCGGCTGGCGATGTCGGCTTCCGGCGGACATTCGGGGAAGCTCCAGAGGCCGCCCCAGATGCCGGTCGGCGGGCGCTGTTCGAGCAGCACTGCGCCGGCCGGATTGCGCAGGATCAGGAACAGGATGGCGCGGATCGGCGTCGCGGCTTTGGGCTTGCGCCCGGGGTATTGCTCCGGAACGCCTGTGGCGTGCGCCCGGCAGTCCGCCCGGACCGGACAGCGGTCGCAGGTGGGGCGCGTGCGCGTGCAGAGCGTGGCGCCCAGATCCATGATCGCCTGCGTGTAGTCCGCCACCCGCTCGGTCGGGGTAAAGCGCTCGGCGATTTCCCACAGGGCGCGGGAAATATCGGTTTGCCCGGGCCAGCCCGCGATGGCGCCGTGGCGGGCCAGCACGCGCTTGACGTTGCCATCGAGAATCGCGGCACGCCGGCCGAAGGCGATGGCGGCGATGGCGCCGGCGGTGGAGCGACCGATGCCGGGCAGGGCGGTGAGTTCATCGAGCGCGGCGGGAAATTGGCCGCCGTATTGTGCTGTCAGCAGACGCGCCGTGCGATGCAGATTGCGGGCGCGGGCGTAGTAGCCCAAGCCGGTCCAGTGGTGCAGCACGCTGTCGATGGGGGCGGCCGCGAGCGCGGCGACATCGGGAAAGGCCGCGACAAAGCGCTCGAAGTAGGGGATGACAGTGCCGACCTGGGTTTGCTGCAACATGATTTCCGACAGCCACACGCGATAGGGCGAGCGTTCGCGTTGCCAGGGCAGGTCGTGGCGGCCGTGACGGTCGAACCAGGCGAGCAGGCGCGCGCTGAAATCCGCTGCCGTTGCGGTGCGCTTGCGCCGGGTTCTCTCCGCCATGCGCGCGGCGCTCAGTTGCGGTCTTTCTTGTCGCCGAGCAGACCCCGCAACAGGCCTTCCACGGCCTTGCCTTTTTTCGAATCGCCGTGCTTGTCGCGCAGCTCTTGCAGCACACGATCCTGTACCAGTTGCGCGACCAGTTCCTTGTCGGGTGCGCACTGGGTCGCCGCATCCTTGCCGAAACTGCCCTGGCAATGCAGCGGGATGTCGCGCTCGCGCAGGTGTGCGCTGCTGACCAGGCAGCCGTCCGGGCTGGTGCGCTCGCCGCCGAGGCGGGCGGTGGCGAGGATGTCGTAATGCTGCGCGCCGCGGTCGATGGTGCCTTCGCCGCGCAGAGCGAGATTGCCTACGCCCGTGGTCATCCGTTCCAGCACCAGGCGCGGACCCGCGAGGTGGAATTCTCCCGCGATATCCTTGAACGCGGTGCCCTTGGGCCAATCCTTGCGCTGGTCGGCCTTGTCCACCAGGGCCGCGAGGTCACAGAAGGCGCGCTCAATGTTGACTCCATCCAGATGCGGCGCGCTGATCCCGAAGCTGCCGCGCGCATCCAGCGTCCGATCGAGTTCCGCGCTGGTTCCGCCGCGCGCACTCCCCTGCAGCGACAGATCGAGCGTGCCGGTGAGATCGAGCTTGGGCGCGAGGGTCTGGCGCACCTGGGCCAGGGAAATCCCGGTCAGTCGCTGTTTGAAGGTTGCCGCTGGTGTCTGGCCGGTGACCCCGTGCAATTGCGCGCTGGCCGCGGCGGTACCGCCCAGGGTGCGGGTGGAGAGATCGTGGATCTGGACATCGTCGCCCGCGAAAGCGACCCGCAGGCGCAGCGCTTCGAGGCGCAGCTTGTCGACGGTCAGCTCATCCCAGTCGAGATCGAGCGTGCCATTTCCGCCCTGGAGGAAGGCGATGGGTCCGGCCAGGGGCGCGAGCAGCGCCGCGTCTGCGGTTTGAGGACCGTCTTTGGCGGTCGTCCGGTAGCGATCGAGATCGAGCCGGGTGCCGTGCAGCGCCGCCTTGAGCTGGCGGGGCGCTGCAAGGCGGGCTTCGATCGCGCCCTGAATTTCGGTGGTGTCGATGGCCAGTTTCAGTTCATCCAGCACCAGGTTTTCAGCGGTTGCGGCGAAGCGGGTGTCGAGACCGACCCTGGCCAGCGCATCCGGAGCGCTGAACTGTGGCAGCGGGACTCCCCACTCGGCGAGCAGCGGTCGCGGGTCCGCGGGCGGCACGCGGAGCTGGCCGCGCACTGCGGGCAGGGTGCTCAACTCTGATACGGTCAGATCGCCCTCCGCCGCCAGCGCGCCGCTCGATATTCGCAAGGCGCTGATCGCCAGTCGATCCCGGATCTGCTCGAAACGCAACGCAAAATACGCGTCGATGACCGCGCGCCCCACCGGTGTGACGTGCAGATGGACATTGTCGGTCGCGACCATGCGAGCGGTCTGATCCACCCCGAGATCTGCTTCGACCGCGATGCCCAGGGGCATCGGCAACGCTGAATCCGTGTAGTCGAAGGCGATCCGCACCGGAAAGGGTTTGCCGTCGAGAACCATGTCGCGGCTGCTGAAATCAAGGTTATCGAGCACCCGTGGCGCACCGGCGCCAGTGAGAGTGACGCGACTTTGGGTGATGTCCACCGCGCTTATGGCGATGGTGGTGGGCGCTTTGCCGGCGTCGGTCGTGGCGGGAGTTGTGTCGCTCGAGACTGCGGCTGCCGCAAGCGGAGCGGCAGCCGCGACCACAGCCTGGGTGGCGGTGGCAATCTTGATGTCCGCGCCCTGCACGCTCAGCGCGCTGATCTTGGGGGTGCCGTGCAGCAGGCCGCGCCAGTCGAGACTGAGCGCGGCGCGTTCGAAACTCAGCTCCGGAATACGGTGGTCGGTGGCGCGCACCCGGGTGCGGCCGATCCGGACTCCGGGGCTCGGGAACAGTTGCCACGCCAGATCGCCCTGGATTTCCAGGCCGATACCCTGCTTGCCGGCCAGATCGACGATGCGCGGTTTGAGGGCGTTGGGATCGAGCACCAGCAGCACATAGGCAGCGCCACCAGCGACGAGCAATACCAGCACCAGCAGTAGCCCGATGGCGATACGGAACGGTTTTCGCACGGCATTCTCCCGAGATTCCCTGTGCCCGGACCGCGCTGGCCCGGGTCTGCGGCCGCCAGTATAATGGCGCGCCTTCCGCCCCCGGCTGCGCGCCCGCCCACACCTGGAGAGCAGCATGGCACCGCGCCGCGCCACTGTCAGCCGCGACACCCTGGAAACCCGCATCACCGTGAGCGTCGATCTCGATGGCTCCGGGCGCGGCGAATTCGCCACCGGCGTGCCGTTTCTCGAACACATGCTGGATCAGATCGCGCGCCATGGGCTGATCGACCTGTCCGTCAAGGCCGAGGGCGATCTCCATATCGACGCCCATCACACCGTAGAAGACATCGGCATCACCTTGGGTCAGGCGATCAAGCAGGCGCTGGGCGACAAAAAGGGCATCGGCCGCTACGGCCACGCCTATGTGCCCCTCGACGAGGCGCTGTCGCGTGTGGTGATCGATTTTTCCGGGCGTCCGGGTTTGGTGCGCGACGTGACGTTCACCCGTGCGCGCGTCGGCGATTTCGATGTGGATCTGGTGTTCGAGTTTTTTCAGGGTTTCGTCAATCACGCAGGTGCAACATTGCACATCGATAATCTGCGCGGCGAGAACGCCCACCATCAGGTGGAAACCATTTTCAAGGCGTTTGGTCGCGCGCTGCGCGCGGCCGTGGCACCCGATGCGCGCGCGGCGGACATCACGCCGTCCACCAAGGGCAGCCTGTAACCCGACCCTGAACGGATCCAACCATGACGGAATTTCGTGATCGCATCGCCGTCATCGACTACGGCATGGGCAACCTGCACTCGGTCGCCAAGGCGCTGGAGCATGTGGCGCCCGGAGCGCGTGTAGTTATCACCACCGAACCCCGGGAACTGGAGCGCGCCGACCGCGTGGTGTTCCCCGGCGTCGGCGCCATCGGCGACTGCATGCGCGAGTTTCGCGCCGCGGGCTTTGCCTCTGCGCTGGTCGCCGCCATCGCCCAGAAGCCTGTGCTCGCCATCTGCGTCGGCATGCAGGCATTGATGGCCCACAGCGAGGAGAGCGGCGGCGTGGACTGCCTCGGCCTGCTGCCGGGCCGCGTGCGGTTTTTCGGCGCGCCCTTGATCGATACCGACGGCGAACGGCTCAAGGTCCCGCACATGGGCTGGAATGTCGTGCACCAGACCGTCGCTCACCCGCTCTGGCACGGCATCGCCCAGGACGCGCGCTTTTATTTCGTGCACAGTTATTGCGTGGAAACCGACGCCGATCTGATCGCGGGCACTTGCGACTACGGCGTTACCTTCGCCGCAGCCCTGCACCAGGGCAATCTGTTCGCGGTGCAATTCCATCCCGAGAAAAGCCACACCGACGGCCTGCGCCTGCTGGCCAACTTTGCCGCCTGGAAAGGCGGCGACTGAGGATTTCCGTGCTCATCATTCCCGCCATCGATTTGAAGGACGGCCAGTGCGTGCGCCTGCGCCAGGGCCGCATGGACGACGCCACCGTGTTTTCCGACGATCCGGTCGCCATGGCCGCGCACTGGGTCGCCCAGGGCGCGCGCCGGCTGCATCTGGTCGATCTCAACGGCGCCTTTGCCGGAAAGCCGGTGAACGGCGACGCGGTGCGCGCCATCGCCCGCGCCCATCCCGAGCTGCCGATCCAGATCGGCGGCGGCATCCGTAGCGCGGACACCATCGAGGCTTACCTGGGCGCCGGGGTGCGTTACGTCATCATCGGCACCCAGGCGGTCAGGGAACCGGATTTCGTCACGCGGGTGTGTCGGGAATTTCCCGGCCGCATCATCGTCGGCATCGATGCCAGCGCCGGTCTGGTGGCCACCGACGGCTGGGCCGAGGTGAGCGAGGTAAAAGCGGTGGATCTCGCGCGCCGGTTTGCGGCGGACGGGGTCAGCGCCATCGTCTACACCGACATCGAGCGCGACGGCATGATGCAGGGCGTCAATGTCGCTGCCACGGTGGCGCTGGCGCAGGCGGGCGGCATTCCCGTGATCGCTTCGGGCGGAGTGACCGGGCTCGACGACATCCGCGCGCTCAAGGCGGTGGCCGGGCAGGGCATCCTGGGCGCCATCACCGGCCGTGCGATCTATGAAGGGACGCTGGATCTCGCCGCCGCCCAGGCGATCTGCGACGGCTGATTGGCGTCACCCGCCATCCCTCGGCCCGGGATGGCGGGTGCGCTGCGCTTACCCGCCCTATGCTCCGTGGACGCGTGCTCCCGTAGGCCGGATAAGCCGCATCGCGGCGCATCCGGCAGGACGCTGCGCCTCACTTGCGGAAGATCGAGGCCAGCAGCGAGAGCACCGCGCTGATCAGCAGCATGGTGCCGAGCGGGATATAGAGCCGGAACCCCGGCCGGTCGATCTGGAAGTGATCGCGGCTCCGCTCTTGCCGGCGGGCACCTGGCTTTTTTCGGTGGATGCGCTGCGCTTATCCACCCTACGCTCCGTGGACCCGTGGACCCGTGGACCCGTGGACCCGTGGACCCGTGGACTTGTGGACGCGTGCTCCCGTAGGCCGGATAAGCCGCATCGCGGCGCATCCGGCAGACGCGGCGCCTCACTTGCGGAAGATCGACGCCAGCAGCGACAGCACCGCGCTGATCAGCAGCATGGTGCCGAGCGGGATATAGAGCCGGAAACCGGGGCGGTCGATCTGGAAGTCGCCCGGCAACCGCCCCAGGGGCAGCCGGCCGAGCCAGGGCCACAGCAGCCCGACCACCACCAGCACCAAACCCAGATAGATCAGCGTCTTTTGCATGGCGCGGGCGTTCTTTGCATGGCGCGGGATTGTGGGGTTGTGGCGGTCTTTCCTCAAGCCGCAACATTCAGCCCACAAACAGCTCTTCGAGAAAATCTTCCAGTGCCCGCCACGAACGCCGGTCGGCGGCGGCGCTGTAGCGAACGCCGTGTGCGGGGTCGTTGGCGTCGGGCCGCGTGAAGGCGTGCAAGGTGCCGCCGTAGGCGTGAATCTGCCAGTCCGCGCCGGCGGCGGTCAGCTCTGCGCCCAGCTTCACCAGGGCTTCGGGTTTGGCCATGGGATCGTCGTAGCCGTGCAGGCACAGCACCTTGGCGGCGACGGGATTACCCGCCGTGTTGCCGGGCGGGTCGAACAGCCCGTGAAAGCTCGCTACGCCCCGCACCTCGGTATTGCTGCGTGCGAGGTCGAGCACGCACAGGCCGCCAAAGCAGTAGCCCATGGCGGCGACCCGCTCGGCATCGACTTCAGGCAGGGCGCGCAACGCCGTGATGGCGGCGCCGATACGGCGCTGGAGTGCCGCGCGGTCGTTCATCAGCGGCTGCATCAGCGCCCCGTTGCCGGCCGGGCTGCCGCCCTGGCGGCCTTCGCCGTACATGTCGATGGCGAAACCGATATAGCCCAGCGCGGCCAGGCGGCGCGCCTTGTCGCACTCGAATTCCGAGCGCCCGGCCCAGGTATGGGCGATGGCGACCGCCGGCCGCGGGCCGGAAAAATCGTCATCCCAGGCCAGATAGCCTGCGCAGCGCTGGATGCCATCGCGGTAATCGACAAGACGGGTTTGCAGGGCCATGGGATACCTCCGGGGACCGGGTGTGGGTGGCGCCGGTTGCGGCATTTTGCGCCGGCATGATGGTATTCTCCGGCGCGCGATAAAACCAAGCGACAGCGGGGACCCAATGACGCATGCCGAGCAGCACGAGGAAGAACGTCCGGGCGTGGACGCGGAACTGCGCGATCAGATAACGGCGTTCGTGGCGCGCAATTTCGGCACCTCCGCACGGGTGCGCGAACTGGAGCCCATGCTGGGCGGCCATGCCGGTCTCACTTTCGGCTTCGGCGTGGATGCGGACGGCGCCGACCGCGGCGCGTACATCATCAAGCTGGCGCCCAAGGGCGTGCGGCGCGAAGGCAATACCGACGTCTACCGCACCGCGCCCCTGTTGCGCACCTTGCACGGCCAGGGCCTGCCGGTGCCGGACGTGCCTTTCGCGGCGCCCGATGAAGCCGAGTTCGGCGTGCCTTATGTGGTGATGGCGCGTCTGCCGGGCCGCGAGTTTTTCATCTGGGATCCTCATCCGTCGTTCGACCGCTCTGCCGCCGCGGCCGCGCCCCTGTGGCGGCAGACCGCGCAAAGTGCTGCCGCGCATCCACAAGGTCGACTGGCGCGCGCACCTGCCGGACTGGGAGACGCCGCGCCCGCTGGAGGTGGAGATCAGCCGCTGGGAGCCTATCTACCGCAAGGCGCTGGAGCCGGAGTGGATCGAACACGCCGACCGTTTGCGTCTGCAACTGCTGAAAACCCTGCCCGCCGACCCGCTGCTGGGGATCGTGCACGGCGACTATCAGCCCGGCAACTGCCTGTTTGCCGAGGGTCGCCTCACCGGTGTGATCGACTGGGAGCTGGTGCGCATCGGCGCGGTGCTGCTCGATATCGGCTGGCTGATGTTTTGCGCCGACGGGGATTTCTGGACCGACGAGATCCGCCCGGTGGCACCGGTGTCGCCCGCGGAACTGGCCGACATCTACCAGGCCGGCATGGGGCGCTCGTTCTCCGACCTGCGCTGGTATCAGGCGCTCGCCGCCTATCAGTTGGGCAGCATCGCGTGCCTCAATGTGCGCCTGCACCGCAAGCGCCAGCGCATCGATCCGATGTGGGAGCGGTTTGCCTTCACGGTGTCGCGGTTTTATCAGCAGGGACTGCGACTGGTGTCTTGAGTGCGCCTTCAGTTTGCAACTCGTTTGCAATGACGAATATTTTTTTGCAGCACGGGAAAGCCCATGTCCTATATCGAAGATTCGTTATCCGACGGCGAGCAGATCGTCGGGCTGTTCAAACTGCACTGGTTCGCCCGCATTCCCATGATCCTGTGGATAGTGCTGGGCGTACCCACGCTGGGACTGACCTGGATTCTCGCGCTCTACGAGTTCCTGCGGCTCAAACATACCGAGCAGGGCGTGACCAACAAGCGCGTGATCTTCAAGCGCGGCATCATCAGCCGGCAGACCGAAGAAATGAAACTCGGTTCGATCGAAACGGTGGAAATGGAACAGAGCATCAGCGGTCGCTTGTTCGGTTTTGGTACGGTGAAGTTGACCGGACGCGGCAACAGCGATTTTCGGTTCAAGAATGTCGACGATCCGCTCGCCGTCAAACGCCAGATCGAGAGCGTGAGTCACTCGATGGATTAGCGGGCCGTTCGCCATCATCCAACAATCATCCGACCGCAGCGGGCGGCCGCTGCGGTAACAAAGGAGCAATCATCATGGTGGACTTCGCATTTTCGGATGACCTGCGCGCGCTCAAGGAGCGCGTCGATGCGTTTATCCGTGACGAAATCATTCCCTGCGAGAAAGACCCGCGCCAGGAATTTCACGGCCCCACGGAGGAGCTACGTCTGGAACTGGTGGCGCGCGCCCGCCGCGCCGGGCTGCTTACGCCCCAGGCGCCGCGGGAATACGGTGGCCTCGGCCTGGATCACCGTGCGATGGCGGTGATTTTCGAAGCGGCGGGTTATTCCACTCTGGGACCGCTCGCCCTCAACATCCAGGCGCCGGACGAAGGCAACTGCAACCTGCTGCTGCAAGTCGCCACCGAGGCGCAGAAGGAACGCTGGCTGGCGCCGCTCTACCGGGGCGAGATCCGCTCGGTATTCGCGATGACCGAGCCGGATGGCGGCGCCGGCTCCGACCCCAGTCTGTTGAAAACCACCGCGGTGCCGGACGGCGACGACTATGTCATCAACGGCCGCAAGTGGTTCATCACCGGACTGCCGGGCTCGGCGTTCCAGATCATCATGGCGCGCACGCTGGACGCGCGCGGCAACGACCAGGGCGCCACCATGTTCATGACGCCTTCGGATGCGCCCGGCATCGAGATGGTGCGGATGCTGGACACCCTCGACAGCAACTCGCCGGGCGGCCACTGCGTGGTGGACTACCGCGACCTGCGCGTGCCGCGCGACCAGATTCTCGGCGCAGTGGGCAAAGGCTTTCGCTACGCCCAGGTGCGTTTGGGCCCGGCGCGCATGACCCACTGCATGCGCTGGCTGGGCGCGGCGCAGCGCTGTCACGAAATCGCCAGCGAATTCGCCAGGACGCGGATGGCATTTGGCAAACCCATCCTCGAACACGAGGGCGTGGGCTTCATGCTCGCCGACAACCGCATCGACCTGCACACCTGCCGGCTCGCCACCTGGCACGCCTGCTGGCTGCTGGACCAGGGCGACAAGGCACGCGTCGAGACCAGCATGTGCAAAGTGCTGTGCTCCGAAGCGCTGGGCCGGGTGGTGGACCGCTCGATGCAGATAATGGGTGCGATGGGCATTTCCGCCGACACCGTGATCGAGCGCATCTACCGGGATATCCGCGCCTTCCGCCTGTACGATGGTCCGTCCGAGGTCCATCGCTGGGTGCTGGCGCGGGAGTGACCGCGCCGCAGGGAGAGACAGCCATGATCCAGATACCGCTGGGCGCAAGCGCCGCCGGCGCCCACCAGGCCATCGCCGCCGCCATGGCCAATCGTCATGGCCTGATCGCGGGCGCCACCGGGACCGGCAAGACCGTCACCCTGCAAACCCTCGCGGAAGGTTTTTCCCGCGCCGGCGTGCCGGTGTTTCTCGCCGACGTGAAGGGCGATCTGTCCGGGCTGGCGCGCGCCGCCGAACCGGGGGAAAAAATTCTGGCCCGCATTGCGCAACTCGGCATCGCGGATTACCGTCCCGGCGCCAATCCCACGGTGTTCTGGGACATCGACGGTCAGCGCGGCCATCCGGTGCGTACCACGGTGGCGGAGTTCGGTCCGCTGCTGCTCGCCAATCTCCTGGAGCTGAACGACACCCAGACCGGTGTGCTCTATGCGGCGTTCAAGGTGGCCGACGACCAGGGCCTGCTGGTGCTGGATTTCAAGGATCTGCGTGCCTTGCTGGGGTGGGTGGGCGGGAACGCCGACGCCTTGCGTGCCGAATACGGCAATCTCAGTGCGACCAGTGTCGGCGCCATTCAGCGTCGCCTGCTGGTACTGGAAGAACAGGGTGTCGATCGCTTTTTCGGTGAGCCGGCGCTCGAGCTGGCCGAGCTGATGCGCACCGATTTTTCCGGGCTGGGCGTGATCAGTGTGCTGGATGCGACTTCACTGATGTCGCGGCCGCGGCTGTATTCCACGTTTCTGCTGTGGCTGCTCGCCGAACTGTTCGAGAATCTGCCCGAAGTCGGCGATGCGGACCGACCCAAACTGGTGTTCTTCTTCGACGAGGCTCACCTGCTGTTCACCACCGCGCCCAAGGCGCTGCTGGAAAAAGTCGAGCAGGTGGTGCGGCTGATCCGCTCCAAGGGCGTCGGCATCTATTTCGTCACCCAGAATCCGGAAGATATTCCGGACGCCGTGCTGGGCCAGCTCGGAAACCGGGTACAGCACGCGCTGCGCGCTTTTACGCCCAAGGATCGCGCCGCGGTGCGCGCGGCGGCGCAGAATTTTCGCGCGAATCCCGGCGTGGACGTGGAAACCGCGATCACCGAGCTCGCGGTTGGCGAAGCACTGGTCTCGGTACTCGATGCCAAGGGCAGCCCCACGCCGGTGGAGCGCACCCTGATCCGCCCACCGCAGTCGCGCCTCGGACCACTCACCGCCGGGGAGCGCGCGGAACAGCTGGCGCGCTCGCCACTCGCTGGTCGTTACGACAAGGCGCTCGACCGCGAATCCGCCGCCGAGCTGCTTGCCGGGCGGGCGCGTGCGGCACAGGCGCAAGTTCAGGCCGATACCCAGGCGGCCGCATCGGCGCCGGCACCGACGGCCCGAGCACCGGGGCGCCAGCCGGACACTTTTCTGGAAACCGCCGCCAAGAGTGCGCTGCGTTCCATCGGCAGCCAGATCGGGCGCCAACTGGTGCGGGGCGTGCTGGGGTCTCTGCTGGGAGGGCGGCGTTGACCGCGTGTTGGAAAACCGTCGCGGCCGCTCTCTGCTTCGTTGCCCGTTCCTGATTTTGTCGGCGTGATGGGTCGCTGTGCGCCGCGCAGCTCGCTGCCGCGCGACGTTGGTCAGCAAGCTGTCAGTGATGCTGGAAGAGAAGATGACGGCTCCACGACTTTGCCCTCCCCCGATAAATCGATCCGGAGGGGGGCAAGGTTCATGTTCCGGGCATTTGCCAACGGTTTTATTTGATTTCCAGACCTCTCAAATTACCTTCGGCACGCCATTTTCCGATGATGTCGAAAAATTTGGCGGCACCGCCACCGAACTGACCGGAAATAAAGCCGTTCTTGCTCTTGCCGCCGCCTTCATTGTTGTAATAACCCGGCGTGCATTCCGCCAACAGCCGTTCAGTCTTGTCGCCGTAGCTGTTGCAGATGTTGCACCACTCGTCTTCCGCTTCCTGGGTGACTTCAACCGTCGTCGCGCCCCTCGCGATACCCTGTTTGACGATGTACGCCAGATGCCCGGCCTGTTCGCTCAGCATGTGGGTGGCATTGGGGGTGACGCCAGTCTGGGTAAAACCGAGGAAGAAGCAGTTGGGGAAGCCGTGGCTCTGCAAGCCGTGAAAGGTGGCAAGCCCGTCCGCCCATTTCTTGCTGAGGCTGATGCCGTTGCGGCCGATCACGTCATAGCCAGACTGGCTGGTATAGCTGGTGCCGACTTCAAAGCCGGTGGAGAAGATCAGGCAGTCCACTTCATATTCCTTGCCATCCACGATCACGCCCTTTTCGGTGATCTCGTCAACGCCGTGGCCATGGGTGTCGACCAGCGTCACGCTCGGGCGATTGTAGGTTTGCAGATATTCGTCGTGGAAGCACGGGCGTTTGCAGTACTGGCGATAGTAGGCTTTCAGAGCCTCGGCGGTTTCTCGGTCTTGTACGATGGCTGCGGCCCGGTCGCGGATTTCCTGCATTTTTTTGAAATCGGCCAGCTCAAAGACTTCTTCTTTTTCTTCCTCGGTGAGTTCATTGATATCGCCGGTGACGATACCGCCGATGTTGCGGAAGATGTCGGTCCAGCCGTCGCCGACCATGTCTTCATCCGTATAGCCACCGCCCAGCGCCAGGTTGAAGTTCTCGACGCGTTCCTTGGCCCAGCCGGGCTTGAGTTTGGCTTTCCATTCGGGGTTGGTGGGCGAGTTGTGCCGCGCGTCGACGGATGACGGTGTGCGCTGGAAGACATACAGACGTTGCGCCGCTTCGCCCAGATGCGGAATGCATTGAACGGCGGTGGCGCCGGTACCGATGATGCCGACGCGTTTGTCGTTCAGCTTGTCCAGATTGCCGTCGCAGCTGCCACCCGTATAGGCATAATCCCAGCGGCTGGTGTGGAAGGTATGCCCCTTGAATTTTTCGATTCCCGGGATGCCGGGCAGTTTCGGCCGGGTCAGCAGGCCGTTGGCCATTGCGATGTAGTGGGCCTTCATGGCGTCGCCGCGATCGGTGTGGATGATCCAGCGTGAGATACTCTCGTCCCAGCGGATTTCGGTCACTTCGGTTTGAAAACAGGTATCCCGGTAGAGGTCGTATTTTTTGGCGATGTTGATGCTGTGCTGGAGCAGTTCCGGCGCGTGGACGTAGCGCTCGGTCGGCACATAATCGAGTTCGTCCAGCAAGGGCATGTAGACATAGGCCTCGATGTCGCACTGGGCGCCGGGATAGCGGTTCCAGTACCAGGTGCCGCCAAAATCTCCGGCCTTGTCGATGACGCGGATACTCTCGACACCCGCCTCGCGCAAACGGGCGCCGGCCAGCAGGCCGCCGAAGCCGCCACCGATGACAACCACTTCCACTTCGTCGGTCAGCGGCGCCCGGGTGAAGCCGGGTGCGACGTAATGGTCCTCCATGAAATGTGAAAACTGTCCCGCGGCCTTCTTGTATTGACCGAAGCCTTCCTTGCGGCCGCGCTTGTCCCGTTCATGGATATATTTCGCGCGCAACTGCGCGGGATCAAAGCCAAGCTCAGCGGGATCCGTTGAATACTTCTTTGCACTCGTCATGGTTGAAACTCCTGATGGTTAAGGTTGTGAAGATTGAATTGCAAAATTGCCACCTCTACTTCATGAAACATAAAACGCTTGCCGGGACTGTCCCATGGCAGTCCGTGGCACTGAAATCCGGGTAGAACGCCGGTCGGGTCCGGTTCTGTCATGCCATGCGCGTCAGATCGCGGCGTCAGGCGCTTAATCCCAGCAGCGCGGCGGTGTTGCTGCGCATCACGTTGCGCACCTGCCGGTAGTCGAGCCCGCCCAGGCCGTCGGCGAATTCGAGCGGCTCGGCGAGGCCCTCCGGGTGCGGCCAGTCGGAGCCGAACAGTGCGACATCCGGCCCAACCGAAGCGATCAGTTCCGGGATATTGTCTTCCGGGAAGGGGCAGACGCGAATACGGTCGAGAAAGATTGCACTCGGACGAGCATGCAGTGGCCCGAAGGTAAAATTGTTGCCGGCAATCTTGGCGGACTTGTCGAGCTTGCGCAGCAGCGGGGTGACCCAGGATGAGCCATTTTCGATGGAGGCCACGCGCAGGCGGGGAAAGCGGCCGAACAGGTTGTGCATGATCAATGCCGCCAAGGTGTCGGTGACGGGGCGCTCCATCATGCCGATCACATGCTGAAAAGCGGTGACTCTGTGATGCGGCGGGCGCGGATTTTCGCCCCAGGCCGCCGACACCAGTTCTTCGAACCCGGCGTTGCCCAGATGGAAAGACACCGGAATCCCCGCTTCCTGGCAGCGCGCCCAGAAAGGATCGAAATGCGGGTCCGCGGGCGAGCGGCCGAGCACCGGGCCGGGAATCAGATTGACGATGCGGGCGCCCTCGGCGAGCACGCGTTCGAGTTCCGCGACGGCGAGGTCGATATCCACCAGCGACAGTTGCGCTGCGGCAAAGACGCGGTTCTGGTAATCCCAGCCCCAGTCGTCCCGGAGCCAGCGATTGAAGGCGCGGTGATTGGCCATGACCACCTCGGGCCCGGCATCGCGCAACTGCATTTCGACGCCGACGCCCAGTGAGGGCAGGAAGATGCCTGCTTCGACATCGTACTGATCGAACCAGCGCAGCCGCGCGTCGCGCTGCATGGATTCCGGCAGGTCGAAACAGGAAATCGGATCGGCCGCCAGAATATGCGCGCCCTTGGGCTGATCGCTGCGATAGAACGCTTTATACGAGCCGGGTTTGCCCGCGTGTTCGCCGGGCGGAGCGCTGAAAAACGCCAGCCGGCGGCCGCGAAAATGCACCTGCGCATGCTGGCTCTGCCCGCGCACCACGGTGATGGCGTCGGCGCGGAAGCGGGCTTCCATGTGGCGGGTATAGCAGTCGTCGGGCTCGTAGTAATGGCAGTCCGCGTCGACCAGTGGATAGTCGATCAGCGCGCGGGGACTGTCGGGGCGGGTGGCGGGCGAGGTCATGCGGATATGTCTCCTGATCAGCTCCGGAGGGCTAGCAGTCTGTTGAGCGCACATCCGGACCGGGTGTCGCGTCGAACAACAGACCGGACCTTACTCCGGATGGCCGCAGGAGGCTACAGACAAGCGGAGGCACAGGGACTACAGTTTTCGGTGGCCAATGGTTGTGTTGTCGGGCTTCGCCAGTGAGCACATGGATGACTGGTATGGTAAACGGGGGCTGGCGCATGACAAAACGACTCCAGATAACAGCTTCGGATAACAATTTCAGATAACAACAAGACAGCGGGGATTGCCGATGAGCACTGAACCTATTTTGGACGGTCTGCGGGTACTGGATTTCACCCAGCATCTGGCGGGCCCCACCACGACCCGCCTGATGGCGGAAATGGGCGCCGAGATCATCAAGCTGGAGCTGGCGCCCTGGGGCGACCAGGTGCGCAAGGCCGGTTATCTCAAGGGCGGGCGCTCCGCGTATTTCGTGCAGCAGAACCGCGGCAAGAAAAGTCTCTGCGTCGATGTGAAAACCCCGGCCGGGCGCAAACTGCTGCTCGATCTGGTGCCGAAATTCGACGTTCTGGTGGAGAACTTCGCGCCCGGCGTGATCGGGCGCATGGGGCTGGACTGGGCGACGGTTCACCGCGTCAATCCCAAACTCATCATGTGCTCCATCTCCACCTTCGGGCAGACCGGCCCGCTCGCCGACCGGCCGGGGTTCGACTACATCGCCCAGGCGTATTCAGGCATCACCAGTCTGATCGGCGAGCGCGACCAGGCGCCCAGCCTGCCGATGGCGGCCATCGGTGATGTCACCACCGGCGTGCATGCGCTGGCGGCGATCAACGCGGCGCTGTACCGGCGCGCCCTCGGCGGTCCCGGGCAACTGCTCGATATCTCGCTGATCGACAGCTACTTTCACTGCCATGAGCTCAACGTCGGCATGATCAGCGCCAGCGAGGGCAAGCTGAAACCCACGCGCGGCGGCTCCCACCATCCCGGGATGGCGCCCCTGGGCTGCTTCAAGGGCAAGGCGCCGGATCGGTACCTGATCATCATCGCGGTGTTGCATCAGTGGAAAGAGTTTTGCGAGGCGATGGGAAAACCCGAGCTGCTGACCGACCCGCGCTTCAAGGATCCCCGCGAGCGGGCCAAGAATCGCTTTGCGCTGGTTGCCATCATCGAAGACTGGATCCGGTCCCGGGCCAGCGACGAGGAAGTAATCCGGATTCTCGAAGAGCGCCGCATTCCGGTGGCGCCGGTGCTGAGCGTCGCGGAGGCGATGCAGCATCCCCACTTTATCGAGCGCGGCACGGTGCGGACGGTGACCGAACGCGAGTTCGGCACTTTTCAGATGCCGGGCATGCCGCTGCGGTTTTCGGAGTACGCCAACGTCGCGGATCTGGAAGCGCCCTATCTGGGCGAGCACAACCACGAAGTGCTGAAAAATCTGCTCGCCTATTCCGCCGGGGAGATTGCCGCGCTCGAAAGTCAGCACATCCTGGTCGCCGAATCCGTGCCGGAGGCGGGCTGACGCCGGACTTCTCGGCTTGCCGCCGCTTATTCGCATCGGTATGATTAAACATCATACTAATGGGGTGGCGCCATGAGCCAGACCAAAGTGGCCGTCACGATTGAAGCGGGACTCCTCGCCAGAGTGGATGCGCTGGTGCAGCGGAAAGTATTCAGCAACCGGAGCCGGGCTATCCAGGAGGCGGTTCAAGAGAAGTTGGAACGCATGGAACGGAGTCGTTTGGCGGAAGAATGCGCAAAACTCGAGCCAGCGTTTGAAAGAGCGATGGCGGACGAGGGGCTGTCCGAGGATGTGGCGGAATGGCCAAAATATTGAGGGGGGAAGTGCGGTGGGCTGATCTAAACCCTACGATGGGTCGTGAGCAGTCGGGGGAACGCCCGGTGCTGATCCTGAGCCAGGACATATTCAATGAGCGATCGGGAACCGTCATCGCCATGGCGCTTACCAGCCAGGAGCAGCGGGCCAGGTTTCCATTGACGCACGAGCTCGTGAAAGCAAAGCTGCCCAAGCGGTCATGGGTCAAGATCAGTCAGATTCGCACTCTCTCAACAGAGCGCATTGGCAAGAAAATCGGCGCGGTAGGGCCCGAGGAGCTCGCACACATCATCGACGGTCTGAATGAAATAATCGGAGCCTGACAATTCACCGCCAGCGCCATTCCACTCAATCGCGCCGGTCCAGCCAGTCGTGTTCGAGCAGCTTGAGTCGCGTGGTCACGGTCAATAAAAAGGCGGTCGACCAGGCGAACAGGATCCAGCCGTTGGCGGCTTCGATGGCGCTCAGTACGCGCCAGCTTGGCGTGAGCACTACGTCGCCAAAACCCACGGTGGTGAAGGCGACAGTGGAGAAATACAGCGCCTCCTCGAAGCTCCGCATCTCGCCGAGCGCCAGGTAAAGCGCCGCGTACAGCCAGATCTCGATGGTATGCAACACAAAGATACCGAACACCACCACCAGAATCACCGCGGCGCGCCGCGTGTGGCTGTCGTGAGGATGCAGCCGGTGGCCGTGTCGGCTCATGATGTAGGTGAGGAAGATAAGCCCCCAGAAATGCACCAGCACGGTCACGGCACCCATCCCGGTACCCACCGCGAGATTGGCGACAAGACTCCCAATATCAGTGGCCATGGTGTTTGCCGCGAAAATGTTTTGCTGTAAAGGTGTGTGCGTTGCCGTGGTGAGCGCTGCGCCGCGTGGTCCGTGCGATGGCCCAGCTTACCATGCCCCCGGACGGCCCTTGCGCGTCATGCGGTGCACGCATCCGGGTTGATAAGGGGACGGTATCTGTCCTTGCACGCACGCACTTCAGGCCTATAATCGACGCGCAACTCTCGGGGCGCCCTTCAGGGGCTGAGATGCCGGACCGGCAGACCCGTGGAACCTGATCCGACTCGCATCGGCGTAGGGAAGAGTGAACGCCCGCCTTCCGTACTCCACGCTGGTCACCCATCCCACGCGAGGAGACCATCATGGCCAAACCCACCCTCACCGCCAACACGCCGAGTCCCGTGTCGCTTCCCCGGCAAGCCCTGCCGGCGAGCCGCAAGGTTTATGTCAGCAACGCCGCAGGCACTGTGCGGGTGCCGATGCGGGAGATCGCGCTTACCGACGGCACCTGCGCCCAGGTCTACGACACCTCCGGACCCTACAGCGATCTCGACGTGGCGTTCGATATCCACAAGGGCCTGCCGGATCACCGCGGTGCCTGGATCGCCGCGCGCGGCGACTGCGCGCCGGAACCCGATCCCTACAATCGGCGCACCAACGGCAGTACCGACCCCAACCACAGCGCGGCGCTGCAACGGGCGCCGTTGCGGGCCAAGCCGGGCCGCAATGTCAGCCAGCTTCACTATGCGCGCCAGGGCATCGTCACGCCCGAGATGGAGTACATCGCGCTGCGCGAGAACCAGGCGCGGGCGCTGGCCGGCACCGAGTTCGACAGCGCGGAGCGGGTCGCGCGCCTGCGCGGCAACCCCATGGGTGCCAATCTGCCGCGCGAGATCAGCGCGGAATTCGTGCGCGCCGAGGTGGCGGCGGGACGCGCCATCATTCCCGCCAACATCAATCATCCGGAACTGGAACCCATGATCATCGGGCGCAATTTCCTGGTGAAGATCAATGCCAATATCGGTAATTCGGCGGTCAGTTCGGGTGTGGAAGAGGAAGTCGAAAAACTGGTGTGGGCCACCCGCTGGGGCGCCGACACCGTGATGGACCTGTCCACCGGCCGCCACATCCACGGCATTCGCGACCACATCATCCGCAACTCCCCGGTGCCCATCGGCACCGTGCCCATCTACCAGGCGCTGGAGAAGGTCGATGGCGTTGCCGAGGACCTGACCTGGGAGATCTTCCGCGACACCCTGATCGAACAGGCGGAGCAGGGCGTGGACTACTTCACCATCCACGCCGGAGTGCGCCTCGCCTATGTGCCGCTGACGGTGGACCGGGTCGCGGGCATCGTGTCCCGCGGTGGCTCCATCCTGGCCAAGTGGTGCATCGCCCACCATAAGGAAAACTTCCTCTACACCCGCTTCGAGGAAATCTGCGAAATCATGAAGGCCTACGACGTCAGTTTTTCGCTGGGCGACGGTCTGCGCCCGGGTGCGGGTGCTGATGCCAACGACGCGGCGCAACTCGCGGAGCTGAAAACCCTGGGCGAACTCACCAAAATTGCCTGGAAACACGATGTGCAGACCATGATCGAAGGGCCGGGCCATGTGCCCATGCACCTGATCAAGGACAACATGGACAAACAACTCGACTGGTGCCACGAGGCGCCGTTTTACACACTGGGGCCGCTCACCACCGATATCGCGCCGGGCTACGACCACATCACCAGCGGCATCGGCGCCGCCATGATCGGCTGGTTCGGCTGCGCCATGCTCTGCTATGTGACGCCCAAGGAGCACCTGGGCCTGCCCAACCGCGAGGATGTGCGCCAGGGCATCATCGCCTACAAGATCGCCGCCCACGCCGCCGATGTCGCCAAGGGTCACCCGGGCGCACGCTATCGCGACGATCTGGTATCCAAGGCGCGCTTCGAATTTCGCTGGCGCGACCAGTTCAATCTGTCGCTCGACCCCGAAACCGCGCTCGCCTTCCACGACGAGACGCTGCCGCAGGAAGGCGCCAAGGTGGCGCACTTCTGCTCCATGTGCGGACCCAAGTTCTGCTCCATGCAGATCACCCAGGAAGTGCGCGAGTACGCCAGGCGCGGCATGGCCGAGAAATCGCAGGAATATCGGGATCGCGGCAGCGAAATCTACCTGAAACAGGCGGACTGACATGCACGCCGCGATCGCCGGCGCGGGCTTGATCGGTCGGCTCATGGCCTGGCGCCTGCTGCGCGCGGGCTGGCGGGTTAGCCTGTTCGAGCGCGATCCCGAGGGGACCGACAGCGCGGCGGCCTATACCGCTGCCGGCATGCTGGCGCCCTGGGCCGAGGTGGAATCGGCGGAAGCACTGGTGCATCGCCTGGGACTGCGCTCGCTCGCTCTCTGGCCCGTGCTCGCGGCCGAGTTGGGCGCTGATCTCGACCTGCACGCGCGCGGCACAGTGGTGGTGGCCCATGCCGGCGACCGCGCCGATTACCGACGCTTTGCCGGGACGCTCGCGGCGAAATTGCCGGGTCCGCAACACTGGCGGACGCTGGATGCCGCCGCCCTCTGTGCACTGGAACCCGAACTCGCCGGCCGCTTTCAGGAAGGGCTCCATCTACCGGGCGAAGCCTGGCTGAATCCCCTCGCAGTCATGGCCGCGCTGGGCGAGGCGCTGCGCTCCGGCGGCGTCCGCTGGCATCGGGGCGCGGCGGTGGACGCGGTCGGCCCAGGCTATCTGGTCAGCGGCGGCACGCGCCACCGTTGCGACTGGGCGTTCGATTGCCGCGGCCTGGGTGCGCGCGCCGATGTGCCGCGTCTGCGCGGGGTGCGTGGCGAGGTGATCTGGCTGCACGCGCCGGCGGTGAAGTTGCGCCATGTGGTGCGGCTGATGCACCCGCGCTACCGGCTCTATCTGGTGCCGCGCCGCGACCACGGCTTTGTGATCGGCGCCACCCAGATCGAGAGCGACGATACCGGGCCGATCACGGTGCGCTCCAGCCTGGAGCTGCTGTCCGCCGTCTACAGCCTGCACGATGGTTTCGCGGAGGCGCGCGTGATCGAGACCCGCGCCAACTGCCGCCCGGCCTTCGACGACAACCTGCCGCGCGTGTTCACCGCGCCCGGACTGGTGCGCATCAACGGGTTGTTCCGCCACGGTTTTCTGCTGGCCCCGGCGCTTGCCGAAGCAGTGGCAGACTGGCTGGTGGAACCCGCCACCAGCCCCTGTCCCGAACTCTTTGCACCGGAATCTCCGGTGATGGAACTTCAGTCATGAGCGCCACCGAGATCCGCGTGTTGTGCAACGGCGAACATAGACGTCTCGCCGCTGGGCGGACGCTCGCCGAACATTTGCCGCAACTCACGCAGGCGTGCGACTTCGCGGTCGCCATCAACGCTGTCTTCGTACCCAAGAGCGCCTATGCCGAGACCCGGTTGGTGGACGGGGATCGCATCGAACTGGTCATTCCCATGCAGGGAGGTTGAGCCCATGTGGCAGCTTGCGGAGCAGACCCTCGACAGCCGGTTGCTGATCGGTTCCTCGCTCTACCCATCGCCCCGCATCATGCAGGCGGCGATCCGCGCGTCCGGTGCCGGGGTGGTCACGGTCGCGCTGCGCCGGCAGTTGCCGGGCGCCGGCGGCGGCGACGATTTCTGGGCCGCGCTGCGGGAGCTGGATGTGCGCCTGCTGCCCAACACCGCCGGCTGTCATTCCGCGCGCGAGGCGATCACCACCGCCCAGATGGCGCGCGAGCTGTTCGGCACCCGCTGGATCAAGCTCGAAGTGATCGGCGACGACTACAACCTGCAACCCGATCCCTTCGGTCTGGTGGAAGCGGCGCGGGAACTGGTGGCACAGGGCTTCGAGGTGTTCCCCTACTGTACCGAGGATCTGGTGGTGTGCGAGCGCCTGGTGGACGCCGGCTGCCGCATCCTGATGCCCTGGGGCGCGCCCATCGGCACCGCGCGCGGGCTGCTCAACCCCTATGGGCTGCGCACCCTGCGCGAGCGCCTGCCCGACATCACGCTGATCGTCGATGCCGGGCTGGGCGTGCCGTCCCACGCCGCGCAGGCGCTGGAGCTGGGTTTCGACGCGGTGCTGCTCAACACCGCCATCGCCCAGGCCCATGATCCCGTGGCGATGGCGAGTGCTTTCCGCCACGGCGTCAGTGCCGGCCGTCTGGCGTTCGAGGCCGGGCGCATGCCGGAGCGCGATCTGGCGCAGCCCAGCACCCCGGTGGTGGGGACGCCGTTCTGGCACCAGCAATGACGATCCGCCCGGTGGTACTGACCATTGCCGGCAGCGATTCCGCCGGCATGGCCGGCATCGCCATGGATTTGCGCGTGCTGACCGCGCTCGGTGTCCACGGCGCCGTCGCCATCACCGCCAACACCGCGCAGGATGGCAGCGGAGTGGCCGCCGTCAATCCCGTTTCTGGCGACGCACTGGACAGCCAGCTCGCCGCCGCCTACCGATTGCAGCCGCGCGTGATCAAGACCGGACTGCTGGTCGACGCCGCCCAGATCGCCCGCGTCGCGGCATTCTGCGCGCAGACCGGACTGCCCCTGGTCTGCGACCCGGTGCTGCGCAGCTCCGGCGGCGCGCCCCTGGCGGAAGACGACTGCGCCGCCGCGCTGCGCGAGCATCTGTTGCCGCACTGCACACTGCTGACGCCCAATCTGCCCGAGACCGAAGCGCTCACCGGTATCGCCATGCGCGGTGCGGAGGAGGTGATGGGCGCGGCGCGCGCACTGCGGCGGCTGGGCGCCGGCGCGGTGCTGATCAAGGGCGGCCACAGCGACGGCGCCCTGAGCCGGGATTATTTCCTCGCCGAAGATGGCGGCTTCTGGCTGCACAGCCCGCGCCAGGCCGTTGCCAATCGTCGCGGCACCGGCTGCGCGCTGGCGTCGGCCATGGCCGCCGCGCTGGCGCTCGGTTATGCCTGCGCCGACGCGGCGGTGATCGGCAAGATGGCGATCAACCAGGGTTTGCGCCAGGGCTATGCCTGCGGCGCGGTCGAAGGGCCGGTGCTGATCGATCATTTTCCCGATGCCCAGACCGACCTGCCCGCGCTGACGCCGGATGCCGGTCATGACTGGGGGACGACGGCTTTTCCCGCCTGCAACAGTCCCCGGCTCGGTCTCTATCCGATCGTGGACAGCGCCGACTGGGTCGCGCGGCTGCTGCCCCTCGGAGTCTCCACCATCCAGTTGCGGATCAAGGAGCGCGCCGGTGACGTGCTGGCCGGGGAGATCGGGCGCGCGGTCGAGCTCGCCCGTCGCCACGGTGCGCGCCTGTTCATCAACGATCACTGGAAGCTCGCCATCGCCTGCGGCGCCTACGGCGTGCATCTGGGGCAGGAGGATCTGGCGACGGCCGATCTCGACGCCCTGCGCCGAGCCGGTGTGCGGCTCGGCATCAGCACCCATTGCCATCGCGAGGCCGCGCGCGCCCACGCCCTGCGCCCGTCCTATATCGCTTGCGGCCCGGTGTACGAGACCACCGCCAAGGCAATGCCTTGGGTACCTCATGGCCTTGATGGCCTCGCTTATTGGCGCCGGACGCTGCGCGACTATCCGCTGGTTGCCATCGGCGGCATCAGCGCCGCGCGCGCGGCGGGTGTGGCCGCTGTGGGGGTCGATGGCGTCGCGATGATCTCCGGCATCACCCAGAGCCCGCATTCGGAAGCGACTACGCGCCAGTTGCTGGAGTTGCTTCGCCATGCGTGAATCCGAATTCAGCGCCCGCGAGTGGCTGCGCTACGCGCGCCAGATCCAGTTGCCCGAAGTCGGTGTCGCGGGGCAGCAGCGGCTGCGCGGCGCGCGCGTGCTCATCGTCGGTGCGGGCGGGCTGGGCGCTCCGGCGGCGCTCTATCTGGCCGGCGCGGGGGTGGGACACTTGACCTTGGTGGATGGCGACACCGTGGCGCTCTCGAACCTGCACCGCCAGGTGCTCTACAGCGGCGCGGATCTGGGCACCAACAAGGCGGTTGCCGCCGCGCAGCAGCTCGGTGCGCGCAATGACGACATCGCGATCGCGGCCATCGCCGAACCGCTGTCCGCGGCCAATGTCGATGCCCTGGTGGCGGCGGCGGATTTAGTCCTCGACTGCACCGACCAGATGGCGGTGCGCTATCTCATCAACGCCGCCTGCCGGCGCCACGGCCGGCCCTGGCTGTTCGCGGGCGTCGAGCGCTTTGCCGGACAGCTCGCGCTGTTCGTGCCGGATGGCGCCTGCTTTCAGTGCCTGTATCCCACCCTGCCGGAACAGCTCCAGGACTGCGCCGGTGCCGGCGTGCTGGGCGTGGTGCCGGGCATGCTCGGTTTACTCCAGGCTGGCGAGGCGCTCAAGTTCCTGGCCGGGCTGCCGGTACCCAGCCGGGATCATCTGCTGTTGTGGGATGGTCTGGGACTCGAACTGCGGCGGTTACGTCTGCGTCGCGATCCCGCCTGTCGCTGTTGTGGCGCAAGCGACATTGCCGAGATGCAAGTCGCGACGGTTTGCTCGACATCCGCCAGCGCGGATTGGGAGTTGAGTCCTTCCGCGTTTGCCGAAGCGTGGCAGCGCCCCGATCATCTGCTGGTGGATGTGCGCAGCGCGGCGGAATATCAGGCCTTCAACATCGGCGGGCTCAATATCCCGGTGGATGCGCTTCAGCCCGACGATCCGCGCCTGGCCGGGCGTTCGCTGTTGCTGTTATGTCAGACCGGCGTGCGCTCGCGCCGGGGCGCCGCGCAGTTGCGCGCGGCGGGGGGGGCGGCGGTATACAGTCTGCGCGGTGGCATCCTGGCCTGGCTGGAGGCGGAGAATTTCCGGTGATGGTTGTGGTTGGTTTGGCGCGGGCAAGCACGAACGTCAGCGCTCCGGTTTTTGTCCGACACGTCAAAGACGTGCCGGTTTTTCACAGCAAATTCCTCGCGATGTTGGCGCGTTAATTTGGGTTTCTTTCCTTCTGCCCTGGCCTGCCGCCGCGCAGGCTATTTACCAGGCAGAATGTCCGTCCGGATGGGTGAGATCAGTTCGATCCGGTGCCGGTTCGGGACTCGCCGCGAACGGCATAGGGTTGCTCAGTGCACCCGTTACTCGATGCCGAGTTTTTTCAGCTTGTAGCGAATCTGGCGAAAACTGAGTCCCAGCCGCTGCGCCGCCAGGGATTTGTTCCAGCGCGCCGCCAGCAGGGTGCGTTCCAGCACGGCGCGTTCGATATCTTCGAGATATTTTTCCAGATTGCCGGCAGCCAGGATGTCGGCTTCGCTCGGCAAGCTGTCATGGGGTGCCGGCGTATGTCGGGGTTGTGGATTGCCCGGGTTGATCGGCGTCGGTTCCGCCGACAGGCGCAGATCCCGGGGCTCGATGCGCTGGTGTTCGCACAGGGTAAATGCCCGCTCCAGAATGTTTTCCAGTTCCCGCACATTGCCGGGAAAACTGTAATGTTCAAGCGTCGCGAGCGCCGCCGGGCTCAGCAACGGCGCTTCCATGCCACTCTCCTCGCCCAGGCGTTTCAGAAAATAATCGGCCAGCGCGGGGATGTCCTGGGGGTGATCGCGCAGCGCCGGCACCGCGATTTCGATGACGTTGATGCGGTAGTAGAGATCCTGCCGAAAACGGCCGTCGCTCAGATCCTGTTCGAGATCGCGGTGAGTGGCGCTGAGGATGCGCACATCGACATTCAGTTCGCTGCCTTCGCCCACCCGGCGGATGGTTTTTCCTGGATCGCGCGCAGCAGCTTGACCTGCATCGGCAGCGGCAGCTCGGCAATCTCGTCGAGGAACAGGGTGCCGCCGTTGGCCACCTGGAACAGCCCGCGCTTGTCCTGGTGGGCGCCGGTGAAGCTGCCCTTGATGTGGCCGAAGAACTCGCTTTCCATCAGCTCCGCCGGAATGGCGCCGCAGTTGACCGGCACGAAGGGTCCATCGGCGCGCGGGCTCTGGCGGTGAATGGAGCGGGCGACGATTTCCTTGCCGCTGCCCGAGGGACCGCGGATGCACACCGGCGCCTGGCTGCGCGCGACGCGGGCGATTTCGCGCCGCAACTGCTGGATGGCCGGCGACGCGCCGACGAATTCCTGCGCGGTGCCGAGGGGCTCGCTGGCCAGCGGCGGGCTCGCCAGTTTGAGCGCGGTCTGCACCAGTGTGCGCAGCCGTTCGAGACTCGATCGGGTTTGCAAGCGAAATCGAAGGCCCCGCGCTTCAACGCCTGCGATGGCGAGTTCGCGTTGCCGAAGGCGGTGATCACCGCCACCGGCATGTCCTGGGTGGCTGCTGGATGTGGTCGATCAGGTTGAGGCCGTCGCCGTCGGGCAGGCGCATATCGGTGATGCAGACCGCAAAAGACTCCGCCTTCAGCACGCTGATGCCTTCGTTCAGGCTGGCGGCGGTGGTGACCTCGAGGCCGAGCTGATGCAGGGTCATGGAGAGCAGTTCCCGGATATCGGGTTCGTCGTCGACGACAAGAGCCTTCGGCATGATCAGGTCTCGGTGGTGCGTGGGCGTTGGTCGAGCACACGGTCGGGATGTGCGAAACCGATCCGGAAACAGGCCCCCGGGGGCGTCGCTTGCGCGTCGGCGCGATACTCGAGGGTGGCCCGATTCATTGCACAGAGTTCGCGGGAAATATACAACCCCAGCCCGGTTCCGGTGTGCGAGGTGGTAAAAAATGGCTCGAACAGCCGCTTCTGCGCAACCGCTCCGATGCCGGCGCCGCAGTCGCGCACGTCCAGCCAGGGGCGGCCGCTGGCGGCGTCTGTGCCCAGTTCCAGCGTCGCCCAGCGCGCGCCGCTGTGTTCCGCGCTGTGGCGCAGGGCGTTGTCGATCAGGTTGGTCAGCACCTGATTCAGTTGCGATGGGTCGAACTCGACGAGCAGCGCGGGACCGCTGGTATCGACTTCGATCACGGCGGAGCCGTCCGAATGCTCCGCCAGTTCGGCGATGAATTTTTGCAGCCAGCTCTTGAGGTCGAACCTCGCGACCTCGGCGGGCTTCTGGCGGGACAACTGCAGCACGTTTTCGACGATCTGATTCAGGCGCTCGGAATGGCGGATGATGATCTCCGCCAGGCGTTGTACCGAAGCGTCGGTTGTGCCGCTCTCGCCGAGCAGTTGCGCGGCGTGGCTGATCGCACCCAGCGGATTGCGGATTTCATGGGCGATCCCCGCGGTGAGTCCGCCCAGGGAGGCGAGCTTGAGCTGTTGCGCGCGCTGGGCGCTGGCGCGGTTGTCCTCCAGAAAAATCAGCGTGCGCCGGCTGTCGCGTTGATCCAGGGAGGCGAAGCTGGCCTGGATTTCGGTGCCGCCGGCGGCGAACGTGGGCGCTTGCAGCCAGGGATAGGCTTTCCAGCGCTGATAGAGTCGCAGCAGCGCGGGACTGATACTGAGAAACTGGCGTGGCGCAAGCGGCCGCTGCGGCTGGTGACCACCGAGCAGACCGACGGCCGCCGCGTTGATGAGTTCGATGCGCCCACTCTGATCCACCACCACGATGCCGGTCAGCATGCGCTGGATGATCAGCTCGTTGAGCTGTTGCAATTGCGCGGCGGCGTCGGCATGCACCGCTTCGCGCTGCTGGGCGCCGCGCAACCGGCTGTTGGCGCGCTGCACGCTGATGGCTGTGGCGAACAGCAGCATGCCCAGCAGTCCCGCGGCGACGGGGCCGGGTTCTCCGGACCGGGTCAGGGCGACGGCGACTTCCTGGCCCAGCACCGCCAGGCTGGCGATGGCGGCGAGCAGCAAGGCCAGACG
This sequence comes from Gammaproteobacteria bacterium, assembly GCA_016708925.1. Taxonomy (GTDB): domain Bacteria; phylum Pseudomonadota; class Gammaproteobacteria; order Pseudomonadales; family Porticoccaceae; genus JAGPUQ01. The sequence goes on along the minus strand of JADJET010000001.1, from coordinate 421,372 downwards.
TGCGCCGAACGCGGCGCCGCCGCAGGCGACCGTGATCAGGAGCGGGACCCCGAAACCGCTGGCGACACCACCGCTGGCAAAGGTGAGCGCCGCCAAGCAGCCGATGTCCGCCGTCAGATGGACGAACAGGGCGCTCGGACGGAGGGCGAAGCGCCGCCAGACGCGTGCGCCAGAAACACGGCGGAGGTCGCGACAAACGCGTAGATGGCGCCGGACTGGATCGAGGGGACGGTGGCGGCGAACAGGCCGCGCGAGGCGCCGCTGAGCAGAATCGCCAGAAACAACAGGGAGAATGCCACCCGGTAGAAGGCGTAGACCCGCACTGAGCCGATCGACTGGGTGCTGTTGTTGCCCGCGCGGTCCGTGATCATGGCCTCTTTTGCTCGCGCCCGGATTTTAGCCGAAAATGCCGGATCCCAGCGGAAAATCAGGCGCCATACCATGAACCGGCTCACAGTGGCCCTGGCTCAGCTCAATCCTCTGGTCGGGGATATTCCCGGCAATACCGCCAAGGTCATCGCGGCGGTGCGCGCCGCGCGCGACGAACTGGGCGCGCAGGTGGTTCTGTTTTCCGAACTGGTGCTGATCGGTTATCCGCCGGAAGATCTGCTGTTGCGGCCCGCCTTGCAACCGCGCATCGAGCGGGCGCTGGCCGAAGTGTTGCGCCGCCTGCCGCGGCATCGTCGCGGTGCTTGGCTATCCCTGGCGCGAGCACGGCAAGCTCTACAACTCCGCCGGCGTGATCCGCGACGGCGAACTGGTGGCACGCTACGACAAGAGCTGTCTGCCCAATTATCAGGTGTTCGACGAGCAGCGTTACTTTGTCGCCGGCAGCGCACCCTGCGTGTTCGATATCGCCGGGGTGCGCGCGGCGGTGACGATCTGCGAGGACGTCTGGTTTCCCGGACCCACGGCCGCGGCGGCGGCGGCCGGTGCGCGTCTGATGCTCAATCTCAACGCCTCGCCCTTTCATCGCGGCAAACAGCACAAGCGTCACGAAGTGCTCGCGGCGCGGGCGCGCGAGGGCGGGCTGCCGATTCTCTACGTGAATCAGGTCGGCGGTCAGGACGAACTGATATTTGACGGCGGTTCGCTGGTGGTGGATGCAAACGGCACGCCCTGTTTTCAGGCGCCGCAGTTTGGCGAGGGACTCTTTCCCGTGACGCTGACAGTCGATGCCGGCGTGGTCAGTGTGCCGGCGCAGTCGATCGCGCCGCCGCTGGAGCCCATCGCCTCGGTGTATGGGGCGCTGGTGATCGGGGTGCGCGACTATGTGCGAAAAAACGGCTTCAAGGGCGTGGTGCTCGGTCTCTCCGGCGGTATCGATTCGGCGCTCACGCTCGCCATCGCGGTGGATGCCCTGGGTGCCGCGCAGGTGGAGGCGATCATGCTGCCGTTTCGCTACACCTCGCAGCTCAGCAAGGATGGTGCCCGTATCGAGGCGGAGCGCCTCGGGGTGCGCTATCGCAGCATCGATATCGCACCGGTTGTGGATGCCTGTACCCAGGTGCTGGCCGAGGAGTTCGCCGGTCTGGCCGCCGACAAGACCGAGGAGAATCTCCAGGCCCGCGCGCGCGGCCTGCTGCTGATGGCGATCTCCAACAAGAAGGGCTACCTAGTGCTCACCACCGGCAACAAGAGCGAAATGGCGGTGGGCTACGCCACGCTCTACGGCGACATGGCGGGTGGGCTCGATGTGCTCAAGGACGTACCCAAGGTCACGGTGTTCGAGCTGTCGCGTTACCGCAACAGCATCGCGCCGGTGATTCCCGAGGACGTCATCACGCGGCCGCCCTCGGCGGAACTCGCGCCCGATCAGAAGGACGAGGATTCGTTGCCGCCCTATCCGGTGCTGGATCGCATCCTCGAACTCTATGTGGAACAGGATGCGAGCGCCGCCGACATCGTCGCCGCCGGCTTCGCGGCCGAGGATGTCTACCGTGTGGTGCGCATGGTGGATGTCAACGAATACAAGCGCCGTCAGGCCCCGGTCGGTCTGCGCGTCAGCGAACGCGCTTTCGGCCGCGACCGTCGTTATCCCATCACCAACGGCTGGCGCGCGGGGGATTGACAGGACGCCGTCGCCCTCGCGCACGGGGGGGCCCAGGTGCCACCGAGCGCGCAGGACCGGGTTTCCTCCGTCGCCCGCGCCAGCGGGGATTTCCGCCATCCAGCCGGCGGTCACCCCGGATTCCGTTAACACCGGGGTCCAATTCCCGTCTCCTGGATTCTGCTCTGTTTCCGCTATCCATGGCGATCATGCGGGAATGACGGCTTCTTCCGTTACTCGCGTGTGGATACCTTCGGCCGTTGCCCTGCCGGTGGTCTAGCCGACAGCGGCCACCGCGTCGGGTTCGATGGCCAGCGTCAGTCCAGACCCCGTGGTGGCGGCGGCGCCTTCCGGCGCGTCGAGCTGAATCTTCAAGCGCAGGTTGTTCACGGAATCCGCGTTCTGCAGCGCTTCCTGAAGCGAAATTTTTCCGTCCTTATAGAGCTGGTAGAGCGCGCTGTCGAACGTGCGCATGCCCTGGGTTTCCGATTTCTCCATGACTTCCTTGATCTCGTCCACCTTGCCGCTCTTGATCAGATCGCACACCCGCGGCGTGCCCAGCAGGATCTCGATGGCCGCGGCGCGCTTGCCGTCGACGGTGGGAATCAGGCGCTGCGACACGATGCCGCGCAGGTTCAGCGACAGGTCGAGAAACAGTTGCTTGTGCCGGTCTTCGGGGAAGAAATTGATGATGCGATCCAGCGCCTGGTTGGCATTGTTGGCGTGCAATGTGGAAAGGCACAGATGGCCGGTTTCGGCAAAGGCGAGCGCGTGCTCCATGGTTTCGCGGCTGCGGATCTCGCCGATCAGGATCACGTCCGGCGCCTGGCGTAGAGTGTTTTGCAGCGCGTCCTCGTAGCTATCGGTGTCGATGCCGACTTCGCGTTGATTGACGATGCTGCGCTTGTGGCGGTGGACGAACTCGACTGGGTCCTCGATGGTGATGATATGTCCGGCGGAGTTGGTATTGCGGAAGTCGATCAGCGAGGCCAGCGAAGTGGATTTGCCGGAGCCGGTGCCGCCGACGAACAGCACCAGGCCGCGCTTCTGCATCACCAGCTTGGGCAGGATCTCGGGCAACCCCAGGCTGCGGTAATCGGGAATCTCGGTCTTGATGGTGCGGATCACCATCGCCACTTCCCCGCGCTGCTTGAAGATATTCACGCGAAAGCGTCCGATGCCGGATTCGGAAATTGCCAGATTCAGTTCCGGCCGCCGCTCGAATTCGGTTTTTTGCTCGGCATCCATCAGGGCATTGGCGAGTGCCCGCACCGCGCCGGGTGCCAGCGGCGCGGTGGCGATGGGAGTCAGCTTGCCCTGCACCTTCATGCTGGGCGGGGCGCCGGTGGAAAAGTAGAGATCCGAGCCGTCCTGTTCGACGATGACCTTCAGGTAATGCTGTAATTCCACGCGCGGGTCTCCCTGGCAGTTGTCGACGGTTCGTGCGCAAGATAACAAAGGGGTCGCATCCGGATTTTGACCCGGTTCACACAATACCGGGGTCCAGGGATGAGCGGCCGTTTGTGGTGACGAGCTGCTGGGGGAAGCAGTTCGTCACCCTCGCGAAGCCTGTCCCGAGTGTTCGGTCGGGGAGCGGGGTCCAGTTGCCGTGGGACGGAATTATCGTGGTCTCTGGATTCCCGCCTGCGAAGCTGTGTGGAAAGGCATCGGGCGGAGCACAGGAAGGTAGGGCGGGTAAGCGCAGCGCACCCGCCATCGGTGCGTGAAAAGGCATCGCAGGTGGGAGCGCAATGCAGCCACTGAAAAACCGCGCTACGGCAGGAGTGGTGCCGCGATCACGGCGGATGCGCTGCGCTTATCCGCCCTGCGAATTATCCGCCGTGGCGATGTCCTGACATGGCCATTGTCCGGGCCGCGAGCGGGATGCAGGAAGGTAGGGCGGGTAAGCGCAGCCCACCCGCCATTGGCGGCGTGAAAAGGCACTGCAGGTGGGAACGCGCAATGCAGCCACTGAAAAACCGCGCCTGCGTTTCCAGTATTTCCGCCATCCAGGGCGGTCGCACGAGAATGACGGACCTCGGGCGCCACAGCCTCAGCCGGCGTCGGCCTCGAAGCGCACCAGCTCGGCGCCGCCGTCCACCAGATCGCCGACGCCGTAGAAAATTTCCGCCACCACGCCGTCCGCCGGGGCGCGGATACTGTGCTCCATTTTCATCGCCTCCATGATCAGGATCGGATCGCCCTTGGCCACCCTTGCACCGGCTTCCACGCGCAGCGCGGTGACGGTGCCGTTCATGGGCGCGGTGAGGCCGCCGGTGGTGTCCTCTTCGCCAGCGCCCGCGTCGGTCCGCACTTCATTGAAATGCAGCGCGCCGTCGCGGGTGAAGAGGCTGTAGCCGCCGTCGTGGGCCGTCACAGTGACCAGTTGGCGGTGGCCGTCGAGGCTGGCGTGGAGTTCGCTGCCGGCGAGGGTGCCCGCGATCACCGCGCGGCCCAGCTCGCTGTGTAGCTGGTGGCGGTTGCCATCCGCCGTGGCGGTGAACAGGATCTCGCGACCGTCGAGCAACAGGTGAAATTGCTGGACCGGGGCGTCGTTGCAGCGCCAGCCGTGGGCGCTGTGCCAGGGCGACCAGGGATCCGAGGTGGTGGCGGCGAATTCACCGGCGGCCTGTTCGCGCCGCAGCAGCAGGTAGAGCGCGGCGAGGGCGGCCAGCCTGGCGTCGGTGTCCGGGCGGCGCCGGAAGATGGCGTCGCGGTGGCGTTCGATGAAGCCGGTGTCCAGCTCGGCGGCGCGAAACGCCGGCGTCGTGATCAAGTTGTAGAGAAACTCGATATTGGTGACGGTGCCGGCGATGCGGTAGTCGCGCAGGGCGCGCGCGAGGCGCGTCAGTGCCCGGTCGCGGTCCTCGTCCCACACGATCAACTTGGCGATCATGGGGTCGTAGTGGACGCTGATGCTGTCGCCCTGGAGCACCCCGGTATCGACGCGCACATGGTCCGATTCTTCCGGCGGCTGCAAAAACGCCAGCGTGCCGGTGGCGGGCAGAAAATCGTTGTCGGCGTCCTCGGCGTAGAGGCGCGCCTCGAAAGCGTGGCCGCGGATTTCGAGTTGATTCTGCGCCAGCGGCAGCGGTGCGCCGGCCGCGACCCGCAACTGCCATTCCACCAGATCCTGGCCGGTGATCATTTCGGTTACGGGATGCTCGACCTGGAGGCGAGTGTTCATTTCCATGAAGTAGAACGAGTCGTCGGTGTCGAGCAAAAACTCCACCGTGCCTGCGCCCTCGTAGCCGATGGCGCGGGCGGCGGTGACCGCGGCTTCGCCCATCTGGGCGCGCACGATGGGCGAGAGTCCGGGCGCGGGCGCCTCCTCGATGACTTTCTGATGGCGGCGCTGCACCGAGCAGTCGCGGTCAAACAGGTAGACGGCGCCGCCGTGGCGGTCGCAGAACACCTGGATTTCCACATGGCGCGGGCGCGTCAGGTACTTTTCCACCAGCATGGCGTCGTCGCCGAAGCTGTTCTGGGCTTCGCGCCGCGCCGCGGCCAGTGCCTCGCTGAACTCGCCCGCGCTCGTCACCACCCGCATGCCCTTGCCGCCGCCGCCGGCGGTGGCCTTGAGCAGCACCGGGTAGCCCATGGCATCGGCGGCGCCGCGCAGCGCGGCTTCGCTCTGCTCTTCGCCGTGATAGCCGGGCACCAGGGGCACGCCGGCGGTTTCCATCAGACGCTTGGCGGCGGACTTGGAACCCATCGCGGCGATGGCGTCCGGGGGCGGGCCGATAAACACGATGCCGGCCTTGCGACAGGCGGCGGCGAAGGCGGCGTTTTCGGACAGAAACCCGTAGCCGGGATGGATCGCCTGGGCGCCGGTGCGGCGCGCCGCGTCCAGGATGGCCGCGGCTTTCAGATAGGATTCCCGCGCCGGGGCGGGTCCGATGTGCACGGCTTCGTCGGCCAGCGCCACATGCAGTGCATGCTGGTCGGCGTCGGAGTAGACCGCGACCGTGTGGATGCCGAGCCGGCGCGCGGTGCGGATCACCCGGCAGGCGATCTCGCCGCGATTCGCAATCAGGATTTTGTCGAACATGGAAGCTCGCCTTGCCAGTGATCGGGGCTGCCGCAGCGGCGGCAGCCGGATTGGGTCACATGCGGAACACGCCGAAGCGCGATTCGCCGATGGGACGGTTCAGTGACGCGGAAATCCCGAGGCCGAGCACGGTGCGACTCTGCGCCGGGTCGATGATGCCGTCGTCCCAGATCCGCGCCGAGGCGTAGTAGGGATGGCCCTGGCGGTCGTAGAGCTCGACCGTGGGCTTCCTGAACGCGGCTTCGTCCTCCGCGCTCCAGGTCTCGCCGCGCGCTTCCAGTTGTTCGCGCTTCACCTGCGCCAGCACGCCGGCGGCCTGTTCGCCGCCCATCACCGAGATGCGCGCGTTGGGCCACATGAACAGCAGGCGCGGATCGTAGGAGCGGCCGCACATGCCGTAATTGCCGGCGCCGAAGGAGCCGCCGATGATCAGGGTGAACTTGGGCACCTGGGCGCAGGCCACGGCGGTGACCAGCTTGGCGCCGTGCTTGGCGATGCCGCCGGCCTCGTACTGTTTGCCGACCATGAAGCCGGTGATGTTCTGCAAAAACACCAGCGGAATCCTGCGCTGGGCACACAGTTCGATGAAGTGCGCGCCTTTCTGGGACGATTCGCTGAACAGGATGCCGTTGTTGCCGAGAATGCCTACCGGATAGCCGTGAATGCGCGCGAAGCCGCACACCAGGGTGGTGCCGAACAGCGCCTTGAACTCGTCGAACTCGGAGCCGTCCACCACGCGGGCGATCACCTCGCGCACGTCGTAGGGATGGCGCGGATCGCGCGGCACGATGCCGTGGATTTCGCGTGGATCGTAGAGCGGTGGGGCGGGTGGGCGCAGGTCCATGTTCACCGGCTTGACGCGATTGAGCCGCGCCACCGCCTGGCGCGCCAGCTGCAAGGCATGGCGATCGTCGCGGGCATAGTGGTCGGTGACGCCCGAGGTGCGGCAGTGGACATCGGCGCCGCCCAGCTCCTCGGCGCTGACGATCTCGCCGGTGGCGGCGCGCACCAGCGGCGGACCGCCCAGAAAAATTGTGCCCTGCTGGCGCACGATGATGGATTCATCCGCCATCGCCGGCAGGTAGGCGCCGCCCGCGGTGCAGGAACCCATCACCACGGCGATCTGCGGGATGCCTTTCGACGACATCACCGCTTCGTTGAAAAAGCTGCGGCCGAAGTGGTTGCGGTCGGGAAATACCTCGGACTGCATGGGCAAAAACGCGCCGCCGGAATCCACCAGATAGATGCACGGCAGGTGGTTTTCCTCGGCGATGGTCTGCGCCCGCAACTGCTTGGTGACGGTGAGCGGGTAGTAGGTGCCGCCCTTTACCGTGGCGTCGTTGCAGATGATCACGCATTCCTGGCCCGACACCCGGCCGATGCCGGTGACGATGCCGGCGCCGGGCACGACGTCGTCGTACACCTCCCAGGCCGCGAACTGGGAGAACTCCAGAAAGGGCGCGCCCGGATCGAGCAGTTGTTGCACCCGGTCGCGGGGTAGCAGCTTGCCGCGCGCCACATGGCGTTCGCGGGATTTCGCGCCGCCGCCCAGCTTGATCTGCTCCAGCTTGGCGTGCAGATCGTCGAGCTGCGCCCGCATGTGAGTCTGGTTTTCGACGAACTCGGCGCCGCGGGTGTTGATCTTGGTCTGGAGAATGGCCATGGAAGCTCAGGCGTCGCGTTGCAGGTTTTTGGATTGCAGAATCCGGGGGAAGGTGGCGCGGTGGAAACCGTCGTAGGCGGCATTGTTGCGCTGCGCGCGCGGGATCTTGCGGCCGAGCGGCGAGCTCAGGCACAGCGAGCTGCCGCCGTCCACCCGCAGTGTGGTGCCGTTGACGTAGCTGGCGCCTTCGGTGAGCAGAAAACACACCGCCGAGCTCACTTCGGATTCGGTGCCGACCCGGTTCAGCGGCACCGACTCGGGGAAGTGGGGGATGCATTCGAGCATCTCGGGGTCCTCGTAGGTGTCGAGCCCGGAGGACGCGAGATAGCCCGGCGCCACCGCGTTCACGCGCACTCCGGCGTAGGCCCATTCCACCGCCATGGTCATGGTGAGGTTCTCCATGCCGGCGCGCGCCGCGCCCGAGTGCGCCATGCGCGGCATGCCGCCGAAATAGTCGGCGGTGATGTTGACGATGCTGCCGCCGTGCTCCTTCATCGAGCGCAGGAACACCGCTTTCGATACCAGAAAGCCGCCCAGCAGATTGGTGCGCACCACGGCGAGAAAACCGTTGGCGGAGATGTTTTCCAGAGCGGAGGGAAACTGACCGCCGGCGTTGTTGACCAGGCCGTGGATGGGACCGTGCTCGGCGACGAAGCGCTCGATCACGGTGTTGACCGCGGCGTCGTCGCGGATGTCGGCGCAGCCGTAGTCGCACTGCGCGCCCGGGTTGTCGCCTTCGATCTCCGCCTTGACGGTGGCAAGCTTGGCCTCGGTGCGGCCCATCATCAGGATGTTGGCGCCCAGCGCGGCGAGCTCGTGGGCGATGCAACGCCCGAAGCCGCTGCCGGCGCCGGTGACCAGGATGGTCTTGCCGGCGAAGATTCCCGGCCGAAAAACCGATTGGTAGCCCATGGTGTGATCCCCCTTATGGTTGCCGGTGTGGCCTTGTATTTCTTCCCAGGACGCGCTATCGGATAACTGTACCGGCAGCCTTTTATCGCTCGCGGCAATTATAAGCATGCGCCCGGCTGCGCTCTATCGCTCAATATCAGAGCCGTTCACTGCATGCAGTTGTTTGGCAGCGCTCGTAGGAAAGCGTCCACTCAAGACCTCCTTGAGACATTTCCTCAGAGTCAATTTCTCTTCTTCGAATTGTCGCGCGCGGTGGCCGTTTGCGCCTGATGGATGCGGGAATCCATATAGGGTTCGACCTTTCGGGATGCGCCGTTCGGTTTCGAGTATTTCCAAGACCGCAGCGACGCTCCTCCCAAGCGGAAGGAACGCCGCTACTTGAAGCTGAGACAGTTCCGGCGCGAGAACCTCCCGCGCGTATCGCATCAGGAAGGCGGATCGCACGAGCGGAGGCTGACTACCAGTGTAGTTCTGGGCACCCAGGAACGTGGGGTACCGCACGGCCGATGTAGTGTGCAGCAGATGGGACGCGGAACCAAAGAGGTCGGCTGCGGAGGTGACTCCAAGGAGCTCACATACTCCGAGCTGATCAAGCATGTGCACGAGATTCCCGCGCATGGCACCACCAAAGCTGGCTTCGTACTTGGCCAACCTGCAAGCGTCTTCCTCGCTCGCTCCCGTCAGCAGATGTGTCCGCACAGCACGATAGACGATTTGCATCTGGGTGAAACCCGGGGTGACACCAATCAAGGCCATACGCGCCTCCCGGTTGACCCAGCCGACCGGAGCGTCGTATACCGTCAAACCATCGTGAAGATCTTCGGCGAGCTTTAGTGCGGGAACGAGCAGGTCCTCGCGGGTGTACTCGCGGCGGTCCGGCAGGGCCAGAATGGAAGGCAGTCAGAGAATCAGATAGCACTTTTTCCTCTGCCTGTTGCTTAACAATCACCTTCACGCACTGCAACGCACTATTATTGGGTTTCGTTAAATAACTCCCGTCCCACCAGCATGCGGCGAATCTCCGAGGTGCCGGCGCCGATCTCGTACAGCTTGGCGTCGCGCAACAGGCGCCCGGTGGGATATTCATTGATGTAGCCGTTGCCGCCCAGGCTCTGAATCGCCTGCAATGCCATTTGCGTCGCTTTTTCGGCGGTGTAGAGAATCACCGCGGCGGCGTCCTTGCGCGAATCCTCGCCGCGGTCGCAGGCCTTGGCGACCGCGTACAGGTAGGCGCGCGAGGTATTGAGATCAACGTACATGTCGGCGACCTTGCCCTGCATCAACTGGAATTCGCCGATGGCTTGGCCGAACTGTTTGCGGTCGTGCAGGTAGGGCAGCACGATGTCCATACAGGCTTGCATGATGCCGACGGGGCCTCCGGACAGCACGGTGCGCTCGTAGTCGAGGCCGGACATCAGCACGCGCACGCCTTCGTTTTCCGTGCCGAGGATGTTTTCGGCGGGCACTTCGCAATCCTCGAACACCAGTTCGCCAGTGTTGGAGCCGCGCATGCCCAGCTTGTCGAGTTTCTGGGCACGGCTGAAACCGGGAAAATCGCGCTCGACGATAAAGGCGGTCACACCCTTGGAACCCGCGTCCGGTCGGGTCTTGGCGTAGATCACGTAGGTGTTGGCGTCGGGGCCGTTGGTGATCCACATCTTGTTGCCGTTGAGGATGTAGCGGTCGCCTTTCCTGTCGGCGCGCAGCTTCATGCTGACCACGTCGGAGCCGGCGCCGGGCTCGCTCATCGCCAGCGCGCCGATGTGCTCGCCGGAGCAGAGTTTGGGCAGATAGCGGGTCTTTTGCGCGGCGGTGCCGTTCTTGCGGATCTGGTTCACGCACAGGTTGGAGTGCGCGCCGTAGGACAGCCCGACCGCGGCGGAGGCGCGGGAGATTTCCTCCATCGCGACCACATGGGCCAGATACCCCATGCCGGTGCCGCCGTATTCCTCCTCGACCGTGATGCCGAGCAGGCCCAGGTCGCCGAACTTGCGCCACAGATCGGCGGGAAAGTCGTTGGCCTGGTCGATGGCGTCGGCGCGCGGGGCGATTTCGTTTTGCGCGAAGCGATGGACGGCGTCGCGCAGTTGATCGACATCCGTGCCCAGATCGAAGTTGAGGCTCTTGAAAGGTGTGTTCATGGACGTCCGCAGCAGGTGGGCCGCGGGACTATAGCGAAGCCGCGCCGTCGCATCAATTTGGCTGCGGGCCCGGCGGCGCAACAGTCGGCTGGGGGCGGGGCTTCACGGTCCAGCGCGTCATCATGCCGGCGGTCATGTGGTCGCCGACGTGGCAGTGGTAGAGCCAGGTGCCCGGGTTGTCAGCGACCATGTCGACCGAGACCATGGAGGCGGGGAGCAGCTCGATCACATCGGTGCGACGACCGTGGTCGAGCACGGTTTCGCCATGCCAGTGGGCGGTATGCAGATCCACCTCGGACCCCAGCGCCACCAGATGCCAGCGCACCCGTTCGCCTTCGACGGCTTCCAGCCCGCGTAGATTGCCGAAGATATAGCCGTTCATCGCGTGCTTGAGGCCGCCTTCGGCGCCGTCCTCCTCGTCGAACACCATGAACAATGTGGTGAAGTTCCGATCCACGTCGCGCGGGCGCGGGTCGGCCGACGAAATCGCCATGCCCTTGCGGGTGACCACGATGGTGCCGATCAGGCCCTGGTAGATGTCAGCCACATGATCGACATGGGAGTGGTACAGCCAGACGATCGACGAGGGGTCGCTCGGCCCCGGCCCGGCGCCTTCGTCGAGGGTCCAGGTGTAGGTGTAGCTTTTTCCCGGCGCGATCATGGCGCCGGCGCCGCGGTGGTCGGCGCCATCGTTGTCCTCGTCGTAGCGCAGGCCGTGGGGATGCATGGAGAACGGCCGGTCGGCGCGGTTCCGGAAGTGCACCTTGAGGGTGTCGCCCACCTCGCCGAGCAGTTCGGGTCCCAGGATTCCCATCCACTCCGGTTGCGGGATCGGCGTGCGGTAAGTGGCGTCGGTATAGCGGATATAGCGGTATTTGGGGTAGCTCAGCCGCTTGCCCCAGACGCCCATGTCGCTGCCGGGATGGAGCAGGTTTTTGCCGGAAGGCGCGTAATCCCAGGTCACCGATTCGGCGGCAACCCAGTATTCACGGACCTGCCCGGCATGGGCCGCGAAGGGCGCGGCGACCAGTATCACCAGCACTACCCGGAGCAGTGATTTCATGCCGACGGTACCTCCGTGATGAGCGTGATGGGGCAGAGCGGCGGGGATTGTAGCGGGCTTTGTTTACTACATCAAATGATAATCAGTTGCATTAACGCTGGATGCTGACCTAGAATCCTCCGGCCAGACACGCTCAAACACACCTGACGGAGACAAGACATAATGAAAAAATCCTTGCTCGCGGTCGCCGTTGCGACCGTTCTTGGCTGCCCTGCGACACTGGCGGCGACACCTGAGCCGGCGGCCGAACCCACCATGGCGGAGGTGATGCAGCTTTTGAAGCAACAGCAGGCGGAGATCGAAGCGCTCAAGGCCCAGTTGCGCCAGACCGATACCAAGGTCGCGGAAACCGCGACGGCGGTGGAGGCCACCGCCAGCGCGGTCGAGACGGCCACGGAACGGAGCGACAGCTACGCCAAGGTCGCCGACTGGGCCGAGCGTACCCAGATCGGCGGTTACGGGGAGATTCATTACAACAACAAGGAGAACGGCCGCACCGACGAGATCGACGTCCACCGCTTCGTGATGTACCTCGGCCACGACTTCAATGACAAGGTACGGTTTTTTTCCGAGATCGAGCTCGAACACTCGGTTGCCGGCGACGACCAGCCCGGCGAAGTGGAGCTGGAGCAGGCCTATGTGGAGTGGGATTATGCTGAGCGCCAGAGCGCCAAATTCGGCCTGTTTCTGGTGCCGATCGGCATCCTCAACGAAACTCATGAACCCGAAACTTTCTATGGTGTCGAGCGCAACAGTGTCGAGAGCCGTATCATTCCTTCGACTTGGTGGGAGTCCGGTGTGATGCTGGGTGGCGAAATAGCGCCCGGCCTGCGCTATGACCTGGGCGTACACAGCGGTTTCGAGACGGCGGCCACCGGCAGCAGCGCGCTCGATATTCGCGCCGGGCGCCAGAAATCCGCTGAAGCCACCGCCGAAGAGTTTGCCTATACCGGACGGTTGAGATATACCGGAATCGCGGGCCTCGAACTTGCGGTGGCCGCGAATTATCAGGAAGACCTGTTGCAGGGTCAGGTGGCCGGCGCCGACACGGCGAGCGGATTGTTGTACGAGACGCACGCGGTCTATGAGACCGGGCCGTTCGGACTGCGGGCACTCTATGCGCAATGGGATATCGACGGCGATCTGGCGCAGGCAATCGGCAAGGACGAGCAGAAGGGCTGGTATCTGGAACCCGCGTGGCGCCTGACCGAGAAACTCGGCTTCTTCGCGCGCTACAGCGAATGGGATACCCAGGCGGGTGACCGCATCGATTCCGAAGTGGAACAGTTCGACGTGGGCTTCAACTACTGGCTGGTACCGAATGTAGTCTTGAAGGCCGACTGGGCGGATCAGCGCAATGGCAGCGGCGACGGCTTTAATCTGGGTCTCGGCTGGAGCTTCTGACCAGTGGGGATGGTGAAGGTCCGTGCCACGCCGAAAGGAGCGTGGTGGCGTCGTGCCGGCAACCGCGCTTCCGGCGGTGCGCTGTTGCTGGCCGTCGTGCTGGCGCTGTGTCCGGCGGCGGCGATGGCCAAGGGTGTCTACCTGAGTCGGGAGGAATTCCTGACGCAGGCCTTTGGCGGCACCGCGCCGACACCGCAGATCCTGTGGCTGTCGGCGCCGCTCAAAGATGCGGCGGCCGGGATTCTCGGGCATCCGTTCGCGCAAATGCGGGTGCGCTACTGGCGGCACGGCGACCGTACCGCCTGGGTACTCGACGAGATCGGCAAGACCCACCCCATCACCATCGGGGTGGTGGTGGAACGGGGCGCCGTCGCGGTCATCCGGGTGCTGGAATTTCGCGAGAGTCGCGGCGAGGAGGTGCGCCTGCCCTTTTTCACCGATCAGTTCGTCGGCGCCGGCTTGCATGCGGGCGACGAGCGCGCGCTTGACCGCGGCATCGACGGTATCACCGGGGCCACGCTATCGGTGCGCGCGATGCAGCGGGTGGCGCGGCTCGCACTCTTTTTTCATACCCGGGCGCTGCGCCCCATTTCTGCTCCAGGTGATGTTGAATGAAGCTTCCCGATAATGGCCCCGCAAGCGACCCCAACAGTGCGCTCAAGCGCTGGCACCGTCGTATCGGCGTGGCGGCTTCCCTGTTCGTGATCCTGCTCGCGTTCAGCGGATTTTCCCTCAATCACCCCGAGCTGCTGGAGCTGGATCGCCTGGTGGTGCGCTCGCCCATGGTGCTCGGGTGGTATGGCATCGAACTGCCCGATGCCATTGACGGTTATGCCGTCGGTGAACACTGGATGAGTCAGGTGGGCGGCAAGGTGTTTCTCGACACGGTGCCTCTGACGAGTTGCCGTGGCGAATTGGTGGGCGCCGTGGAAATCGGCGGGGAAACGGCCGTCGCCTGCGCGGGCGAGCTGCTGCTGCTCTCGGCGGCGGGCGAGCTGCAGGACCGGATCGATGCCACTTACCGCTTGCCGGTGCCGGTGGAGGCATTGGGCGTGCGGGATGGTCAGCTGCTGTTGCGTGCCCAGGGCAAGACGTTCCGGGTGGAGCCCGAGGCGCCTTCCTTTACGGCGCTGAACGGCACCGAACCCGCCTGGTCAGTGGCCGCGCCCTTGCCGCCGGCGCTGGTGGCGCAGCTCGCGCCCCAGGCGGCGGGCGACTCGATCACCCTTGAGCGGCTGGTGCTGGATATTCACAGCGGTCGCATCCTGGGGCGCTGGGGGGTGTACTGGATGGATGGCGTGGCGGCGCTGATGGTGTTGCTCGCACTGACCGGCTTGAAGGCCTGGAGACGCGAACAGCGCTGACCGGCGAGGGCGTCGCCAAAAATCGTCCGGTACATCAAGTAGTCGTTTGCTGCGAGTGCGGGGAGTACCACGAGCAGGCCAAGGCCAAGCGGAATCGCGCCAGCCACGACTGACAGAATTGCCAATACCCTCCACGCCAGAAGCGGCAGGGTGATGCCGGTGCATCAAGCCAGTCGCGGCACCGCCGCCAGCAGTTCGCGGGTATAGGCTTCGCGCGGATGCTTCCAGAGCTGTTCCGTGGTGCCGCTTTCGATAAGCTTGCCGTGGTGCAGCACCAGCACCCGGTCGCACAGATAGCGCACTATCGAGAGATCGTGGGAGATGAATACCAGACTGAGGTTGTGGCGCGCCACCAGCTCCAGAATCAGATCGAGAATCTGAGCCTGGATGGTGACATCCAGCGCGGACACCGGTTCGTCGGCGATCACCACTTGCGGTTTGGTGGCGATGGCGCGGCCGATGGCGATGCGCTGGCGCTGGCCGCCGGAGAATTCGTGGGGATATTTGCGAATCGAATTGTGCGCCAGCCCGACATCGTCCATCAGCGCCAGTACCTGCGCGGTGACGGTCTTGCGGGTCGCGAGACCGTGGTAAAGCAGGGGTTCGGCGAGGGCATCGAACACGCTCATGCGCGGATTCAGCGAGGCGTAGGGATCCTGAAAGATCATCTGCATCTGACGCCGCAGCGGGCGCAGCGCGCGGGCGCCGAGCGTGGTCAGCTCCTGGCCGCGCAGGCGCACCGAGCCGGACGTGGGGCGCACCAGTTGCAGCAGGGAGCGGCCGAGCGTGGATTTGCCGGAGCCGGATTCGCCCACCACGCCGAGAATCTCGTTGCGATACAGCTCAAGGGAGACATCGTCCACGGCTTTCACCAGACGCTGATCCGAGGTGCGGAACCAGGTGCACAGCGCGCTCACTTCGATCAGGGTTTCCCGCTGCGGCTTCGTGGCGGGCGTTGACTTCGGGCTGCGCCGGCTGGCGGCCAGCAGTCGCTGGGTGTAGGGATGTTGCGGGCGCGCGAACAGGGTTTGCGGCGCGCCGCTTTCCACCACCGCGCCATCCTTCATCACCAGAATGTTGTCCGCGATGTCGGCCACCACGGCGAGATCGTGGCTGACCAGGATCACCGCCAGATTGCGGCGCGCCTGCAGTTCGGCGATGAGGCGCAGGATCTGCGCCTGGATGGTGACATCAAGCGCCGTAGTGGGTTCGTCGGCGATCAGCAGTTTGGGCTCGGCGATCAGCGCCATGGCGATCATTACGCGCTGGCGCATGCCGCCCGAAAATTCGTGAGGATAGGCATCGAAGCGTCGCGCGGCTTCGACGATGCCCACTTCATCGAGCAGTGCGAGCGCCTGTGCCCTGGCTTCTTTGCGGGTCGCGTTGCGATGATAGAGCAGCGGCTCCATCAACTGCTCCCCCAGCGTCAGATAGGGGTTCAGGCAGGTCATCGGGTCTTGAAAAATCGTCGCGATCTGGTTGCCGCGCAGGGCGCGCAATGCGCGCGGCGGCAGGTGCAGCAGATCGCGGCCGTCGAACTGGGCGCTGCCCTGTTCGACGCGGCCGGGCGGCATGGGCACCAGTCCCAGCAGGCTGTAGCAGCACACCGATTTGCCGGAGCCCGATTCGCCGACGATGGCCAGCGTCTCGCCGGCGTCGACGCTGAAACTCACGTCGTTCACGGCTTTGGTCACGCCGTTGCGGGTGTGGAACCAGACCGAGAGATTAGCGACGTCGAGCAGCGCCACGGTTCAGTCCTTCGCGGTGCGCGGATCGAGGGCATCGCGCAGGCCGTCGCCGAGAAAGTTGAGCGAGAACAATGTGAGCGACAGTGCGCAGCCCGGGAAAATCAACAGCCAGGGATATTCCTCCATGGTTTCGGCGCCGTAGGAGATCAGCAACCCCCAGGAACTCGCCGGGGGCTGGATGCCGAGGCCGAGAAAACTCAAAAACGCTTCGAGCAGCATCACACTGGGAATCGTGAGCGTGGTGTAGACGATCACCGGGCCCAGCGTGTTGGGAATCAGATGGCGGCGGATGATGGTCCAGCGCGACAGCCCGAGCGACACTGCGGCTTCGATGAATTCCTGCTGCTTGAGCGCCTGTACCTGGCCGCGCACGATGCGCGCCATGGTCAGCCATTCGACGGCGCCGATGGCGAGAAACAGCAGCAGGATGTTGCGCCCGAAAATTACCATCAGCAGGATGATGAAAATCATGAAGGGCAGGGCGTAGAGGATGTCCACCAGCCGCATCATCGCGGCGTCCACGCGCCCGCCCGCGTAACCGGCGATGGTGCCGTAGAGCACGCCGATCACCAGCGCCACGCCGGTGGCCACCAGGCCCACCGCCAGCGAGATGCGTCCGCCCCAGAGGATGTGGGTGAGCAGGTCGCGGCCCAGCGTATCGGTGCCGAACCAGTGTGCGGCGGAGGGTGGCGCGGCACCCAGCGCCAGATTCTGTGCCCGGTAATCGTAGGGCGCGATCCAGGGCGTGAGCACAGCGAGCAGGGCGAGCAGGATCAGCACCGCGCCGCCGGCCACCGCCATGGGGTTGCGCTTCAGCCGCAACCAGGCGTCGCGCCACAGGGATACGCCTTGTTCCGCGTTCAAAAGCTCGGCTGGCAAGAGTTCCGCCGGCAACGACGGTTTGCGATTCATGCGGCGGGCTTCCGGTACTGGTGACGCAGGCGGGGGTTCAGCCACACGGCGGCGATATCGGCGAGCAGATTGAAGGCCACGATCAGCACCGCGAAGAACACCGTGGTGCCCATGATCATGGTGTAGTCACGGTTGAAGGCGGCCTGCACATAAAAACGGCCGAGGCCCGGAATCTGGAAGATGGTCTCCACCACGAAGGAGCCGGACAGCAGCCCGGCGAACGCGGGGCCGGCAAAGGCGACCACCGGAATCAGTCCGCCGCGCAGGCCGTGTTTGATCACCACCACCCATTCCGGCAGACCCTTGGCGCGCGCCGTGCGGATGTAATCCTGGGACATCACCTCCAGCATGCCGCCCCGGGACAGCCGCGCCACATAGGCGGTGTAGCCGGAGGCGAGGGTGAGCGCGGGCAGAATCTTGTCGCCGGGCACATTGCCCCAGCCCGACACCGGCACCCACTCGAGCCAGACGCCGAACACCAGCAACAGCAGCGGGCCGAGCAAAAACGACGGCAGGCAGACGCCGATCATGGCCGCCGACATGGGCAGATAATCCTGCGCCGTGTTGGGTCGCAACGCCGCGATCACGCCGGCCGTGGTGCCCAGCACCAGCGCGATCAGCAGCGCGTACAGGCCGAGTTCGGCGGTGGTGGGCAGCCCGGAAAAAATCATTTCATCGACGCTGCGTCCCGGGTAGCGAAACGAGGGGCCGAAATCCCCGTGCAGCAGATCGCCCAGATAGCCGAGGTACTGCGCGGACAGCGGCTGGTCGAGGTGGTAGCGCGCTTCCAGCGCCCTGAGCACTTCGGGCGGCACGGCTTTTTCGGCGCTGAACGGACCGCCCGGCGCGAGCCGCACCAGAAAGAAGGTGGCGGTCACCACCACCAGCAGGACCGGGATCGCCTGCAGCAGCCGATACAGAATGAAGCGCAGCATGGGTTAGTGCGCTGCCTCCAGATGGATCTGCTTGAACAGCGGATAGCCGAGCAGGTTCGGCGGCAGGCCGCGCACGCTGGGCTGCACCAGGTAGTTGCGCGAGGAATAGAAAACCGGAAGCACCGGCATGGCCTCCATCAGGCGCGCCTCGGCCTCGCGAAACCAGGCGTAGCGTTGCTCCCGCGATGGCGCGGCAGGGGCCAGGCGCATGACCAGCTCGTCGTAGCGCGGGTCGCTCCAGCCGGTGCGGTTGTTGCCGCCATCGGTGACCCACATGTCGAGAAAACTGTTGGGATCGACATAATCGCCGATCCAGCCGCCGCGGGCGATCTGGTAATTGCCGTTGGCGACGCTGTCCAGGTACACCTTCCAGTCCTGGTTGTTGAGGGTGATCTCGATATTGAGCTCGCGCTTCCACATCTGCTGGATGGCCACCGCCAGCTTGCGATGGCTTTCGCTGGTGTTGTAGAGCAGCTCGGTGGGCGGAAACCCGGCGCCGTCGGGAAAGCCCGCTGCCGCGAGCAATGCACGCGCGCCCTCGGGATCGTAGGCGAAGCCGGGCGGCGCGGTATAGCCCAGGGTGTCGGGTGGCGTGAAAGCATAAGCCGGGAGCTGGCCGCCCATGGTGACGTGATCGACGATCTGCTGGCGGTCGATGCTCATCGCCAGCGCGCGGCGCACGCGCGGGTCGGCGAGTTGCGGCAGCTGGGTGTTGAAGCGATAGAAGTAGTTGCCCAGATAGGGCTCCACGCGCAGGAACTGCGGCGCGTCCTTGCGGTACACCGCGATCTTGTCCGGCGGCACCGAGCCGGTGATGTGCAGTTGCCCGGCGCGGAACATGCGCTCCTCGGTGGACACGTTTTCGACCGGGTAATAATTGATGGCGTTGAGTTTGACGTTGGCGGCGTCCCAGTAGGTCGGGCTCTTCTCCACCACCACGATCTTGTTCAGCTCCCACTGTTTCAGCACGAAGGGCCCGTTGCCGACGAAGTGCCCGGCGCGGGTCCAGTCGCTGCCGCGCTGCGAGGGGTCGCCGTATTTTTCCAGGGTCGGCCGGTGTACCGGGAACATGCTGTAGTGGTCGAGCAGTTGCAGAAAGTAGGGCGTGGGATTGGCGAGCGTCACGCGCAGGGTCCGTTCGCCCAGAATCTGGATGCCGACCTGCGCGAAATCCTTCAATTTGCCGGTGGCATAGGCTTCGGCGTTTTTGATCGGGAAATACATGTAGGCATAGAGATTGCCGAGACTCGGTTGCAGCGCGCGCCACCAGGACCAGGAAAAATCCTGGGCCGTGACGGGATCGCCGTTGGACCAGCGCGCATTTGCGCGCAGATGGAAGGTGTATTCCAGACCGTCAGCGCTGATCTCCCAGCGCTCGGCGACGCCCGGAATCGGCTCCAGGGTTGCCGGATCCTTCAGTACCAGACCTTCCATCAGGGCGATGATGATGTGGTGTTCGGGAATTCCGGTGACGATATGGGGATCGAGCTCCTGGGGCTCGGTGCCATTGCCCCAGTGCAAAACCTGCTCGCGATCACCGTCCTCGACGCGGGTCTCGCGACCGCCACAGCCCGTAAGCGTGAGTGCGCAGAGCAGTGCCAGCAGCAGATGGCGGATTGGTGCGATTCTCATGAGCATCTCAGCGACGGCGTCAGGGCACGAATGGTACGCGAGCGTCGCGGCGGGGCAAAATCGGATCGGCTCGCGGCCCACCCGATGGCCTCGGTTGTACCTGCGGATCATGCTCGAAACAATGCCACGACGCCGCGCAAACCCGCCCCGCGCGCCTCGGCGCGCCAAACAGCCTTGCGGCAGAATTTTCCCGTTACCGACGTTCGCAGCGCGGCATTCGAGCTTGTGAAGACGCGCTGCGATGAACCGGCTGCCGCAGCAGCTTTCCGCAGTCCGTCAAAGCCCGCCAAGCAACTCCCGCAGCGTTGCGGTGATACGGCCCAGTTCCTCCCGGGTGATGACGTAGGGCGGCATCAGATACACCAGCTTGCCGAACGGGCGCAGCCAGATGCCGCGCTTCACCAGCTCCCGCTGCAACACCGCCACATCCACAGGTTCTTTCATCTCGATCACGCCGATGGCGCCCAGCACTCGCACGTCAGCGACGCCGGCGTGGGCGCGGCAGGGCTCCAGTTCCTCCCGCAACTGCGTCTCGATGGCGGCAATGCGCTCCTGCCAGGGTGAGGCGAGCAGTAGTTCGATGCTGGCATTGGCCACCGCGCAGGCCAGCGGGTTGCCCATGAAGGTGGGGCCGTGCATGAACACTCCGGCTTCCCCAGTACAGATTCCGGTGCTGATCTTTTCGCTGCACAGGGTCGCGGCGAGCGTCAGGTAGCCGCCGGTGAGCGCCTTGCCGAGGCACAGGATGTCGGGGCTGATACCGGCCCATTCGCAGGCGAACAGCTTGCCGGTGCGGCCGAAGCCGGTGGCGATTTCGTCGGCGATCAGCAGTACGTCGTGGCGATCGCACAGCGCGCGCACCCGGCGCAGAAATTCCGGCGCGTAAAAGCGCATGCCGCCGGCGCCCTGGACGATGGGTTCGAGGATGACGGCGGCGAGTGCGTGGGCGTGGGCGCTGATCTGATGCTCAAAGTCGGCGATGTACTGGTCTTCCCAGGCGGCATCGAAAGTGCAGCGGGGCGTCTCGGCAAAAAGCTGGCGTGGCATCGCATCGGCGAACAGGTGGTGCATGCCGGTGACCGGATCGCACACCGACATGGCGGCGAAAGTGTCGCCGTGGTAACCGCCGCGCAACGACAGCAACCGGTGTTTGGCCGGTCGGCCCTGCGCCTGCCAGTATTGCAGCGCCATCTTGATCGCCACTTCGACGCTGACCGAGCCGGAGTCGCACAGAAACACCTTGTCGAGACCCGGAGGCGTGAGCGCGACCAAGTGTTGCGCGAGGCGCGCCGCCGGTTCGTGGACGATGCCGCCGAACATCACATGCGCCATGTCGGCGAGCTGGTTCGCGACGGCGGCATTCAGCGCGGGAACATTGTAGCCGTGGATGGCGCACCACCAGGACGCCATGCCGTCGATCAGGGTGCGGCCGTCATCCAGTTCGAGGGTGCAGCCGTGGGCGCGCCGCACCACATAGGTGGGCAATGGCTGGGTGAGGGAGGCGTAGGGATGCCAGATATGCTCCCGGTCGATGGCGCGGATTTCGGGTGCGGGGAGCGAGGTCATGGCGATTTGCCGTGGCGTGGCGGGCCTCGATTGTATGTCGCCGCAGGATTTGCCGGCATAAATCTTGGCTTCAATACCTCTCTTGCGATATGCTCGCCCCACACCTCCCCAACTACCGAGCTGCCGTGAAACCCCGACTGATCCTGCTGTTGGCGCTGCTGTTGAGTCCATCGTTGTTTGCGGCGCCCAGCGCGCAGTACTGGGCCGACTGGGACCGCAGCGATGAGCTCAATCCCGCGACTATCGATCACGGCAGTTGGGATGGTTTGCTGCGCAAATATGTGATGGTTGGTCACAAGTCGGGCATCAACCGGTTTCGCTATGGCGAGGTGTCGCCGGCGGACAAGGTCCGCCTCGACAGCTATATCGAGGCGACTTCCGGCATCGATCCACGGGCGTATTCCCGCGCCGAGCAGCTTGCCTACTGGATCAATCTCTACAATGCCCTGACCGTCAAGCTGGTGCTGGATCATTACCCGGTCACTAAGGTGGACAGCATCAAGGTGGCCGGCGCCGATGCGAGCGATGGTCCCTGGAGCGCGAAACTGGTGAAAGTCGCTGGCACCGATCTATCCCTCGATGATATCGAGGACCGCATCCTGCGGCCGATCTGGAAGGATCATCGCGTACTCTTCGGACTGGCGTGCGCGGGTCTGGGCTGCCCGGACATTCAACCCGAGGCCTGTACCGGCCCCAACAGCCGCGAACTGCTCAGTAACGCCGGCCGGGCTTTCATCAATTCCGACCGTGGTATCTCGATTGCCGGCACCAAGGGCCAGCTGCGGGCATCCAGTCTTTTCGACTGGTACGAAAGCGACTTTGCCGCGGATCACAAAGCGCTTTTGAAGCTGTTTGCGCACTACGCGGAAGACCGCAAGGCGCTCTATCTGCTGGGCTATACCGGTGATATTCAGTATCACCATGACTGGACGCTGAACGCGCCCTGACGCCGTTTTGCACGGACTGCCCGCGACGCGGCTGGCCGCAGCCTCGCGCGGGCCGCTAAAATGGTGGCCCCGCATCCCGATTGACCCCCATGTCCGAGCGCCACGGTCGCGACCGTCTCGAATACAACAAGCTGCAAAAACGCCTGCGCCGCAACGTCGGCAACGCCATCGCCCAGTACGGCATGATCGAGGCCGGTGACAAGGTGATGGTGTGCCTGTCCGGTGGCAAGGACAGCTACGGCATGCTCGACATCCTGCGCAACCTGCAAAAGACGGCGCCGGTGGATTTCGAACTGGTGGCGGTCAACCTCGACCAGAAGCAACCGGGATTTCCCGAACAGGTGCTGCCGGATTATTTGACCAGCATCGGCGTGCCGTTTCACATCCTCGAAAAAGACACTTACAGCATCGTCACCGAGTTGGTGCCGGAGAACAAAACCTACTGCGGACTCTGTTCGCGGCTGCGGCGCGGAACTCTGTACGGCTTCGCCGAAGAGATCGGCGCCACCAAGATCGCGCTCGGTCACCACCGCGACGACATCATCGAGACGCTGTTTCTGAACATGTTCTACGGCGGCAAGCTCAAGGCGATGCCGCCCAAGCTGCTCTCCGACGACGGCCGCAACATGGTGATCCGGCCGCTCGCCTTCTGCCGCGAGGACGATCTCGCCCGCTACGCCGAGTATCGGGAATTCCCTATCATTCCCTGCAACCTGTGCGGCTCCCAGGACAATCTGCAGCGGCAGGTCATCAAGGAGATGTTGCAGCAGTGGGAGCGCGCCCATCCGGGACGGCTGGAGACGATCTTTTCGGCGATCTGCAATGTGGCGCCGTCGCAGCTGGCGGACTCCGCGCTGTTCGACTTCACCGGTCTGCAACTGCGCCGCGCGCCTTCGCGGCGGATTGCGGCGGTGACTCTGGGCTGAACCCTCCCGTCGGTGCGTGTCGGTCAGGCCGCACGGGCCCTTGCGGTGGCGCCGAGGTAGCTGCTGACAAAATCTTCCGCGCTCCCGCTGGGCCGGCGGTGGAAATGGCGATGCCAGTGGCGGGCGAGTCCCGCGATATCCTCGGCGTCGGGGAGGTCATGTCCATGCCGCCGGTAGATCATCCAGGCGATGGCGGTGGCGTACTTGAGGTTGGTCGCGAGTTCGCCGTGGGGGTCGCACAGGAAACCGTGCTGTCCCGCGAGGCCGCGCACCCGGCTGGCCAGCTCCGGATCGCCTACCAGATATTTGTCCCAGACCGCGCGATGGGCGGCCGGCGCGATCCGGTAGATGCCGAGCCGCCGCCCCTCGCGCAGGCGCGCGTTGCGCCCGGATTCCTGGAGCGCGGTTCCCAGGAGCAGGTTTTCCGCCGCCGGCGACCAGTCTCCGAGCTGTTTGAGAGTGGTGCGGATGACGCGGCGTAGGTCACAGGTCGAACACATCGGGCAATTCCCCCTGGGGTTCGGATGGCTGGAAAAATAAAATTGTTTACATTGGTAGCAGGTTAAACCGGATAACTCAACTATAGCATTAGATTTTTACCCCATCTTGTCGAAACTGTCGTGAAGTTGGTGGTCTCGCAATCCAGAACGGCAGTCGTGGTTCCGGGTTGGCCGCCTGTCGGTGGACCCAGATGATCCGCTGCCTTGGGATGCTGCCTTGGGAAGAGCGCGATGATCGAAGTGAGCGAGGGTGATATCACGGCGTTGGCGGTGGATGCCGTGGTGAATGCCGCCAACAGCCGGCTCGCGGGCGGTGGCGGGGTCGATGGCGCCATTCATCGCGCCGCCGGCCACGACGCCTTGCAGGCGGCCTGCCGGGCGCTGGGCGGCTGCCCCACGGGCGAGGTGCGGCTGACGCCGGGCTTCGCGCTGCCGGCGCGGGCCATCATCCACGCGGTCGGGCCGGTCTGGCAGGGCGGTGGCGCGCACGAGGAGGAGTTGCTCGCGCGCTGCTATCGCAATGCCATGGCGGTGGCGAGCGCCGAGCGGTTTCGCTCGCTCGCATTTCCCGCCATCAGTTGCGGGGTATACGGCTTTCCGTCCGAGCGCGCGGTGCCCATTGCGGTGCGCGAAGTGCGCGCCGCGCTGGCGCGACCAACAACCGTGGAACAGGTGATCTTCTGCTGTTTCGATGCCGCGATGGCAGCGCGTTACCGGGCTGAGCTGGCGCGGACCCAAGCTACATTTCCGCCATGACTTCAATACCGAGCAGATCCAGGCCGGTGGCGAGGGTGCGCGCACCCAGTTGACACAGGGCCAGGCGACTCGCCCGCAGTTCGGGCGCGACCTCCGGCTTCAGGATCGGACACTGCTCGTAAAAACTGGTGAAGGTGCTGGCCAGTTCATAGAGATAGTTGCACAGCACATGGGGGTAGGCCTCGGCCGCGACTTGGTTCAGGACTTCGCCGAATCCCAGCAGGGCGAGTGCGAGCCGGCGCTCCGCCGCCGTGGTGATCTCGATGGGTCCGGGAGTGGCGTCGGGAGCGCTGTGCGCCGCGCGGCGGAAAATGCTCTGGATACGCGTGTACGCATATTGCAGATAGGGCGCGGTGTTGCCGTCGAAGCTCAGCATGCTGTCCCAGTCGAACACATAATCGTGGGTGCGGGTCCTGGCCAGATCGGCGTATTTGACCGCCCCGATGCCCACCTTGTGGGCGATCTCGGCGTGGGTCGTTTCGGCCAGCGCCGGATTCTTGGCCGCGACCAGCTGCGCCGCCCGCGCTACCGCTTCGTCCAGCAGCTCAGCGAGCTTGACGGTGCCGCCGCTGCGCGTTTTGAACGGCGTGCCGTCCGGGCCCAGCATGGTGCCGAAGGGATGGTGTTCGAGCGCGACATCCGCGCCGACCAGACCCGCCTTCCGCGCCAGGGTGAACACCTGCTTCATGTGCAGCGACTGGCGCGCATCGATGAAATAGAGAATCCGCGCGGCGCCGAGCGTCTGGCTGCGATAGCGCAGCGCGGCGAGATCGGTGGTGGCGTAGAGGTAGCCGCCGTCCGATTTGCGCACGATCACCGGACTCGGCCGGCCCTGCTTGTCGGCCAGCTCGGGCAGGAAGGCCACCAGCGCGCCCTGGTCTTCAGCGGCGAGGCCCTGCGCGGTCAACAGTGCGGCGACCTCCGCGAGAGCGTCGTTGTAGGCGCTCTCCGGGCGGATGTCGGCGTGGCTCAGCGTGACATTGAGCTGGCGGTAGATCGCCTCGCTGTGGGCGATGGAGATGGCGATGAAGCGCTGCCAGAGCGCGTGGCAGTGGGCGTCGCCCGCTTGCAGCCGCACCACATAGTGCCGCGCCCGCGTGGCGAATTCGGCGTCGAGATCGAAGTGGGCCTTGGCGTTCTGGTAGAACTGTTCGAGATCGGCGAGCGCCAGATCCGGCGCTTCGCCGGTGCCCAGATGATCCTCCAACTCCGCGATCAGCATGCCGAACTGGGTGCCCCAGTCGCCCATGTGATTGTGGCGAATGACCTCGTGACCCAGATATTCCAGCACCCGCACGACGGCGTCGCCGATGATGGTGCTGCGCAGATGGCCGACGTGCATCTCCTTCGCCAGGTTGGGCGAGGAGTAGTCCACCACGGTGCGCACGGGATGCGCGGCGAGCGGGCAGAGACGGTGCGCGCCGCGCAGATCGTCCAGGAGTCGGGCCAGGAAGTCGTCGGCGAGATGGATGTTGATGAAGCCCGGACCTGCGATCTCGACCCGGCTCGCGATGTCGGCGAGCTGTGCCCGGGCGACGATACGTTCGGCCAGATCGCGGGGTTTGGCGTTCATCTCCCGCGCGGCTGCGAGCGCGAGATTCGCCTGAAAATCGCCGAACTCGGGGCGCGCACTGGGGGCGGCCAGATGGTCGGTGGGGGACACGGCGATGCCGCAGGATATTGCGGCATCGCGCAGGCGCCGGTCGAGCAGGTTGCGGATGCTCATCGCAGGCTCATTGGGCCGGGGAGCAGGCATTCTAGTGGCGGGAGAGGGGATTGCAACCTGCCGGAGCAGCGGAGGCGCAGCCTCGGCCGCTGCCGTCGGTGTGATAGTCTCGAGGGCCGCCCTCTACCTTTGAATGGAGACCTGCCGTGAGTGTCCGGCAACAGATCGAAGACAAATTGCGCGCGGCGCTGTCCCTCCAGGTGGTGCGCGTCGAGAACGAAAGTCACCAGCACAATGTGCCCGCGGGCTCCGAGACCCACTTCAAGGTGACGCTGGTGGCCGATCGCTTCGCGGCGCTGTCCCGGGTGCAGCGCCACCGCCTGGTGTATCAACTGCTCGCCGCCGAACTCGCCGGGCCGGTCCATGCGCTCGCATTGCATACCTATACGCCGGCGGAGTGGGAAGACCGCGCGCAGGTCCCCGAATCGCCGCCTTGCCAAGGCGGTTCCGGCGCGGGCTAGCGGATTGCGGAAAATCCGCCGCGGCTACCGGCAGGTTTCCCGCGGTACTTAGTCTGGATCAATTCGACTAGGGATTCGCGCCTAATCTGGATCAACACCGCGCTTCCTTCCTCCTGCTGCAATTACGCGACCGATCAGTTGTAGAGGGGAAGCAAGATGAAGCATTGCAAGATACTGGCGCTGGCCGCCGTCGGAGCATTCGCCGCAGGAGCCGCCGGAGGGGCGCTGGCGTATCAAGCCGGGGATCTGATTCTGCGCGCGGGTATCGCTTCGGTTCAGCCCAACGAAGACAGCGACGCCCTGTCGTTGGATGGTACGCGGCTTCCGGGTACTGGCGCCGGACTCAACAGCAGTGAGCAGCTGGGGCTGACCCTGACCTACATGTTCACACCCCAGTGGGGTGTCGGTGTGCTGGCGGCGACGCCTTTCGAGCACGATATCAAGGCCAAGGGTGTGGGTGTGGATGCCGGTTCCGCCAAGCATCTGCCGCCCACTGTCACCCTGCAATACTTTCCCCTGGGCGCGACCTCGCGCTGGCAACCCTATGTGGGCCTGGGTGTCAACTACACCCTGTTCTTTGATGAACAAGTCGATGGCCAGTTGGAGGAAATGTTCGGCCCGGGCGATCTGGACTTGGATAATTCCTGGGGCTGGGCGGGGCAGGCGGGGCTCGACTACCAGATCGACGATCACTGGCTGGTGAACGCGGCGGTCTGGTATCTGGATATCGATACCGATGCCACCTTCAAATTTGCCGCCAATCGCATCACGACCGACGTCAATGTTGACCCCTGGGTCTATATGCTGGGCGTCGGTTACCGCTTCTAAAGGGTTTCAGTCGCAACCTCGTCGGGCCGGTAGCAGCTACCGGCCCGATCGTGTTTTGTATAATAGCCAGGTCACTCAACAGAGGTAAACCGATCCAGTGGCGTCACTCCGTACAGCGCCAGGTTTCGCGGCATGGCCCGAATCCGTGCTAAACAGTACCCTTCGCACCACCTGTCGCGACGCAGTACCGCACGCCATCGAGCATCGGTCATGAAACATGAAGTTTTCGGGTTTGACGCCTACGCGCCCGCCGAAATCGCCGAACGTGTACAGAAAGTCTGCGTCATCAAGGCGCACATGCCGCTGCTCACCATGTGGATGCTGGCCGTGCTCGCCGGCGCCTTCATTGGTCTCGGCGCGCTCTTTTTCACGCTGGTAATCAGCGATCACAGCCTCGGGTTTGCCAACTCCCGTGTGCTCGGCGGTGTGTGCTTTTCCCTCGGACTGGTCCTGGTGGTGGTGGCCGGCGCCGAACTGTTCACCGGCAACAATCTACTGGTCATGGCCTGGGCCGAAGGCTGTCTCACCACCCGCGATGTGCTGCGCGACTGGGCAATCGTCGGCGCCGGAAATTTTGTCGGCGCCACGGGGCTTGTGGTGATCGTTTATCTGTCCGGGTACGGCGCGCTGAATAACGGGGAGGTCGCGCGCACAGCTGTCCAGATTGCGATGGCCAAGTGCGCCCTGCCGTTCTGGGAAGCGTTTTTTCGCGGCGTACTGTGCAACGTGCTGGTATGCATGGCGGTCTGGATGGCCATGGCGGGGCGCAGCGTGGTCGACAAGGCGGTCGCGATCATCTTTCCCGTCTCGGCGTTTGTCGCGGCAGGGTTCGAGCACAGTATCGCGAACATGTATTTCATTCCGCTGGGAATGCTGCTTCGCGAAAGTCTCACGGTGCCGATCCCCGGTGCCGAAATCATCAGCTGGATTGGCCTGGCGCGCAATCTGGTACCGGTGATTCTCGGCAACCTGATGGGTGGCAGTGTGCTGGTTGCGCTCGTCTATCACCTGATCTATCGGCGTAGCGCCGCGGGTTTGCCACCG
The DNA here is from genome assembly GCA_016708925.1 of Gammaproteobacteria bacterium. Lineage (GTDB taxonomy): Bacteria > Pseudomonadota > Gammaproteobacteria > Pseudomonadales > Porticoccaceae > JAGPUQ01. Next base: position 392,743 of record JADJET010000001.1, on the reverse strand, counting down.
GGTTGAAGGCGCTTCATCCGGATTTGACCGGCCCCGGGGTCGTCGCGCGCAAGGTTTTCCCGAGCCACTCCCAATCGTTACCGGCTAGCGCCGCCGCCGCGCCCTCCGTATCCTGCTGCCACCCTCGATCGTGGAAGCTCCGCATGAAACGTCATGTGCTATTGATCCTGCTCGGCGGATTGGCGGTAGTGCTGCCGGCAGCCCTGATGTTGATGGTGATGCAGTGGTTGTTCGTGCTTGTTACCGATCTGCTGCGGCCGTTTACGCAACTGCTGTCCCGCGCAGCCGGGCTGAACGATGTCGTGGCGTTGATCGCCGTGGCCGCCCTGATGCTCGCGACCTGTTTTTTCGTGGGGCTCGCGGTGCGCACCCGGATCGGCCGCTGGCTGCACGAAGTGGTCGACGTGGGACTCGCGAAAGTGGTCCCGGGTTATCGCGCCACCAGCGGGCTGGTGCGCGAGCTGTTGGGTAGCGGCGAACATTCCCGGCTGCTGAGTGGCGAGCCCGCGCTGGCGCGCATTCACGGGCTGGAGTCGCCGGTGAAGGTCACCGCCATTGTCACCAGCCGGCATGCCGACGGTGGTTACACCGTGTATGTGCCGACCGCGCCGTTTCCCACCTCGGGGTTCGTCTATCATTTGCCACCGGAATGCGTGGAGTTCCTGCCCGGCGTTTCGCTTGAAACCGCGTTGCGGACCGTGATCGCCTGCGGTGCGGGATCGGCGGAAGTTGTTGCCCGACGGGTGCCGGTGGGGCGCGATCTCAGCGCTGGCCCCGTTTGAGGGCACGGATCAAAAAGCGGGCGGGATTGAGCGCGATGACCAGTTCCCGCGCCAGCGGTCGTGGTCGGCCTTCGATCAGGTCCGCCAGCAGGGTGGCGCACAGGGGCGCGTGACTGAGCCCCCGCGAGCCATGGCCGCCGTGGATGAACAATCCCGGCCAGTAGCTGCCGTGGTGCGGAATATTGGCGCGGGCATCGCGACGCAGCGGCGCGAAGGTCTCCAGCATCAGGTGTTCGATGGGCGCAGGCCCCACGAGCGGCAGGTAATCCGGGGTAACACAGCGCAGTCCGGCGCGGCCGGAGAGTTGCGCGAGGTCGGGCGCCCCCAGGGCTGCGGCGAGGCGGGAATCGGTGGCGTCGAGCCGGGCCAGGTTTTCGCGGTGTCCGTCGCTATTCACTTCAAGATGAGTGGCTGACAGCTCATAGGTGGCGCCGAAGGTGTGCAGGCCGTTGACCGCGGGGCCAAGGTAACCGGCGCCGCAGATCACGGTGCGAAGTTTTGCGCTTGCCGGTGTCGCCGGGCAGACGCTGATCTGGCCGCGGATGGTCCTGAGCGGCAAGTGCCGGGTCTGTTCGAAGCGGGCGAGCTCCGCCGCGTTGGCGAGCACCACGATGTCATGGGGCCCGGTGGTTGCGCCGCGGGTATCCTCCAGTTGCCAGCCGCCGGTGTCGTGCCGGGCGAGCGCGACGATCTCCGCGCAGCCCAGGGTTATGCGGGGATGCCTGGCCAGACGCCGGCACACCGCCGCCGGGTCCAGCCAGCCGAGACCCGGCAGCAACAGACCGCAGTCCGCGGCGAGCGCCAATCCCGCGCTGGCGGCGAGTTCCTGCGCCTCGACCAGGCGCGCGATTGTGGCGGGATGGCGGGCGGCAATCCGGCGCAGTTGTTCCGCGTGCGGCGCTGTTTCCGGCAGCAGCAGGACACCGCAAGCGCTGCCGAGTCCGTCTTGCCAGTATTCCCGGTAGTAGTTTTGTGCAAACAGCAATGCCGCCAGATTGATGGCGCCGAAGGCGGAGGTGTCCGCCGTCAGGCGTGGATAGAGCACGCCCTGGGGGTTGCCCGAGGCGCCGCTGGCGATGGCGGCGCGATCGTACAGGGTCACCTGCCAGCCCCGTTCCGCCAGCACGCGGGCACTGGTACAGCCGGCGATGCCGGCGCCGATGATGGCGGCGGTTCCGCGTCCCGCGCCGTACGCTGTCGCGCCGACATGCCAGGGTGCGCCGGCCGGTCGGCGGCGTCGGGGTGGCGGCGCGGCGGTTTCCACAGGGGCCGGCAACGCCACAAACTCCCCGCGCAGCATGTCCCGCTTGCTGCCGTGGCCAGGGGCTTTGGCGACCGCAAAACCCGCCTCCAGCAGGCCGCGACGCACGGCACCGGCGGCCGTGAACGTCGCGAAGCTGGTGCCGGCGCGACTCAGCGCGGCCAGTTGGGCGAACAACTCGGGACACCACATGTCCGGGTTGCGGGCGGGCGCAAAGCCGTCGAGAAACCAGGCGTCGATCCTGGGTTCGGCGTGGTGATTGACGGACGGGTGATCCGCGACGCGGAGCTGGTTCAGCATGACGACGGCGTCGCCGAACAGTAGCGTGAGCTGGATCCGTCCGCCGGCCAGGATCAGGCGATGGCAACCGGGAATCGGTGGCGGATAGCTGCGGGCGAGTTCCGTGGCCAGTCCTGCGAAGGCGGGCCATTGCGCTAGGGCTTGCTCGAAATCGCCGTGCGCCAGCGGGTATTTTTCGGCCGAAACGTAGTGCAGCACCGCGGTTTCCGGCGCGCTGGCGAGCCACAGGCTGCCGGCGACCAGCAAGTTGAGTCCGCTGCCGAAGCCGGTTTCGCCGATGACAAATCCCTCGCCTGCGCGCAATGATCGCCAGCGCTCGGGCAGGCGGTTGCCGGCAATGAACACATGCCGGGTCTCGCCCAGGCCATCGGCGGGCGAATGGTAGATGTCGTCGAAATGAACCGAGCGCAAGACGCCATCGCGCCAGATGACGGCGGCCGGAGCGAGGCGGTCGGGCGGGCCGGTCATCCGGGCGGGAGCCTGGACGTCATTGAGCTGATACGGAATATATTCAGGGTGAGATACCGCGCAGTGAAGGCCGTGAATTCTACGGCGGAGTCGCAACTTCAGGGGCCATGAATTTGTTTTATGGGCCCGGGATCGCTAGACTTTCCGGCTCTTTTTCGACCCACACGGCGGATGCGGCGATGGCCGGCAAAACCCTGTACGACAAGCTCTGGGACTCCCATCTGGTGCGCCAGAACGACGATGGTTCGGCGCTGCTCTACATCGACCGCCACCTGCTGCACGAAGTGACTTCGCCGCAGGCGTTCGAGGGTTTGCGCCTCGCCGGGCGCGAGCCCTGGCGCATCGACGCCAATCTGGCCACGCCGGACCACAATGTCCCCACCACCAGCGTCGAGCGGCGCGGCGGCATCGCGGCCATCGCCGACGAGGTGTCGCGCATCCAGGTGCAGACGCTGGATGACAACTGCGCGCGTTACGGTATTTTGCAATTCGGCATGCACGATGCGCGACAGGGAATCGTGCACGTCATCGGGCCGGAACAGGGCGCGACCCTGCCGGGCATGACGGTGGTGTGCGGCGACTCCCACACCTCCACGCACGGCGCCTTCGGCGCGCTGGCGCACGGCATCGGCACCTCGGAGGTGGAGCATGTGCTCGCCACCCAGTGCCTGATCGCCCAGAAAATGCAGAATTTGCAGGTGCGGGTCGAAGGCGAGCTGGCGCCCGGCGTCACCGCCAAGGACATCGCGCTGGCCGTGATCGGCACCATCGGCACCGCCGGCGGTACCGGCTATGCGCTCGAATTTGCCGGCAGTGCGATTCGCGCGCTGTCCATGGAAGGCCGCATGACCCTCTGCAACATGGCGATCGAGGCCGGCGCCCGGGTGGGACTGGTCGCGGTCGATGCCAAGACCATCGAGTATGTGAAAGGACGTCCGTTCGCGCCCCGGGATGCGCAGTGGGAGCAGGCCGTGGCGAACTGGCAGCAACTGCATTCCGATGCCGATGCCGTCTTCGACAAGGTGGTCGAACTGCGCGCCGGCGACATCAAGCCCCAGGTGAGCTGGGGAACTTCGCCGGAAATGGTGGTGGCGGTGGACGCCCGGGTGCCCGACCCGGCGGCGGAGCCGGACCCGACCAAGCGGGACTCCATCGAACGCGCCCTCAGGTACATGGGGCTTGCCGCCAATCAGGCGATCACGGACATCCGGCTGGATCGGATTTTCATCGGATCCTGCACCAATTCACGGATCGAGGACTTGCGCGCAGCGGCGACCGTTGCGAAGGGCCGCAAGGTGGCCGCCAGCGTCAAGCAGGCGCTGGTGGTGCCCGGCTCCGGACCCGTCAAGGCGCAGGCCGAGCGGGAAGGGCTGGACAAGATCTTCATCGAAGCCGGATTCGAGTGGCGCGAGCCGGGCTGCTCCATGTGCCTGGCCATGAACGCGGATCGTCTCGAAGCCGGTGAGCACTGTGCGTCCACGTCGAACCGCAATTTCGAGGGTCGGCAGGGCGCCGGTGGTCGGACCCATCTGGTGAGTCCGGCGATGGCGGCGGCGGCGGCAGTGTGCGGGCATTTCGTCGATGTCCGGGAATTGCTTGGGGAGGATGTGGCATGAAAGCTTTTACCCGGCATCAGGGTCTGGTGGCGCCGCTGGACCGCGCCAATGTGGACACCGACCAGATCATTCCCAAACAGTTTCTGAAGTCGATCCAGCGCACCGGCTTTGGCGCCAACCTGTTCGATGAGTGGCGCTATCTGGATGTGGGGGAGCCGGGGCGGGACAATTCGAAACGTCCCCTGAATCCGGATTTTGTCCTCAATCAGGCGCGCTATCAGGGTGCCAGCGTGTTGCTCGCGCGGGAGAACTTCGGCTGCGGCTCGTCCCGCGAGCATGCGCCCTGGGCGTTGGAAGAGTATGGGTTCAGAGTCGTCATCGCCCCCAGCTACGCCGATATTTTCTACAATAATTGCTTCAAGAATGGTCTGTTACCTGTTGTTTTATCTGACAGTGAAGTGGGCGAACTCTTTCGGCAGGCTGCTGCCAGCGAGGGCTATCAGTTGACCGTCGATCTCGCCAGCCAGACCGTGATCCGGCCCGACGGCGGGACCTATCGCTTCGAAGTGGATGCCTTCCGCAAACACTGCCTGCTGGAAGGACTGGATGAGATCGGCCTCACCCTGGCGCACGGCGACCAGATTCGGGAGTTCGAGGCACGCCACCGCGCTGCGCACCCCTGGCTGTTCGGCACGGGTTGACCGGTGACTGACGAGCGGGGGATAGCATGAGCGATCAGAGTCACAGGGCAGTCGTGCAGCGTCAGTTCGGCGCTCAGGCCGGCGCCTATCTGGGGAGCGCGGTGCATGCCCAAGGGTCGGAGTTTGCCGAGCTGCGCGCCGCCGTCGCGGCGCGGCCGGGTGCGCGCGTGCTGGATCTCGGTTGTGGCGCCGGTCATGTCAGCTATCAGGTCGCGCCGCTCGCCGGTGCGGTGGTGGCCTATGATCTGGCACCGGAAATGCTGGCGCTGGTCGCCACTACCGCCCGGGAGCGCGGACTCGACAATATCACTACGACCCAGGGCGCGGCGGAGCAGTTACCTTTTCCGGATCGGCATTTCGATCTGGTGTTCAGCCGCTATTCCGCCCATCACTGGAGCGATCTGGGCGGCGCGCTTCGCGAAGTGTGCCGGGTGCTGAAACCGGGTGGGCTGGCGGCGTTTGTGGATGTTGCAGGCCCACCCCGGCCACTGCTCGATACGCACCTTCAGACCGTGGAAGTGTTGCGCGATGCCAGCCATGTGCGCGATTACACCCCGGCGGAATGGCTGCAACGGGTCGCGCAGGCGGGCCTGAAGCCCGAACGCCACGCGCTCTCGCGTCTGCGGCTGGAATTCGCGTCCTGGGTGGCGCGCATGCAGACCCCGGAACCGCTCCGGGTGGCAATACGCGCATTGCAGGAAGGGGCGAGCAGCGAGGTGCGCGACTATTTTGCGATCGAGGCGGACGGTTCCTTCAGTGCCGATGTTGTGGTGCTCTGGGCTTCGCGCTGAGCCGGGCCGGCTGACCTTTTTGGATAATGTAAAAGTTTTAAATAAAGGTTTAATTTAATGAAAAATATAGGTTTTGTTGGCTGGCGCGGGATGGTCGGTTCGGTGCTGATGACCCGCATGATCGAGGCGGGCGACTTCGCCACGATTCGCGCCCACTTCTTTACTACCTCCCAGGCGGGGCAACCGGGGCCGGATGTCGGCCAGGGCCGAACCGCGCTGCTCGACGCCATGGATATCGATCAACTGCACGCCATGGACGCCATCGTGACCTGCCAGGGCGGCGATTACACCAAGGCGGTGTTCCCCCGTTTGCAGGCGACCGGCTGGAACGGCTACTGGATCGACGCGGCGTCCGCATTGCGCATGAACGACGACGCAGTCATCGTGCTGGATCCGGTGAACAGTCCGGTGATCGAGCGCGCCCTGGACGCCGGTCGGCGCGTGTTTGTCGGCGGCAATTGCACCGTGAGTCTGATGCTGATGGGGCTGGGCGGCCTGTTCCAGGCCGGGTTGGTGGAATGGGTGACCGCGATGACCTATCAGGCCGCATCCGGCGCCGGCGCGCCCAATATGCGCGAACTGCTCGCCCAGATGGGTGCGGCGCACGACTCCGTGCGGGATCTGCTGGCCGATCCGGCGAGTTCGATCATCGCTATCGACCGTCGCGTGACCGAGGTATTGCGTGCGCCGGGATTCCCGGTGGCGGAGTTTGGCCACCCGCTCGCCGGCAGTCTGTTGCCCTGGATCGACGTCGAGCTCGACAACGGCCAGAGCCGCGAGGAATGGAAAGGGGGGGCTGAAGCCAACAAGATTCTCGACCGCCAGGACCGTCCGGTGCCCATCGACGGACTTTGTGTCCGCGTCGGCGCCATGCGCTGCCACAGTCAGGCGCTGACCATCAAACTGAACCGCGATCTGCCCATCGCGGAGATCGAAACGCTGGTCGCGGCGGCCAACGACTGGGTGCGTGTGGTGCCCAATCACCGGGAGGACAGCCTCCGCGCATTGACGCCGGCGGCGGTTACCGGGCGGCTGGAAATCCCCGTGGGCCGCCTGCGCAAACTCGCCATGGGCGGTGAGTATCTGGCCGCGTTTACCGTCGGCGACCAGTTGCTGTGGGGTGCGGCAGAGCCGTTGCGGCGCATGTTGCGGCTGGTGTTGTAGCGGGCGAGGGGTGATGCGCGTGCGCCCGCGCACCGAATTTGCGACCCCGATCTGTTTTCGTCGGCGTTTTCGGGGCGTAAACTGCCGCAACAGGAATTACGATAACTAATATCTGGTTAGCGAGCGATTTTGGTGTAAATATTCAACAGCCAAGCCAATTGCTCTTGGGACGATGGGATAACTGCAGGAAGGTGCGAACATGGCTTCACGGACATTGAGATACTCCCTGGGGCTGGTGGCCTTGTTGATGGCGCAGTGGGCCGCGGCGGTCGGTTTGGGTGAAATCCACCTTCAGTCGGCGATGAACGAGCCGTTGCGCGCTGAAATTGCCCTGCTCAGCGTAGGTGACCTGAACGAATCACAAATAACGGCAAGATTGGCGGCGCCGGAAGATTTTCAACGGGCCGGTGTCGAGCGCGAGTTCCAGCTCGCCGATATCCGCTTCAATGTGGACTTGTCGAACAGTGCCAATCCGGTAATCCGGGTGTCGTCGCAGCGTCCGATGAAGGAACCCTACCTCAATTTTCTGCTGGAACTGCGCTGGACATCCGGTCGTTTGCTGCGCGAGTACACCCTGCTGCTGGACCTGCCAGTCTTTTCCGGAGCCCCGCCCGCGGGAAAGTCTGCTGCCGCCGCGGCGGTTAAACGTCCGTCTGAACAGCCGACGTCCGCGCCGGCCCGACGTTCGCCCGCGCATGGCGCGGCGCGAACTGCGACTGCGGCAAATGGCAGTTACCGGGTGCAGGCCGGCGACACCTTGTGGAACATCGCGGCGCGTAATCAGCCGACGGGCGTCACCCAGCAGCAGGCGATGCAGGCGATACTGGCCGCCAATCCCGCAGCATTTATTCGGGCGAACCCCAATCTGATCCGGCGCGGTGCTGTACTTGAAATGCCCGGTGCGGCGGCAATGGCCGCCGTCGATCACCGTCTTGCGATGGACCGCTTGCACATTACTCCGCCGGTTTCTGATCGCGCGGTCGAGTCGCGCACCAAAGCCGCTGAAACGGCGGTGCCTGGCAGTGGCGATGGTGAACTGCATCTTGCCGGTGGAGCCGCCGGTGCTGGTGCCAGCTCCGCTGCCGTCGGCGGCGGAACCCTGCCGGGGGGCACGGCGGGGGTATCGCGCACGGACATCGGCGCCGTACTGGAAGAAAAAGACCAGGTCGAACGCGAGAACGCGGAGCTGAAAGCGCGCATAGCGAGTCTCGAAGAACAAGTGAATGCGGCGTCCCGTCTCGTTGAAATCAGCGACCCGGCTTTGGCGGCATTGCAAAGCGGAGCGCAACCAAAAGCGCCGGGCACCGCCGCTGCCGATGCCGGGACGCCGATAGACACCTCCGTACCGGGAGCAGTGACGCCTGCCGTGGAAGCGCCGGAGTCCGGGCAGTCCGCCGAGTCGGCAGAACAAGCAGCGGTCGGAGTGGTTGCGGATCAGACCGGGACGCCCGGCCAAACACCGACGCCACCGGATGGAAGCGTGGCTGCACCAGCCCCTGTCACGACGAGTGCTGGCGATGTTGCGGCGCCAGTAGCTCCACCCGGAGACGAAAGTCCGTTGGCTGCCGCTGCCGAGCTGCGGCCTTGGCTGGTGCCAGCGCTGGGCTTGACCGGTGTGCTGTTGCTGGTCGCGATGGGTCTCGCAGCCGTGCGCGGCCGTGCCACGCAGCAGCACGGGTTGCAGCTGCCGAGCGAATTTGAGAAGGGTGTACGTGCTACCGAGTTTGATGGTGCGCTGACCACGCCCGTCGTGCTCGACGAAGAGGATTTGCTGCCGACAGCCTCCAGCCTCCACGACGGGCCGGACCAGATTCTGGAAGAAGTCGATGTCTGCCTATCGTTCGGCAACGAGCAGCAGGCAAGCGAATTGCTGACGGGGGCTTTGGAGCGTTATCCGGCCCATTCCGGATTGCACCTCAAGATGCTGGAGCTGTTGGCGCAGCAGGGCGACCGGGCGGGCTTCGAGACGGCGCTTCCTAGGCTCCTGGCCCTTGATGATCGTAACGCAACGGAATCTGCCAATGCGCTGCTGCGTGAATTGCAGGAGCGCGACATCGCGCCGGGCTTAGTCATAGCGGTTGCGGACACGCCTGCTGAAATTGCCGCAGATGAAATTGCTCCGACAGAGATCGCTCAGCCGGAAGCCGCGCCTGCAGCGGTCGCGGAACACCTGGAATTCGATCTGGATCTTGACCTCGGAATGGACTTGCCGATCGAGCCGTCGGTGCCAGCTGCCACTGCGGAAAAACTCGATATCCCGGATGATCTGGGGGATTTCGACCTTGGGTTGCGCGGGGACGATCTGACGGGATTGGCCGACGTTGCGGAAGCTCAGGCGGCGGAGACCGTTGAATCCTGGCAGACGACATCGCTGGAAAACGACCTGGACCTGTTCGAGCCAGGGCAGGAAATGGCCACCCAGATCGAATTGGCGGAAGCCTATGTCGATATGGGGGATGCGGAAGGCGCGCGGGAAATCCTCGACTATGTGCTTCAGTGCGGTGACGAGGCGCAGAAGGAATCCGCGCGGCAGTTGCTCGCCAGACTCGGGTAGCGGGTGAGTGCGCCCACGGCCTGGGAGTACCGCGGTAACTGCCGGGTTCCCGAGGGATGCGAATTGCCCCCGGGACTGCACCGCGTGGCCGCGGTGGTCGAATATGACGGCAGCCGCTTTTGTGGCTGGCAGCGCCAGGCGCACTGCGCCAGCGTGCAGCAAGAAGTCGAAACCGCGCTGTCCCGGATCGCCGACGCGCCGATCACGGTGTCCTGCGCCGGGCGCACCGATAGCGGAGTTCACGCCACTGCCCAGGTAATTCACTTCGATACCGGCGCGCGCCGCGCGCCACACAACTGGCTGCTTGGCACTAATACCCATCTTCCCAGCGCCGTGCGTCTGCAGTGGGTACAGGATATGGACGCGCATTTTCACGCGCGCTTCAGCGCCTTGGCGCGGACTTACCGCTACGTCATTCATAACACCGCCTGCGATCCGGCGCTGCTGGGCGATCAGGTCGGCCGGGAACGCCGTCCGCTGGACGTGCACGCCATGAAGGCCGCCGGCCAGCTACTGCTCGGCGAGCACGATTTCAGTGCCTTTCGCGGTGCCGGCTGTCAGTCGCAATCGCCCTGGCGCAACCTGATGGCGCTGCATTTGTGGTCGCAGGCGCACTTCGTCATGATCGAAATCACCGCGAACGCATTTTTGCTGCACATGGTGCGTAACATCGTCGGAGCGCTGTGCGCGGTGGGGCGCGGCGAACGCCCGCCACGGTGGATTGCCGAATTGCTCGCCTCCCGCGACCGCTCCGCCGGCGAGGCGACGGCGGCACCGACCGGTCTTTATCTGGTCGGTGTGCACTATCCGCCGCAATTTGCGGTCCCTGCCCTGGTCGGCGGACCATGCTTTGTGGCGGGTACCGATCTGTTGTCGCAGGTGAATGTAGTGGCGCGGCGTCGGGAGGCGCACTCATGATCCGGGTCAAAATCTGCGGGATTACGCGGGAGTCCGATGCACAGGTGGCAGCGGATGCCGGCGCCGATGCCGTCGGGCTGGTGTTTCATCCGGCAAGCCCGCGTTGCGTGTCGATAGACATGGCCGCGTCGATCGTGCGGGCGCTGGGGCCTTTCGTCACCACGGTCGGACTCTTTGTCGACGCCGCGCCGGTGTGGGTGCGGGAAGTGCTGGCCCGCACGGGAGTTCATCTGTTGCAGTTGCACGGGAATGAGACGCCGGATTATTGCACCCAGTTCGGCGTGCCCTACATCAAGGCGCTGCGCATGGCGCCGGGACTGGATCCGGCCGCCGCCGCCGCGAACTATCCCACTGCGGCGGGTCTGTTGTTCGATGCCTGGGATCCGGTGGTTGCCGGCGGCACCGGAGCCGGCTTCGACTGGTCGCGACTGCCGGTGTCGCGCCAGCGGCCGTTGATTCTGGCCGGCGGGCTGTCCCCCGCGAACGTCGCGCAAGCCGTGCGTCAGGTGCATCCCTATGCGGTGGATGTCAGCAGCGGCGTCGAAGTCGCGCCCGGAATCAAGGATCCGTGCCTGATCCGGGACTTCATCGTGGCCGCGAAGTCGGCGTCGCATTGACAGTGGCGCGCGCGTCTGTAGGATGCCGCGGCAGCGAGGCGAGGTGATTAGACGGTGATGAGACCATGAGCTGGCTGAGCAAGATACGTCCCTCGGGCCTGAAGACACAGGGCCGCGACCAGGCCCGCAGCGTTCCGGAAGGCGTCTGGATGCCCTGTCCGAAGTGCGCGGCGCCACTGTACCGGCCCGAGCTCGAACGCAACCTCGAAGTCTGTCCCAAGTGCAGCCACCACATCCGCATCGGCGCGCGGCGCCGGCTCGACATTTTTCTCGATCCCGATGGTCGCGAAGAACTGGCAACGGATGTCGTGCCCGTGGATCGCCTCAAGTTTCGCGACATCAAGAAATACCGCGACCGGCTTGCCGCTGCTCAGAAGACGACCGGCGAGAAGGACGCCCTGATCGCGATCAAGGGTACGGTGCTGGCGTTGCCGGTGATCGCGGCGGCATTTGAATTCGATTTTCAGGGCGGCTCCATGGGTTACGCGGTGGGTGAGCGCTTCACGCGTGCCGCGCGCCGCGCACTCGACGAGCGGATTCCCCTGGTGTGCTTCTCCGCCACCGGCGGCGCGCGGATGCAGGAAGCCTTGATCTCGCTGATGCAGATGGCCAAGACCAGTGCCATCCTGGAACGTCTCAAGGCCGCGGGTGTTCCTTATATTTCAGTGATGACCGACCCCGTGTACGGCGGCGTGTCCGCCAGCCTCGCCATGCTGGGCGATATCAATATCGCCGAGCCGGACGCGCGCTCCGGATTTGCCGGACCAAACATCATCGAACAGACCATCCGCCAGAAATTGCCGCCCGGCTTCCAGCGCAGTGAGTTCCTGCTCGAGCACGGCGCCATCGACATGATCGTGGCGCGTCCTGCGCTGCGCGCCACCATCGCCCGGTTGCTCGCCACGCTCGGCGGCAAGCCTTCGCCGGAGCGCCTGGATGCGGATGACAACAGCCACCCAACCGCCCAGCCCGTCGCCGCAAACCCTGCCTGACTGGCTGGCGCTGCTGGAAGCGCGCCATCCGGTCGCCATCGAGCTGGGACTTGAGCGCGTCGCGGCGGTAGCGGCGCGGCTGCAATTGCCACGACCGGCACCGCGCGTGGTGACGGTTGCCGGAACCAACGGCAAGGGTTCCTGCGTCGCCTTCATGGAAGCGCTGCTCGCCACGGCGGGACTGCGTTCGGGAAGCTACACCTCGCCCCATCTGCTCGCCTACAACGAACGTGTGCGCATCGATGGCGTGCCGGTCACGGACGCGGTGCTCTGCGCTGCCTTCGCCCGGATCGAGACGGCGCGCGGTGACACGCGCCTGACCTATTTCGAGACCGGTACCCTGGCGGCGCTCCTCATCCTGGCCGACGCCGGGGTCGATGTGGCGCTGCTGGAGGTGGGGATGGGCGGCCGCCTCGATGCGGTCAATATCGTCGCGCCCGACGTTGCCGTGATCACGTCCATCGCGCTGGATCACCAGGCGTGGTTGGGCGCTGACCGCGACGCCATCGGCGTTGAAAAGGCCGGCATTGCCCGCACCGAGGTGCCGCTGATTTGTGGCGACCCGGAGCCACCTGCCGCCATGCTGGCAGCGCTGAAGAATATCGGCGCGCGGATTGTCCAGCTCGGCGGCGCGGGCTTTTCCTTATACCAATGCGGCGCTGAAATTGAGCTGGTCTGCATCACCGCCGGCGGGCAACCGCTGCACTATCGGGGACTCCCGACTCCCCGCTTGCCGTCAGTCAGCGCCGCCTGCGCGGTGCAGGCGCTCGTGAGCCTCGGACTGACGCCGGACGCGGCCCAGGTAGCGCGCGCGTTTGCGGACACCTGCCTGGCGGGACGTTTTCAGGAAATCATCTGGAAAGGACGCCGGGTAATACTCGATGTGGCCCACAATCCGGCCGCTGCCGCATTGCTCGCCGAGCGCTTGCGGCGCTTGAAGCGAGGCGCCGAAACCGCGGTCCATGCGGTCGTGGGCGTGCTGGGCGACAAGGATATTGCCGGCGTGTTGGCGCCCCTGGTGCCCGAGGTAGACCGCTGGCATTGCTGTGCGTTGCCGGATGCGATGCGGGGCGCGAGCGCAAACCAGATCGCGGGCCTGTTGTACAATGCGGCGGCGAATCAGGGGGTGGTGGCGGTGTCGGACTGCCACCTGAATCCCGCTGCGGCCTTTGCTACGGCACTGGGTGCGAGCCGGCCGGGCGAGGTGATTCTCGTGTTCGGCTCTTTTTACACGGTGGCGCCGGTGCTCGCTTTGCTCGGGAATGACACTGCGCCCGCAGGAGATTACAACCCATGAATCCAGCCTTGCGACAGCGCATTCTGGGCCTTCTGGTGCTGGTGGCGCTCGCAAGCGTGGTGTTACCGCTGGTCCTGGATTTTGGCGGCGAGGCCCGGATCGACACCCAAAGCCGTCTCCCTCCGGCGCCGGACATTCAGCCGACTCCGCTCCCGGAACCCACGATAAGCGAGCCCCAGACACCCGAATCGACGAATCCACCGGCATCCAGTACGGCTATAGATGCACAGCCCCAGCTCTTTGAGCTCGCGCCGACCGATGCCGCAACAGGCACTTCCACGGCAAGCGCGTCCTCAACCGGTGCTTCCGCAACCGGAATTGCCGCCAAGTCCATACCCGAGGAGCCTGGGCTTGATGCCAAGGGCTTGCCGGCGTCCTGGGTGCTGCAAGCCGGGGCTTTTCAGGACAAGATCAATGCCCAGGAGCTGCGCGACCGCTTGCTCAAGGGAGGGCATCGCGCCTTTGTGCAGACCTCGACCGCCGGGGGCAAAGCCACCCACCGGGTTTTTGTCGGACCCAAGATGACGCGAGAACAGCTGGTTGCCGAGCAGACGGCCCTGCAACGCAAATTCGGCGTCAAGACGATGATCGTTCCCTTTGTGCCCTGATGGGCACAGCCCGGTCTGCTACAATCCGGCGCGGTTCAGGAACGGACTGACATGAATATCGCGGACTGGATGATCGTTGCCGTGGTCGGCGTCTCAGCGATCATCAGTCTGGTGCGCGGGTTCGTCCGTGAGGCGCTTTCCTTGCTCGCCTGGGGCGCGGCGTTCGCGGCGGCCACGATGTTTCACGGGTCGGTCGCGCATTGGCTGGAAGGCGTGATGGCAACGCCTTCACTGCGATTCATCGCCGCGTGGCTTGGCGTTTTTCTGGCGGTTCTGCTGGGACTTGGCTTGATCAATTTCGTTATTTCGCGATTGATCCGAGCCTCTGGCCTGTCGGGTACCGACCGTTTTCTCGGTTCGTTGTTCGGTGTCGCGCGCGGTTTGATCGTGGTGCTGACGGCATTGATCGTGGTGCCGAATTTCCTGCCATTGAAGCAGGATGCCTGGTGGCGGGAATCCAGCCTGATCCCGTATTTTCTGGGATTCGAGGGCCGGGCGCGGGAGGTGGCAGGGACGCTTGTTGACTGGTTCCAGCAACTGATTCGCTGAGCGGGGTAGGGCTATGTGTGGCGTCGTTGGAATCGTCGGCAAGGCCGACGTCCAGTACCAGATCTACGACGCGCTGACCATGTTGCAGCACCGCGGCCAGGACGCCGCCGGCATCATGACCTGTCGCGACGGGCAACTGAGCCAACGCAAGGATGTGGGCCTGGTGCGGGATGTGTTTCGCGAGCGCCACATGGAGCAGCTCACCGGCCATCTCGGCGTCGGCCATGTGCGCTACCCGACGGCGGGCAGCTCGGGACCGTCGCTGGCACAGCCGTTCTACGTCAACTCGCCCTATGGCATCTGTCTGGCGCACAACGGCAATCTGACCAATTCCGCCGAGCTGCTGCGTCACGTTTTCAAATCCGATCTGCGCCACGTCAACACCGATTCCGACTCCGAAATCCTGCTCAATGTGTTTGCCCACGAGTTGCAATTGCAGGGCAAGTTGCAACCGCGTCCCGAGGATATTTTCTCGGCGGTGCGGCGCGTGCATCGTCGTTGCCGGGGTGCGTATGCCGCGGTGGGCCTGATTGCCAACTACGGATTGTTCGCGTTTCGCGATCCGTTCGGCATCCGCCCACTGGTTTTTGGTCGCCGCGATACGCCGCGCGGGCGCGAGTACATGGTGGCGTCCGAAAGTGTGGCTCTGGATGTGCAGGGCTATCAGATCGAGCGGGATGTGGCACCCGGCGAGGCGATCTTCATCGACCTCGAGGGTAATCTCCACGCCAGTCAATGCGCGGACGCGCCGGAACTGGTGCCCTGCATCTTCGAGCAGGTTTATTTCGCGCGTCCCGACTCCATGCTCGACAATATCTCGGTGTACAAGGCGCGCCTGCGCATGGGCGAGCGGCTCGCGGAAAAAATTCTGCGCGTGTGGCCGGATCACGATATCGATGTCGTGGTCCCAGTGCCCGATACCAGCCGGGTGGCGGCCCAGGCGATGGCGGAAACCATGGGGCTCAAATTCCGCGAAGGCTTGATGAAGAACCGTTACATCGGCCGCACCTTCATCATGGCGGAGCAGGGGCAGCGCGCCAAATCCGTGCGCCAGAAACTCAATCCGGTGAAGCTCGAATTCCAGGGCAAGAACGTGCTGCTGGTGGACGACTCCATCGTGCGCGGCACTACGTCGCGGGAGATCGTGCAGATGGCGCGCGATGCCGGCGCGGTACGGGTCTACATGGCTTCGGCGGCGCCGCCGGTGCGCCACCCCAATGTGTACGGGATCGACATGCCGGCGGCCAGCGAGCTGGTGGCCTTTGGCCGTACGGATGCGGAAGTCGCCACCGAGATCGGCGTGGACTGGCTCGTCTATCAGGATCTGGACGATCTGATCGAAGCCGCGCGCGAAGGCAATCCCGAAATTCGCCGCTTCGAGTGCTCGGTGTTCAACGGCGATTACATCACCAACGATGTTGATCTCGGCTATCTGGAACGTCTGGAGTCGGCACGCGGCAATGGCGCAAAATTGCGTCTGACCGACATCGGCGACGAGGTGCTGGGACTGCATAACACGACGCGCGGGGTGGGCTGAATGGCGGCGCCCGACGATACCGATCCCCTCGCCGGCGCCGCGCTCGACACCCTCGCGGTGCGCGCCGGCCAGGTGCGCAGTGCCGAGGGCGAGCACAGTGAGGCGCTGTTTCTGACGTCGAGTTATGTGTTCGCGAGCGCCGCCGAAGCCGCGGCGCGCTTTACCGGCGAGCTGCCCGGCAACGTGTATTCACGTTATACCAATCCGACGGTGCGCACTTTCGAGGCGCGGATCGCGGCGCTCGAAGGCGCCGAGCAGGCCGTCGCCACGGCGTCCGGCATGGCGGCGATCCTCAGTACCTGCATGGCGCTGCTCAAGGCCGGCGACCATCTGGTGTGCTCGCGCAGCGTGTTCGGCACCACCACGGTGTTGCTCAATAAATTCATGGCCAAGTTCGGGGTCGAGACGACGTACGTCGACCTGACGGATCTTGCCGCCTGGCGTGCCGCGATCCGGCCCGAGACCCGGATGTTGTTTCTGGAGACGCCTTCCAACCCGCTGTCCGATGTGGCGGATCTGGGTGCGCTCGCCGAACTTGCGCGCACGCGCGGTGTGCTGCTCGCGGTGGACAATTGTTTCTGCACGCCGGCGCTGCAACGCCCGCTGGAGTGGGGCGCGGACATCGTCATTCACTCCGCCACCAAATACCTGGACGGCCAGGGTCGCTGTCTCGGCGGCGTGGTGCTGGGGCGCGCGGAACTGATGGCCGAAGTGCTCGGTTTCCTGCGTTCGGCGGGGCCTACGCTGAGCCCCTTCAATGCCTGGGTCTTCACCAAGGGCCTCGAAACCCTGCGCCTGCGCATGGAAGCCCATTCCGCCAGTGCGCTGGCGCTCGCCCAGTGGTTGCGCGAACAGCCGGCCGTGGAACGGGTGTTTTACGCCGGCCTGCCGGATCATCCCGGACATGAGCTCGCCAAACGCCAGCAGCGCGCGTTCGGCGGCGTGCTGGCATTTCAGGTGCGCGGTGGGCGCGAGGCCGCGTGGCGCGTCATCGACGCCACCCGCATCCTGTCGCTGACCGCGAATCTGGGCGACGCCAAATCCACCATCGTGCATCCGGCCACCACGACCCACGGTCGGCTGACGGCGGAGGAAAAAGCCCGCGCGGGCATCACCGAAAACCTGATCCGCGTGGCGGTCGGGCTCGAAGACATCGGCGATATCAAGGCCGACCTGGCGCGGGGGCTCGGCGTACTTTGAGTGCGCCGCAACAGCCGGTGGAAGCGGCAATTGCCGCGGTAACCGGTATTGTGCTGGGCAAGGAGCGCCAGATCCGACTCGCCCTGGCCTGGCTGGCGCGGGGTCATCTCCTGATCGAAGACGTACCGCTGGCGCGGGGCGCGGGTGCTGGGCCTGAGTTATGGCCGTATCCAGTTCACCAGCGATCTGCTGCCCGCCGACATCATCGGCATCTCGGTCTATCAGCGTGAACAGGGGAGTTTCGAGTTTCACCCCGGGCCGGTGTTCAACCAGTTGATCCTGGCGGACGAGATCAATCGCAGCACTCCCAAGACCCAGAGCGCCTTGCTGGAAGCCATGGCCGAAGGACAGGTGAGCGTGGAGGGGGAGACCCGCGCGCTGCCGCAGCCGTTTTTCGTGATCGCGACCCAGAATCCCAGCACCCAGTACGGCACCTTTCCGCTGCCGGAATCGCAACTGGACCGCTTTCTGATGCGGCTGCACCTGGGTTATCCGGATGCCGAGTCCGAACGCGAATTGCTGGCCGGGACCAATCCGCGCCTGCGCCTGCCGGATCTGCCCCGGGTGCTGGACGACGCGCGGCTTGCCGCGCTGCAAGAGCGGGTCGATCAGATCCAGGCGGCGCCCGCGCTGATCGGCTATGTACAGCGGCTGGTGCATCACACGCGCCAGTTACCGGACTGCGAGCACGGCGTTTCACCGCGCGGCGGGCTGGCGCTGTTGCAGGGCGCGCGCGCCTGGGCCTTCCTGGCCGGTCGCTCCCATGTGATTCCCGAGGATGTACAGGCGGTGTTCGGCCCGGTGATCGCCCATCGTCTGCACAGCGCGGCGGG
Source organism: Gammaproteobacteria bacterium (assembly GCA_016708925.1). Lineage (GTDB taxonomy): Bacteria > Pseudomonadota > Gammaproteobacteria > Pseudomonadales > Porticoccaceae > JAGPUQ01. The sequence continues at coordinate 374,615 of JADJET010000001.1, read as the reverse complement.
TGGCGAGCCGGCGATCGCCGCGGCGCAGCGGGTGCTGAATGCAGTGGACATCCTTTAGTCCGCCGCGGTGTCAGCGTGCCGCTCGCGGGTACGCCAGGGCTGCAATCCACCGGAGCTGGACCTGTGCCCGGGCTGCGCGCCGCCTTCGATAGACGGTATCAGCAGTGGCTCGACCGGCGCCTGCCGTCGGTGCCGTCCTGTCGCCTCGAAAACCGCCGGCTGTTCATTTTCCCTTCGGGTGCCGGCGCCCTGTACGGCGCACTGCTGGTGGTGCTCTGGCTGACCGCCACCAACTTCGAAAACAACCTGGTGTTCGGGCTGACTTTTCTGCTCGCCGGCCTGTTCGTGATCGCCATTTTTCACACCTACGGCAATCTGCACGGACTGGAGATCGTCCCGCTGCGCGCCGGCAACGGCTTTGCGGGGCAGGATGTGGATTTTGTCCTGGAGCTTCGCAACGACGGTCGCCGCCCGCGCGAAAGCATCCACCTGTCCTACGCCGGCGGCGAGACCCGGGAAATTCATCTCGGCGCCGGCGAGCGCCGCCGGGTGCGACTCTCGGTGCCGGCCCGCCATCGCGGCTGGATCGATCCGGGGCGGCTGACGATTGCGAGCGTCTATCCGCTCGGTCTGCTGCGGGTCTGGAGTCATGTGCGGCTGGAGACCCGGGCGCTGGTGTATCCGCGCCCCGGCGCCGCTGGACCCACACAGCCCGCGCGGCCGGCGACGAGCGAGGAGGGTAGTGCGAGCGTTCCCGGCCGCGAGGAATTCGCCGCCCTGGAGCGCTACCGACCGGGTGAGCCGAAAAGCCGTATCGCCTGGAAACAGCATGCCCGCGGACTTGGACTTCATACCAAACATTTCACCGATCCCGTGGATCAGCGTCGCTGGCTCGACTGGGACGATTTCCCCGGTCTGGATACCGAAGCGCGCCTGTCGCGCTTGTGCGGCGCCGCGCTGGCCGCCGATGCCGGATCCGGCAGCTATGGCCTGCGCCTGCCCGGACAGATCATTCCGCCGGGCAGCGGGCGCCCGCACCGGGACCAGGTATTGCGCGCGCTCGCGCTGTTCGGTCTGGATGGATCGGGCTGATGGAGCCAGTCTGGCAGATTCCCCGGCCGGCGCTGTTCTGGCTGCTGTTTACCGTAGTGGCGCTGGCCGGCCTGCATGCCGACCATCTGACGCCCTGGTTGCTCGGGGCGGGCGCCCTGGTGCTGGCTTGGCGTGTCCAGATCTATCGCGGGGTGTGGCGCTATCCCGGTCGCTGGGCCAAGGCGGTGCTGGTGCTGATGTGCGGCGGCGCCATTCTCGCGTCCTACGGACGCCTGTACGGTCTGGAACCCATGGTGGCGCTGCTGTGGAGCGGCTTCATTCTCAAGCTGCTGGAAATGCAGCGCCGCCGCGACGCCCTGATCCTGGTATGCCTGGGCTACTTCGTCGCGGTCACCCAGTGCCTGTTCTCGCAAACGCCCGGCACGGCGCTGGCGACCCTGGGTGGCGTGTTGCTGGTCACCGTGGTGCTTGCCGCCCTGCATCGCCGCGCGGAGGCGGGTTACTGGCGACCCATGGGCACTGCCGCACTGCTGCTGGCCGAGGCGGTGCCACTGATGCTGATCCTGTTTCTGGTGATGCCGCGCCTGGGTTCGCTGTGGACCGTGCCCCAACCCCGCCAAGGCGCGATCGGCGTCAGCGATGTGCTCGCGCCCGGCGACCTGAGCCGGTTGGGGGCGTCCGGGGAGGTGGCGTTCCGGGTCAAGTTCGATGGCGCGCCGCCGCCCCACAATCAACTCTATTGGCGCGGTCTGGTGTTGTCGCGCTTCGATGGCCGCAACTGGTCGCGTATCGAACCCGCGCGCCATCCAGGCACGGCGCCGCAGTCCCCTGACCTGTCCGTGGAGCGACGCGGCGCGCCGGTGCATTACCAGATGATTCTCGAACCCTCGGGCGAAAACTGGCTGTTTGCCCTGGAAACGCCGGTCCCGGAAAGTCCGGAGGTGACTCTTAATGACGACCTGACGTTGACTCGCGCGACGCCGGTTGCGTCCCGCTGGAGCCACAGTCTCACCTCCTGGATGGATTACCGCGCCGCCGCCGGGGGTCTCGGGGACGGCCGCCGGGCGCTGGAGACTGCACTCCCCGGCGCGGCCAATCCGCGCACCCGCGAGCTTGCCGCCCGCTGGCGGGGCGAAGTGGATTCCGATGCGGCGCTGGTCGAGCGCGTACTGGCGCTCTATAACAGCGACTATGTCTACAGCCTGGAAGCACCGCTGCTCGGCCGCGATTCTGTGGATGAATTTCTCTGGCGGACCAAGCGCGGTTTCTGCGAGCACTTTGCCAGCAGCTTCGTGTTCATCCTGCGTGCGGCCGGCGTACCGGCGCGGGTCGTGGTCGGTTACCAGGGCGGCGAATACCATCCCGACGCCGGTTATCTGACCGTGCATCAATACGATGCCCACGCCTGGGCTGAAGTCTGGCTCGCCGGGCGCGGCTGGGTGCGCGTGGATCCCACTGCCGCCGTGGCGCCGGAGCGGATCGAGACCAGCGTTGCCGACCTACTGGGTGGCGAGCAGGCCTTCCTCGCCGATTCGCCGCTCTCCCTGGTGCGCTTTCGCGGAATTCGCTGGCTCGACCGGCTGCGCTTGCAGCTCGATTATTACGACTATCTGTGGGCGCAGTGGGTGCTGGGTTACGAATACCGGCAGGAACGTCTGTTGACCGGATGGCTGGGTGCCTGGGACCCTTGGCGGCTGGGTTTTTTCATCCTGGGCGCCGGTGCCCTGGCGTTGCTGCCGGTTCTGCTCGGGCAACTGCGCCTGGCGCGGCGTCGACCGCGCCCAGCGCTGGAACGACTGTTCGAGCGCTATTGCCAGCAGCTCGCGCGACGCGGCATCACGCGCGCACAGGGGGAGGCGCCACGCGCACTGGCCGAGCGTGTGGCGCGGGAACGTCCCGCGCTGGGGGCGGATGCCACTGTCATCAGCGCCTTGCTGGAGGAGGGCATGTATGGCGGCGGCAAGCCGGATCTTGCCGACCTCCGGCGCCGGATTCGGCGCCTCGGATAACGGCCGGCACCGCGGCAATCCCGGAGCGCGCGGCGGTGTTTTCCGCCGTCTGCACGGTTCGAAGGATGCCGGGCAAGCGCGTTGCGCGGGATCTGTGGCGGTGCCCGGCAGGGCGTCCCATTTTGCTCCACAATGGCGGCGGCCTTGGCACCCGCGCATTGCGGCGCGCGCCCGGGGCACACCATAATTAACGGAGTTTCATGATGGTTTTTTGTGTTGATATCCGCAGTCTGAGGGGCACGGCGGGTAAAGCAATGGCAGCCGCGGCGCTGGTACTGGGGGGGGCGCTCCCGGCCCTGGGCGCCGCTGTAACCCACACCGTCACAGCGCAGCCGGTGGCGGACATGAAATCGCTGTTCGCGGTGGTGGAGGCGGTGGACATCACACCCGCGCGCGCGCGGATCAGCGGCACCATCGTGGAATTGCTGGTCGATGAAGGGCAGATCGTAACGGCCGGACAGGTGCTGGCGCGGGTGCGCGACCCCAAGCAAGGTATTCAGGTAGATTCCGCGCGCTCCAGATTGCAATCCCTCGACGCTCAACTCGAACTCGCCACGACCACGCTCACCCGCGTTGCCACGCTCTATCAGAGCGGCAAGATCAGCAAAGCTGCCTACGATGAAGCGCGCACGCAAGTGGATGTCATCACGGCCAACATTGCAGCCGCCCGGTCCGATCAGGCGGTGATTCGCCAGGCGCAAACCGAGGGCCAGGTGCTGGCGCCGGCCAATGGCCGTGTGCTCAAGGTCAATGTCACCAACGGTGGTGTGATATTGCCCGGCGAAGTCATCGCCACCATCGCGGCGGAGAGCTATGTGCTGCGCCTGATGCTTCCCGAGCGCCACGCGCGCTTTATCAAGCTGGGCGACAAGGTGCTGGTGGGCGACCGGGGCATGCTCGACCCGGATTACACCCTCCGGGAGGGCAGCCGCCGCGACGGCGAAGTCGTGCAGATCTATCCCGAGCTGGTCAATGGCCGCGTCATCGCGGATGTCGAAGTCAGTGGACTGGGTGACTTCTTCGTCGGCGAGCGCATTCGGGTATGGGTGGCGACCGATGCACGAAACGCTCTGGTGGTGCCCCGGGAATACATCTATCGTCACCACGGCTTGAGCTTTGTACGCTTGGCCAGCGGCGCCGAAGTCGTCGTACAGCCCGGCATGGCGGTGGCAACCGGAGTGGAGGTGCTGTCCGGAGTCCGTGAGGGCGATGTGCTGGCAGCGCCGGCTGACACTGCCGTCATGGAGCGCTGACGGTGGCCGGGTCCAGTTTCGCGGGGCGAATTACCCGGGCGTTTGCCCATTCCACCCTGACGCCCTTGATCATCGTGGTCTCCCTCGTGCTGGGTGCGATGGCACTCACCAGCATGCCCCAGGAGGAAGATCCCCAGATTACCGTCCCCTTCGTGGATGTTTTCATCACTACCTCGGGCCTGAAGGCCGAGGATGTCGTCGATGTGGTGACCAAGCCTTTCGAAGACATTCTCAAGGGCATCGACAACGTCGAACACACCTATTCGACCACCCGCGACGATGGCGTGGTTTTTACCATCCGCTTCGATGCGCGCTTCGATAACGATATCGCGGTGGCGCGCGTGAACGATGCCATCGATGCCAATCGCTATCGCATGCCGCCGAATATCCGGGAACCCCTGGTGATCGGCCGCAGCATCGACGATGTCGCCGTCGTTGTGCTCACGCTGGCGCCGAAGCCCGGCAATGAGGGGCGCTGGCAATGGGGTGCGCTCTACGATCTCGCCGAAGAGCTCCAGCACGAACTGGTCAAGGGCGATGACGTCGGCCTGACCTATATCGTGGGCGGCAAACCCCAGGAAGTACGCATTGAGCCCGATCCGGAACTGCTCTCGCTCTACGGTGTGACGCTGGATCAGCTGGTCGCCAAAATCCGCAACGCCAACCGCACCTTTGTCGCCGGCGCCCTGGGTGGCAACGATCATGCGACTCCGGTGATCATCGGGAGCAGCCTGCGCAACAACGCTGATATAGGGCTTCTGGTCGTCACCACCCGGGACGGCAGGCCAGTGTATGTGCGCGACGTGGCCCGCGTGACGGTTGGCGAAGGCATCGCCACCCAGCGTGCCTGGAGCCTGACGCCCAGCGTGGGCGCGGATGGCGTCCGTTCCTTCGAACCCTTGCCTGCGGTAACGCTGGCGATCGGCAAGCGCAAGGGTGCGAATGGTGTGCAGATCAGCGAAGACGTACTGAAGCGACTCGAGCTTGTGCGCGGCCGGCTGATTCCCGAGGGTGTCGCTGTGTCGGTCAGCCGCGACTATGGCGAGACCGCGCGCCACAAGTCCAACGAAATGATGCTGCACCTGGCCCTGGCGACCCTGGTCATCGTCCTGATCATGGTCGGCTTTCTGGGCTGGCGCGAAGGTGTGGTGGTGCTGATCGTCATCCCGGCTACCATCTTGCTGACATTTTTTGTGTGCTGGTCGTTCGGCATCACCCTCAATCGCCTGACCATGTACGGCATTATTTTTTCCGTCGCGATTCTCGCCGACGATGCCATTGTGATAACCGAAAACATATCCCGGCACTGGTGCATGCTGAACGGTCGCACCTGGACGGAAGCGGCGGTGGATGCGGTGGCGGAAGTCGGCAATCCCACCATCATCGCGACCCTCACGGTCGTCATGGCGATGTTGCCGCTGCTGTTTGTGCAGGGATTTGTCGGCCCTTTTCTGCAACCCATCCCCGTCGCTGCGATTGCCGCCATGCTGTTTTCACTGCTGCTGGCGGTGACGGTGGCGCCCTGGGCAATGCTCAGGCTGACGCACCGCAGCGACGACATGGGATTGCTGACGGCGGCCGAAGCCGCCCGCGCGAACACGGGCTCATCCCACACTGAAGCGGAGGCCTCTGGCGGTATTTTCGGGCAACTGTTCCGGCGTTGCGCCGGTGGCCTGTTGCGAACGCCGCGCCGGGCTTGCCTGACCTTGCTGGGCGTGGTGTTTCTGACATTTCTCACCTTTCTGATGCCATATTTCAAGCTCGTGCTGTTCAAGATCATGCCGTTTGACGACAAGCAGGATCTCCAGATCCAGGTCGATTTGCCCGAAGGTTCGACGCTCGAAGCCACCGAGCGAGTGTTGATGCAGCTGGCCGGACTGGTTGGCGATATCCCTGAAATCCAGAATATGCAGATTTACGCGGGCGGCACGGGGCCGTTCGATTTTTATGGCCTGGTGCGCCAGGATTACATGCGCAGCCTGCCCGAACAGGGTGAACTGCGCTTGCGTCTGCTCTCGACCTGGGATCGCGACCGCGAAAGCCATGATCTCTCCATCGAGATTCGCGAGCGCCTGAAAAATCTGAAGTTGCCGGAAAACGGCACCGTGAAAATTGTCGAATCGCCGCCGGGGCCGCCGGCGCCCTACATTGTGATCGCGGAGATTTACGGGCCGGATGCCGAGACCCGCCGGGCGACGGCGCGCCAGGTCCGCAAGCTCATCGATCAGGTGCCGGAGCTCGCGCAAAGCGACGACTCGTTCGGTAATCCGACGCAACGATTGCGGATAGCGATCGACCAGGACAGCCTGGAATTCCACCAGGTCGATGAAGGTGTTGTGTACCGCACCCTGGATGCCCTGTTGAACGGTGCCGCATTGGGTGTATCGCAGCGGGGCGATGGGCAGAATCCGCTTCCCATCCTGTTGCAGGCACCCCGCGAAGCGCTGATCCTGGGGGAACGGCTGCTGTCCACACCGATTCCGACGCTGACCGGTGAGCTGCGCGAGCTGGGCGACGTCGTACACATCGAGCGCGAGCCGGCGTCCTATCCCATCTTCCGGCGCGATGGCCGCTTTGCCGACATGGTGACGGCGGGCATTCGCGGTCTGCCCTACGACGCGCCCATGTACGCGTTGCACACGGTGGAACAGTTGATCAAAAAGGCCGACTGGCCGGGGGGTGAAACCCTTCCGGTACGGTATTTCGGACAACCCGAGGACGAGAGCAAGCCGTCGCTGTTGTGGATGGGAGAGTGGGATGTGACCCGCGAAACCTTTGTCCAGCTGGGCGCGGCGTTCGGCTACGCGCTGCTGGGGATTTACATTCTGGTGGTCGGTCAGTTTCGCAGTTTCAAAACGCCGTTGGTGGTGTTGCTGCCGGTACCCCTCAGCTTCTCCGGCATCATTGTCGGCCACTGGATCATGGGTTCGACCTATTCGATGCCTTCGACCATCGGCCTGATCGCGTTGTCCGGGATCGTGGTGCGCAACTCGATCCTGCTGATCGAATTCATTCAGGTGAATGTCCGCAGCGGCGTGCCCATGCGGCGCGCGGCACTGGAAGCGGGCGCCATTCGTGCCAAGCCCATTATTTTGACGGCCTTGGCGGGTATCGCCGGCGGGATTTTCATCCTGCCCGACGCCATGTTGCACGGCATGGGTGTCGCGCTGATCTTCGGGCTGATTTCCTCCACCGTGCTGACCCTGATCGTCGTGCCCGCGGTGTATGTCTGGTTGCGCGATGACGGCATCGCCATAGCGTCGACTTGACGGCGGCCAGTAAAACCATTTCGCTTTGATGCATCCGGTGACAGTGCCGGGATAGACCTGAAAACGTGCGAGACGGCTCCGACAGCGGCGGAGCCGGTATTCGCGTGCAGAAGCTTGTGCCGCAATCGCCCGCGATTTTTCCCACCACATTTTGGAGTTTGTCTATGTTCGAATGGATCGCCCAGCCCGAAGCCTGGATGGCGCTGGCCACCCTGACCGCGCTCGAAGTCGTGCTCGGTATCGATAACATCATTTTTCTCGCGATTCTGGTGCAGCGCCTGCCCAAGGAGCAGCAAAAGTCCGCGCGCTTTATCGGTCTCACCCTGGCGCTGGGTTTGCGGCTGGTGCTGCTGACGTCGCTCGCCTGGCTGGTGAAGCTCACCGCCGACCTGTTCACGGTACTCGGTCAGGGTATCTCCGGGCGCGATCTGGTGTTGATCCTGGGCGGACTGTTTCTGCTGGTCAAGGCGACCATGGAAATCGGGCACGAAATGGATGTACTGGATCCAGCGCACGAACTGGAGGTGCCGGGACCACCCGGGAATGCCAGTTACCCTCTGATGTTGGTCCAGATCGGTCTGCTGGATCTGGTGTTCTCCCTGGATTCGGTCATCACCGCGGTCGGCATGGCGGATCACCTGCCGGTGATGGTGATCGCCGTCGTGATCGCGATTATTTTCATGATGCTGTTCGCGGGCGCGGTGGGCGATTTCATCACCAAGCATCCGACCCTGAAAATGCTGGCATTGTCGTTTCTGGTGCTGGTGGGCACGGCGCTGATCGCCGATGGTCTCGAATTCCATATCCCCAAAGGCTACATCTACTTTGCGATGGCGTTCAGCTTCGGCGTGGAAATGCTCAACCAGCGGGTGCGCGCCCGCCGCGCGCGGCATCGGGCCAATGCCTGAGGGCCTGAGCGCTGTGCTCGGCATGGCCCCGGCGGCTTTTGTGCTGCTCCTGGTGGTCATTGATCCCTTTGGATTGACGCCTATGTTCTCCGTGCTCACCGCGGGAAAAACCCACCAGGAGCGACGCCGCACCGCTACCAAGGCGGTGGCCATCGCGGCTGGCGTACTCGCTTTTTTCATCTTCGCCGGTGGCTGGCTGTTCGACTATCTCGGCATTGGCATGCCGGCGTTTCACATCGCGGGCGGCGTGCTGCTGTTCCTGATCGCGATGGACATGCTGCTGGTGCGCCACTCGGGCTTGAGTTCCGCCACCGTGCGGGAGCAGAACGAGGCGGCGCGGCGCGCTGACATCGCGGTGTTTCCTCTCGCCATCCCGCTGATCGCGGGACCGGGCGCGCTGACCACGGTGATGCTGCTCACTCACGAACAGGGACTCGCAACCAGCCTGATGGTGCTCGTTCTGAGCTTGGCGGTGCTCGCCATCACCTTGGTCATGTTTCTTGCCGCCACGCGGGTGGAACGGGCGCTGGGCGAAACCGGGATCAACGTCATCATGCGCCTGCTGGGCATCCTGCTCGCGGCGCTCGCGGTGCAGTTCGTCATCGACGGGCTGCGCGCGAGCTTTCCCGGTCTCGCGAGCGGCTGAAGGTCCGCGGTTCAAGGGGCGAATGCGCTTCGCCCTTCGGCAAACCCGGAACAGGTTGATCCGCCGGTTGCGGCGCGGTCGCCGGTTTTGCCGGTCGGCGCTCCAGCCTATAGAATCCCCGGGCCCGGCCGCCCGCCGGCCCTTTCCGCGACCCGTGCAACGAGTATTCCGATGAGCAGCACCAACCAAAACTATCCCGAAATCCGCGAAGCCGTGGCCAAGCTGTGCAGCCAGTTCCCCGGCGAATACTGGCGCGCGCTGGACGACACCCACACCTATCCCACCGCCTTCGTGCGCGCGCTCACCGAGGCGGGCTTTTTGTCGGTGCTGATTCCTGAGGAATACGGCGGTGCCGGCCTTCCCATCGAAGCGGGCTGCGCGGTGCTCGAAGAAATCCAGCGCTCCGGCTGCAACGGCAGCGCCTGTCACGCCCAGATGTACACCATGGGCACCCTGCTCAAGCACGGCAACGAGGATCAGAAGCGCCGCTACTTGCCGGGCATTGCCGAAGGCTCGCTGCGCCTGCAGGCGTTCGGTGTCACCGAACCCACCAGCGGCACCGACACCACCCGCATCCGTACCCGCGCGGTGCGTGACGGCGACGACTATGTGATCAACGGTCAGAAAGTGTTCATTTCGCGTACCGAGCACTCGGACCTGATGGTGTTGCTGGTGCGCACCACGCCTTACGAGGAAGTCAAAAAATCCTCCGATGGCATGTCGGTGTTTCTGGTGGACATGCGCGAGGCGGTGGGCAACGGCCTCACCATCAAGCCCATCAAGACCATGATCAACCACTCCACCACGGAGCTGTTCTTCGACAACCTGCGGGTGCCGGCGGCGAACCGCATCGGGGAGGAGGGCAGGGGCTTCAAGTACATCCTCGACGGCATGAACGCCGAGCGTATCCTGATCGCCTCCGAATGCATCGGCGACGCGCGGTTTTTCCTCGAGCGCGCGAGCCAGTATGCCTGCGAACGCGAAGTGTTCGGCCGCCCCATCGGCCAGAATCAGGGCATCCAGTTCCCCATCGCGCGCGCCTATGTCGAGACCGAAGCGGCCGCCCTGATGGTGTTGAACGCGGCACGCCTGTTCGATGCCGGCAAGCCCTGCGGCTCCGAGGCCAACATGTGCAAGCTGGCCGGCTCCGAGGCCGCGTGGCACGCGGCCGATACCTGCCTGCAAACCCACGGCGGCTTCGGCTACACCCAGGAGTACGACATCGAGCGCAAATTCCGCGAGACGCGGCTGTACCAGACCGCGCCGATCTCCACCAACCTGATCCTGTCCCACGTGGCCATCCACGAACTGGGCATGCCCAAGTCGTTCTGAGGGGGCGAGATGACCGCTATCGATCTCGCGCATTTGCAACAGTGGCAGGGCCGCCAGGAAAGCGTTACCGACCTGATCGCGCCCGCCAAGGTGGAAGCCATGGCGGCCACCCTCGACTGGGCGCACGGCCCCGCCGCCGGGGATGAACTGCCCCGGCCCTGGCACTGGCTGTATTTTCTGCCGGCCGCGCGGCAGTCGAAAATCAGTCGCGACGGCCACCCCGAGCGCGGCGGCTTTCTGCCGCCGGTGCCGCTGCCACGGCGCATGTGGGCCTCGGGCAATGTCGAGTTTCTCGCCCCGCTGCGGGTGGGCGACCAAGCGACCCGCACCAGCACCGTGCAGAGCGTGACCCATAAGCGCGGCGGCACCGGTGATCTGGTGTTCGTCACCGTTGCCCATGAAATCCGCGCGCGCGATGTGCTCGCGATCCGCGAGACCCAGAACCTGGTGTACCGCGAAGATCCGGACCCCGCTGCGCCCGCGCCCAGGCCGGTGGCGCCGCCCGCAACGGCGGAGTTCGGCCGCGCCTGGGTGCCCGATCCGGTGCTGCTGTTTCGCTATTCGGCGCTGACCTTCAACGGCCATCGCATTCACTACGATCGCGACTACGCCATGGGCGAGGAAGGCTATGCCGGGCTGGTGGTGCACGGGCCGCTGGCGGCGACCCTGTTGCTGGATCTGGTGCGCGCCGAGCTGCCCGGCGTCGAAATCGCGCAATACGACTACCGCGCCGTGCGTCCCCTGATCGACGGCAATACGTTCCGCGTCGAGGGTTGCCGAACCGATGCCGGATTGAGTCTGTGGGTGCTGGATCACACCGGTGCCGTCACCATGCAAGCCACCGCCACATTGAGGAACGCGGGATGACCGCCAGCACTCCATTGCCCGCCTGGCGTTCGGCGCTGTTCGTGCCGGCGCATGTCGAGAAATTCGTCGCCAAGGCCCACACCCGCGGCGCCGACGCCATCATTCTTGATCTGGAAGACAGCGTGCCGCTGCCCGAGAAGGCGAGCGCGCGCGGCGCGGTGCCCGGCGCGGCCGCGCAGATCGCCGGCCACGGTCTCGACGTGCTGGTGCGCATCAACCGGCCCTGGCGGCTCGCGGTGCGCGACCTGGAAGAAAGCATCTGCGCGCAGGTCCACACCATCGCGGTACCCAAGGTGGCGAGCGCCGATCACCTGGCCTTCATCGCCGAGATCATCGACGAGATTGAAATCGACAAGGGACTGACGCCCGGCCACACCAAATTGCTCGCCTTTATCGAAGGTGTCGGTGGCCTTGCGCAGGTGGACGCCATCGCGCGTGCGTCATCGCGCCTGATCGGGTTGTTTCTCGGCGCCGAGGATTTCAGCGCCGAAGTGGGGATGCAGCCCACGGCGGAGGGCCTGTTCGGACCCAACCAGCAGATCGTGTTCGCCGCGCGGCGCGCCGGCATTCTGCCATTCGGTTTTGTCGGCTCCATCGCCGACTACTCGGATCTCGACGCCTTCCGCGCCCGCATCCGCCAGGCGCGCGCGCTCGGCTTTGTCGGCGCGCTCGGCATCCACCCGAGCCAGGTCGGCATCATGAACGAGGAGTTCGTGCCGAGCGTCGAGGAAGTCGACCACGCCCGCGGCTTGCTCGCAGCCTATGAGCAAGCCCTTGCCGAAGGGCGTGGCGCCGCTGCCTACAAGGGCAAGATGATCGACGCGCCCGTGGTGGCGCGGGCGCGGGAAGTGCTGCGCGCGCACGTCGCCCGCGGTTAGCCCCGGGCTGATTTTCAGAAGCGTATTCCGCCGTTTTGTCATCACCGCATTCAGACCACAACCGAGGGATTCCCATGACCGAACCCGTGCTGTACCGGCAGGAAGGCCGCATCGCCATCATCACCCTGAACCGCGCCGACACCCGCAATGCGCTGTCCGACGAAGTCGTGCCGGCATTGATCGCCCAGCTCAAGCGCGCCAACGCCGACACCGGCATCAGCTGCGTGATCCTGACCGGTGCCGGTCCGAGCTTTTCGTCCGGCGGCAACCTGAAGGAAATCCGCGCCATGACGCAGGAGAAAAACCTCAGCGTGCATGAGATTCGCAACTGGTACATTGACTGCATCCAGCAGATTCCCCACACCATGGCCAAGCTGACGGTGCCGGTAATCTGCGCGGTCAACGGCCACGCCATCGGCGCCGGCTGCGACCTCACCATGATGTGCGACATCCGCATCGCGTCGGAAAAAGCCGTATTCGCCGAGAGTTTCATGCGCGTCGGCCTGATTCCCGGCGACGGCGGCGCCTGGTTCCTGCCGCGCGTGATCGGCCTGTCGCGCGCCTGCGAGATGAGTTACACCTGCGACATGATCGACGCCAACAAAGCCGAGCGCTGGGGCATGGTGTCCGAGGTCGTGCCCCACGAGCAATTGCTGGACGCCGCGCTCGCGATGGCCAGGCGCATCGTCGCGCATCCGCCGATGGGCGTGCGCTACGCGAAAAAACTGCTGGTGGAATCCCAGCACATGCCGCTGACCGCCGCGCTCGAAATGGCGGCCGGCATGCAGGCGACCTTGCAGAATACCGAAGATCATCTGGAAGCCATCGACGCGGCGCTGGAGAAGCGCACGCCGGTATTCAAGGGCTGCTGACATTTTGTTCCGAACCGAGTGGCGAGCCGGGGGAATCTGTTCAGCGCGATAGCGGGTTCCCGATGCGTGGCGTAGTGCTCGACCTCGATACCCTGCATCCGGCGGATCTCGATCTGGCCGCGCTGGACGCCAGTCTGGACGAATGGCAGTGGCATAGCGCCACCGCGCCGGCCCAGCTCATCGAGCGGCTCGCCGGCTGTACGGTGGTGGTTACCAACAAGGTGCCGATAAGCCGGGAGACCATGACCGCCGCACCCGCGCTGCGGCTGATCTGCGTGTCCGCCACTGGCGTCAACAATATCGACCTCGACGCCGCGCGCGAACGTGGCATTGCGGTGTGCAATGTTTGCGATTACGCAACGCCTGGCGTCGGCCAGCATGTGCTGGCGCTGCTGCTCGCCCTCGCCACCCGCTGGCATGACTACGCCGCCGATGTGCGCGCCGGCGACTGGTCGCGCGCCAAGGCCTTTTGCCTGATGCACCGCCCGGTACTGGAGCTCGCGGGTAGAACATGCGGGATCATCGGTTATGGCGCGCTGGGCCGGGAAGTGGCGCGGCTGGTCGAGGCCCTGGGGATGCGGGTGCTGATCGGCGCGAGCCTGCGCCCGGGTGTGGTCGTCGCGGCGGGGCGGGTGCCGCTCGCCGAGCTGTGCGCGCGGAGCGACGTGATCTCGTTGCACTGTCCACTCGATAGCGCAACGGAAAAGCTGGTCGACCGTGATTTCCTGCACGCCATGAAACCCGGTTCCTTGCTGATCAACACGGCGCGCGGTGGACTCGTCGATGAACACGCGCTGAAGGACGCCCTGCTGAGCGGTCATCTGGGCGGTGCCGCGCTCGATGTGCTATCAGCCGAACCTCCCCCGCACCATCATCCGCTGCTCGATCCCGCCATTCCCAATCTGCTGATAACGCCGCATTGCGCCTGGGTCAGCCGCGAAAGCCGCCAGCGCCTGCTCGACGGCGTCGCCGCCAACGTGCGGGCCTGGCGCTGCGGGCAGCTGATCAACCGCGTGGAGTAGCCGCTTGTTGAAACACAGCGGTGGCGACCATCGGCTTCGTGGCGTGGTGCTCGCTTCCTCCCCCATCCGGTTGATACGTCGTGGTCGCTGTGCGCCCTGCGCTTCGCGACGACCTGTTTGTCATGCGTCGATTGAATGCGGTCACCCCAAAAATTATCGCCCATAAGAACAACGAAATTGATCTCGTGATTCGCCACCGCAGCATTTTCCATGCTGAGCGCAACTTTCCATTGCGAAAATTCCCCGGTGCCTTGGTCCCCAGAAGCAAAGAGCGAGATTTTATCGCCGCCTGTGTTGTCGGCCACGCGTATGTCGCGCAATACTTCTCTCTGGCCGGTTGCCCGCAGGGGCCTCGATCGCCGCGGATCTTGAATCGGGAATGTTTGCGTCAGCGCCCGGCAGGGCGCGCTTTCCGCTGACACGCCGGACATACACGATGCCTTCGAACGCCCGGCGTGGATCCCTTGGCCTGGCCCGCCGCCGAATCAGCATGAGTTGTTTACGGACAGGTTCTGGTTCTCCAGTGGCAGGGGTGGATGGTGCCGGAAGCCGGGGTTTGCGGTGGAGGTTGCGTCGTTCTCGCCCAGCCCGGATAATCGCGCTCCGCAATGGTGGCCCCTGCCGGTTCCCCGCGGCGAACAACTGTGAACCCCGCCAGGCCCGGAAGGGAGCAACGGTAGCAGCGACTTCGCGTGCCGGGGGTTCGCTGGCAGGGGTTGCCACCCATTCCGGTCCGGACAGCGCTTCGCGATTCGATTGCGCACCGGGGCGTCCTCGCGGGGCTGTCACCAACCGGACGCCGTCGGCCTATAATGACCGCCGGTCGCGACGACGCCATTCCCACAGGCGCAAATTCCCATGAGCTATCAGGTGCTTGCCCGCAAGTGGCGGCCCCGCTTTTTTTCCGAAATGGTCGGGCAGGAGCATGTGCTCAAGGCCCTGATCAATGCGCTCGACCAGGGCCGGCTGCACCACGCCTATCTGTTCACCGGCACCCGCGGCGTGGGCAAGACCACCATCGCCCGCATTCTCGCCAAATGCCTCAATTGCGAAACCGGGGTGAGTTCGAAACCCTGTGGCACGTGCGGCGCCTGCGTCGAGTTGGCGGAGGGCCGCTTTGTCGATCTGATCGAAGTCGATGCGGCGTCGCGCACCAAGGTCGAGGATACCCGCGACCTGCTGGACAATGTGCAGTACGCGCCGACACTCGGGCGTTACAAGGTGTACCTGATCGATGAGGTGCACATGCTGTCCGGGCACAGTTTCAACGCCCTGTTGAAGACGCTCGAAGAGCCGCCGCCCCACGTCAAGTTCCTGCTCGCCACCACCGATCCCCAGCGCCTGCCGGTCACCATCCTGTCGCGCTGTCTCCAGTTCAATCTCAAGAACCTCGCGCCGGAGCGCATCGTCGAGCACCTGACCATGGTATTGCGGGAGGAGCAGGTTCCCAGCGACGAAGCCAGTCTCTGGGCGCTGGCCCGCGCCGCCGACGGCAGCATGCGCGATGCGCTGAGCCTCACCGACCAGGCGATCGCCCACGGCAGCGGCCAGATCGCCGAGCAAGAGGTGAGCGCCATGCTGGGCACCATCGACCGCTCCACCGTGCTGAAAATATGTCAGGCACTGGCCGCAGGCGACGGCTCCGCCGTGCTTGGGCTGGTGGATCGACTGGCCGAACTCGCACCGGATTACGCCGCCGCGCTCGCCGACATGATCGCGATCTGGCATCAGGTGGCGGTGGCGCAGACGGTGCCGGAGGCGCTGGACCCGCGCGGTGGCAACGCCGCGGAAATCCGCGAGCTGGCCGCGCAACTGACGCGGGAGACGGTGCAGCTCTTCTATCAGATCTGTCTGCTGGGACGGCGCGATCTGCCCCACAGCGGCGATTTGCGCGTCGGGTTCGAAATGATTCTCCTGCGGCAACTGGCGTTCGAGCCGGTGCCGTCCGTTACTGACCCCCGGGGCGAGCCGGCGGCAACGGCGGCGCGGGAGGTGCCGCCCGCGGCAAAAAAGCCCGTTCCGACGGCTGAAGTCGCGCTCGCGCCGCCGCCGCGAGCAGTAAGTGCGTCGGCTGTCGCGCCTGAGCCTGAACCGACGCCGAAAGCAGAGGTACCCGCGCCGCCCGCTACGGCGGCTCCGGTGCCCGGTTCCACCATCGCGCTGGAACAGTTTGGTCCCGCGCAGTGGCCGGCGGTGTGTAAAGAACTTGCATTGGGCGGCGTGGTCGCCAATTCCGCCGCCAATCTGGAACTGGTGGAATGCGTGGGCAGTCGTTTGGTGTTCCGGCTCGATGCCCGCAGCGACGCGCTCTATGACGGGAGTCATCGGGAGCGCATCGAAGCTGCGCTGAGCCGGTATTTTGCGTCTCCCGTGCACGTGGAGATTGCTTCGGGCGCGCTCCAGGCGGAATCGCCCCGCGAGGTCGAAGTGCGCCACCGCCGGGAGCGGCAGCTCGCGGCCGTGGCGACGTTGCGCGCCGATCCCCTGGTGAGCGCGCTGATGGCACGTTTCAACGGCGTCCTGCTCGAAGATACCGTGGTCCCTCTGGACGAGTGAGGTAGTCATGAAAGGTCTGAACGATTTGATGGAACAGGCGCGGCAGATGCAGGAGAAAATGCAGAAGTTGCAAGAGGAAGCCGGTGCCGCCGAAGTGGTGGGAGAGGCGGGCGCGGGGCTGGTGAAGGTGCGGATGACGGGGCGCCACGATGTGCGCAAGGTCAGCATCGATCCGAGCCTGCTGGTTGAAGACGTCGAAATTCTCGAGGATCTGCTGGCCGCCGCAGTGAATGACGCCGCGCGCAAAGTGGAGGCGCATCAGAAGGAATTGATGGGCGGACTCACGGCCGGCATACCGCTGCCGCCCGGCTTCAAGCTGCCGTTTTGATCCCGTGTTCGACGGCCTGATCAGCGAGCTTATCGACGCCCTGCGCTGCCTGCCGGGCGTGGGGCCCAAAAGCGCCCAGCGCATGGCCTTGCATCTGCTGGAGCGCGACCGGGAGCGGGCGCTGCGGCTGGCCGGCGCGATCACGGCGGCAGCGGAGCGTGTCGGGCGCTGCCGCCGCTGTCGCGCGCTCACCGAGGCCGAGGAATGCCGCATCTGCGCCAGCGCGCGCCGCGACCCGAAACTGCTGTGTGTGGTGGAGACCCCCGCCGACCTGTTTGCCATCGAGCAATCCGGGAGCTACCAGGGCCGCTATTTCGTGCTCCTCGGGCGCCTGTCGCCCATCGATGGCATGGGGCCGGAGGAGATCGGCATCGATCAATTGCTGCGGCGGCTTGCCGGGGAACCCATCGAGGAACTGATTCTGGCTACCAACCTCACGGTGGAAGGTGAAGCCACCGCGCATTTCATCAGTGAGCACGCGACCGCCATGGGGATATCGGTGAGCCGGATCGCCCACGGCGTACCGCTCGGCGGCGAACTGGAATACGTCGACGGCGGCACCCTGTCGCACGCGTTTGCCAGCCGCCGGCGCATGTTCTCGTGACCGGCCACCCGCCCACGCATCTGATCACCGGGAATGCGGAGCTGGTCGCGGCAGCGGCGCACTGGCGCCGGTGCGCGGCGGTCACCCTCGACACCGAATTCATGCGCACGGATACCTTTTATCCGCGTCTGGCGCTGGTCCAGGTGAGCGATGGCGACACCGCCTGGCTGATCGACCCGGTGGCGCTCGGCGATCTGAGTCCGCTGGGCGAGCTGCTGTCCGATCCGAACGTGATCAAGGTGCTGCACTCCTGTTCGGAAGATCTGGAGGTGCTGCACCTCGCTCTGGGCTGCCGGCCCGTCCCCCTGTATGACACCCAGGTGGCGGCGGCCATGGTTGGGCACGGGTTCTCGCTGGGCTACAGCGCCCTGGTGAAGCGGCTGCTGGATGTTGAGATCGGCAAGCAGGAGACCCGCTCGGACTGGTTGCAGCGCCCGCTGTCGGCGGCTCAGCTCGCCTACGCTGCGGCCGATGTGCACTACCTCTTTCCGGCGTACCGCCAGTTGGTTGAGGCCGGCGCGCGCCTGGGCCGCGCGGACTGGATCGCGGCCGAGATGACGGCGATCCTCGCGCAGGCCGCGCAGGAGACGCCGCCGGAACAGCAATACCGTCGCGTCAAGGGCGCCGGACGTTTGGGACCGCGGGATCTCGCGGCGCTGCGGGAGCTGGCCGCCTGGCGCGAAGGTGAGGCGCGGCGTCGCGATCGCCCCCGGGGGCATGTCGTTAACGACGTCGAATTGCTCGCACTGGTGCAGGCGCGACCGGTGGAGCGCGCCGCGCTGGCCCGCATCGGCGACCTGCGGCCCCGCACCGCGCGCGACTACGGAACGGAGCTTCTGGCCGCGCTGGCCCGGGCCGCGGCGGTGCCGGCGGCGGAGTTTCCCGAGCCGCTGGAGGGGGAGCCCCTCAGCCGCACGGCGCGCGAGCTGGTGCGGGCCTGTCGCGACTGGCTGGCCGAGCGCGCCGGCGAATTCGGCATCGCCCCCGAAATGCTGGTGCGGCGCGTCGATCTGGAGCAGCTCGCGCGCTCCTGGAGTGGCGGCGCGCCACAGTTGCCGGCGGTGCTGGCGACGGGCTGGCGCCGCGATATGGTGGGGGCGCAACTCCTCGATTTCGTGCGCGCCTGGAGCTCGACTAGCCCATGACCATGCCGGACAAAGTGCTGTGCAAAGTGTACCGCAGTGCGCGGCGCAGCGAAATGTATCTGTACGTCACCCGGGAGCAGGACCTCGCGCCGGTGCCGGACGATCTGTTGCAGCGGTTCGGCACTCCCGAGCTGGCGTTGACCCTGACGCTGACGCCGGACCGGAAGCTGGCGCGTGCCAGCACCGACGAAGTGCTGGCGGCGCTGCGTGAACGCGGCTGGTTTCTCCAGTTGCCGCCGTTGCCGGATGCCGAGATCGCGGTGATCGCCGGGCGCAACGAGAAATTGCCTCGGAGCGGCTGATGGAGCCTTTCTGGGAGCGCAAGACGCTCACCGAACTCGATGCCACTGAGTGGGAATCGCTCTGCGATGGCTGCGGTCGCTGCTGCCTGCTGAAACTGGAGGACGCGGACAGCGGCGAAATCGCCTATACCGGCATCGCCTGCCGGCTGCTGGATATCCGGCGCTGCCGGTGCCGCGACTATGGCCATCGCCAGCAGCGCGTTTCCGACTGTCAGGTGTTGAACCCCGTTGTCGTGTCCGCCACCGGCTGGCTACCGGACACCTGCGCTTATCGTTTGATGGCCGAGGGCAAGCCGCTCCCCGACTGGCATCCCCTGATCTCGGGCGATCCGGACAGCGTCCACGCGGCGGGTATTTCGGTGCGGGATCGGGTAGTCTCGGAGGAATTCGTGCATCCGGATGCACTGGCCGATCATGTCGTCCGCTGGGTGGGGTAGGTTGCGTGTACAGCGAAGAGAATTATTTCTGGGGCCTGGTCGGCTATTACCTGGGCGTGCTGCTGGTGCTGGCGCCGCTGTGGCGGATTACCCGGCCGCTGCCCGGATTTCCACTCCGCGCCGTCGCGCGCGTCGCGGTCATCACGCTGCTCGCGACGCCGATGTTCCCGTACCGCGACATGCATTATCTCGCCCCGGCCTGGGGTGTGATGCTGTTTGACGCCATCGGTCCAGAGCGTGGTGATGCCCTGCTCCGTGGCGTGCTGCCGTTGCTGGCGGTGTTCGGTCTGCTCTATGCGCTGACGCTCGGGCTGTGGCTGATCTTCCGGCCCCGCCGGGAAGCGGCGTCAAAAGCGGCCAAGTCTGCGCCAGCTCCCGCACCCCGGCGCGGCCGGCAGGAGCCCACTTTCGCCGTGGGGCCAGCGCCGGAAAGTGCCGCTTCCCAGCAGGAAAAATGGGCCCGCAGAGGGTCAGGAACCCGGGTTGGAAGCAACAATGGCTTGCCGTAGAATGCGGCGCATTCGATTTTTTCATGGTTCCAGGAGATCAAGATGCAATTCACCGGTACAGAACGGTATGTCGCCACCGACGACCTGCAGATGGCCGTCAATGCGGCGGTTATCCTGCAGCGCCCGCTGCTGATCAAGGGCGAGCCGGGCACCGGCAAGACCATGCTCGCCGAAGAGGTGGCCTTGGCACTGGGCAAGCGTCTGATCTCCTGGCACATCAAGTCGACCACCAAAGCCCAGCAGGGTCTGTACGAATACGATGCCGTGTCGCGGCTGCGCGATTCGCAACTGGGTGGCGACAAGGTCCATGACATCGCCAACTACATCAAGCGCGGCAAGGTATGGGAGGCGTTCGAGGCCGACGAGCAGGTGGTGCTGCTGATCGATGAAGTGGACAAGGCCGACATCGAGTTCCCCAACGACCTGTTGCTGGAACTCGATCGCATGGAGTTTTATGTGTATGAAACCGGCGAGCGCGTGGTCGCCAAACACCGTCCGATCATCATCATCACCAGCAACAACGAAAAGGAATTGCCCGACGCTTTCCTGCGCCGTTGTTTCTTTCACTTCATCAATTTCCCGGATCGCGAAACCATGCTGCGCATCGTGGATGTGCATCATCCGGGCATCAAGAAATCCCTGGTCGATGAAGCGCTCGACGTATTCTTCGATGTGCGCAAGATTCCGGGTCTGAAGAAAAAACCCTCCACCTCCGAACTGGTGGACTGGCTGAAACTGTTGCTTTCCGACGACATTCCCGATGAAATCCTCAAGCAGCGCGACCCCACCAAGGCGATTCCGCCGCTGTACGGTGCGCTGCTGAAGAACGAACAGGATGTGCATTTGCTCGAACGTTTGGCGTTCATGACGCGCCGGGAGAAGCATAGCTAAATGTTGCTGAACTTCTTTTTTGCGCTCAAGACGGGCGGGATTCCGGTTTCCATCAAGGAACTCCTGACCCTTTTGGAGGCGTTGCAGAAGCACGTCGCCTTCGGCAGCGTCGACGATTTCTATCTGCTGGCGCGCACCGCGATGGTCAAGGACGAGCGCTATTACGACAAGTTCGACCGTGCCTTCGCTCTGTATTTCAAGGACCTGGAAACCCTCGACGATTTTCTCAATATCCTGATTCCCGAGGAATGGTTGCGGCAGGAGTTCGTGAAGAGTTTGACCGACGAGGAAAAAGCCAAGATCGAGAGTCTGGGCGGCCTGGAAAAGCTGATCGAGGAATTCAAGGCGCGCCTGAAGGAGCAGAAAGGCCGTCACGAAGGCGGCAACAAATGGATCGGCACCAAGGGCACGTCGCCGTTCGGCAACAGCGGCTACAACCCCGAAGGTGTGCGGGTCGGCGGCGAGGGCGGGCAGAAGAAAGCGCTCAAGGTCTGGGAGAAGCGCGAATTCAAGAATCTGGACGACACCATCGAACTCGGCACCCGCAATATCAAGGTCGCCCTGCGGCGCTTGCGCAAGTTCGCCCGCACCGGCGCCGAGGAAGAGCTGGATCTCGACGACACCATCCGCTCCACCGCCAAGAACGCCGGTCTTCTCGATATCAAGATGGTGCAGGAGCGCCGCAACGCGGTGAAGGTGCTGATTTTCTTCGACGTCGGTGGTTCCATGGACCCCTATGTGCGCACCTGCGAAGAGCTGTTTTCCGCGGTGCGGACCGAGTTCAAGCATCTTCAGTATTTTTATTTCCACAATGCGCTGTACGACTATGTGTGGAAGGACAATTTCCGCCGCTACAACGAAAAAACCGAGACCATCGACCTGCTGCGCACCTACGCCGCCGACTACAAGGTAATTTTCGTCGGCGATGCCTCGATGTCGCCTTATGAACTCGAAAGTCCCGGCGGCAGTGTCGAGTACTACAACAAGGAGACCGGGATCGAATGGCTCGAGCGCCTCGCCCAGGTCTATCCCAAGATGATCTGGTTGAATCCGGTGCGCCACGACTATTGGGAGCACACTCCCACCATTCAGCGCGTGCGCGGCGTGCTCGAAGACCGCATGTTCCCGCTCACCCTTGGCGGGCTGGAACAGGGGATCTCGCTGCTGGCCAAGTAGCGCGAGCCGCGCCATGTCTGGGCCGTCGCCGGCGCGGCAACCTGTCGGGCCCGACAGGCTGACGCCGCTCAACGCGAAAGTCGATCAGTGTCTGAGTCATCAGGTCGCGGACCTGCGGCGCGCACTGGCGCGCATTGCCCGTCGCCTTGCGCAGAATCTCCCGGTCGAGCGCGACCTCCCCGGTCTGGAAGCCCGCATCGCCACTTCCTGCGCCGCGGTGCAGGCGCGGCGCGACAGCGTTCCCGCCATCAACTATCCCGACGAATTGCCCGTCGTGGGGCGGCGCGAGGATATTGCGGCGGCCATCCGCGATCATCAGGTCGTCATCCTTGCCGGTGAAACCGGCTCTGGCAAAACCACCCAGTTGCCCAAGATCTGTCTCGAACTGGGCCTCGGCGCCCGCGGCCTGATCGGGCACACTCAGCCACGCCGGATCGCCGCGCGCACCGTGGCGAGCCGCATCGCCGAGGAGTTGCGCGTCCTGCTCGGCGGACTGGTGGGTTATCAGGTCCGGTTCGCCGATCAAAGCGGCGAACGCACGCTGATCAAACTCATGACCGACGGTGTGCTGCTGGCGGAAATTCCGCGCGACCGGCTGCTCCAGCGCTACGATACCCTGATCATCGACGAGGCCCATGAACGCAGCCTCAATGTCGATTTTCTACTGGGTTATCTCAAGCAGATCCTGCCCCAGCGCCCCGACCTCAAGATCATCATCACCTCGGCCACCATCGATGTGGAGCGGTTTGCGCGCCATTTCGATGGCGCTCCGGTGATTGAAGTGTCGGGTCGTGGGTATCCGGTGGAAATCCGCTATCGGCCACCGCCCGAAGCGGATGCCGATCCGGTGGCGGCGGCGGTGACGACGATTGCCGATCTGGTCACCGCGCCGGGGCGCGGCGATGTGCTGGCGTTTTTCAGCTCCGAGCGCGAGATTCGCGAAGCCTCGGTGGCGCTGCGCAAATTGGCGCTGAACGGGGTCGAGGTGCTGCCGCTGTATGCGCGGCTGAGTCTGGCCGAGCAGAGCCGGGTGTTCCAGGCGCATCGGGGGGTGCGGGTGGTACTGGCGACCAACGTGGCGGAAACCTCGCTCACGGTCCCCGGTATTCGCTATGTGGTGGATACAGGGCGCGCGCGGATCAGTCGTTACAGCTACCGCACCAAGGTGCAACGCCTGCCCATCGAGGCGATTTCCCGGGCCAGCGCCAATCAGCGCGCCGGGCGCTGTGGTCGCATCGGCCCCGGTGTCTGCGTGCGGCTTTACGGCGAAGACGATTTTGCCGCGCGTCCCGAATACACCGATCCGGAAATCCAGCGCACCAATCTGGCGGCGGTGATTCTGCGCATGTTGGAGCTGCGCCTCGGGGATGTGCGGGATTTCCCGTTTCTCGATTCTCCCGACGGGCGTTTGGTCAATGACGGCTTTCAGCTGCTGGCGGAACTGGGCGCCATCGACGCCGAGAGCGCGCTCACCGATATTGGCCGGACGCTCGCGCGGCTGCCGGTCGATCCCCGTCTGGGACGCATGCTGGTGGCTGCGGTGGCGGAAGGCTGCCTGAGTGAAGCGCTGGTCATCGTCGCGGGACTGAGTGTGCAGGATCCCCGGGAGCGTCCCGCCGACAAGCGCCAGGCGGCCGACGAGCGTCACCGCCAGTGGGCCGATCCGCACTCGGACTTTGTCGCGCTGCTCAATCTATGGCGCCACGCGGAGCTTAAGCGCCAGGAGCTCAGTCGCAGTGCATTCGAGAGCCATTGCCGCCGCGAGTTTGTTTCGGTGCTGCGCTTGCGGGAATGGCGCGATCTGCACCATCAGTTGCATCTGGTCTGCCGCGAGCTGGGTTGGCGCGACAGCGAGCTGCCGGCAACAACACCGCAGATCCATCGGGCGCTGCTGGCGGGACTGCTGACGCTGGTCGGGCTGCGTGGCGACAGCCGCGAATATCAGGGTGCGCGCAATCAGAAGTTTTTCATTTTCCCGGGTTCGGCGGTGGTCAAAGCCGCGCCGCGCTGGATCATGGCCGCCGAACTGATCGAAACCAGCCGCCTCTACGCCAGCAACTGCGGCGCCATCGAGCCCGAGTGGCTGGTGGAACTCGCCGCCCATCTCGTCAAAAAAAGTTACAGCGAACCCCATTACAGCGCCCGCACCGGCCAGGTCATGGCGTGGGAGAAGCAGAGCCTCTACGGTCTCGTGATCCAGGAACGCAAGGCGGTGGCCTACGGTGCCATCGATCCGGTGCTGGCGCGAGCGGTGTTCATCCAGGGCGCGCTGGTGGATGGCGGTTATGCGCGCGGCGGCAAGGGCGAATTTTTTGTGTGCAATGCCGCGCTGGTGGCGGAGCTGCACGATCTCGAGGAGCGCTTCCGGCGCCGCGACATGGTCGCCGACGAGCGCGAGCTCTACGCGTTTTACGACGAGCGGGTACCCGCCGACGTGGTCAGTCTGCGGGCGTTCGAACGCTGGCGACGAGCCGCGGAGCAGGGCCATCCGGAACTGCTGTGGGTACCCCGCGAACGCCTGCTGCGCAACGCCCCGGCCGCGAGCGAAGTCGCCCAGTTTCCCGGCGTGATCACCTGGAATGGACGCGATTACGCCGTGCGCTACCGCTTCGAGCCCGGCCATCCCGAGGACGGCATCAGCATCCTGGTGCCCGTGGCGATTCTCCACGAAGTGCCGGCGCACCGCTTCGAGTGGCTGGTGCCGGGCCTGTTGCGGGACAAATGCATCGAGCTGGTGAAAACGCTGCCGCGCCAGTGGCGGCGGCCGCTGGTACCGGTGCCGGATACCGTGGATCGCCTGCTGGCCGCTGTCGAAGCCGGGGATCGCCCGCTGGTTGCCGTGCTCAGCGAGCGCATTCGCCGCGTGGCGGGGCTGGCGGTGCCTCCGGACGCCTGGCAGCCGGAGCGTCTGGATGCTTTCTATAGCGTCAATTTTCGCCTCGAAGATGAGCGGGGCGCGCTTATCGATCAGGGCCGCGACCTCGCGGTGCTAAAGCGTCGGTATCGCGACACCGTGCGGGCGTCTCTGCGCGAGTCGGACGGAGGCGGTGGTGACGGGGCTGGTCTGGAAGTGGCCGGCCTCAAGCGCTGGACGCTGGAGACTCTGCCGGAAGCCGTGACCCTGACCCGCGGCGGACTGCGCGTCACCGCCTATCCCGGGCTGGTGGATGAAGGCGACAGCGCCGCCGTGCGGCTGTTTGATACGCCTGCCGCGGCCGCGGAGCACACCCGCTTGGGTTTGCTCCGGCTGGCGGCGGCCGAGCTTGCCACTACCCTCAAGTATTTACGGAAGGAGCTGTTCAAGGGCGCGGCGCTGGCGCTGGCCGCCGCCCAACTGCCAACCCGGGAAACCCTGGTCGAGGATCTTGTGGAAGCCGCCTTGCTGCGCGCGCTTTTCGCGGGGCGCCCCACGCCCCGGAACGCCGCCGCCTTTGCGGCCTGCCTCGCGAACCGCTCGGAAGTGATCGCCGTGGCGCAGCGGCTGGCGGCTCAGGTACTCGCCTGGGGCGACGTGCTGAAACGGTTGCGGGCCTTGCATAGGGAGCGCGAAGCGCGCTATCCCGCGGTGGTCGCCGACGGACGCGCGCAACTCGACTTTTTGCTGCGTCCCCATTTTCTGCGTGACACCGGCGCGCAGTGGCTGGATCAGTATCCGCGCTACTTTCAGGCCGCTTGCGCGCGCTTCGAACGCCTGCCCGGACAGGTCGAGCGCGATGCCGCCGCTACCCGGGTTATCGAAGGATTTGTCGCCTGGTGGCAGGCGCGGCTGGCGGGCTGGCGCGACGGGCGGCTGTTCGACCGGGGCCATGGCGCCGACGGTCCCGACGCAGCGGAAGCGGCTTTGGAGCGCTTTCGGTTTTTGCTCGAGGAATACCGGATCTCGCTTCATGCACAGCAACTCAAGACGCTGGCGCCGGTGTCGGAAAAACGCCTGACGGCGCTGTGTGAGGAATTTGATCGCCAGTTTGCCATTTCCGCACGCGGCCAATAGAATGGCGCCCCCGTCGGCGCTTGCCGGCGGCTCCTTGCCGCACCGGTGCGCCGGGCGGCTTCAAACCGTGGGGAGCAGCAATGCGTCATTACGAAATAGTGTTCCTGGTCCATCCGGACCAGAGCGAGCAGGTCGGTGCCATGACCGATCGCTATGCTGGTGTCATCGAAGCCGGCGGCGGCACGATTCACCGCCGCGAGGACTGGGGGCGGCGCCCGCTGGCCTATCCGATCCAGAAGATTCACAAAGCCCATTATGTGCTGCTGAACGTCGAGTGCGGGGCGGATACGATCAGCGAGATCGATACCGCGTTTCGCTACAACGATGCCGTACTGCGCAGTCTGATCATCAAACGCGACAACGCCGTAACCGAGGAAACCCAGTTTCTGAAGGAAGAGCGGGCCGATCGCGCCGAGAAGGAAAGCCGGGAGCGCCGTGAGGCCGAACGCGCCGCGCGCATGGCGGCCGAAGCGGAAGCTGGCGGCGAGGCAGACGAGGCCGCGGATGAAGAAGCCGCGGGTGAGGAAGCCGAAGGTGAAGCATCCGTTGCAGGAGAGGTGGCAGAATGAACATGTCGTCGTCGTCCAAATTCAACCGCCGCCGCAAGTTCTGCCGGTTCACCGCTGACGGCATTACCGAGATCGATTACAAGGATCTCGAGCTGCTGCGCCCCTATGTCTCCGAGACCGGAAAAATCGTCCCGAGCCGCATTACCGGCACCAATGCGCGCTATCAGCGGCAGTTGGCGACGGCGATCAAGCGCGCGCGTTTCCTGGCGCTGTTGCCGTACAGCGATAGCCACCAGTAGCCACGGAGCCGCGCGCTATGGGTGCGCTGGCGAGGTTCATCATGGCGAGCCGCGCCCGCGCGGCGCTGGTCGCCGTGGTGGGCAGCATATTGCCGTTGCTGAGTACCGCGGTCGTCGCGCTCGTGGTGTTGCGCAAGGGGTTTGGTGAAGGTCTGTTGGTTGCCCTTTGGGCGATTCTGCCCTTGGCAGCCACCTTTTATTTCAGCGACACAGCGCCGATGCTGGTCTGGGCGTCCCTGGGGACGGTTGTTGTGGTTATGGTCGGCGCCCTGGTGCTGAAGCGGACCGCTTCCTGGCAAGCAACACTGACCGCGCTGATCGCGGTCAGTGGCGCCGCGGCACTGGCGATGGGCCAGGGGCTTGATGCTGAACTGGCCGGGTTGCAGCAGACGTTGCTGGAAATGCTGACCCGGATGGCGCCGGAAGGGCGGGAGGTAAAGCTCGCGCCAGAGCCGTTGCTGTTGCTGGGGATGCTGGCGTGGATGATGGCGATCAGCGCGTTGGGCAGTCTGTTGCTCGGGCGCTGGTGGCAGGCGCAGCTCTATAACCCGGGTGGCCTGGGGCGAGAATTCCGGAGCCTGCGTCTCGGCGCCCCCCTGGGGCTCGGCCTGATGGTCGGGTTGGTGGTCTGTCAGTTTGCGCCGGTGGATTATTCCGCCTGGGGTAATTTGTTGGGTTTGCCGCTGTTTTTGGCAGGGATCGGATTGGTACACCATGTGGTGGCGGTGTCCCATGTGGGTGCGCACTGGCTCGCGGTGTTTTATGTGTGCCTGGTGATGCTGCTGGGGCCGCTCGGGCTGTTGCTGGCGGGTGTGGGGTTGCTGGACAGTTTCATCGACGTGCGCGCGCGCCTGGCGCGACGCGGCGACGGGACCGGCAGTTAGAATGGGATTCAGAAATTCAGTCAGAGCTGTCAATTCAGTTTAAAGCTGTCAGAAGAGGTGCTTGGCGATGGAAGTGATTCTGCTGGAAAAAACCGGACGGCTGGGCAACATCGGCGACCGGATCAACGTTAAAGCGGGGTATGGACGCAATTACCTGATTCCCCAGGGCAAGGCCGTATTTGCGACGCCGGGTAACATCGCCCGCTTCGAACAGCAGCGCGCGGAGCTCGAACACATCTCCGCCCAACGGCTGCAAGATGCACAGGCATTGGCTGCCCAGATCGAGCGAGTGAGCGCGGTAACCATTACGGCGGTTGCGGGCGAAGGCGGCAAGCTGTTCGGATCAGTCGGTGCGCGCGATATCGCGGATGTACTGGTGGCCGCCGGGGTCAATGTTGCCAAGAGCGCGGTCAAGCTGCCCGCCGGCGCGATCCGCGACCTGGGGCAGTTCACGGTCGATATTCAGGTGCATGCTGACGTGACCCAATCCGTCACGGTGAATGTGACGGCGGCATAACCTTTCTGGCCCGGCCTGGGGATCTGGCTGGGCCGGGAGCAGTGATAACGCGGGTGGGGTTCGTTTATGGCGCAATGGCTGCCAGGCGATCTTGATAACCCCCAGTTGCCTCATTCACTGGAGGCAGAGCAGGCGGTGATCGGCGGGCTGATGCTTGCCAATGACGCCTATCACGACGTGGCTGCGGTGGTTTCGGAAGCGGATTTTTTCATCCGCGATCACCGCATCATCTTCGGCACCATGGGACGGCTCGCGGCGGCGGAGCAGCCGCTCGATGCACTGACCCTCGCCGAGACCCTCAAAAACAGCGATCAACTGGCCATGGCCGGCGGCGATGCCTATCTCGTCGAGTTGGTCACCAACGCGCCCAGTACGACCAACATCCGCTCCTACGCGCAGATCGTGCTGGAGCGCGCGGTGGTGCGCCGGCTGATCGATGCCGCTACCGATATTCTGCGCAAGGGTTACAACCCGCTCGGCTGGGACAGCAGCAAACTGCTCGCGGAAGCGGAACGCCGTCTCCTCGAAGTCATCGAGAATCGTCCCAAGGAAGGCGGTTTTCGTCACGCCACCGATGTGCTGCGCGATGTCATCGCGCGTATCGACATGCTCTACCAGAGCGAGTCGCCCATCACCGGCCTCGCCAGCGGTTTTGCGGATCTCGATGCCATGACCTCGGGCTGGCAGGATTCCGATCTGGTGATCGTCGCCGGCCGCCCCTCAATGGGCAAGACGGCCTTCGCTCTCAACATGGCCGAGCACGCCATGTTGCACCAGGAACGCCAGGTCCTGGTGTTCAGCCTGGAGATGCCCGCCACGCAACTGGTGATGCGCCTGCTGTCGTCCATGGGCCGCATCGACCAGACCCGAATGCGCAGTGGCAGTCTGGAACCCGAGGACTTCAACAAGCTTTCCGGCGCGGCAGCGCGCCTCAAGGACCGCGCGCTCTACATCGACGATACCCCAGGGCTGAATCCCATGGAGCTGCGCAACCGGGTGCGCAGACAGGTACGGGAGCGGCGCGATGAGCTCAAGCGGCGGCAACCGGAGCTGGCGCCGGAACTGCTCGATCTGGCGGCACGTCCAGCCCTGATCCTGCTCGATTACCTGCAACTCATGTCGTCGGGTACGCCGACTGAAGGCCGGGTGCAGGAAATTTCCCAGATTTCCCGCGACCTGAAAACCATCGCGCGTGAGTTCGGCTGCCCGCTGGTGGCGCTGTCACAGTTGAGTCGTAACGTGGAACAGCGACCGAACAAGCGGCCGATCAATTCGGATCTGCGCGAATCCGGCGCCATCGAGCAGGATGCCGATGTCATCGTGTTCATTTATCGCGACGAGGTTTATCACGAGGATACCCAGGACAAGGGCGTCGCGGAGATCATTATCGGCAAACAGCGCAATGGTCCCATCGGAACGGCACGACTCGCCTTTGTCGGCAAGCACACCCGCTTTGAAAATCTGGCGCGGGACTATTTCTCGGAGGAACGCTGATGGCAGTGGATCGAGGCGGAATCATGCAGATTTATCACCGGGTGGCTCCGTTGCGTCAGGCACTTGCGCAGGCGCGCGCGCGGGGTCACACCGTCGCTTTTGTTCCCACCATGGGAAATCTTCACGAAGGGCACATGCAGCTGGTGCGCTTGGCGCGCGCGCGGTGCGATCGAGTGATTGTCAGTATCTTTGTCAATCCGCTGCAATTCGGGCTGAACGAGGACTGGGAAAAGTATCCCCGCACCATGGAAGCGGACATCGCAAGGCTCGAAGCGGAGCAGTGCGATTTTCTGTTTCACCCTTCAGAAACCGAAATCTACCCCAACGGTATGGCCGACCAGACGCGTGTTGTGGTGCCAACCATGACTGATATACTCTGCGGCGCCAGCCGGCCGGGGCATTTCGAGGGGGTGACCACGGTGGTGTCCAAGTTGTTCAATATCGTGCAGCCCGATCAGGCCGTGTTCGGTGTCAAGGACTATCAGCAGTTGGCGGTAATCCGGCGCATGGTTGAGGATCTCTGTATCCCGGTGGAGATTGTCGGTGCGCCCATAGCGCGCGATGCGGACGGGTTGGCGCTGAGCTCACGCAACAGCTACATCACTCCCGCCGAACGCCCCCGGGTAACCTTGTTGTACAAGGTGCTGTGCTGGTGTCGGGATGAGATGACGCAGAACGGTCGGCGCGATTTCGCCGCCGTCGAGGAAGAAGCGGTGCGTCAGCTCCAGGAAGCCGGATTTCGTACCGACTATGTGAGCATCCGCAATGCGCGGACGCTGGAGACAGCGGCGCACGACGATGACGAGATTGCCGTGTTGGGTGCCATGTACACCGAAGGCGCCCGTCTGATCGACAACGTAACCCTGACTTTGGGGTAGGGGGTTGAATATGCTGAGTACCATGCTGAAGGCCAAGCTGCATCTGGCGACCGTCACCCAGGCCGAACTCTGGTACGACGGATCCTGTGCCATCGACAGCGATCTGCTCGATCTGGCAGGGTTGCGCGAGTTCGAGCAGATCGATATCTACAACGTCAACAACGGCGAGCGTTTCACGACCTATATCATTCGTGCCGAAGCCGGGTCGCGGACCATTTCCATGAACGGTTCCGCAGCCCGCAGGGTGCAGGTCGGTGATCGCGTGATCATCGCGACCTACGCCCAGTACGCCGAAGAAGAAATGATCCGCCACAAGCCCAAACTGGTGTACCTCAATTCCGATAACAGTGTGGCGCACCGCCAACACTATCCCGGTGCAGATCGCTTCCTGAACGATGCCCCGAATCTGCCGCTGCGAAACCGCCGCGGCAGATTGGCGCGCCGCGCGGGCGACCGCATCCATGCCAATACCCAGTCTCCGGGGGAACGATGGCCGAATTTCCAGTCTATCCGGTGCCCGAGTCCTGGCGTGAAAACGCCTACATCGACCGTGCCCGCTACGAGGCGATGTATCGCCGCTCCCTGGCTGAACCGGAACGCTTCTGGGGAGAACAGGCGCAGTTCCTGTTGGGACCGACCCTGGTCGAGCGTGTGCGGCGGCGATTTCGGTGCCGGCACCGCGACCTGGTTCGCCGGCGGCAAGCTCAATGTCACCACCAACTGCATCGATCGCCACCTCTCCACGCGCGGGGAGCAGGTCGCGATTCTGTGGGAGGGCGACGACCCTGCCGAGAGCAGCGCGATCACCTACCGCGAACTCCACGCCCAGGTGTGCCGACTCGCCAATGTGCTCAAGTCGCGCGGTATCGACAAGGGCGACCGGGTCTGCATTTACATGCCGATGGTGCCGGAAGCGGCTTACGCGATGCTGGCCTGTGCCCGCATCGGCGCCATCCATTCCGTAGTGTTCGGCGGCTTTTCGCCGGAAGCCCTCAAGGATCGCATTCTCGATTCCGACTGCAAGGTACTGATCACTGCCGACGAAGGGCTGCGCGGCGGACGCCGGATTCCGCTCAAGAGCAACGCCGACAAGGCGCTCGCGGACTGTCCCGGTGTGCACAGTTGCGTGGTCCTGCGGCGTACCGGCGGCGCCGTGGCGTGGCATGAGGGGCGCGATATCTGGTATCACCAGGCCATGGCGGCCGCGGCGCCGGACTGCGCACCCGCGCTGATGGACGCGGAAGACCCGCTGTTCATCCTCTATACCTCCGGGTCCACCTGCAAACCCAAGGGCTCGCGCTTCTGGCAGGTGATCGACAAGCACCGGGTCAACCAGTTCTATACCGCGCCCACGGCGTTGCGCGCGCTGATGGGTGCGGGCGACGATTTCGTCACCCGTACCTCGCGCGCCAGCCTGCGGCTGCTGGGCACGGTGGGCGAGCCGATCAATCCGGAAGCCTGGGCCTGGTACCATCGGGTGGTGGGCGAGTCCCGCTGTCCCATCGTCGATACCTGGTGGCAGACCGAGACCGGCGGTCACATGCTGACTCCCCTGCCGGGCGCGATAGATCTCAAGCCGGGTTCCGCGACGGTGCCGTTCTTCGGCGTACAGCCGGTGTTGCTGGATGGCGAGGGTCGCGAGGTCGCGGGCGCCGGCGAGGGCAATCTGGCGATCAAGGCCTCCTGGCCGGGTCAGATCCGTTCGGTGTATGGCGACCACCGGCGCATGATCGACACCTACTTCAGCCTCTATCCGGGCTACTACTTCACCGGCGACGGCGCCCGCCGCGATGCCGACGGCTATTACTGGATCACCGGGCGGGTGGACGATGTCCTCAATGTCTCGGGACACCGGATGGGTACGGCGGAAATCGAAAGCGCCCTGGTGCTCCACGAAAAAGTCGCCGAGGCGGCCGTGGTGGGTTTTCCCCATGACATCAAGGGGCAGGGCATCTACGCCTATGTCACGCTGATGGCGGGTGCCGAGCCCTCGGATGCCCTGAAACGGGAGCTGCTGGAGCTATGTACGCGCGAGATTGGCGCCATCGCCAAGCCGGACGTGATCCAGTGGGCGCCCGGATTGCCCAAGACCCGCTCCGGCAAGATCATGCGCCGCATCCTGCGCAAGGTGGCGGCCAGCGAACTCGACAGCCTCGGCGACACCTCGACGCTGGCGTATCCGGCCGTGGTCGATGATCTGGTGCGCAATCGGCAGCGCAACTCACACTGACGATCCCGCGTCGTACACCGAACAGCCTGATGGCGAAGATATCCCTGACGCGGGCTCATCAACTCGGCGGCGAAGAAGTTCACCGTCGGGTCGATGCCCTTGCGCAAAAACTGGTGACCAGGTTTGGCGGCCACTATCAATGGCATGATGCGTCGGTGCGCTATCAGCGCGCGGGCGGTGTCGATGCGGTCATCGAGTGCGGCGCGGAGAACATCCGCATCGACGTCACCCTCGGGCCTTTGGCAGGCTTCCTCCGCGATACCATCGAGCGCGAACTTAACGCGGCGCTCGACAGTCATCTCGACGGTTGAGCGGTGGTTGGTGCCCCCGTCGGTTATCTGCGGTCCCAGCGGTACAATCGTACCGGCGGTATATTCAAGAATTCCACCTGCCGGCGCGGTGCCCCCAGCACGGGTAGCGCCAGTTTCGCTACCTGGCCACTGACCTGATAGGCGACGAAACGTCCGCCCGGCGCCAGCACCTCGGCGATGGAGGCGAGGATGCGGGTGCCGAGACCCCGGTCCATGGTCGAAAATGGAATCCCGGAGATGATGGCATCCGGTGCCGGCAATCCGTGTTGCGCGAGGATGTCCCGCAAGTGCTCCGCGCTGCCCGCATGAGGGATCAGGCGGCTATCGCCAAAGCCGTTTAGCAATTCCTGAAAACGCGGGTTGATTTCGATGCCGAGCAGGCGGGCATCGTGTGGCATGGCTTCGAGGATCGCCCGGGTGATTCCGCCGGTGCCGGTGCCCAGTTCGACGATGGTGCGGGCCGTGGGCACTTCGGCCAACGCCACGACGCGGCGCTCCAGATAGCGCGAACTGGGAATGACCGACCCGACCTGACGCGGGTTTTTGAGAAACTGCTGCAGAAACACTACCCGATCATCGGTCTTTTTTTGTAAGCGCGGAGCCATTACGCGACCTCTTTGTCGAAGATCCTGGTTGTTGATGTAGTCGAGTGCGGAGCGCGAACAGGATGCCGGTGCTCCCGCCGCGCGCCGGAATCATTGTTGCCCATGGCGCGGCGCAAGCAAAGCCCGGATTGTTATCGATGGGCCGGTCCCGCCCCGTCCCCCATCGAGGCTGCTGCTATGATCGCCGCTAACTGTGTCGTCGTGTCGCGGAGTTGTTGTGGCTCCCGTTGTTACCGAAGGAACCCGTATGCCGAGACAACACCGCGAGTTTAACCCGGTCTGCGACCGGTGGCGCTGGTGGGTACTGCTGTGGCTGGTCTGGGGCATGAACGGCCTGGGCGCGACGGGTCAACAGACACTGCCTTCCGAATCCGACATCCTCGCGCGGATTGAGGTTGTGCAGGGCGATAAAGCCCTGGTGGACGCCCAGCGCGAGGCGGCCATCACCCAGTATCGTGTCGCGCTGGAGCATTTGCGGGCAATTGGGCCGCTACGTGATCGCGCGCGCGCACTGGAGCGGGAAGCGGCTTCCGCCCCGCAGCGGGTACGCGAAATCGAGCAACGCCTCGATCGTCAGGTACTGGTGTCGTCGCCCAATGGCCGTGCTTCCTACGAAGAGCTCACCTAGCAGTTTGCGCAAGCACAGACGGACCTCAACGCTGCGCGGGCCAGCGCGGAAGAAGTTGTCCGCGAAGCGGAGGATATCGGACGAGCTC
The DNA here is from genome assembly GCA_016708925.1 of Gammaproteobacteria bacterium. Lineage (GTDB taxonomy): Bacteria > Pseudomonadota > Gammaproteobacteria > Pseudomonadales > Porticoccaceae > JAGPUQ01. Next base: position 340,124 of record JADJET010000001.1, on the reverse strand, counting down.
CCCTGACGCTGCGCGACGCGATCGCCCAGGTGCGGGCGGCGCGTCAAAGTGCAGCCGAGCAGCTCGCGAATTTGGCCAAGACACAGCAACCGGTGGTGATCGGGCAGGCGCAGGAAATCGCGCTGCGCGCGGAAATAGCGGCGCGCGATGCCGAAAGCGAGGCATTGGACGTCGCGTTGCAGACGTTGGACGCACGCGCGAGCCTCGTGGCTGCGCGCCGGAAACTCGCCGACGTCGAGGTGGAGCGGGCGTCCGATCGGGTGGCGCAATTGCAGGGGCTGCTGAGCGGGCAGCGTCATGCCATCGCGGAGCGGGTTCGGGAGATGGCGCAACAGTTCATTGCCGAAGCCGCTGAGCAGCCCACCGTGATCGCCGCTGAAGCCCGCGCCAACGCCGAACTCGCGAACCGGCTGGCGGTCGTCATCGACCAGCTCGATGGCGCCGTCGAGGAGCAGCAGCAGCTGCGCCAGCGCATTGATGAAATCACCGAACTGCGGCGCACGGCTGCCGACCAGCTCGAGATCGCCCAGCTGGGAGGCAGGCTAGGGCAAGTGTTGCACCGCCAGCGTTTGCAGTTGCCCAACCTGCTGCAACACCGGGAGGATTTGCGCCAGCGCGGCGAAGCCATAGCGCTCGCCCGGTTTGCGCAACTGGAGCTGCGAACGCAGCTCAAAGAGCGTGAAAACCCGGAACAGCGCATGGCGGCATTGATCGGCGCGCTGCCAGCGGCGGAACAGGATGCAGTGCGCCCCGGGCTGCGCGAACAGCTTGGCCGCGGTAACGCGCTGCGGGAGCGCTTCGACAGAACCTATACGACTTACATAGCCGAGCTGGGCACGGTCGATCAGCTCCAGGGAGAGCTGTCGAATCTGGTAACGGATTACGCGACGCTGCTGGAACGCAATCTGGTGTGGATTGCGGATACGCAACCGCCCACCTGGAGCTGGCCGCTCGTCGCCGGGGGGGATGCCTTGAGCCTGGTCAGCCCCGCGCACTGGACCGAGCTGGGCACGGCCTTTGTCCGCGGGTGTGCGGAAATTCCCGCGGTCACGGTGTCGGGGTTGTTCGCCCTGGGCCTGATCGTCTACTACCGCAAGCGCATGCGCGGGCGCCTGGCCGGGCGTGCCGAGGCGATCGGCGACATCGGCCGGGACCGTTTCTCGGCCACGCTGGAGGCGCTGCTGATCACCCTGGTGCTGGCGCTGCCATTGCCGTTGCTACTCGCAATTGCTGGCGCGATCCTGAGTGCCGGCGGGAGCGATGGCTCTTTTGCGGGAGCACTGGGCAGCGGTCTGCAATCGGCCGCGTGGGTGGCGTTGGCGCTGGAGGTTGCGCGGGTAATGTGCCGCAATGGCGGCGTGCTGGATCAGCATCTGCGCTGGCGCGCGGACGCACGCAGGGCCCTGACCAGACCGCTGCGGTGGTTGCTGCCCGTGTCGGTGGCAACCGCGCTGCTCGTGGAAACAACCAACGCGCTGGGGCTGTATCTGGATACGCTGGGGCGCGCGGCCTTTGTGGGGAATGCCGTTGCCTTGGCCGTTTTCGTCTGGCGCGGACTGCATCCGGAGCGCGGGGCACTCGCGGCTTATTTCATTGGCGCCCGTCGCCACGGCTGGCAATGGAATTTGCGCAAGCTGTGGTTCAGCGGAGCGGCGCTGTTTCCTGCGGCGTTGGGAGTGCTCTCCCTCGCAGGCTATTACTACACCGCACAGCAATTGCTGAACCGACTCTGCGCGACCGTCGTCCTGATCGCACTCACTGTGCTGGGCTTGCAGCTGTTGTTGCGCTGGCTCGGGATCGCCGAATCGCGCCTGGCACGGCAGCAGGCGCTGGCCCGACGCGATGCCGAAATGGAGGCCGTGGCGCGCAAGCTGGGTGAGCAGCAGGAGGTTCAGGGCGAGGTGACGATCGAAATCCCCGCCGCGCACAATGTTGATCTGGGCACCGTCAACGCCCAGGTGCGAGCCCTGCTGCGCATCGCACTGGTGCTGACGCTGGGCGCGGGTTTCTGGTGGATCTGGTCGGACATGCTGCCGGCGCTCGGCGCGCTGCAGGACGTAGTGTTGTGGCAGTACCTGTCCGGAGCGGGCGGCTCCCAGGCAGTCGCCTCGGTGACCGCGGCGGGGGTCGGGCTGGCGCTGCTGGTGAGTGTTGTCACTTATCTTGCTGCACGCAATCTGCCGGGGCTGCTGGAAGTCGTGGTATTGCAACGTCTCGAAGTCGATCACGGCGCGCGCTACGCGGCCAACACGGTCAGCCGCTATCTGATTGTCGTGGTCGGCACACTGTTGGTTGTCAATATTCTGGGTCTGGAGTGGAGCCGCCTGCAATGGTTGGTTGCGGCGCTGGGCGTGGGGCTGGGCTTTGGTTTGCAGGAGGTGGTGGCGAATTTAGTGTCCGGGCTGATCATTTTGTTCGAGCGCCCGTTTCGGATCGGGGACACCGTTACGGTCGGTTCCGTGAGTGGCACGGTGACCCGGATTCAGATTCGGGCGACGACCATCACGGACTGGGATCGTAAGGAATTGATCGTGCCCAACAAGACGTTCATTACCGACCAACTGGTGAACTGGACGCTGAACGATCCGGTGCTGCGGGTGGTAGTGCCGGTCGGCGTTGCCTACGGCTCGGATACCGAACTGGTGCGCCGACTGCTGTTGGAGATTGCTGAAGCCAATCCCCGTGCACTCAAGGACCCGCCGCCGCAGGTCTGGTTTCTGGGGTTTGGAGACAGCAGTCTCAGTTTCGAGATGCGGGTGTTCGTGGGCGGGTTGACGGAGCTGCTGCCGGTCACGCATGAGCTGCACGTCGCCATCGACGCCGCGTTTCGCGCGCATGGGGTGGCGATCGCGTTTGCCCAGCGGGATCTGCACCTGCGCAGTCTCGATCCCCAGGTTCTGGAACTGCTGCGCAGTCGCCCCCCGGCTCCAGCCCCCGGCGCTTCCGGCTGAGGGGCGCCGGTCCGGACCTATTTGCGTTTCTTTATCGGGACGATGCTGCGGCGTTGTTCGCCGGTATAGAGCTGGCGCGGCCGGCCGATCTTGTAGCTGTTGCTGATCATTTCGCTCCAGTGCGCGATCCAGCCCACCGTGCGGCCGGTGGCGAAAATCACCGTGAACATCTCGGTCGGAATGCCGATCGCCTTCATGATGATGCCGGAGTAGAAATCGACATTGGGGTACAACTTCTTGCTGACGAAATAATCGTCTTCCAGCGCAATCTGTTCGAGTCTCTTGGCGATTTTCAGCAGTGGATCGTTGTCGATCCCGAGCTCCGCCAGCACGCTGTCGCAGGCCTGCTTCATGACCTTGGCGCGCGGGTCGAAGTTTTTGTAGACGCGGTGGCCAAAGCCCATCAGGCGGAACGGATCGTTCTTGTCCTTGGCGCGTTTGACGAAACTGTCGATGTTTTTCACGTCGCCGATTTCATTCAGCATTTCCAGCACCGCCTGGTTGGCGCCGCCGTGCGATGGCCCCCACAGCGCCGCGATGCCGGCCGCGATGCACGAAAACGGATTGGCGCCGGACGAGCCGGCGAGGCGTACCGTCGAGGTCGAGGCGTTCTGCTCGTGATCGGCGTGCAGCAGGAACAGCAGGTCCATGGCCTTGGCTAGCACCGGGTTGACATCGCGGGTTTCGCAGGGCGTGCCGAACATCATGTTGAGGAAGTTTTCGGCGTAACCGAGATTATTGCGCGGGTACATGTAGGGCTGTCCGGCGTAGTGCTTGTAGCACATCGCTGCCAGTGTCGGCATCTTGGCGATCAGGCGATGCGCGGTGATCATGCGGTGATGGGGGTCGGTGATGTCGAGGGAGTCGTGATAAAACGACGACATCGCCCCGACCGCGCCGCACATCATCGCCATGGGGTGCGCGTCATAGCGGAACCCGGACATGAATTGTTCGATGGAGCGGTTCACCATGGTGTGTGTGGTGATGATGTTTTCGAATTCCTTTTTCTGCATCGCGTTGGGCAGGTCGCCGTTGAGCAACAGATAACAGGTTTCGAGGTAGTCGGAATTTTCGGCGAGTTCTTCGATCGGGTAACCCCGGTGCAGAAGGATGCCCTGGTCGCCGTCGATATAAGTGATTTTGGATTCGCAGGATGCCGTCGACGTGAAGCCGGGATCGAAGGTGAAGTAATCGAAACTGCCCAAGCCGCCGACGTCGATGACATCCTGTCCCAGCGTGCCTGATCGGATCGGCAATTCGATGGGCTCCCGCCCCGGAACAGTGAGCAGGGCTTTTTTCTCGGTCATTTACTTCGTCTCCATTGAACAGCCGGATTGAACAGCCGAAGCGGCAGGGTGTGGCCGGAGGGGTCCCGGGGGCGGGAATGGAGACTACCGCCGGAGTTGCGCCGTTGTCAATTTGGATGCCGCCAAAGACCGATGTCCGACGCGACGCGCTCCGTCGTGTTCACGGAAGCGCTCCGCTGTGTTCGCAAATGGTGCGATCATGGCTGTCGCGACTTTCCCCGGATATGTCGTCCGGCTCTGCTGGATGCGGTCAATCGGAGCGCAGCCATGATCGTTCGCCTGTTGCTTGCGCTGTGGTTGTCGTGCTGTTCGGTGCTGGCGACGGCGGCGGAGTGGACGTCGGTCAGCGAGCGCGATGGCATTGCCGTGTGGACGCGGCGGCTCCCCGGGGCACCGCTGAAGGATTTTCGTGGCCGTATGGATGTCGACAAACCGCTGGACGCGGTGGTGGCGGTCCTCACGGATTTTCCGGCTTATGCGCAATGGTTCCTGCACATGCGGGAGGCGCGCGTGCTCGAAGGAACTTCGCTGGCCGACGTCTCCATTTACCTTGTGATTGACGGTGCCTGGCCGGTAAGGGATCGGGACGCGGTTGCGCGCGCGGAGGTCAGCCAGGAATCGGATACACTGGCCACTCGCATGATGCTGCTGGCGACATCGCGGAAGATACCTCCGGTTGCCGGCCGGGTGCGGATGCCGATCCTGCAATCCGGCTGGGAATTGACGCCGCTATCGCCCACTGCAACCCGTATCGAAGTGATCGGTAGTGCCGACCCGGGCGGCAGTATCCCGCGGTGGTTGGCCAACGCCGCCGTGGTGATGATGCCGCGCGAGACACTCAAAGGCCTGCGCAGGCAACTCGCGCTACCGAAATACGCCAATCCGGATGCCTTGTTTGCTCGGGATCCGCTGTTGCGCGATCTGCGCGCGTATCTACGGATGCCGGGCGATATCCCCTGACGGAAGTGTCCAGTGGGCGTATTTCGCGGAGCGCCAATGGTCCGCTCCGTGGCGCCAGAGTTTCTGGATCGCGAACGCCCGGGCCGCGTTGTATTGGCCGGTGGTTATTCCTATAATCCAGCGCCGCCGACGGCCTTGCGGTCGTTGCTGTTGTGCCACTGTCGGCTGTGCCCTGTGGCACGGCCTGTTCAGTGACCTGCTGAGCCCGACGTCCCTACGGCGTGTTCAATGTTTCGCGTCCAGCGACATCCGTGCCCCGCGTGTGCACTTGGTTAAAGTTTTACCCGGTGACGTTTTGCCCAGTTACGTAGTGCCCGGTAACGTAGTGCGCCCGTTTTCGGGTTGCCGCCCTTTCATCTCCTGAAGGCCATGCCGTCGTGAACGATAAAAGACCCGTAAATCTCGATATTCGCACCATCCAGCTTCCGATAACGGCCTACGTTTCCATATTGCACAGGGTTTCCGGCGTGGCCTTGTTCGGCGTCGCGGGCTTGATGCTCTGGATGCTCGATCAAAGCCTGCGTTCCGAGGCGAGCTTCGACGGTCTCAAGGCCATCCTGGCCAGCGGCTGGTGCAAATTGGTGCTGTGGGCCATGTTGTCCGCGGTGGCGTATCACCTGGTGGCCGGTATCCGGCATCTCATCATGGACCTGGGTGTCGGCGAGACACTCAAGGGCGGCGTGCTCGGCGCACGTCTGGTCCTCATTGTCACTGCGATTCTGATCGCACTCGCGGGAGTCTGGATATGGCAGTAAAGCCCGTCACCAACCTGGGCCGCAGCGGCCTGTCCGACTGGCTGATTCAGCGCGTCAGTGCGGTTGTCATCGCGCTCTACACGCTGTGGCTGATTGGCTATCTTTTGTCTCATCCCGATCTGACCTATGCGCAATGGGCCGGGCTGCACCAGTATTTCCCGATGCGTCTGTTCAGTCTGCTGGCCGTGCTGGCAATGGCTGCGCACGCCTGGATCGGACTCTGGGCCGTGCTTACCGACTATGTGACGGTGCGTCTGATGGGCGGCCGCGCGACTGCGCTCCGGGTGCTGCTCCAAGTGGGCATGGTCGGTGCGCTGCTGGCCTATGTCATCTGGGCTGTCGATATTCTCTGGAGAGGCTGAGGCGATGGCCAAGATAAACACGATTTCGTTTGACGGTGTCATCGTTGGCGGGGGCGGTGCCGGGATGCGCGCGGCGTTGCAGCTGGCCCAGTCCGGCTACAGGACCGCGGTGATTACCAAAGTGTTCCCGACCCGCTCCCACACAGTCTCCGCGCAGGGCGGTATCACCTGCGCCATCGCCAGTGCCGATCCCGAGGATCAATGGCAGTGGCACATGTACGACACGGTCAAGGGTTCCGACTACATCGGCGACCAGGACGCGATCGAATACATGTGCTCGGTGGGGCCGCAAGCCGTGTTCGAGCTGGATCACATGGGCCTGCCGTTTTCGCGCACCGAGGAAGGCCGCATTTACCAGCGGCCGTTCGGCGGGCAGTCGAAGAATTTCGGCGAAGGCGGTCAGGCGGCGCGCACCTGCGCGGCGGCGGACCGCACCGGCCACGCGCTGTTGCATGCGCTCTATCAGACCAATCTCAAGAATCGCACGGTGTTTCTCAACGAATGGTTTGCCGTGGATATGGTGAAAAACCAGGATGACGCCGTGGTGGGTGTCATCGCGATCAACATCGAGACCGGCGAAGTCGTTCATGTGAAATCGCGCGCCACGGTGTTGGCGACCGGCGGTGCCGGCCGTATCTATGCGTCCACCACCAATGCCCACATCAACACGGGTGACGGTGTCGCGATGGCGCTGCGCGCGGGCTATCCGGTGCAGGACATCGAAATGTGGCAATTCCACCCCACCGGCATCGCCGGCGCCGGGGTGCTGGTCACCGAAGGCTGTCGCGGCGAGGGCGGCTACCTCATCAACAAGGATGGCGAGCGCTTCATGGAGCGCTATGCGCCCAACGCCAAGGATCTCGCCGGCCGCGACGTGGTGGCGCGTTCGATGATCCTGGAAATCATCGCCGGGCGTGGCTGTGGTCCCGACGGCGACCACGTGCTGCTGAAGCTGGATCATCTGGGCGAGGAAGTGCTGCACAGTCGCCTGCCCGGCATCTGCGAACTGTCCAAGACCTTTGCCCACGCGGATCCGGTGCGCGAGCCGGTGCCGGTGGTGCCGACCTGCCACTACATGATGGGCGGCATTCCCACCACCATTCACGGTCAGGCGCTCACCCGTGGCCCCGACGGTCAGGATCAGGTAGTACCCGGACTCTATGCCTGTGGCGAAGTGGCTTGCGTATCGGTGCATGGCGCCAATCGCCTGGGCGGGAACTCGTTGCTCGACCTGGTGGTGTTCGGACGTGCCTCGGGTATCTTCATCGAACGCGCGTTGCGGGAGGGGATCGACCTGCGCGACGCGTCTTCGGACGATGTCGATCAGGCGCTCGCGCGGCTGCGTCAGCTCGATACCAACACCGGCGAATCGACGGCGGAGCTGCGGCGTGAATTGCAGACCGTGATGCAGAATCACTTCGGCGTGTTCCGCCGCGGCGATTACATGCGCGACGGCGTCAGCAAGCTCGCGGCACTGCGCCAGCGTATCGCCAACGTGCGCCTCGATGACAAGAGCCAGGCGTTCAATACCGCGCGCATCGAGGCCCTGGAGTTGCAGAATCTCCTCGAAGTCGCGGAAGCTACGGCAGTCGCCGCCGAAGCGCGCGAAGAAAGCCGCGGCGCCCACGCGCGGGAGGATTTCACCGAGCGCGATGACGAAAACTGGCTGTGTCACTCCCTGTATCTGCCGGCGACAAAGACAGTGGCCAAACGCGCGGTCAATTTCACGCCCAAGACGCGGCCCGCTTTCGAGCCCAAAGCGCGCACTTATTGAGGTTTTCGCATCATGCTGAACGTAAGTATCTATCGCTACAACCCGGACACCGACAGTGTGCCCCGGATGCAGGACTACCAGCTCGACACCGGCGGTCGTGATCTGATGGTGCTCGACGTGCTGGAGCTGCTCAAGGGCGAGGATCCCACTCTTGTGTTTCGCCGTTCCTGCCGCGAAGGCGTGTGTGGTTCCGACGGCGTCAACATCAACGGCAAAAACGGTCTTGCGTGCATAACGCCGCTTTCCGAAACCGTGAAGAACAATCGGCTGGTGCTGCGGCCGCTGCCGGGACTGCCGGTGATCCGCGATCTCGTCATCGACATGAGCCAGTTTTACGCCCAGTACGAAAAAATCCGGCCCTGGCTGATCAACGACACGCCGGCGCCGGCCATCGAACGCTTGCAGTCGCCGGAGGAGCGCGCCAGGCTCGATGGTCTCTACGAGTGCATCCTGTGTGCCTGTTGTTCTACCTCCTGCCCGTCGTTCTGGTGGAATCCGGATAAGTTCATTGGGCCGGCAGGTCTGCTGCAGGCGTATCGTTTTCTTGCCGACAGTCGCGACACCGCGACCGAGGAACGCCTGGCGGAGCTCGACGATCCCTTCAGCGTGTTCCGCTGCCACGGTATCCAGAACTGCGTTGCCGTCTGTCCCAAGGAGTTGAATCCGACCCGCGCGATCGGCCATATTCGCAATATGCTGTTGCGCAGCGGCACCTGATTTCCGGATGCCGGTGCGATCTCCATCCGGTGCGGAGGGTAAAGTCACATGGCCTGCAAGCCTTGCTGCGTGAGGTGACAATCTGATGCCCGACACCCGCATTTGCCCCGGCAACGGGATGGATCATTTTCGGCGCAACTCGTATCTTTCCGAGGGCAATGCGGCTTACGTCGAAGGGCTGTACGAAACCTGGCTTCACGATCCCAACAGTGTTCCCGAGCAGTGGCGCGCCTACTTTGCCTCCTTGCCGCGCGTCGCGGGCGTCGTCACTCCTGATATCTCCCACGATACCGTACGGGCCCATTTCGAATTGCTCGGTCGGCGTCAGGCACGACCGGTGCCGGCGCCCGGATCGGGCGGCGTCAATGTCGAGCACGAACGCAAGCAGGTCCGCGTATTACAGTTGATCAGCTCCTACCGCGAACGCGGTCACCAGAAAGCCGAACTCGATCCCCTTGGCTTGATGGAGCGGGAACAGGTTCCCGATCTTGAGTTGACCTTCCACGGTCTCACCCCCGCCGACCTCGACACGACTTTCCAGACCGGTCCGCTCTACATCGGCAAGGACGAGGCCACGCTGCGGGAAATCATCGCGGCGCTCGAAGCGACCTACTGCGGCCATCTGGGGCCGGAATTCATGCATATCACCTCGCTGGAGGAGAAGCAGTGGCTCCAGCAACGCTTCGAGCCCCAGCGTTCCCACCCGCGTTACGAGACGGAGCTGCGGGTGCGCATTCTGCGCCGCCTCACGGCGGCGGAAGGGTTGGAAAAGCACCTGGATTCCAAGTATCCGGGCACCAAACGCTTCGGGCTCGAGGGCAGCGAATCGCTCATTCCGGCGCTGGATGGTCTTATCTATCGCGCCGGTGAATATGGCGCCAAGGAAATCGTGTTGGGCATGGCGCACCGCGGCCGGCTCAATGTGCTGGTCAATGTGCTGGGTAAAAATCCCGCCGATTTGTTTGAAGAGTTCGAGGGCAAGAAAGTCCTGCATACCTCGGGCGACGTGAAATACCACCAGGGGTTCTCATCCAACGTGATGACGCCCGGTGGCGCTGTCCACCTCGCGCTCAACTTCAACCCGTCGCATCTGGAAATCGTTTCGCCGGTGGTGGAAGGTTCGACGCGTGCGCGCCAGGATCGCCGCGGCGATGTCGAGGGGCGAACCGTGGTCCCGATCCTCGTCCATGGCGATGCGGCCTTTGCCGGTCAGGGCGTGGTGATGGAAACCTTCCAGATGTCCCAGACCCGGGCCTACCGCACTGGCGGAACCGTGCACATCGTGATCAACAATCAGGTGGGATTCACCACCAGTCGCCGCGAGGATTGCCGTTCCACCGAATATTGCACCGACATCGCCAAGATGGTTCAGGCGCCGATCTTTCACGTCAACGCCGACGATCCGGATGCCGTCCTGTTTGCGTCGCTGGTGGCGCTGGATTATCGCTATCAGTTCCACAAGGATGTGGTGATCGATCTGGTCTGCTATCGGCGGCGGGGGCACAACGAGACCGACGAGCCCTCCGGCACGCAGCCGCTCATGTATCAGCGGATCAGCGAGCACAAGACCACGCGCGCCCTGTTTGCGGAGCGTCTGATTGCCGACGGCGACACCACCGCGGCGGCTGCCCAGCAATTGCTTGACGAGTATCGCGAGAATCTGGATCGGGGCGAATACGTCGCCTACAACCTGGTTTCGCAGCCGGACACGGCGTTGTTCGTCGACTGGATGCCCTTTCTGGGGCACGACTGGACGGCGCCGGCGGATACCAGTTACGACCTGCAGAAACTTCAGGAAGTCGCGCACAAGCTTTGCCGGATTCCCGAGGGGATCGTGCTGCAGCGCCAGGTGGGAAAAATCTACGAAGACCGCCGCAAGATGGCCGGCGGGGCCCTGCCGCTCAACTGGGGCATGGCGGAGTTGCTCGCTTATGCGACCCTGCTCGAAGACGGCTACCAGGTGCGGATATCCGGGCAGGACAGCGGTCGCGGTACCTTCTCCCATCGTCACGCGGTGGTTTACAACCAGAAGGACGGCGAACCCTATGTGCCGCTCACGCAGTTGAGCGAGGGCCAGCCGCGCTGTGACCTGTTCGATTCCTTCCTGTCGGAAGAAGCCGTGTTGGCGTTCGAGTACGGTTATTCCACCGCAACGCCCAGGGCACTGGTGGTCTGGGAGGCGCAGTTCGGCGACTTTGCCAACGGCGCCCAGGTTGTGATCGATCAGTTCATCGCTGCCGGCGAGCACAAGTGGGGCCGGCTCTGTGGTTTGACCCTGCTGCTACCCCATGGCTATGAAGGCCAGGGTCCGGAGCATTCTTCCGCGCGCCTGGAACGCTTTCTGCAGCTCTGTGCCGAGGGCAACATGCAGGTGTGCATTCCCACCACGCCCGCGCAGTTGTTCCACATGCTGCGGCGCCAGGCGATCCGGCCCATGCGACGGCCGCTGGTGGTGATGAGCCCGAAATGGATCCTGCGTCATCGGCTTGCCACGTCAACGCTTGAAGAGCTGGCGCAGGGATATTTTGCGACGGTGATTGCGGATCCCGAGTTGCGACCCGATCGCGTACTCCGCACCGTCCTGTGTTCCGGCAAGGTGTACTACCATCTCGTTGAAGAGCGCGAAAAGCGCGGCATCCTGGACATTGCACTGGTGCGGATCGAGCAGCTCTACCCCTTCGACGAGGCAGCGTTGTATGACGTGCTCCAGCAATACCCGAACTGCCGCGACGTGCTCTGGTGCCAGGAAGAGCCCATGAATCAGGGTGTGTGGTACAACCTGCAGCACCATATGCGCGCGGTGCTGACGCGCGTGGACGAAAAACTTTACCTGCGCTACGTCGGGCGCGACGCGTCGGCGTCGCCCGCAGCCGGCTATCTCTCCACGCACCTGGAAGAACAGCAGCAGTTTATCGACCGGGCGCTGGATCTCTCGTTTTAATGAGTTGACATTGTTGATTGCATGGAAGTCCCATTGATGACTATCGATATCGTTACGCCGACCTTTCCCGAGTCGATCCAGGAGGGCACCATTGCCAAATGGCACAAGCGCCCGGGCGAGCCGGTGGCGCGCGACCAGGTGCTGGTGGACGTTGAAACCGACAAGGTGGTGCTGGAGGTGGTCGCGCCGGTGGATGGCAGCCTGGCGGAAATCCTGCTGCCCGAGCAGACCATCGTCCATACCGGCGACCTGCTGGCCCGGTTTGTGGCTGCTGCAGGCGGCGCTGTTGCGACGGTCCCGGCGGCGAGCGGGGCGGTTACCTCGGGTGCCGCGTCCGCCGCGCCGGTCACTGCGAGTCCCGCCGCGCGAAAAATTGCCGCGGAACAGGGCGTCGATCTAAACCGGGTCGCGGGGACCGGCCGCGACGGTCGTATCACCAAAGAGGATGTCGTTGGTCACCGTCCCGGTGTTCCCGAGGTACCGGCCAGCGCTCCGCAGCCAGTATCCGAACGCAGCGCCGAGCCCGCGGCTTACGCGGCGGAAACCGCCCCGGCGCGGGGCGAGCGCATCGAGCGCCGGGTGCCCATGACCCGCATGCGGGCGCGCATTGCCGAGCGTCTGCTGGAAGTAACCCATACCACCGCGATGCTGACCACCTTCAACGAAGTGGACATGCATCGGGTCACCGAAGTGCGGACCCAGTACAAGGACGAGTTCGCCAAAGTACACAATGGCGTGCGGCTCGGCTTCATGGGCTTTTTCGTCAAGGCCTCAGTGGAGGCACTGAAGCGCTTTCCACAGGTCAACGCGTCCATCGACGGCAATGACGTGGTGTATCACGGCTATCAGGACATCGGCGTCGCCGTCGCCACGGATCGCGGTCTGGTGGTGCCGGTGTTGCGCAGCGCCGAGAACCTGACCATCGCGGAAATCGAGAGCAAGATTGCCGACTTCGGCACGCGGGCACGCGACAACAAGCTGACCATGGAAGAGATGACTGGCGGTACCTTCACCATCACCAATGGCGGCGTGTTCGGTTCGATGCTGTCGACGCCCATCCTGAATCCGCCCCAAGCGGCGATTCTGGGCATGCACGCCATAAAGGAGCGCGCCGTGGTGGAGAACGGCCAGGTCGTGGTGCGTCCCATGATGTATCTCGCGCTCTCCTACGACCACCGTCTGATCGACGGCCGCGACGCCGTACGCTTCCTGGTGGCGATCAAGGAAATGATCGAATATCCGGCGAAGATACTGCTGCAAATATGAATTCTGTTTAATCGATTTGATTGGTGTTTTTATGAGCACAAAATACGATGTCGTGGTGATTGGCGGGGGTCCCGCCGGCTATGTCTGCGCGATTCGCGCGGCGCAGCTGGGACTCTCGGTGGCCTGCATCGAGCGCTATCGCAATCCCGAAGGCAAGGCCGTGCTGGGCGGTACCTGCCTGAACGTGGGCTGCATTCCCTCCAAAACCCTGCTCGACAGCTCGCAAAAATACGCCGAAGTCGCCACGGGCCTGGAGCGCCATGGCATTGCGGTCAGCGGCGTCAAGCTGGATGTGCCGGCGATGCTGGCGCGCAAGGACGCCATCGTCAAGCAGTTGACCGGCGGCATCGCCGCGCTGTTCAAGGCCAACGGCGTCACCCCGTTGTTCGGTACCGGCAAGCTGCTGGCCGGCCGCAAGGTCGAATTCACGGATGCCGAGGGCGCGCCGCAGGTGCTTGAAGCGGATCATGTGGTGCTCGCCACCGGCTCCCAGCCGATCGATATTCCGGTGGCTCCCGTGGACGACAAACTGATCGTCAATTCCACCGGCGCGCTGACCATCGACAAGGTTCCCAAGCGCCTGGGCATTATCGGCGCCGGCGTGATCGGTCTGGAACTGGGCAGCGTCTGGAAACGGCTCGGCGCCGAGGTGGTGTTGCTGGAGGCGCTGGATGTTTTCCTGTCCATCATGGATCAGCAGATCGCCCGCGAGGCGCGCAAGGTACTGGTCGCCCAGGGACTCGATATCCGCATGGGTTGTCGCGTAACCGGCACGACGCCAGGTCGCAGCAAGGTCGAAGTCACCTATCTTGAGTCTGACGGCACCGAGCGCAAGGAAACCTTCGACAAATTGATCGTCTGCGTGGGACGGCGTCCCAACACCCGCGATCTGCTGGCGCCGGACAGCGGCGTCAACCTGGACGAGCGAGGCCTGGTGTTTGTGGACGATAGCTGCGCCACCAACGCTCCCGGGGTCTGGGCGGTGGGCGACATCGTGCGTGGCCCCATGCTGGCCCACAAGGGTTCGGAGGAGGGCGTGATGGTGGCCGAGCGCATCGCCGGGCAAAAAACCCAGATGAATTACGCCGTGATTCCCAACGTGATCTACACCCACCCCGAAGTCGCGGCGGTGGGTCTGACCGAAGAACAGCTCAAGCAGTCGGGAGAGTCCTACAAAGTCGGCATGTTCCCCTTCGCGGCCAACGCGCGCGCACTGGCCGCGGATGCCGGCGGTGGTCTGGTGAAACTGCTGGTCCACGCTGATACCGACCGCGTGCTGGGCTGTCACGTCATCGGCCCGTCTGCCGCCGAACTGGTACAGCAGGCGGCTATAGCAATGGAGTTCGGCACCAGCGCCGAAGATCTCGGCATGATGGTGTTCGCCCATCCGACCTTCTCGGAGGCCCTCCACGAGGCGGCCCTGGCGGTCAACGGGCATGCCATCCACGTCGCCAACCGGCGACCGCGCAAGAAATAACAGCAAAAAGGGTATCGGGCGACAAACGCCATTTTTCGGCAACTGTTTTTCCGCGAATGTTTCGCAATCGATTTTTTCACAACAAGGTCCAGCAACGGGAAGTCTGTTATGAATCTGCATGAATATCAGGGTAAACAGTTGTTTGCCGAATACGGTCTGCCCGTGTCAAAAGGCATCGCCGCAAGTACAGCCGCGGAGGCCGCGGCGGCGGCCGCGACCATCGGTGGTGAGCGCTGGGTGGTGAAGGCGCAGGTCCACGCGGGTGGTCGCGGCAAGGCCGGCGGCGTCAAGTTGGTGCAATCCGCCGAGGAGATCCACGCCTTCGCCGAAAAATGGCTGGGTCAGCGTCTGGTGACTTATCAGACCGACGCCAACGGCCAGCCGGTCAGCCGCATCCTGGTGGAAACCTGTACCGATATCGCGCGCGAACTCTATCTCGGCGCGGTCGTGGATCGCGCGAGCCGCCGCATTGTGTTCATGGCGTCCACCGAAGGTGGCGTCGAAATCGAAAAAGTGGCCCACGAAACTCCCGAGAAAATCCTGAAAGCGACCATCGATCCGCTCACTGGCGCGCAGCCCTATCAGGCGCGCGAGCTCGCGTTCAAGCTGGGGCTCAGCGGCGCTCAGATCGGCCAGTTCAGCAAAATTTTTCTCGGCCTGGCGAAACTGTTCAAGGACAAGGATCTGGCGCTGATCGAAGTCAATCCGCTGGTCATCACGGCGGCCGGCGACCTCCACTGCCTGGATGCCAAAATCACGGTGGATGGCAATGCGCTCTATCGGCAGCCCGCCATCAAGGCCATGCACGACCCCAGTCAGGACGACGCCCGTGAAGCCCAGGCGGCGCAGTGGGATCTCAACTATGTGGCGCTCGACGGCAACATCGGTTGCATGGTCAATGGCGCCGGTCTGGCCATGGGCACCATGGACATCGTGCAACACCATGGTGGACAGCCGGCCAACTTCCTCGACGTGGGCGGCGGCGCGACCAAGGAGCGCGTCACCGAAGCTTTCAAGATCATTCTCTCCGATGCCAAGGTCAAGGCGGTGCTGGTGAACATCTTCGGCGGTATCGTGCGCTGCGATCTCATCGCCGAAGGCATTATCGGCGCGGTGCAGGAAGTGGGCGTGAAGGTTCCCGTGGTGGTTCGCCTCGAAGGCAACAACGCCGACCTGGGCAGCAAGTTGCTGGCCGACAGCGGACTCAACATCATTGCCGCGACCAGCCTGACGGACGCGGCACAGCGCGTGGTAGCAGCGGCGGAGAAGGGCGCATGAGCATTCTGATCGACAAGAACACCAAGGTTATCTGCCAGGGTTTTACCGGTGCCCAGGGCACCCTGCATTCCGAGCAGGCGCTCGCCTATGGAACCAAGCTGGTAGGCGGCATCACACCCGGCAAGGGCGGACAAAAACATCTGGGATTGCCCGTGTTCAACACAGTCGCCGACGCGGTGGCGGCCACGGGCGCGGACGCCTCGGTGATTTATGTGCCGGCGGCGTTTTGCAAGGATTCGATTCTGGAAGCGGCCAACTCCGGCGTGAAGCTGGTGGTGTGCATCACCGAAGGAATTCCCACCCTCGACATGCTCGAGTGCAAGGTGAAGTGCGACGAGCTGGGTGTGCGCCTGATCGGCCCCAACTGCCCCGGTGTGATCACGCCCGGCGCCTGCAAGATCGGCATCATGCCCGGCCATATCCACTTGCCCGGCAAGGTCGGCGTGGTATCGCGCTCCGGCACGCTCACCTATGAAGCGGTCAAGCAGACCACCGACTATGGCTTCGGGCAATCGACCTGCGTCGGCATCGGCGGCGATCCCATCGCCGGCTCCAGCTTCATCGATATTCTGGCTCTGTTCCAGGACGATCCGCAGACCGAGGCCATCGTGATGATCGGCGAGATCGGCGGTTCGGCGGAAGAAGAAGCGGCGGCTTACATCAAGGCCAATGTCACCAAACCGGTGGTTTCCTACATTGCTGGCGTCACCGCGCCGGCCGGCAAGCGCATGGGCCACGCTGGCGCCATCATCGCCGGCGGCAAGGGCACCGCCGCGGAGAAATTTGCCGCGCTCGAGGATGCCGGGGTGAAGACCGTGCGCAGCCTGGCGGATATCGGCGAAGCCCTCAAGGCAATCACCGGTTGGTGACGGTTGGTTGACCATCATTGGCTGACGATGATGGGTTGACAGTCGCCTGGCCGGAAGCGCCGCGACGTTTCCGGCCAGGGTATCCGTTACCCGAGCACATGGCGGTAGCAACGGCGGTCAGCGCCGTTGCCACCGTTTCCGTCAGGTGCAGTTCTCCGGACTCAGGTTCGCGCGCATCCGGTGCAGCGCGGCCATCGCAAAGTTGGCTTCATCGGTATCCAGGCCCAGCATGGCGTCGCCGCGGATCGATTCGACCACCGCCTCGATGGCATTGAGCACCGGCTGCGAGGTGGGCGCGAGATACAGCAGCTTGGCACGCCGGTCGCGGGTGTCGGTGACGCGCTTCACCAATCGGCGGGCTTCAAGCTGATCGATGATATGAACCAGCGTAATGGGCTGGATCTCCAGCAGCTCCGCCAACTGATTCTGACGCACACCCTCGTGGCGCGAGACATAGACCAGCGCGCGCGCCTGCAGAAAAGTCAGGCCGCCAGCGCCGAGCCGTTGCTGAAAAGCGGTACGCAGCAACCGCGAGACGTCGGCGACCAGAAAACCCAGGCTGTCTTTGTCGATGCTCATGAAACACTATCTATATGCCACGCTTATAGTTAAGTATCCCTCCCAATACGCCCCGCTGCAACCGCAATGGGCCGTTGCAGCGGTCTTTCAAGGATCGACTGTCGATCAAGGCATCTCCCGGGCGCGGCGCAGAGCGCCCAGCAGCGGCGCGCATTCGTCCAGGCAGACCCTGAGCGGTATCTGTTGCAACAGTTCCCGGAAGCGGCCCTTGGCGAGGAAGTTTTCGAGCAGCACGCCGTCGGAGAGGACAGGAAAGATTTTCGGCGCGATGCCGCCGGCGATGATCACTCCGCCGACGGCCATCGCCTTCAGCGCCAAATTGCCCGCCTCGGCACCCAGCAGGGTCGCGTACAACGCCAGCGCCTGTGCGCACAGGGGATCCTCCCGCGCCAGGGCGCGCGCGCTGATCGCCGCATTGGCATCGGCGCCCGAGGGTGGCGTCCAGGCCGCATGATCGCCGCTGCGGGTGCACAGAAATTCGTGAATGAGGGCGATTCCAGGGCCCGAGATCAGGCGTTCGACACTGACATGGGCGGGAAAGCGGCGCGCGGCGTGGTGCAGGAGCGCCGCTTCCAGTTCATCGCGCGGCGCGAAATCGCAGTGTCCGCCCTCCGTGGCGAAGGCGTGGTGACGCGTGCCATCCCAGTACAGGATCGCCTCGCCGAGTCCGGTTCCCGGAGCGATCAGCGCCTGGTTGCCGCGCGCCCCCGGAGCGCCGCGCTGCAGCATCGCGAAGCGCTCGGCCGGCACCACCGGCAAGCCGAGCGCGGCCGCCTCCACATCGTTGAGCAGCGCAACGGCGCCTGGAGCCAGGTCGAGGGCGCGGGCGATTTCGCGGGTGTCCAGGTACCAGGGCAGATTGGTGGCGTGGCAGCGGCCGTCGAGCACGGGCCCTGCCACGGCCAGAGCACAGTGGGTCAGGGCAAGACCCGGGTGGCGGGTGCGGAAGGCGTCCAGGAGCGCGGCGAAGTCCGGGTAGTCGGCGCTTGCAAAATGCGCGCTCGCCACGGCCTCGGTGTCCGGGGCAGGCGGAAAGATGGCAAGCCGGGTGTGGGTGCCACCGAGATCACCGGCTAGGATCATGGGCTACCCCGCTCTGGGCTGGTGCCGCCAGCATGGCCGGTCTGGCGCGGTTTGTCACGGCGGCGCGTGTCGCGGAACTTGCACTGCACGCTGCTATGATAGCGGCATTCGGGGGCGCATTTTCGCGTTCCCGGTGCGAAGTCGCCGCGCACTTTTCCTCCGCCACCTGAAGTGTTTGACACCATGCCCGGTACCCGTTTCCCGCTCGAAGTTCAGCCGCGTATTCCACTGGAACTCCAGGGGCTGGAGCAGCTCGCGAACAACCTGATCTACAGTTGGGAGCGCGGTGTGCGCGCGCTGTTTTTCCGGCTCGACGGCGAGCTGTGGGAACAATGCGGCCACAATCCCAAGGTATTTCTGCGCCGCGTCGGGCAGGACCGGCTGGAGAAAGCCGCATCCGACGCGGTGTTCCTGCAGGATTTTCGCGGCGTGATGTCGGCCTACGACAGTTATCTGGAATTTCGCAATCGCGCCGCCGGCAGCCGGAGCCCGCTGGTGGAGGGGCGCGACCTGGTGTCCTACGCCTGTGCCGAGTACGGCCTTCATGAGAGCTTCCCGATCTATTCGGGGGGCTTGGGCATTCTGGCCGGCGACTACTGCAAGGCGATGAGCGACATGGATGTGCCGTTCGTCGCGGTCGGGATTCTCTATCGGCTGGGGTATTTCAACCAGACCATCGATGCCGAGGGCAACCAGGTCGCGAGTTACATGCCGTCGCGTTTCGAGGATCTGCCGATCGCCTGTGCCACCTGCAAGGAAGGCAAGCCCCTGATTGTGTCGGTACGCATGGCCGAGCGCGACGTGTGGCTGCGGGTCTGGGTGGCGCAGGTCGGTCATATCAAGCTGTATCTGCTGGATTCCGATATCGAGCAGAACTCGAAGGAGGATCGCGCCATCACTTATCAGCTTTATGGCGGCGGCGAGGTCAACCGGATTCAACAGGAAATCGTGCTGGGAATCGGCGGCGTGCGCGCCCAGCGGGCGCTGGGGCTGGCGCCGACGGTATGGCACATCAACGAGGGTCACCCCGCGCTCCAGATCATCGAGCGTTGTCGCGAACTGGTGGCGCAGGGGCTGGAATTTGCCACGGCCCTTGAAGCGGTGGCGGCCAATACCGTGTTCACCACGCATACGCCGGTGGCCGCGGGACATGATCTTTTCGAGCACAGCATGGTGCGCCACTATCTGGCGAGCCATGTCGCCGAGCTGAAGATTCCCATGGACGAATTTCTGGCGCTGGGGGCGAGTCCGGGCGGCGAGCACCGCTTCAACATGACGGCGCTCGCCCTGCGGGGTTCGCGCTTCCACAACGGCGTGAGCGCCATTCATGGCGGCGTCGCATCGCAAATGGAGGGCTTCATCTGGCCGCAGATCGAGCCGGCCGAAAATCCCATACGCCATGTCACCAACGGTATCCATGTGCCCACCTTCCTGGCGCGGGAATGGTTGATCTATTTCAACCAGGAGTTCGGCGGGAGTTGGCGCAACGAGTTGTCCAACGTCGATTATTGGCGGCAGATCGACGCGATACCGGATCATGTGTTCTGGAGCCAGCGCGAGTATCTCAAGTCCAAGCTCGCCGAGGCCCTGGTCGGGCGCATCACCCGGCAGCAGACCCGCAACGGCTTCAGCAAGGCACAGATCACCCGCATGACCCGTCATCTCGAACGGGGCGAGCGCAGCGTCATGATGGTCGGTTTCGCGCGCCGCTTTGCCACCTACAAGCGTGCGACGCTGGTGTTCTCCGATGAAGCGCGCCTGGCGCGCCTGCTCAATGACTCCGAACGGCCGGTGATTTTCATTTTCGCCGGCAAGGCGCACCCCAACGACCAGCCCGGTCAGGCGCTGATTCGCGCCATCCATGGCTATTCACGCAAACCCGAGTTCGAGGGCAAGATCCTCCTGGTGGAGGATTACGACATCGCCCTGGCGCGCAAGCTGGTCGCCGGGGTCGATGTCTGGCTCAATACTCCGCAGTACCCTCAGGAGGCGAGCGGTACCTCGGGTCAGAAGGCGGCGATCAACGGCGTGCTCAACCTGAGCGTGCTGGATGGCTGGTGGGCGGAGGGTCATACGGACGATAACGGCTGGGGCATCACGCCCCATGGGCCGCAATACTCGCAGGAGTTCCGCGACCGCGAGGAGGCCGGCGAATTGCTCGACCTGCTCGAACGCCAGGTGGTGCCGCTCTATTTTGATCGCAACAGTCACGGCTATTCCCGCGGTTGGGTGGCGCGTGCCAAGGCGGCGATGAAAACCACCATTCCCCGCTTCAATGCCGAACGCATGGCCGCCGACTATATTCGCGAGCACTATCTTCCCGCGCACAACCAGGGCGAGCGGGTGACAGCGGATGGCTGGACGGGCGCGCAAACCCTTGCCGCCTGGAAGAAAAAAATCAGCGCGGGCTGGCCTGCGGTCAGGATCGAGCGCCTGGACGTGCCGCTCACCGATATCCATTCGGACGAAGTCCTGACCATCCAGGTCGCGGTGGAATTAGGGCCGCTGACGCCGGACGACATACTGGTGGATTGCGTGCTGGGAGTGGAATCCCCGGACAATGAATTCAGCGCCCGATCGCACCATGCCTTGCCTCACTGCGGCAGCACGGCGGACGGCCGCGCCCTGTTTTGCATCGAGCTCAAACCGGGAGCCCCCGGTTTGCAGTCCTACATGCTGCGGGTCTACCCCCACCACGAACTCCTTGCCCATCCGTTCGAGATGGGGCGCATGCTCTGGGTGTGAGCGCGGCGATCCCTCGCGACGTCTGATTCAAGGCCGCGGCGCTGTCGTGGTGCGCTCGTGGCGCTGGTTGAGTTCCCGCAAGTGCGCGGCCAGATGGTCCGGGATTTCTTCCCAGGAGAAGCGAAAACGCCAGTTGTTGCCGCCGCAGGTACCGGGAGTGTTCATCCGTCGCGCGCTGCCCAGCCCCAGTAAGTCCTGCATCGGGATGATCGCCAGCCGCGCCGCCGACGCGAAGGCGGCGCGGATCAGCGGCCAGGGCATCGAGTCGGCGGGCAGACCAAGATATTCGAGCACCTGTTGCCGATGCGCAGTGTCGAGTGCGCGAAACCAGCCGAGCGTGGTGTCGTTGTCGTGGGTACCGGTGTAGACCACCGCGTTGGGCCGGTGGTTGTGGGGCAGGTAGGGGTTGCGGGCATCGCTGTCGAAGGCAAACTGGAGGATCTTCATGCCCGGCAGGTCGTAGCGGTCGCGCAGTGCCTCCACCGCCGGGGTGATCACGCCCAGATCCTCGGCGATCAGCGGCAGCGACGAGCGGTTCCGCGCGAGCGCGTCCAGCAATTGTGCGCCGGGGCCGGGGACCCAGCGGCCCGCAGCGGCCGAGGCGGCGTCCGCCGGAATTTCCCAATAGGCTTCCAGGCCGCGGAAGTGGTCGAAACGCACCAGGTCGAACTGCTGACACAGGTGGTCGAGGCGCTGGCGCCACCAGCGGAAGCCGTCGCGCGCCATCGTCTCCCAGCGGTAGTGGGGGTTGCCCCACCATTGGCCGGTGGTGGAGAAATAATCCGGCGGCACTCCAGCCACCGCCAGGGGTTGGCCGGCGGCGTCCAGCAGGAATTGCTCGGGATGGCTCCAGACATCGGCGCTGGCATGGGCGACGAACAGCGGCAGGTCGCCGATCAGGCGTACCCCTCGGGCCGCGGCATAGCGCCGCAAGGCCCGCCACTGATGGTCGAACCGGAACTGTTCGATCTGTACCGCCCGATAGGCCTCGGCATGATCCCGCCGCATCGCGGCCAGGGCGTCGGGGTGGCGGTGGCGCAGCGGTTCCGGCCACTGCGGCCAGTCGAGGTCGGGGTAATGGCCCAGGATCACCCGGTAGAGCGCGTAATCGTCCAGCCAGTGCCGGGTGGCGTCGAGAAAATTCATGAATGCCGGCCCCGGCCCCGGCGCCCTGGCCTCCGCGTCCGGCGCCAGCAGCGTTGGGTTGCCGGCAAAGGCGGATTCGGACTGATAGGGCGAGCCGTAGCGGTCGGCAGGTCCCAGTGGCAGCATCTGCCAGTAACTGAATCCCGCCGCCGCGAGAAAATCGACAAACCGATAGGCCGCCGCGCCGAGAGTGCCGCCGGAGCCTGGGCCCGGCAGCGAGGAAGGGTGGAGCAATACGCCGCTGGCGCGGCCCGTCAGCGGACTGGGTGAAGCGGCGGCATTCGTCACCGCAGGCTTCCGTCAGCCGTCCTGGCCGCGGCGCATCACTCCGCCGAGCTCGGGCGCGCCGCGACCCACGAACTGGATGCTGGCAAGTTCCACCGGCAGCGGCCGGCCGAGCAGTCGATAAAGCTGCCCCAGATGGCTGCGAAACAGGGTGTCGAATTCGGCCACGGTGGTGGCCGGATTGTAGTCGCCAAACCACCAGAACCAGTCGGATGCTTCGCACAGGGCCAGTTGCCGCTGCGCCAGCTCCCGGCGCCCGGCGTCCAGTTCGCCCGCCGCCAGCACCTCGTCATAGACCGCTTTTGCCGCGCAGAGCATTTCCCAGGCGCGATTCTTGTCGGGGTCGCCGATCCAGGTGGTGAGGGTGCCGTAGACCCAACTGCCGGTCACCAGTCGCGCCAGGGGCAGGGGTGCGCTGGCGTTCGTGCTGGCGCCGGAAAACGTCGTCAATCGGAAGCGCGGATGGCGGCCCAGGGTCTGGTAGAGCGCGTGCAGGAAGAACTCCCCCGTTGTGCGGGTAGTGTTCCCAGCAGTTCTCGCCGTCGAGGATGATGGCGACCACCCGGTGCTGGCGGTCGTGGCAGGCACGGTCGATGTGCTCCAGGTGATGAACCAGATCGGCCACCGCGTCCTCGGCGTGCCAGGTCGCGTAGGTGAAGCCGATCTTGTCGGAGAGCCCGTCGTCGCGAAAAAAGCAGTCTGGTGTCAAGTCCTTGAGCCGATAGACGTGGTGAATGCAGGGTGCTTCCCGGTCGGTCGGGCCACGGCTGTTGTGCAGTACCGCCTGGCCGCTCGCGGTCCAGCGGAAACCCGCCGCGCCGATCTGTTTCACTGCGGCTTCGCTGAGTGCTCCCTCGGAGGGCCAGCAGCCGGCCGGCGCGGCGCCGAAAAATCGCGTGAACACCGCCCGGGCACGCATGAGCTGGTCCCTTGCGCGCGCTTCGCCGCCCGGATAATGGCAGTGGGGCAGGGACAAGTCGGGAGCCGCTTCACGGGCACTCTCAATATCGAGCAGCAGCGGCAGGATAGGGTGGCTGTAGGGTGTGACGGAGAGCTCGATGCGGCCCTGTTCGGCCAGGGTCCGGTAGCGCGGGATGATGCCCGCGAGGGCGTCGGCGATCACCGCGAGCAGCAGGCGACGCTGGTCGCGGCCGAAGCCCGTTTCCTGCGCCATCAACAGTCTTACCCGGTCGTCTCCGGTGCGCAGCGACTCCCCGCACCACGCCAGGTGATACCACACCAGCAGGTCGAAAAAGAACTGTTCGGACAGATAGGGCAGGATACCGGCGTCGTCTTCGGCCTGGCGGGCGATGGCGGCGAGGCGCGCATAGGGCGGGAAGCGCGCGATCAACCGCTGCGCGTTGGCGCGCAGTCCCTGGGCGGCGATCCGCGCCCGCACCTCGGGGTCGGCGGGCAGTTGCTCGGCCGCCAGCCACGCCAGCACCGGATCGGGCAGTTCCTCTCCGCGCTCGAGGTACGCCCGCAATCGGCAAGCGTAGTCGTCGATCTGTTCCAGCAGGGTGGGGCTGAAATTGACCACGGCGCGGGCTTCCGGTATCGCCTCGATGGCGGCCGCCATGTCGGTGTAGTCCTTGATCCCGTGGAGGTAGGTCCAGGGCTGCTGGTAGCGGCCACTGGCCGATTCCCGGTATTCCGGCTGGTGCATGTGCCAGCACAGCACCACATCGGTACGCGCCGGTGTGGCGGGCTCAGGCGACATGGCTTTCCGGCACACGCCGCGCCAACATCTCCGCCGACACCAGCGTGACGCCCTGGGGCGATACATGAAAACGCCGCGCATCCGCCACCGGGTCCAGGCCGATCACGGTGCCGGGGGGGATGGCGCAATTGGCGTCCACCACCACTTTGCGCAGGTGGCAGCTGCGGCCGATATCGACATTGGGCAGGATCACCGAGTCCTCGATCACGCTGTAGCTGTTGACGCGCACATTGGTGGCGAGCAGGGAGTGGCGCACCGTGGCGCCGGAAACGATGCAGCCGGCGGCCACCATCGAATCCGTCGCCTGGCCGCGCCGGTCGTCGTCGTCGAACACGAACTTGCAGGGCGGCAACTGCTCCTGATAGGTCCAGATCGGCCAGTCGCGGTCGTAGAGGTCGAGGGGCGGGGTGACGGCGAGCAGGTCCATGTGGGCCTGGTAGTAGCTGTCCACGGTGCCGACATCGCGCCAGTAGCCGGGCACGCCGGTGGCGGGATCGCGGAAATAATGAGCCGCGATGCGGGCGTTTCCTATCAGGTGGGGAAGGATGTCCCTGCCGAAATCGTGGCAGGAATTGGGGTTGCGTGCGTCCCGGTCAAGTATCTGTTCGAGAAATTCCCGTGCGAACACATAGATCCCCATCGATGCCAGGGCCTGCGTGGCGTCTTCGGGACAGGGTGTGGGGTGCGACGGCTTTTCGCTGAAGCCCTGCACCCAGCCGGCGCCGTCGACGGTCATCACGCCGAAGCCCGGTGCCTCCCGCAATGGCACCGCGAGACAGCCGATGGTCATATCGGCACCGCTTTCAATGTGACGATCCAGCATCCGCCGATAATCCATCTTGTAGACGTGGTCGCCGGCGAGCACCAGCACATGCGCGGGTCGTTGCTCGCGAATGATGTCCAGGTTCTGGTGCACTGCGTCGGCGGTACCCAGATACCAGCAGTCGCGGGTGCGCTGTTGGGCGGGCAGCAATTCGATGAACTCATTGAGTTCCGGATGCAGCAGGTGCCAGCCCTTGTGGATATGGCTGTTGAGGGAATGCGACTTGTACTGGGTGAGAATGAAGATCTTGCGGAGATCGGAATTGATGCAGTTCGACAGTGGAAAATCGAGGGTCTTGTAGCTGCCCCCGAAGGGCACCGCGGGCTTGGCGTGCCAGCGGGTCAGATCGTGCAATCGGGTGCCGGAGCCGCCGGCCAGGATCAGCGCCAGCGTTTCCCGCGCCGGGTGCGAACGATCACCGTGGATAGTGGAGGATCTCATACCGGTTACTCCTGGTTGGACAGACGCAGCGATCGCAGGGCGATGCGCCGCTTGCGGCGTCCCGGTTCGGGGAGCGGAGTGCGACACGTATTGTCATCGTTGCCTGTGACAGTTCAATGATTACGTCCTGTGCCACTTTTTTCTCGAATTTCCGTGCGCTTCGGTGCGTTGGCGGGCAGAAAGTCGCGGTGAGGCTCCGGTCCGGCATGGAATCGTCATGGCGCTGTCGCATGCTCCTTGCGATACTGGCACCGAACCGCCCGGATTTTTCCACGATGCAAACGCGACAATGCGGTAAACAATGCGGTAAACAATGCGGTAAACAATGCGGTAAACAATGCGGTAAACAATGCGGTAAACAATGCTGTAAGCAGATACGACAGGGCACGAAACGTTCCCGGTACCGGAACTTTTGGTATTCCCCGTTGCAGCATTCCTTGGTTTCATACTCCAATTGAGTACAGAAATGTGAGACTGCAACCGGTTAGTCGTTCCGATTCGATTGATATGGATCAAGCGAGGGCGCGCATTCTCGCCGGCGGTCTCCACAACCCGCTGGAACTGCTGGGCCCGCAGCCGCGCGGCGAGCGGGTACAGTTGCGCGCGCTGCGGCCGCGCGCCGCGCGCCTCTGGATCGAAACCGTGCGCGGGTTTCAGATCATGAGCCGGGTGGGCGATTCCGCGTTGTTCGAGTGGCTTGGGGATTGCGCCGACCTGGCCCTCCATCCGCAGTTGCGCGAAGAGGCGGCAGACGGCATGTGCCGCGTATTCGTCGACCCTTACAGCTTCCCGACCCGCATTGCCGGAGCGGACCTGCGCGCCTTTGCAGAGGGTCGTGCCTGTCACGCCCATCGTTTTCTTGGTGCCCACCCGGAAGTCATCGACGGCATCGCCGGCACCCGCTTCGCGGTCTGGGCGCCCAATGCCGAGCGGGTCAGTGTGGTGGGTGATTTCAACCATTGGGACGGTCGCGTCACCCCGATGCAGAGTCGCGGCGACAGCGGCATCTGGGAGCTGTTTCTGCCGGGCATCGGCGCGGGGACGCTCTACAAATATGAGATTCGCAACCGCGACAGCGGTGCCATTCTGCTCAAGGCAGATCCCTATGCGCGCCGTTTCGAGACTCCACCGCGCACCGCGTCGATGGTGATGAGCGACTGCGCTTATGACTGGCATGATGCAGACTGGCTGGCGGCGCGCGCGCGCTGGGACTGGCAGCACAGCCCGCTGGCGATCTACGAAGTGCATCTTGGCTCCTGGCGGCGCGCCGCCGACGGCGGCCTGCTAAATTACCGCGAGCTTGCCGCGCGGCTGGTGCCCTATGTGCTGGAACTCGGCTTTACCCACATCGAACTGATGCCGGTCAGCGAGCACCCCTTCGACGGCTCCTGGGGCTATCAGGTGACCGGCTACTTCGCGCCGACCAGCCGTTTCGGGAGTTTCGAGGATTTCTGTTATTTCGTCGATCAGTGCCATCGCGCCGGTATCGGCGTGCTGCTGGACTGGGTGCCCGGGCACTTTCCCCGCGATGCGCACGGCCTCGCGCGCTTCGACGGCAGCGCGCTCTACGAGCACGAGGATCCGCGCCTGGGCGAGCACCGCGAGTGGGGCACGCTGATTTTCAACTATGGCCGCAGCGAGGTGAAAAATTTCCTGTTGTCGAGCGCGTTGTTCTGGCTGGAATCCTGCCACATCGACGGCCTGCGGGTGGATGCGGTGGCCTCGATGCTCTATCTGGATTACGACCGTCCCGCCGGCGAGTGGCTCCCCAACCGCCACGGCGGCCGGGAAAACCTGGAGGCGATCGACTTTCTGCGCGAGCTGAATTGCCTAGTGCACGAGCACCACCCCGGCGCGCTCACCATGGCGGAGGAATCCACCGCCTGGCCGATGGTGTCGCGCCCCACCTACGTCGGCGGCCTGGGTTTCAGCATGAAGTGGAACATGGGCTGGATGAACGACACCCTGGCCTACATGGCCGAGGATCCGGTGCACCGTCGCTATCACCACGATCACCTGACGTTCGGCCTGCTCTACGCTTTTACCGAGAATTTCATCCTGCCGCTGTCCCACGACGAAGTGGTGCACGGCAAGCGTTCGCTGCTCGACAAAATGCCGGGCGATGCTTGGCAGCGCTTCGCCAACCTGCGTCTGCTCTACCTGTATCAGTACTGTCTGCCGGGTCGCAAGCTGCTGTTCATGGGTGGCGAATTCGCCCAGGGCGGCGAATGGGCCCATCACCGCGAGCTGGACTGGGGTCTGCTGGCGCATCCCTATCAACAGGGCGTGCAGCGCCTGGTGGGCGACCTCAACCGCTGCTACCGGGAGTCTCCGGCGCTCCACCGTCATGATTTCGAAGCGCAGGGTTTCGAATGGCTCGACTGCCATGACAACAGCCAGTCGGTGCTCAGTTTTCTGCGCCGGTCCGGGAGCGAGTTTGTGGTTGTGGTGCTCAATTTCACGCCGGTGGTGCGTCACGGCTACCGCATCGGCGTGCCCGAATCCGGTATCTACCGAGAAGTGCTGAACTCCGATTCCACCTACTACCACGGCAGCGATGTGTCCAACGGCGTTCATATTGCCAGCGAGCCTGCGCCCGCCATGGGCCGGCCCCACTCGCTGGTGCTGACTCTGCCGCCGCTGGCGGGACTGATCCTGCAACGGATTTCCGGGTAGGTCACCGGACTGATGCGGCTGCTGTTTGCCAGCTCCGAAGTGTTCCCGCTGGCCAAGACCGGCGGACTGGCCGATGTTTCGGCCAGTCTGCCGCGCGCGCTCGCGGCGCTCGGTCACGAGGTCAGGATTGCGCTGCCCGCCTATCCGGCCGCGCGCGCCGCCCTCGTCGAGTCCCGAAAGCTGGGTCCGGTGCCCGGATTGTCGGGAGCGACCCTGGTCGGCGGGCGGCTGCCCGGGACCGAGCTGCCGGTCGTGCTGGTGGATGCGCCGGCCCTGTTCGAGCGTCCCGGCGGACCCTATGGCGACGCCTCCGGCCGCGACTGGCCGGACAATGCGCGACGTTTCCACGGTTTCGCCCGTGCCCTCTGCGCCATTGCGCTCGACCGCGCCGGCCTCGGCTGGCGTCCCGAGCTGGTGCATTGCAACGACTGGCAGACCGGTCTGGTGCCGGCGCTGCTATCCCGGGAGGCCGTGCGCCCGGCGACGGTGTTCACCATCCACAATCAGGCGTACCAGGGTTTGTTCGACCGCGCGCAATTCGACGCCCTGGGCCTTCCCGACGACTGGTGGGCACCGGACGCACTGGAGTTTTACGGCGGATTTTCCTTTCTCAAGGCGGGACTGGTGTTTGCGGACCAACTCACCACCGTGAGCCCCACTTATGCTCGCCAGTTGCTGGAGCTGGAACACGGCTGCCGTCTCGACGGCCTGCTCCGCCACCGCCGCGCTGACTTTAGCGGAATCCTCAACGGTATCGACGCGGAGGTCTGGAATCCCGCCGCGGACCCGCATCTCGCCAGCCCCTACGATCGGGCCACGGTCGATGCGGGCAAGCGCGCCAACAAGGCAGCGCTGCAGCGGGAGCTGGGGCTGCCGGAGGCGGATAAGGTGCCCTTGCTGGGTTTGGTGGGCCGCTTGGTGGAGCAGAAGGGCATCGATCTGGTGGTGGAGGTGATCGAAGCCTGGCGCGACCGGCCGCTGCAATGGGTGCTGCTGGGCGGCGGCGAGGCAGCTTGGGAGCGGCGTCTGCGGGCGCTTGCGGCGGCCTGTCCCGAGCGGGTGGCGGTGCGCATCGGTTACGATGAAGGACTCGCGCACCGCATCGAGGCCGGCGCCGATTTTTTCCTGATGCCCTCGCGCTTCGAGCCTTGCGGACTCAACCAGATGTACAGCCAGCGCTACGGCGCGATTCCCGTGGTGCACCGCACCGGCGGCCTGGCCGATACCGTGGTGGATATCTTCGCCCGCCCCGACCCGGGCTCTGCGGCGACTGGTCTGGTATTTGACGAGCCGACCGCGGTGGCGCTCGCCCAGGCTCTGGAGCGGGGGTTCAGCCTGTACCGCAACCCGGCGGCCTGGCTGGCGCTCCGGCGCAACGCCATGGCCGGCGATTTCAGTTGGCGGCGCAGCGCCGAGCAGTATCTTGGCGTCTACCGCCGCGCGCTGGCGGCCGGGGCGGATCCGCGCTGAAAGCCTTGTGCTGATGCCATGCCGACGCCGCGCGGTGAACTGACGATGGATGCACCGCGCGAACAACCACCGGGACAATCACCACCGGGAACTTCACCGCCAGGAAAGTCAAATTCCGGCAATCCGCTCAAAGGAGTCGCACCATGCCCGTGAATATCGGCCTCGACGGCCCCCTGAGCGACAGCGAACTCCAGCGCATCGATGCCTGGTGGCGCGCGGCGAATTATCTCGCGGTCGGGCAGATCTACCTGCTCGCCAATCCATTGCTGCGCGAGCCGCTCAGCATCGCGCACATCAAGCCGCGGCTGCTCGGCCACTGGGGTACCACGCCCGGTCTCAATTTCATTTATGTCCACCTCAACCGGGTCATCAAGGCGCGGGATCTCGACATGATTTTTGTCGCCGGCCCCGGCCATGGCGGGCCGGCGCTGGTCGCGAACACTTATCTGGAAGGCACTTACAGCGAGTTCTACCCCGACCTCACCGAGGATGTCGCGGGACTGCAAAAACTGTTCAAGCAGTTTTCATTTCCCGGCGGGGTTGGCAGCCACGTCACGCCGGAGGTGCCGGGCTCGATCCACGAAGGCGGCGAGCTGGGCTATTCACTCAGCCACGCCTACGGTGCGGTATTCGACAACCCCGATTTGATCGCCGTCTGCGTGGTGGGCGACGGCGAGGCCGAAACCGGCCCCCTCGCCACGTCCTGGCACGCCAACAAGTTTCTCAACCCGGCGCGGGACGGCGCGGTGCTGCCGATCCTGCACCTGAATGGCTACAAGATTGCGAACCCGACGCTGCTCGCGCGTATCCCCCGCGAAGAACTGGAGCAGTTGTTGCGCGGCTACGGCTACGAGCCCCACTTCGTCGCCGGCGACGACCCCGCAAAGATGCACCGGATGCTCGCGGCGACGCTCGATGCCGTGCTCGACGACATCGCCGCCATCCAGCACGCCGCGCGCGCGCAAGGCGCGACCGAACGCCCGCGCTGGCCGCTGATCGTGCTGATCAGTCCCAAGGGCTGGACCGGTCCCAAAATCGTTGACGGCCACAAGAGCGAGGGCAGTTGGCGCTCTCACCAAGTGCCCTTTGCCGAACTGGCCGGCAATCCCGCACACATCGAATTGTTGCGCGATTGGCTTTTGAGTTATCGGCCCGAGGAACTCTTCGACGCCGAGGGCAGACTGCGGGCGGAATTGCGCGCCCTGGCGCCGGTGGGGCCGCGCCGCCTGGGCGCCAACCCGCACGCCAACGGCGGGCTGGTGCTGAAAAACCTGCGTCTGCCGGATTTCGAAACCTACGCGGTACCCGTTCAGCGGCCGGGCACCCAAAGTGCCGAGAGCATCCGCGCGATGGGCGCGCTGCTGCGCGATGTGATGACCCTCAACGCCGCCACACGCAATTTCCGCGTGGTGGGCCCGGACGAAACCGCATCCAACCGTCTGGGCGCCCTGTTCGAGGTGACCGACCGTGCCTGGATGGGGTTGCGCGACGCCGACGACGATCACCTCGCCGCCGATGGCCGGGTCATGGAAATCCTCAGCGAGCACACCTGCCAGGGCTGGCTGGAAGGCTACCTGCTCACCGGCCGCCACGGTTTTTTCTCGTGCTACGAAGCCTTCATCCACATTGTCGATTCGATGTTCAACCAGCATGCCAAGTGGCTGAAGGTGAGCGCCGAGGTGCCCTGGCGGCGGCCCATCGCGTCCTTGAACTATCTGCTCACATCCCACGTCTGGCGTCAGGACCACAATGGTTTTTCCCACCAGGACCCGGGCTTCATCGATCACGCCGTCAACAAAAAAGCCGACGTGATTCGCGTCTATCTGCCGCCGGACGCGAACACTTTGCTCTATGTCACCGATCACTGCCTGCGTTCGCGCAACCGCATCAACATCATCGTCGCCGGCAAGCAGCCGCAGTTGCAGTGGCTCGACATGGACGCCGCGATCAAGCACTGCACCGCCGGTATCGGCATCTGGGAGTGGGCGAGCAATGACGCCGGCGCGGGCCCGGACGTGGTCATGGCCTGCGCTGGCGATGTGCCCACCCTGGAGACGCTGGCGGCGGTGAGCATCCTGCGCGAACACCGGCCGGAGTTGCGTGTGCGGGTCGTCAACATCGTGGACCTGATGACGCTACAGCCCCGCGAGGAGCATCCCCACGGCCTTTCCGGTCAGGATTTCGATGCGCTTTTTACCCGGGACAAGCCCGTCATTTTCGCCTACCACGGTTATCCCTGGCTGATTCACCGCCTCACCTACCGGCGTACCAACCACGATAATCTGCATGTGCGTGGCTACAAGGAGGAAGGCACCACCACCACGCCCTTCGACATGGCGGTGTGCAATGACCTCGACCGCTTTCATCTGGTGGAGGACGTGGTGGACCGGGTGCCGGGACTGGGCAGCAACGCCGCCCATCTCAAGCAGTGGTGTCGCGACCGGCTGACCGAACACCGCCGTTACATCCGCGACCACGGCCGCGACTTGCCCGAGATCGAGGAGTGGCGCTGGCCGTGGGGCGATACGCCTTGATGGCCGCCGGCGCGATGACACTGGATATGCTGTACCTACAAGAGAGCGGGCGCGAACTGACGGAGTTATGCGGGAGCGGGCGGAATGCCGGCCCCCTCTCCCCCGGCCCCTCCCCCGCCAAGGGGGAGGGGAGACAAGTGGCGCGGGCCCGCCCCCCTGCAAATCCCTTACGCCGATCATGCTCTCACGTTGGCGCGGCATCCCTCCGAAACCGACGAACGCCTGATGGTGCGAGTCCTGATGTACGCGCTGCATGCCCAGGAGGGCATTGCCTTCACCAAGGGTTTGTCCGAGGCGGATGAACCCGAGATCTGGGTGAAAGACCTGACCGGCCGGATCAAACTGTGGATCGATATCGGTCAGCCGGATGAAGCGCGCTTGCGCAAAGCCAGCGGGCGGGCCGATGAAGTCGTTGCGGTGTGCTACAGCACGAGTTGCGGACTGTGGTGGAAATCGCTCGAAACCAAGCTGGCGCGGTTGAAAAATCTCAGGGTGCTGCAACTGCCGGTCGCCACCAGCCAGGCGCTGGCCGCGCTTGCGACGCGCAGCATGCGGTTGCAATGCCTGGTGCAGGACGGCGAGGTGTGGCTGAGTACCGACACGACGCGGGTGCGAGTGGAACTGAAACCGCTGAAAACGTCGGGTTTGTAGTTTTTTTGTTGCCTGCGGCGGGTTCGGGGTAATCGTCATGCCAGTGTGGGCGCATGACGATTACCCGGGCATCTCCGTCGGGCGCTCACGGCGAACCGCCGGCGGGCACCTCCACGCGCACCGTCTCGATCCGCGCGGCCTCCTTGTTCTGGCCCATCTCCTTGATCGTGCCCTGGTAGGTCAGGCAGAACAATGTGCGGCCGTCGGCGCCGCCCAGCGTGCAGGCCACGGGATAGCGATCCACCACCTTGACCTTGTGAGTGATCCTGCCACCCTCCAGCACGCGCACGAAAGTGTCGCTGTTGAAGCCGGCGACCCAGATCGCGCCTCCGGCATCGAGACAGATGCCATCCGGGGCGATCTCGAGTTCGGCGAACACCTTGCGATTGCCGAGGCTGCCGTCGGCGGCGATGTCGAAAACGCTGAGTTTCCTGGCCCAGGATTCGGCGACGATCAACCGCTTGCCGTCGGCGGTGATCACCGGGCCGTTGGGCACGGCGAGGTCGCGCGCCACCTCGCGCGCCTTGCCGTCCGGTGTCACCAGCACGAAATTGGTGGGCTTGAATTTTTCGCCGGCGAGCAGATTGAAGCCGATGTTACCCACATAGGCGTTGCCGCGCTTGTCCACCACCATGTCGTTGATCTCGTAGGGGCAGAGGTCGGACAGATCGGCGTGGAGTTGCAGCTTGCCCGCCACCAGCTTCATGAGCTTGCGGTCGTGCATGGAGACGATCAGCGGGGTGCCGTCGGGCAGAAAGCCGATGCCCGAGGGCTTGCCCGGCACTGCGGCCACCGCCTCGCGGGTGCCGTCGGCGGCCAGCCGGTAGACGGTGTGGCCGTGCATGTCGGATACCCAGAGCCGGTCGCCGCGCCAGCGCGGACCTTCCAGGAAGACAAAGCCCTCGGCGAATACTTTGGTCGACAATACTTCGGCAGTTGATGTGTTCATGAAAATCCCCGTTGATTATTTTCGGTGTGTGCAGCCTACCCCCAAAGCGCGTCTGAATGCACGCAAAGCGCCTGGGAGCGGACGCGTCAGCCGAGCGCGGTGGGAGCGACGCGCGAGGTGATCCGGCTGGTCAGCGACAGCGCCCGCAATTGCGGGTTTTTCTTGTGCTGGTGCCCCTCCATCCGGTGCAGGACGTCGGCGAGGAGGGCGACCGCGCGCGCCACATGAGGACCCTTGTTCAGCATCACGCAGTCGGCGCGCGCGGAGGCCGCGGCATCGGTGATTTCCGGACGCGACAGGATGCCCTTCTTGGCCAGCGTCTCCAGCACCTGGGTGGCCCAGATCACCGGCACATGGGCGGCTTCGCACAGCCACAGGATTTCCTCCTGCAATTCCGCCATGCGCTCGCCGCCGATCTCCACCATCAGATCGCCGCGCGCGATCATCACGCCGAGCGGGTGATGGTCGAGGGTGCCCAGCAGCATCTCGGGCAGATTTTCCACGCCGCGCGCGGTTTCGATCTTGGCGATCATGGGCAGGGTGCCGGCGCCGCGCACCGCGAGGGCGTCGGATAATGTCTTGAGGTCGGCCAGCGACTGCGCGAAGGACAGTCCCACCAGATCGGCGTGTTGCGCGATGAAGTCGAGATCGCGGTAATCCTTGGCGGTGAGTGCGGGCAGCTCGATGCGCGAGGTAGGGAAGTTGAGCCCTTTGTCCGCGCGCAGCTTGCGGCCTTTCGGCCCGGCGTGAGTGATGGCAATCAGCGCGCCTTCGGCGTCGATGCGGTCGATCACGCCGCCCAGCTTGCCGTCGTCGATCCAGATCTCCTCGCCGGGGTGCAGATAATCCAGCGCCGCGGGTTCGCCGCAGGGAATCGCCGCCGGTCGCGGTGGGCCGCCAGCGGGGTCCGGTTGGGCCGGCCGGCCCGGAGTCTGGTCCCGGGTGAGCATCAGCAGGTCGCCCGCGTACAGCCGGAACGCGGCGGAATCGTCAGCCAGGATGGCGCACAGCGGTGGCGTCCCGGTGTCCGGAAACTGGAATTCCGTGGCGCCGTCGATGATCGCACGCTTGGCGCAATGGGCGGTTCGGAGTCCAGTGTCGTCATCCTTCGTGATGTCCAGAACGCGCTGCAGACCGCGCCGGTCGGTGAAGTGGATGCGGTCGCCACATCGCAACGCTGCGATCATGGTGGCGGGGAAGCCGAGCGCGATCGATTCGTCGTCGCGGGATCTGGGTGGATGGCCTGCGACCAGGCGTAGGGTTTTGCTCAGGGTGATGGTGCCGGTGGCGAGGGCGCCGGTGCGCAGCTTGGGGCCCGCGAGGTCCATCAGGATGCGGCAGGGCTTGGCGTGCGCAGCCGCCGCGGCGCGCACATTGGCGATCATGGCCTGCCATTCAGTGGGGGTATCGTGGGCGCAATTGATGCGTCCGCAATCCATGCCGGAACGCAACAGATCTTCCACCAGGGCGCGATCGGTTGCGGCTTCCGTCGGCAGCGTGACCATGATGTGGGGGGTGCGGGCAGTCGGCAGCGGGCCGAACAACAGCGCGCGATTGGCGCCCAGCAGGCGCTCTCCCGCATCGAAGTCGACGGGTGCCGCCGCGACCGTGGCGTCGGGCAGATCCAGGGCGAGAGCCAGGATGGCGACAAGCTGCTCCAGCGTCGCCATGACATGGGCTTCGCAGCGCCCGAGCGACGACAGTGCCGCGCGCGCCAAGCGTTCCTGCAAGGGGCGCAGGTCGCGGCTGCGCAGGGCCAGATAATGAGCGAAGTTCCACAGGCTGGAACTTGCGTCGCTGCTCCCGCGGTAGTGGGCGACGATCTGTTCCGCCTCGGTTATCACGGCGCTTTGCAGTTCGGTCAGTTCGGTGCGGAGTCTGGCCAGTGCCAGGATATCGAGGGGGTTTGCCGCCATGGGCCGTGCAAGTCGTGATGCCGGGACATCAGTTTATCGCGCCCGTGTGAAGTTTCTGTGTCAGCGCACCGAGCGGTAGATGCCGGTCCGGTGCGGGCGTGAGAACACCAGTTGCCACAACTGCATGTGGCGCGCGCGGAAAGCGCCAGCGCACAGCATCAGGTAATAGCGCCACATGCGGTAGAAGCGCTGACCGTACTTGGGTGCGAGTTCCGGCCAGGCCTGCTCGAAATTTTGCTTCCAGGCCATCAGGGTGGGATCGTAATCCGGGCCGAAATTGTGCCAGTCCTCGATGACCAGCAGTCCTTCGCTGGCGCGGCCGAGTTGGGCTGCCGACGGTAGCTGGCCGTCCGGGAAAATGTATTTGTCGAGCCATGGATCGTTGCCGCGGCTGCTTTCCAGGCTGCCGATGGTGTGCAGCAGCATGAGGCCGTCCGGTTGCAGGCAGCGCGCGGCGATGCGCATGAAGGTGGGGTAGTTGCGGACGCCCACATGCTCGAACATGCCGATGGATACGATGCGATCCACGGGCACATCGCAAGCGTGTTTGCCCAGATCCCGATAGTCGCGCAGCGCGATCGTGACCGGCAATCCCCGGCACAGGTCGCGAGCGTAGTTGGCCTGTTCCCGAGACAGGGTAATGCCAGTGACCTCGACGCCGCAGTGCTCGGCCGCGTAGCGGCTGAAACCGCCCCAGCCGCAGCCGATATCCACGACTTTCAGGCCCGGGCGAAGTTCCAGCTTGCGGCAGATGAGATCGAGCTTGTTGCGTTGCGCCTGCGCCAGATCCTCCGCGTTCGCCCAGTAGGCGCAGGAATAGTTCATCAGCGGGTCCAGCATGCGACGGAACAGCTCATTGCCGGTGTCGTAATGGGCGGCGACGGCATGGCGTGCCCGTATCCGGCCTTGCAGGTTCCAGAGATACGCGATGGTGGTGTGGGCGCGCTCCCTCGGACCCAGCGACAGTTGCTGCTGCGCACGCTCCGCCAGGATGCGGGCGATGGTTTGGTTCACCGCATCGGCGTCCCACTAGCCGTCCATGTAGGCTTCGCCGAGGCCCAGGGAGCCGTGCCGGACGATGCGCGGATAGAGCGCCGGATTGTGGACCTGGATATCGTGGCGCGCGGGGCCATCGACCGCGACGCCGGCGCTTTCGAGCAGTGTGCGTACCAGCCGTTCAGCGCGTGTTCGGGCCATTGTGGACTTCCTGGCGGCGCGTATGTATCGAGTATAGGACGGGCGTTTTCGAGCCGGAAAATCGCACGCCAGGCGGAGTCCTGACTTGAACAGTCGGGCAGGGTAGAATTCCGCCCCGGACCCCATGGCCCCAGGCAGATCCGGCATTCCCCGCGCCTGGGGCGTGAAATTCCCAGCTCACCCTGTGCCGGATCTCCGGCCCCGAACGGACCGTCCCATGTACCATCTGCCGGCGCCAGTGCCCGCTCTGATTGCTGCAAACCCTTTTGCCCGCGCGGGGTCGCACTGGTGACTGCCAGGCACAAGGCCATGCAGCCCCTGGTCGGCGTGATCATGGGCTCCCAGTCGGACTGGGACACCCTCAGTCACACCGCCGCGACTTTGGAAGAGCTGGGTATCCCCCACGAAGTGGAAGTCATCTCGGCGCACCGCACGCCGGACAGGCTGTTTGAATACGCCGTGGCGGCGCAGGAGCGCGGGCTCGAAGTCATCATCGCCGGCGCCGGCGGCGCCGCCCATCTGCCGGGCATGGCGGCCGCCAAGACGGCGCTGCCGGTGCTCGGCGTGCCGGTACAGTCGCGGGTGCTGAACGGGGTCGATTCCCTGCTTTCCATCGTGCAGATGCCCGCCGGTATCCCCGTGGGGACGCTGGCCATCGGCCGCGCCGGCGCCGTCAACGCCGCCCTGTTGGCGGCAGCCATGCTGGCCAATAAATATCCCCGCATTCGCAAGGTACTGGCGGCGTATCGCGCCGCGCAGACCGCGCGCGTGCTGGCGAGTCCGGACCCGCGAGTCGCCCAGCCGTGATCATCGGCGTCATTGGCGGCGGCCAGTTGGCGCGCATGCTGGCCATGGCCGGGCATCCCTGGGCGCACCGCTTTGTGTTTCTCGATCCGGCCCCCGATGCCTGTGCCGGGCCGCTGGGGGAACTCATCACCGCGCCCTACGATTGCGAGCGTGCCCTGCTCCAGCTCGCCGAGCAGACGGACGTGGTCACCTTCGATTTCGAGAACGTCCCGGCGCGCAGCCTCGAATTTCTGGCGGGTCGGGTGCCGGTGTATCCGGGCGCGCGCGCCCTGGGCGTGGCGCAGGACCGTCTGCACGAAAAGGCGCTGTTCCACGAGCTGGGCATGGCCACCGCGGACTTCGTTGCCGTCGCCGGGGCCGCCGCACTGCCGCGCGCGGTGGCCGAACTCGGGCTGCCGGCGGTGCTGAAAACCCGCACCCAGGGCTACGACGGCAAGGGCCAGTGGCTGCTGCGTGGTCCCGAGGACGTCGCCGCCGCCGGTCGCGCCCTGGGCGACCAGCTCGCGTTGCTGGAAAAACTGGTTCCCTTCGACCGCGAGGTGTCCTTGATCGCCGTCCGCGGCCGCGATGGCGCCGTCGCCTGTTATCCCCTGTCCGAGAACACCCATCGCGACGGCATGCTCCACACCACGGTGTGCCGGCCCGGCGATGCCCTGCAGGCGGTGGCCGAGGCACAGACCCACCGGTTGCTGGACGCGCTCGACTATGTCGGTGTGCTCGCGGTGGAATTCTTTCAGGTGGGCACCGAACTGCTCGCCAACGAATTCGCGCCCCGCGTGCACAACTCCGGCCACTGGACCATCGAGGGCGCCGAGACCAGCCAGTTTGAAAACCATCTACGTGCCATTCTCGGATTACCCTTGGGCAGCACCCGCGCGCGCGGCGCCCATGCCATGCTGAACCTGATCGGCGCGATGCCAGACGCGGCGCGGGTGCTGGCCATCTCCGGCGCGCACCTGCACGATTACGGCAAGGAACCGCGACCCGGGCGCAAGGTGGGCCATATCACCATCGCCTGCCCGGAGCAGGGGCTGGCGCTGCCGCTGGAATTGCTGGCGCTGTGACCGCCGCGGGATTCGGCGGCGTCATTCACACGGACCAAGCGGCGGGAGTCTCTGCGCGATGAAATTCGGTGTCCTGCAATTCTTCAGTTGGCCGGGCCGGCGCATTCCGCTCGCCACCGTGTATCAGCGCGCGCTCGAACGCATCGACATCATGGACCGTAGCGGCTACGACTGCGTCTGGCTCGCCGAGCACCATTTCACCACCTACAGCGTCTGCCCCTCGATTCACCTGATGGCCATGCACGTGGCGGATCGCACCCGCAATTTGCGCATCGGCACCGGCGTGTCCCTGGCCGCGCTCTACCACCCGCTGCGGCTGGCCGAGGAAGTCGCGCTGCTCGATGTGTTGAGCGGCGGGCGCGTCAACTGGGGCGCTGGACGCGGTTTCGATCCGGGTGAATTCCGCGCTTTCGGCGTGCCGGCGGAGGAAAGTCAGGAGCGCTTTCGGGAGGCGGTGGACATCGTGGTCGCCGCCTGGCGCGACGCGCGCCTGCACTGGTCCGGCCCGCACTGGCAATTCAGCGACGTGGAGGTGCTGCCCAAACCGCACCAGCAACCGCATCCGCCGCTGTGGGTGGCGGCTTCGTCGCCGCCGGCCATCGCGTGGGCCGCGAGTCGCGGCTACTCCATCATGCTCGATCCCCATTGCAGCCTGGGCGACCTCGGCCTCAAGCGCGAACTCTATCAACGCGAGCTGGCACGGCACGGGCATGCGTTCGCGGGACGCGATCTGCCCATGGCGCGCCTGATCGCGGTGGCGGAAACCGCGGTCGAAGCCCGGCGGGTGGCCGCACAGGGTGCCGCCTGGACGGTGAGTGCCTACGCCAACAAGGACAATGCCGGCAAGGCGATCAGTGCGGGCCTGTTATCGTCATCAGAAGATGTCGCCACTGGGGACGCCGCAGCCGTGGAGCGTTACGTTCGCGAGGTGATGATCCACGGCACGCCCGCGCAGGTGGTCGACCAAATCCGCGCACTGCAAGACGACATCGGACTCGATTATCTGCTGTGCGCGCCGGTGAGCCACACCTCCTTCATGCTGCTGACCGAGCAGGTGCTGCCGAAATTTCTGTAACGAGCTGGCTTTTGCGCACAGTTGTCATGCCCGGACGGTGATAGGATTCCCGGCCAGCGGCGCCTGTGTCACGGCGGGCGCCGGGTGGATGTCGCGCTGGTCCGGGTTGTCCCGCGCGATATGTGGATGTACGCCGAACACAAGGAATCGCACCATGCAAGTTTCCCGAAGCATTCTGTTGTCGCTGATTTTGGCGGCGGCGTTGACCACAACGAGCTGTGGCCGCAAGGACAAGGACACGCCGCTCGCCTTTGTGCCCGCCGACACCGCTTACTTCTTCGCCGATCTGAAGCCGTTACCGGATGCCGTTTCCAAAGCCTGGTTCGACCTGCTCAAGCCGTTGAACGCCGCGCTCGCCGAAAGCGTGACGGCCCTGCGCGCGGAGCTCGCCGCGCATCCGGACGCGGCCGCGGAAAAACTGCTCGCCATGATGACGCTGGCCGAAGGCCGCTTGAGCATCGAGGGGATAGAGAAAATGGGCATTCGCCGCGATGCCCTGGCCGCTGTCTACGGCGTGAACCTGCTGCCGGTGCTGCGTATCGAACTGGCCGATCCCGACGCTTTCCGCGCGTTCATTGCCGATCTCGAAAAACAGCGCGGTGGCCCGTTGCCGGTGGCGGAGATCGATGGCCACAAGTACTGGCGCGTGGACCTGCATGCCGGCATGCCGGCGCTGGTGATCGCCATTCTGGACCAACATCTGGTGGCGACGCTCGACGCCGGCGCCAAGGGACCGCCGCTCGCCGAACAGCTCGGCCTGAAGCGCCCGGCACACAGCCTGCTCGACAGCGGCGAACTGGCCCAGCTCAACCGCGACTACGGCTTCGGGCCGCACGGCACCTTCCTGTTCGACAACAAACGCCTCGCCGGCGCTCTGCTGGCCGGGGAGGGCAGGGACGCCGGGTTCGCCAGCCTGCTGGCTGCACGGGGAAAAACACTGTCGCCGGCCTGTCGCCGCGAACTGGCCGGTTTTGCCGACGCCGTGCCGCGTGTCGTCGGTGGTTATGACAAACTTGAAGCGAAGGCCATGGCGATGACCTCCATCGTCGAACTGCGCCCGGATCTGCTCCAGGGTCTGCTGCCCGTTCCCGCGCCGGTGCCGGGTCTGGGCGGCGCCGGGGCTGGCAAGGGCATCGATTTCGGTTTTGGTGCCAAGCTCGACAAACTGGCGGAATTCCTTCAGGCGCGCGCGACGGCGATCAACACCACGCCCTACCAGTGCGAATGGTTCGCGGCGCTGAACACAGGCTCCGGCGCCCTCGGCCAGCAACTGGCCGGGTTCTACATGGCCGCCGGCTGGTTCAGCGGCGCGCGCATCGCGCTCACCGACCTGAAGTGGGTCGGGGAAAAACCCGAAGCGGTCGCCGCCACGCTGGTGATTGCCTCGCCCAATCCCGCCGGTTTGATCGGCATGGCGCAGGGTTTCGTGCCCCAGCTTGCCGGACTGGATTTGAGTCCCGCCGCGGAGCCGCAGCCCATCGACCTCGGGCCGCTCGCCGGTGGTGCCTTGCCGGCAGCTTCGCGCGCGGCGTTTATCGCTGTGCGCGAGGGAGGGATCGGCATCGCGATCGGCGCCGATGCGAAGCAGTCGGTAGTGGAACACCTGACGGCTAAAGCCTCCGCACCGCCGCCGCTGATGCATATCGGCTACGATGGCACCATTTACAGTCTGATGATGAGCAAGCTGGAGGCAATGACACGGTCGCTGAGCGCTGCGGCGCGCCAGGTGGAGGCCGCCGCTCACCCCGGTAGTGCGCCCGGTCCCGATATGGAGAAGGCGATGGTGCCGATGCGAACGGCGTTGAACAATCTGTCGGCGGGTATCGATCAGGTGTCAACCGACGTCATCGTCACCGAGCGCGGCATGGAAATGCGTCAGCAGATGACGTTGAAATAGCGATTTCACCTGGAGAGTTTGTCATGTTGTCGCAGATGCTCTACTGGCACTGGCTGGTATTTGGCGTTGCCCTGATGGTGCTGGAGATTTTCCTGGCCAGCTTCGTGGTGCTCTGGTTCGGCATCGGTGCGGTGGTGGTGGGGCTGTGTCAGTGGCTGTTCCCGGCACTGCCCTTTGCTGGACAGTTGCTGATCTGGCTGCTTGCCTCGAGCGCGATGGCTGTTGTCTGGTTTCGGTATGTCAAGCCACGCATGC
Source organism: Gammaproteobacteria bacterium (assembly GCA_016708925.1). Classification (GTDB taxonomy): domain Bacteria; phylum Pseudomonadota; class Gammaproteobacteria; order Pseudomonadales; family Porticoccaceae; genus JAGPUQ01. The sequence continues at coordinate 298,154 of JADJET010000001.1, read as the reverse complement.
TCGACAAAACCACGGCCGGCGTTGCCCGCGAGGCGTTGATCGGCGAATCCGGACAGGTGATCAAGGTTCCGGTGGATGGCGGTCGCGGCATGGCGCGGTTCAGCGTCCCGGTACTTGGCAGCGATGAATGGGAGTTCATCTGCGAGGAACCGGTTGCGCTCGGGGATCGCATCCAGATCCGGGAATTTTCCGGCAATACCCTGATCGTCGCCAAGGCGCGCTGAGCGCAACGGCGGCCGGCCGGCACAGCGTTTTCCACAACTGAAATTTCCACTGCTGCAAAAGGAGTCTCGTCATGGAAAGTATCTGGATCATGGGTGCCCTGCTGGTCGGCATCGCCGTCACCTTCTTCAAGGGCGTGCGGCAGGTGCCCCAGGGCAGCAAATGGGTGGTGCAGCGGCTCGGCAAATACAACAGTACGCTCTCACCCGGCCTGCAATTCATCATTCCCTACATCGACACGGTGGCCTACAAGGTGACCACCAAGGACATCGTGCTCGACATTCCCTCGCAGGAAGTCATCACCCGCGACAACGCCGTGATCATTGCCAATGCCGTGGCCTACATCAACATTCTCTCGCCCGAAAAAGCGGTCTACGGGGTGGAGGATTACGAGATCGCCATCCGCAATCTGGTGCAGACCTCGCTGCGCGCCATCATCGGCGAGATGGCGCTCGACGACGCCCTGTCGTCGCGCGACCAGATCAAGGCCAAGCTCAAGGCCGGCATTTCCGACGATATCGCGGATTGGGGCATCACCCTGAAAAACGTCGAGATCCAGGACATCAAACCCTCGGACACCATGCAGCAGGCGATGGAGGCGCAGGCTTCCGCCGAGCGTCATCGCCGCGCTACCGTAACCCGCGCCGATGGTGAGAAGCACGCGGCGATTCTGGAAGCAGAAGGGCGGCTCGAAGCCTCGCGCCGCGACGCCGAAGCCACGGTGGTGCTGGCCGAGGGCACAAGTCGGCGCTGCGGCTGGTCAATGAGGCGGTGGGCGACAAGGAACTGCCGGTGCTCTACCTGCTCGGCGAACGCTACGTCACGGCGTTGCAACAGATGGCGACGTCGCAAAACAGCAAGCTGGTGATGATCCCGGGCGACCTGCCGGCGTCGGTCAAGAGCCTGCTGGGTAGTTTCAAATAGGTGCGGATCCCGCGCTTCCACCCGCGACGCGGTCGCCATGCGCACGGCCAGGGCTTGCAGGCAGCCTGCTTCGAGCCGGAGACGCGACGCTGCACGTGACGAGTTCCAGTACCCTGGCGACTGCCTGTCCGTATGCGTGGAAGCGTGTTTCAGTCCACTTGCTGTGGGAGCGGATCAACTCCCGTAGCGTGCGCCGCAACTGTTCGACGTCGGTTGTGTGTCGGTCGAAAACGGCGCAACGGTATGCCATCAGCAGTCGTTCCACCCGGGCCACTGTCGCATCGGGTTGCGCAAACATGCTTGCGAGCAGGGCCTCCTGTTCTGCCGCCGCGCCCAGTAATCCATGCGCCCGCGCGATCGGAATGCCGCTCGTGACGGCGATGTCTGCAATGGATGTTTCGCGCAGATCCGCCAGAAAAGCCGCCATTTTCTGGTGATAACCGGATTTGCAGTGCAACCAGTCGAAGAGCAGATGCTCCGCCTGCGACGGCCCGCCGCCGCCGTGGTCCAGGCTGTGGTCCAGGTAATGGTGCAGTGCGCGAAATTCAAAATTCGCGACGTTTGAACGCGCGGGGAAAAACGCGTTAATGGACACATTGAAGTCGGCGCAGAATGCCGCGGTCTCCGGAGCATAGGCATTGCGGTGGCTGCGGAACCTGGCAAACTCGAAGTCGACGAAATTCACCTCCGCGCCCTGGGTCAGGATATTCGCGAGCTTCAGGTCGTAGTGCATCAGGCCGCGCATATCCATGACGTGGAGATGGTCAAGCAGCGTGCGCAGTTGGCGTCCATCGAGCGGATTGGTCCGTGGATCAGGGTGCGTGCCCGGCATCTCGTTCAGGAACAGGAAGTGTCTGTCGCCACTGGCTACGCGCCCCAGCAAGGTGGGTGCTCCCGGAATGCCCGCAGCGGGTAACAGGGCGAGGATTTCGGCCTCCTGGGCGAACGTTGTTTCGGGGTTGGTCCGCTGTTCTCCCATGCGGGGAACCTTCACGATCGCGGGTCCTGACGAACCATCACCTCTGGCAAGGTTGACGCGATAGCAGATGGCGTTGCGATCGCGAGCCAGCTCGCTTGCCCGTCCCTCCACTACCATCTGGATCGCGTCCGCGAATGCGCGATGGTCAATCGGCACGATGCCTGCGTCGCGCACGACGCATTCGGCAGCCGCAACGCGCTCCTGGCGCGATCTGTGGGCAAGGTAACGGTCAGGCATCGGGGAAGGTTTGCGCAGCGATGCATTCCCGGGCGACCGCGATGTCGCCGGCGTAATCGATTTCCTGCCACCGGAAGGGGGAGAAATCGAAAGATCTGAATACCACGCCAGGGTCCGCGATCAGTCTGCGCATGACGAAGAAGTAATAGGTGCGCGGTTCGTTGAATCCCCGTCGCATCCGTTGGTCGAGTGTCTCCACGAACAGCCCCGCCGCGTATGCCGAGAGTTTGAGTACGCCCGCGTACGCGCCGCTGAAGCCGGAGAAGTTGACGCCGAAACGTGTCACGCGATTGCTTTCAGTCGCGATGTTGATTTCCTTGTCATCCAGCACGTTGCTGTCGTATGCCACCAAGCAGGTCTCTGGCGCGGTAATCAGCGCGGCCGCCAGCTCGTCCGACAAAACGATGTCGCCGTGGAGGAGCAGCAGCGGCTGATCGAACGCGGCGCGCGCGAACCAGATTGAGGCATTGATCCCGGTGATATCGAAGAACGGGTTGACAATGATCCGACAGTCGTCGAGCAGCGGCGCGACGATCTGACTCTTGTAGCCCAGTACGACATGGATATCGGGTTGCGCGTCGAACTGGCGAATCTGCCGCAGCAGTCGCGCAATCAAGGGTTCGCCGTGGATGTCGATCATGCATTTCGGCAGACCCGCCAGCGCACCGCCCATGCGTTTACCCATGCCGGCAGCCAGGATCAGGTAGCGCATGAGGGTTGCGCGACGGTCGTGAAGGGGATCATTTCAGAGGGTCTTGGGCGAATAGTTGAATGTTGTCTGGATCGAATAATTGAGAGTCTTCAGTGACGCGGCAGGATCCGCCGGCCGGCTTGCCTGGAAGCCGGTTCCGCCGGCGATGACGGCCAGGCATTGCGGATCGATTGCGAAAGCGGGTTCGACACCGTTTTCCTGGATGTAGGCCCGTTTGGCCGCGATGCGGGCTGACAGTGCGTCGTGCAATGCGCGAAAACGCTCGGTGATGCTGGCGACGGCACGCGGATTGTGCGTCAGCGCCGCCCTGAAATGAGCGGCCGCGTCCGGTCGCTCCTGGAATCTGAGCTCACCTTTCGGCCCGAGTTCAAAAAACTGGAGTAGATTGCAGTGGTTCCCGAGGTCCAGGCGGTACGCGTACATTTCGAGGCCGCGCGAGCTCGCCAGCAGGACATAGGTGTCATCTGTTGCCGCAAAAGCTTTGGTTACGCCGAGCTTCTGGTTGTCGGGCTGATTGGCGGTGAAGTTCTGTGAGAACACTATCTCCTGCGGCTGTGTCAGCAGATTCAAGCCGCGATGCCGGAAGCCGCCCGGTTCCGCGATGCCCAACAGGGCAAGACAGGTCGGCGCGATATCGATCGTGCTGGCGAGATTCGTGCTGGTTCCCGGGGAGAGTGCCGGATCGCGAATCGCGAGCGGCGTCCAGGTGATCTGGGTATAGGGTTCCGTTGCGTGGACCATGCCGCCCTTGAAGCCGTGGGTCCAGTAGTCATCGCCGTGGTCGCCGAAAATGACGATCGTCGTCTTGTCGAGAAGCCCCTTGCGCTCGAGTATCGCCATCATCTCGCCGATCGCGTCATCGGCCACGCCGCAGGCTCGACGGACCTGGTCGGTAAAGCTACTGGAGAATGGCGCCAGGGCAAGGCTGTGTTCGATATGGGTAACCAGGTCCCAGGCGTAGATGGCGAATGGCGCCGTATCGGTCAGCTCATCGAAACGCCGGAACAAGGTTGGAAAATCGTTGGTGCTCCACACTGGCGGCAGCGCGTCGGGCCAGGCTGTGAAACGCATGTCGCCGCCGGTGTGGAAACCGTTGAGACAGATGAAATGCGCGTTGTAGCCACGGTCCTTGAGGATGGCGAAAAGATTCCGCGTATTTCCTGCTGGACTGATGCCATCGAATTCGGCGCTGGTGTCGAATTCGAAATCATTGCCATGGAAAAGGTAGGTGATCGCCATCAGCGTCGAGGTCGCCGATGAGAAGAAATTGTCGAATACGAGCGCGTCCCGTATCAGGCGCCGGAGGTTCGGAAATGACGTTTCGAACGCAGCCAGGCTATGCCGCGTGATGCTTTCCAGGTGCAGGATCAGGAGGTTGTTGGGCATGTACGGTTGCGGGTCCGCGGATTGACAAAGGGGTGAGAGTTGGTGGCACAGTCTGCGGGTGATTCGGTCCGAAGGCTAGTCCTGGATGGCAGCCTGGATGCCGGTGATAGTGGTGGGGCTGCTAATTCGCTAGACTATGCGCCCTTTTCCGGACCCCTCGCCCGATGCTCGAAATCAATCCCATCCGCGCCGCCCTGGACGATCTCGAGGCGCGTACCGACGTGCTCAGGGGGTATCTTTGACTATGCCGAAAAGAAGGAGCGGCTGACCGAGGTCGAGCTGGAGCTCGCCGATGCGGACGTGTGGAACAATCCCGAGCGTGCCCAGAGCCTGGGCCGCGAGCGGGCCGCGCTGCAAGCGGTGGTCGAGACCATCGAAACCCTGGATGCAGGGATCGGCGATGCCCGCGAGCTGATCGAGCTGGCCGCCGAAGAGGACGACACCGAGACGGTCACGACCATCGAGCAGGATGTGGCGCAACTCGAGGCGCGGCTTGCCGATCTCGAATTCCGGCGCATGTTCTCGGGCGAGACCGACCCCAACAGCGCCTATCTGGATATTCAGGCCGGTTCCGGCGGCACCGAGGCCCAGGACTGGGCCGAGATGCTGTTGCGCATGTACCTGCGCTGGGCCGACCGCAAGGGTTTCAAAACCGAATTGGTGGAAGCGTCGGACGGCGAGGTCGCCGGCATCAAAAGCGCCACCGTTCATGTACAGGGCGACTATGCCTTCGGCTGGCTGCGCACCGAGACCGGTGTCCACCGACTGGTGCGCAAGTCGCCGTTCGACGCCGGCAATCGCCGCCATACCTCGTTCGCCGCCGTGTTCGTCTCGCCCGAGGTGGACGACAACATCGAGATCGAGATCAACAAATCCGATCTGCGCGAGGACACCTACCGCGCGAGCGGCGCCGGCGGCCAGCACGTCAACAAGACCGATTCCGCGGTGCGGCTGACCCACCTGCCCACCGGTGTGGTGGTGCAGTGCCAGAGCGAGCGCTCCCAGCACCAGAACCGCGACAAGGCCTGGAAAATGCTGCGCGCCAAGCTCTACGAGCTCGAAATACAAAAACGCAAGGAGAGCCAGCAGGCGGTGGAGGACAGCAAGTCCGATATCGGCTGGGGCAGCCAGATTCGCTCCTATGTGCTCGACGACGCCCGCATCAAGGATCTGCGCACCGGCATCGAGACCCGCAACACCCAGGGCGTGCTCGACGGCGGCCTCGACCCCTTTATCGAAGCCAGCCTCAAGGCCGGCCTCTGACCCGGCGCGCGGCGCCGCAGCCAACCGAGTGACAATGACCGACTCCAGCGACAGCACCGACGACAACAAACTCATCGCCGAGCGCCGCGCCCGGCTCGCCACGCTGCGCGCGCGCGGTCAGGCATTTCCCAACGGATTTCGACGCGACGATCTCGCGCTGCAACTCGAAGCGGACTTCGGCGCGCGGACCAAAGAGGAGCTGGAAGCCCTGGGACACAAGGTCAGCGTCGCCGGCCGCGTCATGGCGCGGCGCGGGCCTTTCATGGTGTTGCAGGACATGTCCGGGCGCATCCAGTTGTACGCCGACAAGGTGGTCCAGGCCAACATCGCCGAGCGTTGGGGGCACTGGGATATCGGCGACCTGGTGGGCGCGCGCGGCACCCTGCACAAATCCGGGCGCGGCGACCTCTATGTGATGCTGGAAGAGTACGAGCTGCTCACCAAATCGCTGCGGCCGCTGCCCGAGAAATACCACGGCCTCGCCGACCGCGAGCAGCGCTACCGCCAGCGCTATGTCGATCTCATCATCAACGAGGAATCGCGCCAGGTGTTTCAACGGCGCTCGAAGATCATCGAGTTCGTCCGCCAGTACCTCAACAATCTCGGTTTCATGGAAGTCGAGACCCCGATGATGCAGGTGATCCCGGGCGGCGCCACCGCGCGGCCATTCGTGACCTACCACAACACGCTGGACCAGGAGATGTTCCTGCGCGTCGCGCCGGAGCTCTATCTCAAGCGGCTGGTGGTGGGCGGGTTCGAAAAGGTCTACGAGATCAACCGCAGTTTCCGCAACGAAGGATTGTCCACCCGGCACAATCCCGAATTCACCATGCTGGAGTTTTATCAGGCCTACGCCGATTACCGCGACCTGATGGATCTCACCGAGGATATGCTGCGCAAGCTGTGCATGGCGGTGCTCGGCACGACCACGGTGACCTACCAGAATGCCGATTACGATTTCGCCCAGCCGTTTGCGCGCATGACCGTGGTGGAATCCATTCTGCGGCTGAATCCGGAAATCAGCGCCGAGGATCTCGCCGATGTGGCGAATTCACGCGCCTTGGCGCAACGCCTCGATATCCCTTTCAAGGAGTCGTGGGGCCTGGGCAAGCTGCAGGTCGAGATTTTCGAGAAGACCGTCGAGGCGCGGCTGCAGCAGCCGACGTTCATCACCGAATATCCCACCGAAGTCTCGCCCCTGGCGCGGCGCAACGATGACAATCCTTTCGTCACCGACCGCTTCGAGTTTTTTGTCGGCGGACGCGAGCTGGCCAACGGGTTTTCCGAGCTGAACGACTCCGAGGATCAGGCCGAGCGCTTTCTCGCCCAGGTGCAGGAAAAGGACGCCGGCGATGCCGAGGCCATGCACTTCGATGCCGATTACATCCGCGCCCTGGAATACGGCCTGCCGCCCACCGCCGGCGAAGGCATCGGTATCGACCGCCTGGTGATGCTGCTCACCGACTCGGCATCGATCCGCGACGTGTTGCTGTTCCCCCACATGCGCCCGGAGCGCGAGGGCTGAACTGGATGGCGGACGCGGCGCGTGCGATCAAGCTGCACCCGTCCTGGCTGCGCTGGCTGGAACCGGAATTCGCACAGCCCTATATGGCGGAACTGCGCGCTTTTTTGATGGCCGAAAAGCGCGCCGGCAAGGTCATCTATCCCGCCGCCGACAACTGGTTCGCCGCGTACGACAGCACGCCGTTCGAGGCCGTAAAAGTGGTGATTTTGGGGCAGGATCCCTACCACGGTCCCGGTCAGGCGCACGGCCTGTGTTTCTCGGTGCCGCCCGGCGTGGCGATTCCGCCGTCGCTGGCCAATATCTACCGCGAACTGGCAGCCGACCTGGGCATCCCTCCGGCCCGCCACGGTTGCCTGACGCATTGGGCCGAACAGGGCGTGCTGCTGCTGAACACCACGCTCACCGTCGAGCACGGCCGCGCCGCTTCCCACCAGAAAAGTGGCTGGGAGACGTTCACCGACAGGACCATCGCGGCGCTCGATGCCCACCGCGAAGGGATCGTCTTTATCCTCTGGGGCAGTCATGCCCAGCGCAAAGGCGCCTTTATCGACACGCGCAAGCATCTGGTGATTCCGTCACCGCATCCCTCGCCGCTGTCCGCCCACCGGGGTTTTTTCGGCAGTCGGCCATTTTCGCGTGCCAATGCCTGGTTGGTGGAGCACGGCGCGTCGCCGATCGACTGGCGCCTGCCGAGCCTGGACTGACGTCCAGGTGTCACGGAGGTTGCCCTCAGGTGTCACTTTCCGGTAACGGCGCGGGGCTAGTCTCTGGCTTGCGGTGGCCTATACCCCGAGCGCCAGGCCCGCGATGATCCTTCCCGCCGAATCGGCGGGCCCACCCAATGGAGGCAGGACAGATGGCAGCCAGACAGACTTTTTCCGACGTGCTTCACCATGGCGACGACGATGTGTGCCGCAACGAATCGGATAACCCCAGATTTCAGGATATCGCCAGCGAGCAGTTTTCGCGCCGGCGCGTTCTTCAGGGCGGCGCAGCGCTGCTCGGCGCATTGAGTGCCCCGATGCTGGCGGCCCCGACCGTGCATGCGGCGGGATTTCCGGGGGGAGGGTTCCAGAGTCGCCTGGGATTTGACGCGATACCCGTATCTCGCGCCGACGCGACCCTGGTCCCGCCAGGTTACAGCGCGCGGGCCTTTCTGCCCTGGGGTACCCCGATCACCGGCAGCTACCCGGACTATCAAGACGGCGGCTTCAACACCGGCGCGGACCAGGAGCAACAGATCGGTATGCACCACGACGGCATGCATTACTTTCCCCTCGGGCGCGGGTACCGCGAAGGCAGTCGTCACGGTATCCTCTGTATCAATCACGAGTACATTCAGCAAGACTTGCTGCACCCGAATGATGCGACCCTGATCGATGGCGTACGCACGATCGAGGACGAGGTGCGCAAGGAAGTGGCTGCCCACGGGGTCAGCGTGGTTGAAATCGAACGCGATGCCGCCGGCAACTGGGGGCTGGTCCGCGGCCCGTACAACCGGCGCATCACCGCTGGCACACCGATGGAGATATCGGGCCCCGTGCGTGGCCACGACTCGGTAAAAACCCTGTTCAGTCCGGACGGTACCCTTTGCCGCGGAACGGTCAACAACTGCGCCAACGGCTTCACGCCCTGGGGCACCTATCTCACCTGTGAAGAGAACTTTGCTGGGTATTTCGTCAACGACGACCCCGTGCAGCCCCGCGAGCACAAACGCTACGGGGTGAGCACGACCGACAGCCATGATCGCTATTCCTGGCATACCCGGGACGAGGACGAGTACACCCGCTTCAATGCCACCACGACTGGCGCCGATGCCCTCGCCGATTATCGCAACGAGCCCAACACCTTCGGCTGGGTGGTGGAGATCGATCCTATGAACCCGGCCAGTACCCCGAAAAAACGCACCGCGTTGGGCCGCTTCGCCCACGAAGGCGTCTGGCCATCGCCGCCGCGGCCCGGCCAGCGCCTGGCCTTTTATATGGGGGATGACTCGCGTTTCGAATATATCTACAAGTTCGTGACCCGGGACCGTTACAAGGCCCACCGGCCCGATCCCGACATGCTCGACCACGGCACCCTGTATGTGGCCCGCTTCAATGAGAACGGCTCGGGCGACTGGGTCGCGTTGGAATTCGGGCAAAACGGCCTCACGCCAGAGCATGGCTTTCACAGCCAGGCGGATGTGCTGGTGAACACCCGCGCGGCGGCGGATCAAGTCGGCGCCACCAAAATGGACCGGCCGGAATGGGGCGCGGTGCATCCGCTGACCGGCGAGGTCTATATGACGCTCACCAACAATACCAACCGCACCGCGGCGCAGACCGATGCCGCCAACCCCCGGGGGCCCAATCCCTTCGGTCATATCATTCGCTGGCGCGAGCGGGGTCACCGTCCCGACGCGACCCGCTTCGACTGGTCGCTCTATGTGCTGGCCGGGCCGGAAGGGGAAGGCCAGGTCTTGCCGGGCAAGAATGGCGCGGCCTTGGATGACGACAACATCTTCGCCAGTCCCGACGGGCTCTGGTTCGACGAACGCGGCATTCTCTGGATCCAGACTGACATGAGCGGCAGTCAACTCACCGGCGGCCCGTTCGGCAACAACCAGATGCTGGCCGCCGACCCGCTCACCGGCGAAATCCGCCGGTTTTTCACCGGACCCGTTGGTTGCGAGGTGACGGGCATTGCTGCGACGCCGGATCAGCGCGCCCTGTTTCTCAATATCCAGCACCCCGGCGAACAGGGTCCGTCCAACTGGCCCGATGGTGGCAGTGCACGGCCCCGCGCTTCGACCGTGATCATTACCCGCGACGACGGCGGCGTGATCGCCCGTCCTTGAACCCCTGCCGGGACGTCCGCAGTGCCCGCATGGCGCGGGCACTGCGGATTTGGGAAGACATCTGTTGTGCCTGCAACAGCGCGGTGGCGGTTGCAACCCTGCGTTATTACTTGTTCATCGCTACTTCGAATCGAAAATGTAGTTGTTCATGCTGAAGAAGCGGCTGGTGAGCCAGTGTACGAAGCCCAGCGTCGGGCGGATGGTCGGGCTGTCACCGTGGCGGTCGAAATAATAACTGTTCGAGGTCGCGCAATTGCCGGCCTTGAAGATGGTCAGTTTGGTGCGCGACTGAACTTTCTGGAAGTTGGCATCGTTGGCCGATTTCTTGATTTCGATGTAATTGGCGTGGCGTTTCTTGGCGGCTTTCAGGCAGCGCACCAGATGCTTGGACTGGGTGTCGATCATGCCAAACCAGGACGCGGTGCAGACGCTGTAAGGGCCAAACATCATGAAGAAGTTGGGGAAATTCGGCACCGTCGAGCCTTCAAAGGCCTGGTAGCGGTTTTCTTCCCAGAAATCGCTGATGTCGAGACCATTTTTGCCCACCAGTTTGTAGGTGGGCACGCTGCCTTTCTGGAACACTTCGAAGCCCGTCGCACAGATCAACGTATCGATCTCGCGCACGGTGCCATCCTTGGTGACGATGGCGTTTTCGGTGATGCGGTCGATCGGGTTGGTCACCAGAGAGGCGTTCTCGCGGTTGAACACCGGGTAAAACTTGCTGGTGAAACTCGGGCGTTTGCAGCCGAAATCGTAAGTCGGTATCAGGGCTTCCTGGGTCGCCGGGTCCTTGACCTGGTTGCGGATGTGGTTGACGCAGATGCGCTCCAGCTTCTTGCCGACAAAGCCGAAGTACTTGTTGAACACCAGCAGGTTGATCATGATGATGTCGGTAAAAAAGATGACTACAAGCCGTGCCAGCCGTTGCAGGCCAGGCACCTTCGCGAACGCCGCCTGCCAGCGCGGACTGAACGGCATTTCCTTTTTCGGCAGCAGCCAGATCGCCGTGCGCTGATACACGTCGATGGACTTCACCTTGTCGGCGATCTCGGGCACGGCCTGAATGCCGGTGGCGCCGGTGCCGATGAACCCGACGCGCTTGCCGGTGAGATCGTAGGAGTGATCCCAGCGTCCCGTGTGCATGACCTTGCCCTTGAACTTCTCGATGCCCTCAATGACGGGCAGTTTCGGGATGGTCAGGAAGCCGGTCGCACTCACCAGGTAACGCGAGGTGAAGGTCGCACCGGATTTGGTGCGGGTTACCCAGACATTGCGCTGCTCGTCGTAGGTGGCGTCGGCGACTTCCATGTTGTAGCGCATGTGGGGGCGCACGCCGTATTTGGTCACGCAGTGATCCACATAGGCTTTCATTTCCGGGCCGGGCGCGTACAGACTTGACCAGAACGGGTTCTGCTCGAAGGAAAACGAATAGCTCAGTGACGGAATGTCGACCGTCAGGCCGGGGTAGGTGTTGTCCTGCCAGGTGCCGCCGGCGTCGATGCCTTTCTCGAGGATGACAAAATCCCCCAGACCTTCCCGGATCAGGCGAATGGCGGCACCGATACCCGACAGGCCCGCGCCGATGATGACGGTCTCGAAATCAACTTCCCGCTTGATTCTTTGGGGGGGGTAATCAAACACATGGCTCAGCGCTGCTTCGGTCATAAAGGGCCTCTTGGCAAGAGTGATGGTAAATGGGTAACGGGGACATTTTGGACCATAACCTGCCCGCTTGTCGTACCGCATTGCAAAGGTATATGACCGGTGAGTTTACCATCCCGCGCAACCAGTGTTCCCGCCCGCCGGCAGGCATTCAAGGGCGTCGTGCGCCGGCGCTCCGCTCCGGTCATTGACCTTGGCGGTGCGGCGGGCTAAAGTTCGGTCCGTTTTCGCGCGGGCAAGCTGCCCGCCGAAGACCCGCCAGGTGAGCGTAAACAGCGTTCGCTGGGCATCATCGGGTGGCACGACCCTGCCTCCGACCGCGATCTAACCCTCCGCTTGGCGGTGATCGCAGCGCAGCCCGACTTGCCGTCGGGCCGGATGTTCCAGCGGTACCTTCTGTTTACGTTTGCCCTGCCGGGTTGGCGGCGAGTTGCACTATGCAGCGCCGAACCGACCGTGTATCGACAGAGGAAATGGCTCAGTGGAACTGCTCTCCGGTGGCGAAGCCACCATCCGCGCGTTGCGCGACTCCGGCGTCAAATACCTCTGGGGTTACCCCGGTGGCGCGGCGCTCCATATCTACGATGCCCTGTTCCGGCAGGACGACGTCAAACACATCCTGATGCGCCACGAACAGGGCGCGACCCACGCCGCCGACGGCTACGCCCGGGCGACGGGGGAGGTCGGTGCCGTATTGGTGACCTCCGGTCCCGGAGCGACCAACGCCATCACCGGCATTGCCACGGCCTACATGGATTCGATTCCCCTGGTGGTCATCTCCGGTCAGGTGGCCCAGGAAAAAATTGGTGGAGATGCGTTTCAGGAGACCGACATGATCGGGGTCTCCCGGCCCATCGTGAAGCACAGTTTCATGATCCGGCGTGCCGAAGACGTGGCCGAAACCATTGCCAAGGCTTTTTACATCGCACGCAGCGGGCGGCCCGGGCCGGTGGTGGTGGACATCCCCAAGGATGTCACCGATCCCAACTACAAGGTGCCTTACCGGTATCCGGACAAGATCCGCATTCGCTCATACCAGCCCTCCACGAAGGGGCATTCCGGACAGATCCGCCGCGCGGTCAAGGTGCTGCTCGAAGCCAGGCGACCGGTGATCTACGCCGGCGGTGGGATAATTCTCGGCAATGCGGCGGACCAGCTCACACGGCTGGCGCGGCAGCTGAATTTTCCGGTCACCAATACGTTGATGGGACTCGGCGGTTATCCCGGCAGCGACCGGCAGTTCGTCGGCATGCTGGGAATGCACGGCACCTTCGAAGCCAATACCGCCATGCATCACGCGGACGTGATTCTGGCGGTCGGCGTGCGTTTCGATGACCGGGTCACCAATACGCCGGACCGCTTCTGCCCGGGCGCACAGATCATTCACATCGACGTCGATCCGTCGTCGATTTCGAAAAACGTTCCGGCCGATATTCCCATCGTCGGCGCCTGCGACGCCGTGCTGGACGAGATGATCGAGCAGATCGAAACTGCCGGCGAGGGTCCGGACGCCGCGGCGCTTGCCGAGTGGTGGCAGCAGATCGACGAGTGGCGCAGGCGTCACGGGCTTTACACCGCGCCGCGCCACGAGCCCAGCGTCGGTTCGCTGATCAAACCGCAGGATGCGGTCAGGGCGCTCTACAAGGTCACGGAAGGCAAGGCCTACATTACTTCCGATGTCGGGCAGCACCAGATGTTCGCGGCGCAGTATTACCTGTTCGACCAGCCGCGGCAGTGGTTCAACTCCGGCGGGCTCGGCACCATGGGTTACGGGCTGCCGGCGGCCATGGGCGTGCAGATGGCGTTTCCGGGCGCGGACGTCGCCTGTGTCACCGGCGAGGGCAGTATCCAGATGTGCATTCAGGAACTGTCCGCCTGCACCCAGCACCAGTTGCCGGTCAAGATCATCAACCTCAACAACCAGGCGCTGGGGATGGTCAAACAGTGGCAGGACATGCAGTACGGCAGCCGTTACTCCCAGATTCTCTACGAAGATTCGCTGCCGGATTTCGTCAAGCTGGCGGAGGCTTACGGTCATGTCGGGTTGCGCGTCGAGCACATCGACGAACTTGAAGACAAGCTTCGGGAATGTTTCAGCTACAAGGATCGCGTGGTGTTCGTCGATATCCAGGTGGACCCCCACGAGCACGTCTATCCGATGCATGTGGCACCGGGTTCGATGCGCGATCTGTGGCTCAGCAAAACGGAGCGTACCTGATGCGACGCATTATTTCGGTGCTGCTGGAAAACGAACCCGGAGCGCTCTCGCGGGTGGTGGGCCTGTTTTCCCAGCGCGGTTACAACATCGATTCCCTGACCGTCGCTCCCACCGAGGATGCGACCCTGTCGCGCATGACGCTGACCACCCAGGGCGACGATCTCACCATCGAAAAGATCACCAAGCAGCTCCACAAGCTGATTGATGTGGTTAAGGTCATCGATCTCACGGATGGCCTTCACATCGAGCGCGAGCTGATGCTCGTCAAGGTGAAGGCGAGCGGGGATGCGCGCGCCGAAGTGAAACGCGTCGTCGATATCTTCCGGGGTCAGATCATCGACGTCGGTCCCGCGAGCTACGTCATTCAGCTCGCGGGAGTCAGCGCCAAGCTGGACGCTTTCATCGAGGCGCTGGGCGAGACGGCGGTGCTGGAAGTGGTGCGCTCCGGCGTATCCGGTATCATGCGCGGCGAACGTGCGCTGCGGGCTTGACAGTCACGGGACAACCTACAAACTCAGTATCGGGTGAATAACCATGCAAGTGTATTACGAGAAAGATTGTGATCCGGCCGTCATCCGCGGCAAGAAAGTGGCTGTGGTGGGCTACGGCTCGCAGGGTCACGCCCATGCGCTCAACCTGCGCGATTCCGGCGTCGCCGAGGTCGTGGTGGCGCTGCGCAAAGGCTCTGCATCGCGCGCCAAGGCCGAAGGCGCCGGTCTCAAGGTGGCGGAGGTTGCCGACGCGGTGAAGGGCGCCGATCTGGTGATGGTGCTGGCGCCCGACGAGCAGCAAAAAGCCATTTATTACAATGAAATCGAGCCCAATCTGAAGCAGGGCGCGGCGCTCGCGTTCGCCCATGGCTTCAATATTCATTTCCAGCTGATCGAGCCGCGCGCGGATCTCGATGTGATCATGATCGCCCCCAAGGGTCCGGGCCACACGGTGCGCAGCACCTATCAGGAAGGCGGCGGAGTACCCGCGTTGATCGCCATCTACCGGGACGCCAGCGGTCAGGCGCGCAACGTCGCGCTGTCCTATGCGGCGGCGATTGGCGCGGGTCGTTCCGGCATCATCGAAACCAACTTCCGGGAAGAAACCGAGACCGACCTGTTCGGCGAACAGGCGGTACTCTGCGGCGGCGCCACGGCGCTGGTCCAGGCCGGCTTCGAAACCCTGGTCGAAGCGGGTTATGCGCCGGAAATGGCTTATTTCGAGTGTCTGCACGAGCTCAAGCTGATCGTCGATCTGATGTATCAGGGCGGCATCGCCGACATGCGCTACTCCATCTCCAATACGGCGGAGTACGGGGATTATGTGAGCGGTTCGCGCATCATCACCGATGAAACCAAAAAGGAAATGAAGCGCATCCTGGACGATATTCAAACCGGCAAGTTCGCGCGCGAATTCGTGCTCGACAACCAGGCCGGCAACCCGGTGCTGAAAGCGCGCCGGCGCCGCGCCGAGCAGCACCCCATCGAAGCCGTGGGCGCCAAGCTGCGCGGCATGATGCCCTGGATCGGCAAAAACAAGCTGATCGACAAGTCGAAAAACTGACCGACAGCAGCAGTACGTCGCGATTTCGGGCGCGACGCAGGGGGCGGTTCGCAGGTGCTGTGGCCGCTCCTTTTTTCATGGGGCGCGCGCCGGTTGGCAGGGGCTTTCCTGCTACAGTGCGGCAACCGGTGACCAGCGTAGGAGACCCAGCGGCGATGACCGATCCCTTTGTGGATGATGACGCGGCCAGCGTCGAGGCAACGGTGCCGCCGTTCGCCCCGTTCTCGGCCGAGGACGCTGTCGAGGGCGAGGTCGTGCGCCGTCGCGGCATCTACCTGCTGCCCAACCTGCTCACCACCGGCGCCCTGTTCGCGGGCTTCTACGCGATTCTTTCCGCCATGAACGGGAAGTTCTCCACGGCGGCGGTCGCCATCTTCGTCGCCATGGTGTTCGACGGACTCGACGGCCGCGTCGCCCGCCTCACCAATACCCAGAGCGCGTTCGGCGTTCAGTACGATTCCCTGTCGGACATGGTGTCGTTCGGGGTGGCGCCGGCGGTGGTGTCCTATGCCTGGATGCTGAACCAGCTGGGCAAGCTGGGCTGGGCGGCGGCCTTCATCTATGCGTCCTGCGCGGCGCTGCGCCTGGCGCGCTTCAATGTGCAGGTGGGCTCCGCCGATACGCGTTTCTTCCTCGGACTCGCGAGTCCGGCGGCGGCCGGGGTGGTCGCCGGTATCGTGTGGTGCGGTCAAGATCTGGAGCCCTCCGGTGGCATTGCGCTGACGGTTTGCCTGATGACGGCGGCGGCGGGCTTGCTGATGGTGACCAATTTTCGTTACCACAGCATGAAGAGCGTCGACTTCCGTGGCCGGGTTCCCTTTATCGTCATAGTGGCGGCGGTAATTGGCGCCGCGCTGGTGGTGATCGACCCACCTCGGGTGCTGCTGGCCATCTTTTTCGTGTATGCGCTGTCCGGCCCCGGTTTGTGGCTGTGGCGGCGCTATCGCAGGGGCTTGGCAGCACGGGGCGAATCTGCTTGAATGGGTCCAATTACCGCACAATGACCCTCGCAATGGCATTTGATGCAGTTCCATCGCGCGCCGGTTCCGGACATTCCTGTCCGACGGCGGCGTTGTGTGTGTTCCGACTGCTCCTGCTGCTGCCCTGAGGGGCAGCCAACGTACTTTCCCATCGTTTTTCGTTTTCATCACCCGCTGATGCGGGCCGATTCATCCTGTAGCGATCGCCGCACTGGCGCGCGATCTGGGAGCCCAGGGCCATGGCCGACAACAAAGAACACTTGATCATTTTCGACACCACGTTGCGCGACGGCGAGCAAAGTCCTGGCGCCGCCATGACGCGCGAAGAAAAATTGCGCGTCGCCAAAGCGCTGGAAAAACTGCGCGTGGACGTGATCGAAGCGGGTTTCGCGACTTCGAGCCCGGGGGATTTCGCCGCCGTCAAAAGCATCGCCGAGGCCATTCGCGACTGCCGGGTGTGCAGTCTCGCCCGCACCTTGCCGGCGGATATCGAGCGCGCTGCCGAGGCGCTCAAGGAAGCGGTCGCGCCGCGCATCCACACCTTCATCGCGACCTCGCCGATCCACATGGAATACAAGCTCCAGATGACCCCGGCGCAGGTGCTGGAACAGGCCATTGGCGCGGTCAAAATCGCCCGCAATCTCGTGGACGACGTGGAGTTCTCGCTCGAGGACGGTAGTCGCACCGAGTTCGAGTTCATGTGCCGGGTGATCGAGGCGGTGATCGCCGCCGGCGCCCGCACCATCAATATTCCGGACACCGTGGGTTACGGAGAGCCGGGTCAGTACGGCGCCATGATCGGCCGCGTCATCAAGAACGTACCGAATTCCGACCTGGCGATATTCTCGGTGCACTGCCACAACGACCTCGGTCTCGCGGTGGCGAATTCCTTGTCGGCGGTGCTGCATGGCGCGCGCCAGGTGGAATGCACCATCAATGGGCTCGGCGAGCGCGCCGGCAATGCGTCGCTGGAAGAGATCGTGATGGCGGTGCGCACCCGGCCCGACGTGTTTCCGGTATCCACCCGCATCGACACCACCCAGATCGTGCCCACGTCGCGGCTGGTATCGACCGTGACCGGGTTCCCGGTGCAGCCCAACAAGGCGGTGGTGGGTGCCAATGCCTTTGCCCATGAGTCTGGCATTCACCAGGACGGCGTGCTCAAGTACCGCGAGACCTACGAGATCATGCGCGCCCAGGACGTGGGCTGGAACACCAACCGCATCGTGCTGGGCAAGCTCTCGGGTCGCGCGGCGTTCAGTGCGCGGCTCGAAACCCTGGGCATCACCTTCGACAACAAGGCCGACCTCAATCGCGCGTTTGTGCGCTTCAAGGAGCTGGCCGACAAGAAACGGGAAATCTACGACGAAGACTTGCAGGCGCTGGTATCGGACATCCAGTTCGGCGAAACCGCCGAGCATTTCAGCCTGATCGCCATGGACGTGGCATCGCGGACCGGACGTGCTCCCCATGCCGAACTGACCCTGCGCGCCCAGGGCAATGATCATCAGGTGGCGGCGGATGGCGACGGCCCCGTGGATGCGGTGTTCAAGGCGATCGAGAAGTTGGCCCACAGCGGTACCAGTCTGCAACTCTATTCGGTCAACGCCATCACCACCGGCAGCGACTCCCAGGGCGAGGTGACCGTGCGGCTGGAGAAGGGCGGGCGCATCGTCAACGGCCAGGGCGCCGACACCGATATCCTGGTGGCGAGCGCCAAGGCCTACCTCAACGCCATCAACCTGCTGGAAACGCCCGACCGCGTTCATCCCCAGCGCGGCGTGTAGTTGCCGATGGACGCGGCGCGGCGGGATCTGTATCTGACGGCGCTGGGCGTGGTCAGGTACCGGCCGCGTCCGGCACACGGCGACGCGGCCGCCGTGTGCGCGGAAGTGTCGCAGCAGCAATTCGCCACCGACCCTGCGCCGATGGTACCGAGTTCCGCGGCCGTGCCACCGGTGCCCGCAGCGCTCTCGCCTGTGACCGAAGTGGAGCGCAGTGAATCGCCGCTGGCGGCGCTCCGGGAGCAGACGCGGACGCCGGTCGCTGTTACTCGCGCCGTACCGGAAATCCCACCAGAACCTGCAATCGTACCCGTCGGAGCGCCCGCCGCGCTGGCGTTTCGTATCGCCTGCTGGCAACCCGCGCCGGATCTGCTGGTATTCGACGCTCTGCCGGCGGGAGGCTGGCCCGACCGCGAGCGGATGGCACTGTTGAGCAATATGTTGCGGGCTATCGGACGCCTGCCGGGACCGCTGGCGGCCGCCGAGGTGATCGACTGGCCGCCATTCGCGGGCGCCGACGCGAGCCTCGCGGGTGCGCGCGAATCGCTCGCCTTGTTCGTCGCCGGACGCATGGCAACAGCGCCTTTCCGGTGGCTGCTGGCGCTGGGCGAGATCAGCTGGCACTGTCTGGGCGCGGACTCTGGCCATACCGTCGGCACTGAACTGGCGCTGGCGGGCGACGCACGCGCCATTCTGCTGCCGGGGCTCGCCGATATGCTGGCAGTGCCTGCCCGCAAGGCCGAAACCTGGCGCGCGATCCGGCAGCTCGCACCGGCTGCCAACTGATGGCGGATGATGTGCCGAAACCGCGTGTGCGGCCGGCGGTCGCTGCCGATCTGGACATCCTGTGCCGGATCGAGGCGTCAGCCGCACTGTCCCCCTGGGATCGCTCGCGTTTCGAAGACAGTCTCGCCCGGCACCGGATGCTGGTGTTGCTGGCAAACGGCGACCCGTGCGGGTTTGCCGTATTCCGTCAGGTGCTCGACGAAGCGGAAGTGCTCAATATCGCGGTCGCTCCCGTCCATTGCCGCAAGGGTTTCGGCCGTTGCTTGTTGCGTGCTGGCCTGGATCTGCTCGCCGGCGAGGTGCGCTGTCTGCATCTGGAGGTGCGGGCCGGCAATGAGCCCGCCATGGCGCTCTATCGGAGCGAAGGTTTTCAGCGGGTGGGACTGCGGCGAAGCTACTACCCCGCGCCCGGCGGCCGTGAAGACGCCGTGCTGATGCGGCTCGATCTGCCCTGAAGCTGGCGCGGTTTCGCGCTGCGTATTGCAGTACCGCGTCCGATTCTCGCCGGAGCGGCAATCGGACGACAGCACTCGCACGATTCGCCATTCTGTTGCGGTTCACGTTGGCGGCTTGATCCGCGGATGCCCGCGCGAGCGGTTTTGTCGGTCTCTTGACACCTGCATCGTGACTGACTAGCTTCAGCCCCATTGGTCGCTCGCAGCCAGATGTTTCCTGGCGTTCCGGTGTACCAGGCAAGCGTCCAAGCCATAAAATAATTTGTATATAAGGAGGACAACATGTCGACCGCAGACCTGCAGGGTACCCTGAACGCCCTTGGTGAAGGGAAATCCTGGACCATAAGCCGGGATGATTTTCGCAATGCCTGCGACCCGGATGACAAAGTGGTGTATCTGACGATAGCGCGGCGGATGGCCCACGCCCGTAAATACTACGTCACCATCAACGAAGACACGCTGGTATTTGAACCTCGCCCCTGACGGCGAGGGGGGCAAGGCGTTGGCCGAAAAGGCAAGGCCCCGCAGCGCCTGACGCTGCGGGGCCTTGCTTGCCGTTCGATGCGAACCGCTTATTTCCCGAACAGGAAGTCCTTCTCCATATCGCCTTGCACTGACTTGGCCAGTTCGATGTAGCGCTTGAAGCCACCGTTGTAGGTGCCGTCCTGACGGCGGTTGAATTCGCCCTCGAAATTGTAATAGCCCGGCGTGCACTCCTTGTTGCGGTCGGTCTTGCCGCGATAGTTGATGACCTCCTGCACCCACCACTCCTCGATTTCGGGGGTGATATCGATGGTGCTGTAGCCGTGCTCCCGGGTGTACTTGATGCAGGCCGCGATATGGTCGCCCTGCACCGAGAGCACATCGGTGATGTTGAACTGAAACGACGCCTGATATCCGGCCATGATGAACAGGTTTGGGTAGCCGTGGGAGTGGATGCCCAGCAATGTGCGGATGCCATCCTTGTATTTTTCGTTCAGCTCAAGGCCGTTCTGACCGACGATCTGATTGTAGATACCGGTTTTCTGCACCTCGAAACCGGTGGCATAGATGATCAAATCCACCTCGTACAGCTTGCCGTCGACCACGGGACCCTTTTCGGTGATCTCGCTGACGCCCTTGCCGTGG
>JADJET010000001.1:0-272500 GCA_016708925.1 Gammaproteobacteria bacterium | reverse complement strand
CGACCGGGTGCGAGTGCGGGTAGCGCGGGTAAACCTCGATGAACGCAAGGTCGATTTCGATCTGGTCGATGGCGCCGGGCGGCGCCCGGGGCGGGAGCCGGAAGTGTCCATGACGGCGCGCAAACTTGCTGCTCAGCACACGGAGGAGCGGGGCCGCAAGGGCGGACGCAAGGGAAAAGCCAAGCAACCAGCGGCAGCCGCCGCGAAGCCGGCGCGCGGTGGACGCAGTGACACGCAACAGCCCGATGAAGCGCCGCCCGCAGGCGCGCGGCGACCGGGACGGCGTCGGCGCTAGCTGGCTTTACCCCCGGGATTCATGGCGTTGCGGCCGGCGCCGGGACAACGTGTTTGATCCCCGAGGCGCGCGGGGTATAGTTGACCGGCTGGTCGCACGGCGGTGTCGTGCGGCCCCAATAACAAAAAAACAGCCGGGAGAACCGCCGTGGAAATCGCCGTTGTCATTGCCATCATTCTGTTTATCGCCTACCTGCTGTGCTGGCCCATACCCATTGATCCCAAGGGTTGGAACCCACCCAAGGCCCCACCCTATGAGGGCCGCTTCGAACGCAGGAACTCGCTGGCGAGCGCCGAGAAGCTCTGGCGCGGAAAACTCGCCGGACCCGAGGCAACCGCCATCAAGGACGGTTACGTCTACACGGGGCTGACCAACGGCAATCTCGTGTGCATGAAAATCGACGGAGAAGGCGAGCCCGAGGTGCTGGCCAACACCGGCGGCCATCCGCTCGGGCTCAAATTTGATGCGGCGGGCAACCTGATTGTCTGCGATGCCGAGAAAGGACTTGTCTGCGTGAGTCCGGCCGGCGAGGTATCGGTGCTGAGCAGCTCGGTCGATGGCCGCAAATACAGTGTCGCCGACGACCTCGCCATCGCTGCCGACGGCAAGATCTACTTCAGCGACATCTCGACGAAATTCACCATGGCGCAGGCCAGTTACGCGATCATGGAAGACAATCCGGACGGCGTGCTGGTGTGCTACGACCCGGCCATCAAGGCCAGCCATGTTGCCCTCGACAACCTGCGCCTTGCCAATGGCGTTGCGATGGGGCCCAACGACGACTATGTGCTGGTCAACGAAACTCTCGGTTTTTGCGTCACGCGCCTGTGGCTCAAGGGGCCGAAGGCAGGGCAGCGCGACACCTTTGTGAGTAATCTGCCCGGTGGGCCGGACAACATCACGTTCAACGGCAAGGACACCTACTGGGTGGCGCTGGCGTTTCCTCGCTACCCGCACCTGGAGGCACTCGCGCCGCAGCCCTTTCTGAAGAAGCTGATGATGCGCCTGCCCCGGTTCCTGGCCCCGGTCCCGGATTTCTTCCAGGGCCTGCATCTGCCGACGTATGGCTTGTTTGTCGGCGTGGACATGAATGGCAACATCACTCATTTCATGGACGCCCATGGCGGTGACATCGGCATGGTCACCAGCGTGCTCGAATACGCAGGCCATCTGTACCTGGGTGGTCTGGGCTCCGATTTCATCGCGCGGGTGCCGGTACCTGCGCCGGTGTGAAGCCCGCGCCGGTGCGCAGGGTAGAATCCCGGCTCGTCAGGCAGTGAGTGGACGGTATGGCAGGCGGCGCTGAGTGCGAGTGGGTTTACGGTGTCCATGCCGTGATGGGATTATTGAAAACCGATGCCGGTCGGGTGCGCGAGATTCGGCTCCAGCGCCATCGTCGCGATCAGCGGCTGGAAAAGGTTCGCTTCCTGGCGGATCAGCAGGGCGTGGCATGGCAGTGGGTCGAGCGCGCTGAGCTGGACCGTCTGGCCGATGGCCGTCACCAGGGCGTAGCCGCGTTTTGCACCGCAGGGGCGCTGCACGACGAAAGCTTTCTGGCCGCCCTGATCGAGGACCGCGCCGAACTGCTGCTCCTGGTGCTCGATGGGATCACCGA
The DNA here is from genome assembly GCA_016708925.1 of Gammaproteobacteria bacterium. Lineage (GTDB taxonomy): Bacteria > Pseudomonadota > Gammaproteobacteria > Pseudomonadales > Porticoccaceae > JAGPUQ01. The sequence continues at coordinate 270,590 of JADJET010000001.1, read as the reverse complement.
CCCTCACAATCTCGGCGCGTGCCTGCGCGCCGCCGATGCTGCCGGCGTGGCCGCCGTGATCGCGCCCCGGGATCGCGCCGTGGGTATTACGGCAACGGTGCAAAAAGTCGCGAGCGGCGCCGCGGCCAGCGTGCCCTATGTGGTGGTCACCAATCTGGCGCGCACCCTGCGGGGCTTGCAGGAGGCGGGAGTCTGGCTGGTCGGAACCTGTGGCGACGCCGAGGCGTCGCTGTACGACGCCGATCTGCGCGGACGCACGGCGCTGGTCATGGGCGCGGAAGACACCGGCCTGCGGCGTCTGACCCGCGACTGCTGCGATCTGCTGGTCAAGCTCCCCATGGCGGGTAGCGTCGAGAGTCTGAATGTCGCCGTCGCCACGGGTGTCTGCCTGTTCGAGGCGGTCCGGCAGCGGCGTGCCGGCGCGTCGCCACCATGAGCTACTCGGGTATCAGGAGGCGGCAGTGAAGCAGATGCCGGCCGGCACCACCGGCAGCAACCTCAACCTCCCCAATGTATTGAGCGGGCTGCGTTTGCTGCTGGCACCGGTGCTGCTGTGGTGTGCCCATGGCGGTCTGGCGGGGCCCTTTCTCTGGCTGCTGGCGCTGGCGCTGGCAACCGATGCGGTGGACGGTCATCTCGCGCGCCGGCTGGGCGTAGCCACGCCGCTGGGCGCCAGGCTGGATAGCTGGGGCGACCTCTGTACCTACGCCGCCATGGTGTTCGGGCTGATGTGGCTGTGGCCCGCGGTGTTTGCGCGCGAGGCCTGGTTTCTGTATCTGGCGGTCGGGTTTTACCTGATTCCAACCCTGACCAGCCTGCTGAAATTTCGTGAGCTGCCGCGCTACCACACCTGGGCCGCGAAGCTGTCGGCGGTTCTGATGGCGCCGGCCTATTACTTGCTGGTGCTTTACGACCTGAACTGGCTGTTTCGTGTGGTCGTGCTGTTCCATATCTGGGTGGCGATCGAGGAGGTGATCATCACCATCATCCTCAGCCGGCGCCACCATGACGTGCCGACCCTGTTCCACGCCCGCGAGATCGTGCGGCGCCAGCGCGATGCGCTGCACGCGCGGAGAGCGCGTCGCCGGGATCGGCGCGCGGTAAAACGCGATGTTCGGTAGTGCAGGCCCGGCGGTCCCGGCGAGACGTGATACGGTCGGATTGTCGGGGGAGTGCGCAGTAACGGGATATCGTGGACGGATCTGGTACCAGAGGCCGGACTCGAACCGGCACGGGTTTTACCCCAACGGATTTTGAATCCGTCGTGTCTACCAATTTCACCACTCTGGCGCGGCGGCGGGATTATATCAGCAAGGGGAATATTCCCTAGGGGGCAAGATGAAAATAGGTGTTTTTTCCATTCTTCCGAACCTGGCCGCGGATCCAGCCGTGGTCGCCAAACACGCCGAAGCACTGGGTTTCGACTCCTACTGGGTGCCGGATCATACCATTCTGCCGGTGACCTACTCCGACCAATACCCGGGGGTGCGACCCGGCGCGCCCGGGCCGGATTATCTCTGGCAGATGCCGGACCCGCTGATTGCGCTCACCCGCGCGGCCACCGCCACCAGCACCATCCTGCTGGGTACCGGCATCATCCTGGTCCCGGAACGCAACCCGCTGCTGGCCGCCAAGATGGTGGCGTCCCTGGATGCGTTTTCCGGCGGGCGCTTTCTGATGGGTATCGGGGCGGGCTGGAATCGCGAGGAATGCGAGATTCTCGGCGGCGATTTCGACCATCGGTGGGGCCAGACCAAGGATTACATCCTGGCCATGAAACAACTCTGGACCCAGGCGGAATCCGAATACCACGGCAAATATGTGGACTTTCCGCCGGTGCGCTGTTTCCCGAAACCGGCACAGCGCCCGCACCCGCCGATCCTGCTGGGCGGTTTCACGGCCGAGCGCGTGTACCAGCGCATTGCCGAGTGGGGCGACGGCTGGCTGCCGGTGCTGGAATCGGTCGATCAGTTCCGCCAGGGCGTCGAGCGACTCAAGCGGGCTGCCGATGCCGTGGGCCGTGATTACGGCGAATTGACCAAGACGGTGTTCGGCATCAAGGGACAGTGGGAGGTGCCGGAGGAAATCCGCGCGCTGGAGGCGGCGGGTGCCGACCGGTTGGTGATGTGGCTGCCGGAAAATCTGCCGCTCGACAAGCTGTTGGCCGAGATGGAGGCCATGGCGCGTCGGCTGCTCTGACCGGGATATTTGTTGCGCTGACGGGCTCTCGCGTAGACCGGCGCCTGCCCAAGACACTTTTCCGCCGCCGCGACAGTGTCCGCCGTGGCGGCGGTTGGGGTGGGGCGCGGTTTTCGGCTAACCTTGCGCCTTTTTTCGGACCCCCCATGCGCCGGGAGCTGTTTCACTACGATCTGCCGCCGGAGCTGATCGCGACCCATCCGCCCCAGCGCCGCCGCGACAGCCGATTGCTGGTGCTCGACGGGCCGCGCGGCGCGCTCAGCCACCGCCACTTCCCCGATCTTCTGCAACTGGTGGGTCGGGACGATCTGCTGGTGTTCAACGACACCCGCGTGATGCCGGCGCGCTTGTTCGGCCACAAGGACAGCGGCGGCCGCGTCGAGGTGCTGATCGAGCGTCTTGGGGACGATCCCCAGCGCGCGTTGGCGATGATTCGCGCGAGCAAGGCGCCCCGGGCCGGCTCGCGTATCCATTTCGAGCGTGGCGTGACGGCGCAGGTGCGTGGGCGCCGCGACGACCTGTTCGAACTCTGTTTCGAGGGCACCGTCCCGGTTGTCGAAATTCTGGAAGCGATCGGCGAAATTCCGCTGCCGCCGTACCTGGGGCGGCCCGCCACCGCTGCCGACCGGGAGCGCTACCAGACTCTGTATGCCCGCGAGTCCGGAGCGGTCGCCGCGCCCACGGCCGGGCTCCATTTTGATCAAGAGTTGCTTGCGCAACTCGCCACGCAGGGCATCGGCATGGGATTCGTCACGCTCCACGTCGGCGCGGGGACTTTCCGCCCGGTGCGCGCCGACGACATCCGTGAGCATCGCATGCACGCCGAGCGCATCACTGTGACGGCGGAACTGTGCGCGCAGGTGGCGACGACCCGCGCCGCCGGTGGGCGGATCATCGCGGTGGGCACCACCGCGGTGCGCAGCCTGGAGACGGCGGCCGCCGGCGGCGCGTTGCGGCCTTTTGTCGGCGATACCGATATTTTCATTTTTCCGGGTTACGAGTTCCGCAGCGTGGATGCGCTGATCACCAACTTCCATTTGCCGGAATCCAGCCTGCTGATGCTGGTGTGTGCTTTTGCGGGTCATCGCGCGACGCTTGCCGCTTACCGCGCGGCGGTGGCCGAGCGCTACCGGTTCTTCAGTTACGGAGATGCCATGTTCATCACTCGCAACCCGGCAGCCTCCGGGGAGATTCCCGCGTGACGCGCACCTGTGACATGCGCTTCGAGCTGCTGGCCCGGGACGGCGCGGCGCGGCGCGGGCGGCTGCACTTTCCGCGCGGCATCGTGGAGACTCCGGCGTTCATGCCGGTTGGTACCTACGGCACCGTGAAGGCGATGGCACCGCGCGATCTGGTCGCGATCGGTGCCCAGATGGTGCTCGGCAACACCTTTCACCTGATGCTGCGCCCGGGCACCGGGATCATCCGTGCCCACGGCGATCTCCACGATTTCATGCAGTGGTCCGGACCCATCCTCACGGATTCCGGTGGTTTTCAGGTGTTCAGTCTGGGCGCGCGGCGCAAGATCACCGAGGCCGGGGTGCGCTTCCAGTCGCCTATCGACGGCAGTCCGGTGGAGCTGGATCCGGAGCGCTCCATCGCCGTGCAGCGCGAGCTGGGCGCCGATGTGGTGATGGCGTTCGACGAATGCACGCCCTATCCGGCGAGCGAGGCCACTGCGCGCGCGTCCATGGAGTTGTCGATGCGCTGGGCGCGGCGCAGCCAGCAGGCACATGGCGACAGTCCGGCCGCCCTGTTCGGGATCGTGCAGGGAGGTATGTACGAAACGCTGCGTATGGAGTCCCTCGCGGCCCTCACCGACATCGGCTTTGACGGCTACGCCATCGGCGGCCTCTCGGTGGGCGAGCCCAAGGCCGACATGCTGCGGGTGCTGGACGGTCTGGCGCCGCGCATGCCGGCGGAATCGCCGCGCTACCTGATGGGCGTGGGCACGCCGGCCGACTTGGTGGCGGCGGTGCAGCGCGGCATCGACATGTTCGATTGCGTGATGCCCACCCGCAACGCCCGCAATGGACATCTCTTTACCCGTTCCGGCATCGTGCGGATTCGCAACGCGGTGCACAAAACCGATACCGGGCCGCTGGACAGCGCCTGTGACTGCTATACCTGCATTCACTTCAGCCGTGCCTATCTGCACCATCTCGATCGCTGCGGCGAAATTCTCGGCTGCCAGCTCAATACCATCCACAATCTGCGCCACTATCAGTGGCTGATGCAGAGCCTGCGCGAGGCCATCGCGGCCAATCGCCTCGACGCCTTTGCGCGGGATTTTGTCTCCGCCACCGATACGCGGTGATTCGCCGCCAGGACGCTGCTTTGGCGGCGGCGCGATCTTCGTTGGAGGGCAGGGGGGATTGACCTATAATCGCGCGCTTTGGCCGAGGCCGCCCCAACTTCATGAATCGCTATCCGCTTTGGAAGTACTTGCTGATTTTGTGTGTGCTGGCAATTGCCTTTGTCTACGCCGCACCGAATCTCTATGCACCTGATCCGGCAGTCCAGATTTCCGCGCAAAACAGCGCCACCCGGATGGATGATGCCGTGCTCGCCAGCGCCGCCACAGCGCTGGACGCGGCCGGCATCGGCCACTTTGGGGCGCTGATAACGGGCAACAGCGGCCTCATCCGGGTACGCGAACGCGAGCAGCAGCTCGCCGCCAAGCGGGTGGTACAGCAGGCATTGGGCTTCGACTATGTGGTGGCGCTCAATCTTGCACCGACCACGCCGACCTGGCTGTCGAACCTGAAAGCCAAGCCCATGAAGCTGGGCCTGGATCTTTCCGGAGGCGTGCATTTCCTGCTGGAAGTAGACACCCACAACATCATGAGTGTTTACCTGGAGACCAAGGCCACTCAGCTGCGCGATAGGTTGCGCGCGGCGGGCAGCGAAGCCCGTTACCAATTCGTGCGGGTGGAAGGGGGGCGTGTTGTCGCCACCTTTGAGACGGCGGCACGCCGTGATCGGGCTGCCCTGCTGGTCTCGGAGGGCGATTTTCGCGAGCTGCTCGCGGAGCCCGCGGACGCGGACGGCCGTTTTCTGCTAAATCTTACGCCCAGTCCCGAGGTGATCGCGGGACGGGAAGACTATGCGGTCTCCCAGAACTTGACGACCCTGCGCAACCGGGTCAATGAGCTCGGGGTGTCGGAGCCCGTGGTCCAGCGCCAGGGTCGCAATCGTATCGTGGTGCAGTTGCCTGGTGTGCAGGACACGGCCGAAGCCAAGCGCATCATCGGGAAGACCGCCAATCTCGAATTTCGCCTCGAAGCGAAAGGCGAAGGTCTGGCGCGGGAAAGTTTCGAATTTCGCGAATCGCATGATCAGCGCGAGCCGACAGCCTGGCTGGAGCGCGATCTGGTCATCTCCGGGGATCGGGTGATCAATGCCGCCTCTGGCTACGACGAGAATGGCCAGCCCCAGGTCAATATCACTCTCGACGGCGATGGTGGTCGCGCCATGTCCCGCGCCACCCGCAGCAATGTTGGGCGCCGTCTCGGGGTACTGTTCGTGGAGACCCGGCAACGCACCGAAGAGCAAATCAATGCCGAGGGCGTCGTCGAGAAAATCCCGGTCGATTATCAGGAGAAAAAGATCATCAGTCTGGCGACGATCCAGAGTGCCTTGGGGGTGCAGTTCCGCATCACTGGGCTGGGCAGCCCGCAGGAAGCGTCCGAGCTCGCCTTGCTGCTGCGCGCGGGCGCCCTCGCGGCACCCATGAAATTTGCCGAGGAACGCACCATCGGGCCCTCGCTCGGCGCGGAAAATATTTCGGCCGGTGTGCTCTCCACTCAGATCGGATTGGCGGTGGTGATTGTCTTCATGCTGTTCTATTACCGCATGTTCGGGCTCTTCGCCAATCTGGCGCTGACCGCCAACATGGTGATTCTGGTGGCGCTGATGTCGATCATCGGCGCCACGCTCACCCTGCCGGGTATTGCCGGGTTCGTGCTGACCATGGGGATGGCGGTCGATGCCAATGTGCTGATCAATGCGCGTATCCGCGAGGAGTTGCACAACGGGCAGACCATCCAGGGAGCGATCGCTGCCGGCTATGATCGCGCCTATACCTCGATCCTCGATTCGAATCTCACCACCTTGCTGGTGGCGGGCATTCTGTACGTCATCGGCACCGGCCCCGTGCAGGGCTTTGCGGTGACCTTGTCGCTCGGCATCCTGACTTCCATGTTTACCGCCATCATGGGTACCCGGGCGCTGACGAACCTGGTTTACGGCAGCAACCGCAACCCGAAAAAACTCTGGATCTGATTCATGGCCGACTCCCCGCAGAGCAATCCCCCGATCATCAAATTCATGGCCTGGCGGCGCCCGGCGATGCTCATGTCCGCCGTGTTGACGATACTTGCCGTCGTCGCCATCGTTTTCAAGGGGTTGGTGCTGGGACTCGATTTCAGTGGCGGCACCCAGATCGAACTGCACTTTCCAAAAGCAGTGGAAACCGAGGTGGTACGCGCGCGGCTGAGCGCCGCCGGTTTTGTCAGTCCGGTGGCGGCCCACTTCGGCAGCGAGAGTGATCTGCTGATTCGCCTGCGTGAGGGCGGCGACGATCTCGCTACCCGCGTGATCGCGGCGATTGGGTCGGATGCGGGCGGTACGCCGGAGCTGCGCCGCATGGAGTTTGTCGGTCCCCAGGTCGGCGCGGAATTGCGCGATCAGGGCGGGATTGCCGTGCTGGTGGCGCTGCTCGGAATCCTGATTTACGTCGCGGTGCGGTTTCAATACAAGTTCGCGCTGGGAGCGGCGCTTGCGGTGACCCATGACGTTATCATCACGGTGGGGTTTTTCGCGCTCTTTGGTTATGAATTCGATCTCACCGTGCTGGCCGCCGTGCTGACGGTGATCGGTTATTCGATCAATGACACCATCGTGGTGTTCGACCGGGTGCGGGAGAACTTCCGTCTGGTGCGCAAAGGCTCTCCCGAAGAAGTGATGAATCTGTCCATGACGCAGACCCTGGAGCGCACCTTGCTTACGTCGGGCGCCACCCTGCTCGTGGTGCTGGCGCTGTTTTTTGTCGGCGGCGAGGTGCTGCACAACTTCGCGATTGCGCTCATGGTCGGTATCGGTTTCGGCACCTATTCGTCGATTTACGTCGCCTCGGTGCTGGCGCTCGAGCTGGGCGTGCGGCGTGAAGATCTGCTGTTGCCGGTCAAGGACAGCAAGGAATTCGACGGCTTGCCTTGAGGGCGTCTTGAAAGTCTGTCATGCCCGCGAAGGCGGGCATCCAGTGCCTTGGTTTTTGCTGGGTTCCCGCTCGCCCGGGAACGACGAAAAGCGGATTTTTGGAAGTCTCCCTGATTGCATCGATGCCCCGAGGAAAGCTTTGATCGGGAAGCGCTGCCCCCGGTGCGTCCTCACCAGATTTTGACGCGCTCTCCGGGCGGCAGATAGAGCTTGGCGCCGGGGGCGACGTCGAAGGCATCGTAGAAAGCGTCGATATTGCGCACCACCCCGTTGACGCGAAATTTGGGTGGCGCGTGCGGAGCTACCCGCAGCAGCCGTTCCGCCAGTTCGTCGCGGCGTTTCATGCGCCAGCCCTGGGCCCACCCGAGAAATACCCGCTGCTCCCCGGAAAAACCGTCGATGACGGGAGCCGCGCGCCCGGCAAGTGACATGTGGTAGGCCTGAAACGCTATCCCAAGACCACCCAGATCGCCGATATTCTCGCCCAGCGACAGCTCTCCATTGACCTTGAGGCCGGGCAGTACTTCGTACTGGCTGTACTGGGCGACCAGCGTCCGGGTACGGTCCTCGAAGTGCTTGCGATCCTGGTCTGTCCACCAGTTGCGCAGGTTGCCGTCGCCGTCATACTTGCTGCCCTGATCGTCGAAGCCGTGCCCGATTTCGTGGCCGATCACGGCGCCGATGGCGCCGTAATTGACCGCGTCGTCCGCAGCCAGATTGAAAAAAGGTGGTTGCAGGATGCCAGCGGGAAAGACGATCTCGTTCATGCCCGGGTTGTAATAGGCATTGATCTGCTGGGGCGGCATGAACCACTCCCCGCGGTCCACGGGCTGGTTGAGCTTGGCGATCTGGTAAGCGTGATTGAAGGCGCTGGTTCTCAGGATGTTGCCGACCAGATCATCGCCGTGCAGTTCGAGTCCGGTGTAGTCGCGCCAGCGCTCGGGATAGCCGATCTTGGGCGTGAAGCGGTCGAGTTTCTGCAGGGCGCGGGTGCGGGTGTCGGCGCTCATCCAGTCAAGGCGGCTGATGGAAACCCGGTAAGCGTCGATCAGATGCCCAACCAGTTTCTCCATGCGCGCCTTGGCGGCGGGTGGGAAATGCTCTTCGACATAGAGCTTGCCAAGCAGCTGGCCCGCCTGGACGTTCAGATTGTCGATGGCGCGTTTCCAGCGCTCCTGGGGTTCGGCCTGGCCGTTGAGGGTGCGCTGGTAAAAGTCGAAATGAAGATCCTCGTAGGCGGGCGGCAGGTAGGGTGCGAAGGCGGAGAGCAGGCGCAGGCGCAGGTAGTCGCGCCAGAGCGCCGGGTCGGTATCGCGGAACAGGGTATTCAGCTCGGCGACATAGGTCGGTTGGCGCACGATGGCGGCGTCAATCTCACCGATGTCCTGTGTGCGCAGGAATGCCTCCAGGTTGTAATGGCTCAGCATGTTCCGCAATTGCGTGTCGCTGCGACGGTTGTAGGTTTTCTCGGCATCGCGGTTGTCGAGCCGGGTCCATTGGTGTTCGGCGAGGCGGGTTTCGAGCGCGATGATGCGATTCGCAGCGGCGGTGGCTTCCGACTCACCGGCCAGGCCGAGCAGCGCGGCGGCGAAGGCGCGATATTTGGCAAGAATGGCCTGCCCGCGCGCGCTGGTGTCGAAATAATAGTCGCGATCCGGTAGTCCGAGCCCACCCTGATTGAAGTACAGCATGTAGCGGGTGGCATCCTTGTTATCCTGGTTTACCCAGAGTCCGAGCGGCGAATCCACTCCCAGCACGCTCGCATGGCCGAAGTAAGCGGCGATGGCATCGTGGTCGGCGAGCCCCGCAATGGTGGCAAGTTCCGCGGCGAGCGGGTCCAGGCCGCGTTTTTTAATGGTCTCCATGTCCATGAAGGCGCGATAAAAGGCTCCGATGGCCGCGCGCCCGGGATCCTGATCCGATTCGGCTTTCGTTGCCGCCGCCGCCGCGATGGCGTTCAGTTGAACGAGCGTCTGCTCCTGCAGGATGGCGAACGAGCCCCAGGCGCTGCGGTCGGCGGGGATCTCGGTCTCGGCCAGCCATTTCCCGTTGGCGTACTCGAAGAAGTCGTCGCCGGGCCGCACCCCGGTGTTCATTCCGGAACGGTCGATACCTGATGCGGTGGTGGATCGCTCGCAGCCAGCCAGCAGCAGGGTGGACAACAGCAGCATGCCAAGTGTTCGCATCGGATATCCCGGTCGATTGCCGGGGTATCGCCCCCGGCGGATGTTGAAGGTCGAATGAATCATTTCATGTTGTCGGGCGTTTCCCGCTGCCATCCAGGCTGAGGGGGCCGGACCCGAACGCTGCGATGAACAGAACGCCGCCCATGATGCCGATATTTTTCATGAAGGCGCGTTGTTCCGCGGCGCGCGCGACCGGATCCTCTATGCCCCAAAAACCGTGAAAAACCACGGTGACGGGGATCAGGAAAAGAAACAGGACCAGCGCCGCGTCGCGTGCGCGCCAGCCCAGCAGGATCATCAGTCCGCCGCCGAACTCGATCAGGATGGTGAGCACCAGCAGCAGCGCGACAAAGGGTAAACCCTTGGCTGCCATGTCGCCGGCGGTCGTCTCGAAACCGGGGATTTTCAGCAGGCCGGCGGGGATGAAGACTGCGGCGATCAGCAAACGGCCCAACAGCGGTCCGATCTTCTGGGTGGCATTGTGGACGCATGAGCAGTAATTGTGCATGGAATCTCTCCCGATATTGTTATTTGGTTTCAGCGGATTCGAAAAACGAACCAGTGATGCTGCCCGGCCGCGGTAGCCGCGAGGCGGGGCGCGGACGTAGAGTAGCAGACCTCCGTGCGCAGACGATACCGGTCGACGATCGCCGAGGTTGGCGTTCGGGGCGCTGGCAGGTACCCTGACCAACCGCGCCAGCGCTGGCAGTTTGTGGAGTATCCATAGTGAAGCAGAACCCGCTGTTGCAGCTGAATGCCCTCGGTCAGAGCGTGTGGCTCGACTATATCCGCCGCGATTTGCTGACCGGGGGGCGACTGGCGGCGATGATGGCCGACGACGGATTGGCCGGGGTCACTTCCAATCCGAGCATCTTCGAAGACGCGATAGCGCGTCACGATTTTTATGACGATGAAATCCAGCAACTCCTGGCGGCCGGCGCGGATCGCGATGGGCTCTACCAGGCCCTGACCCGCGGCGATGTCACGCGTGCCGCTGACATCCTGCGACCCTTGTGGGAAGCGACGAGATGCCGCGACGGGCTGGTCAGTCTGGAGGTTTCGCCCCATCTCGCCGATGACACCGAGGGTACGGTGGCAGAGGCAATGGCCTTGTGGCGGGCCGTTGACCGGCCCAATCTGATGATCAAGGTGCCGGGTACCCGCGCGGGCCTTCCGGCCATCACGCACCTCATCGCGGCGGGCGTGAATCTCAACGTCACCCTGCTGTTTTCGGTGGCTCGTTATCGTGAGGTGGCGGAGGCTTTCGTGGCGGGACTCGAACGGCGCCGCAGCGCGGGGCAGCCACTGGCGGGGATCGCTTCGGTGGCGAGCTTTTTTATCAGCCGGATCGACACCCAGGTGGACGCGGAACTCGATCAACGGCGTGCTGCACAGCCCGAGGCAGTCACCTTGCGGGGTACGGCAGCGCTGGCGTGTGCCCGACTCGCCTACCGCCATTATCAGGAGTGGACCGGCGCGGCGCGCTGGCAGGCGCTGGCCGCGGCAGGTGCTCAACCCCAGCGGCTGCTGTGGGCGTCGACGTCCACCAAGGACCCGGCCTACAGCGATGTGCGCTACGTCGAAGAGCTGATCGCCCCGGACACGGTCAATACGCTGCCACCCGCAACGCTGGAGGCTTATCGGGATCATGGCGATCCGGCGTTGCGCCTGGAGCCGGGTATCGCGGCGGCAGCGCAGCAGATCGCACGCCTGGCGGCGGCGGGCATCGACATGGATCGCGTGGCGGAACAACTGGAGCGCGAGGGTGTGGACAAATTCAGCGCCGCCCATGACGCGCTGCTGGCGGTGCTCGCCGCGCGGTGTGGGGGTCAAAACCTCTGATCGAAGCCTTCGACCGGCTCAGGACGAACGGTAACTTGCTCATCCTGTTCGTGATGGGTCCAGTGCCCGTCGCAGGCTCGAACCATGAAGGCAGATTATTCCGCCCACTTTCAGGCTTGGCCGGATCCAGGGCGCCCTCTCGCGGTGACGTCCTGGCGTTGCCGGGATGCGCCGTAGTTCGCCGGAAGTGAATCCCGGCGAACCACGGGCTGCTGGCTCAGGTGTCTGCGCCGGACTCCGTCAGTGCGGTCGCTTCCTGAACCGGTGCCTCGGGAGCCGAGGCATTGCTCTCCGCCAGCGGTTTGGCGCGTGATCTGCGGGGATCGTTCGCCGGACGCGGCGCGGTCGTCGCGCTGACCGCCACGGGAGGCGGCAGACTGGCATCGATCGGACCTGACAGGGGCACCGGAACGCTGGATGTCACCACGGTGATTGCGGCGACCTGGCGCGGCCGGTCGCGCGGATCGTTGGTCGCACGCAGGGGTTCGGGAGTCGTGGCGGCTACCGGCGCCGGTTCAATGGGAGCGCTGGGCTCGTCCGGAGCTTCAGCAAAGTCATCCGTCCGCGCAACGGGTTCAGCGGTGGCGACCGTCAGTGTGCTGTCGCCCGCCTCGAATCCCAGTTGGCGCTGGGGATGTGCCTTGTCGATCTCCGCCGCAGGCTCGGACGTGGGAATGTCGGCGACCGGGGAGGAGTAAATGGCATCCGGGGTGGCGGGGGCCACTTCCTCTTCCGATGCTCCAGCGACCGGAGATTCGAACGCAACTGCCTGAGGCTCCGCGCGGTCGTTCCACCAGTTGTCTCCAGCAAGGATCTCGGGCGCTATGTTCAGCAGCGGGGCTGCCTCAGGCGCGTCGCGCACATCGGTCGCTGGTGCGGCGGCGAGCTCTGCGGCGGCGAGTGCGACGGGAGCCGCTTCGATCAGTTCGATCAGCGGAGCGTCCGTCGGCTCTGCTGCACCTTCAGGCAGCGGCTGACGTTCACGGCGCCGTTTCGGCTGCCGGCGTTCTCCGTCGGGACGTCGCGGCGGGCGCGGTGACGGAACTGCCTCCGCGTCCTCCCGGATGGCCGCTTCGGGCAACAGCGCCTGATCTTCGAAGCCGTCGGTAACGAGCGTGTCCTGATCATCCCGTGCGGGCCGGCTGCGGCTGCGGCTGCGGCGTCGGCGCGGACGGCCGTCTTCGCCGGTGCGCGTGGATTCTTCGGCGTCGGCGAGCGGCGCCCGTTCGGCTACCGGCTCGGCTGCTGAAGCCGCAACGGCGTCAGCGGTGCCGGCCGGACGCCCGCGACCACGACCTCCGCGCCGGCCCCGGCTCGGGCCTTGCGGGCCCTGCATTGCGGAGCCGTCAGCCGAATTCTCGGTGGGACGGCGATTATTGCGCCGTGCGGCTGGCTTTGGGGCCGTCGGAGCCGGTGGGGGCTCCAACACCAGCGGCACCGGTTCTTCGGTGCCCACGAGCGTGCCCAGCAAGCGTTTGAGCCAACTTTTGCGGGTACCGGTGTTTGCCGGGGGCGTCACGGGAGTTTCGGGTGCATGAGCTACCGCACGCTGCGGTGCCGGCTTGGGCGCGGGAGACTGCGGCGGCAGCGACTGTACCGCGGGCTCCGGCAACAGCGGGGTGGACTCGAGTTCCAGCGGATCGGGCAGATTTTCGACGGTCAGTTGGTTGATGACCTGATAGCTGTACATGTCCGGAACATTGTCCTGCTCGCGAATGCGCTGAACCTCGTAATGCGGGGTTTCCATGCTTTCGCTGGGCAGGATGGCGACGCGAATCCCGTGGCGGGTCTCGATATCGAGGATCGCCCGGCGCTTCTCGTTGAGCAGGAAGGTGGCGACGGCGACCGGCGTAATGGCGCGAATCTGTACGCTGTTTTCTTTTTGCGCCTCTTCCTCGACCAGTCGCAGGATCGACAGGGCCAGGGAGCGGGTGCCACGGATCGTGCCCTGGCCATCACAGCGCGGACACACCTTGAAGGTCATTTCTTCGAGCGAGGGGCGCAGGCGTTGCCGTGACATCTCCAGCAGGCCGAAGCGGGAAATCCGCCCCAACTGCACCCGGGCGCGGTCCACTTCCAGGGCCACACGCATGCGATCTTCGACCAGGCGCTGGTTCTTGCTCGACAGCATGTCGATGAAGTCGATGACAATGAGGCCGCCCACATCACGCAACCGCAGCTGGCGGGCGATCTCGTCGGCCGCTTCCAGATTCGTGTGCAGCGCGGTCTCCTCGATATCGCCGCCCTTGGTGGCGCGCGCCGAGTTGATGTCCACGGAGACCAATGCTTCGGTGATATCGATGACGATGGAGCCACCCGACGGCAGCTTCACTTCGCGCTGAAACGCGGTTTCGATCTGCTGTTCGATCTGGTAACGATTGAACAGCGGCACGTTGTCGTTGTAGTACTTCACCCTGCCGGCTTCGTCCGGCATGACCTGTTGGACAAAGGCTGCGGCGAGCTGGTAAGCCTCTTTGCTGTCGACGATGACCTCGGCGACATCGGGACGCAGGTAGTCGCGGATGGCCCGGATGATGACGTTGCTTTCCTGGAACAGGAATTTCGGCGCCTTGGCTTGCTGGGCCTCGCGCTCAATGGTCTGCCACAGGTGGAGCAGGTAATCCAGGTCCCACTGGAGTTCTTCTTCGGAGCGGCCGATGCCGGCGGTGCGCACGATGACACCGCACGCCTCGGGGATTTCCAGGCCTTTGAGTGCGTCGCGCAGTTGATCGCGCTCCTCGCCCTCGATGCGGCGTGAAATACCGCCGGCGCGGGGATTGTTGGGCATCAGCACCATGTAGCGGCCGGCCAGGCTGACGAAAGTCGTCAGTGCTGCACCCTTGCTGCCGCGCTCTTCTTTCTCGACCTGAACGATGACTTCCTGGCCTTCCTCAAGGATTTCCTTGATCCTGACCTTGCCCTGGGGGTCGGCGGGGCGGCGCTTGAAGTATTCGCGGGCGATTTCCTTGAGCGGCAGAAAGCCGTGCTTTTCCGCGCCGTAATTGACAAACGCGGCTTCCAGGCTGGGCTCTACCCGGGTGATGACACCCTTGTAAATATTGGCTTTTTTCTGCTCCCGGGTGCGATTTTCGATATCCAGGTCATAGAGCAACTGGCCATCGACCAGTGCGACACGCAACTCTTCCGGCTGCGTGGCATTGATAAGCATTCTTTTCATGTCAGTCCTGCGCAATGAGTGGCGCTGGACGGTGTGTCGGTAGGAACGGAGACGAAATTCAGGTGCTATCCGGGGCGACGCAGCTGCGCGCCACGCACCACGCACAAGGTATCGGTGAGCGCTTGGCGCGATCATGCTGGCGCAGAGGATGGTCAGAAGGTTACCCTCGTCATTCACAACAACGTTGAACGGAACGTTGAACTGATCGTCCTGTTGGCAGTGGATCGGGTGTCTTGCGGTATCTCGCGAGACAACCTGGCCAGCGTTACCCGACTACAAATTTCGTTTCGGTAATACCGCCACGCCATCGAGCGTGGGCTTTGTAAGGCGCGCTTGCGTGTGCTTTCGACAACGGCGCGCCGAGGTAGCTGTGCGGGCTCGCCCGGCCGGCGCAACACCGACGCACTCCGCGGGTGAGGGGTTTGGGGCGGGCGGATGCCAGCGCCCGGAATATAGCGGCTTTCATTAACCAATTCAATTAAAAGAACAAATTTACCGGTCTGCTACACTTGCGGCCAGCGATGTGCGGTGGTTTTCAAGTGGTCGAGTCCAGAGTATCTCCCTCCCCCAGCGGCGTCACCTGGCTCGATATAGCGGAGTCTCAGGCGGGGCAGCGCATCGATAACTTTCTGCTGGCCTTGCTCAAAGGGGTGCCCAGATCGCGTATCTATCGCCTGCTTCGCAAGGGCGAGGTCCGTGTCAACAATGGACGCACCAAGCCGGAATACAAATTGCTGACCGGGGACCGGTTGCGACTGCCACCGGTGCGGACGGCGCCGCCCCGCGAGCTGCCGGAGCCGACTCCGGCCTTGCAGCAGGCGTTGACGGACCGGGTAATGAGCCGGGGCGAGGGCTGGCTGGTGCTCGACAAGCCGGCAGGGCTGGCGGTCCACGGGGGCAGCGGCGTCGCCTTGGGGGTCATCGAGGCGCTCCGCGCTACTTGGCCGGAGCAGCGCGCGCTGGAATTGGTTCACCGGCTGGACCGGGATACCTCCGGCTGTCTGCTGGTCGCCGCGACCCGTTCGGCACTGCTTTCCTTGCAGCGACAGATGCGCGACGGCTCGATGGAAAAAAAATACCGCGCACTGGTCGCGGGAAGTTGGCCAGGCGGGTTGACCGAAGTGAACGCGCCACTGCGGAAAAACACCCTGAGTTCGGGTGAGCGCATCGTGCGGGCCGATGTTGACGGCAAACCGGCGCTGACCCGATTCAGGGTGGTGCAACGACTTCCGGGCTTTACGCTGGTGGAGGCTCGCCTGGAAACGGGCCGGACGCACCAGATCCGGGTTCACTGTCAGTTGATGGGGCATCCCGTGGCCGGCGACCCGAAGTACGGCGCCCGGGACGCGAATCGGGAAGCGCGGGAGTTTGGATTGCGGCGGATGTTCCTGCACGCGGCAGAGCTCATTTTCGAAGATCCCGCGACGCATGTTCAGGCGGCGGGCAGGGCGCCGCTGCCGCTCGAATTGGCAGAAGTGCTGCGGCGGTTGGCGGCGTGTGAGGGTTAGCCTGAAGTCGCGCTAGAGCTCCGGCCCGTTACGGGCGGTGGATCTTTTTGGCTGGCGGGATTGACCAAGAATACTGAGTCAGTAGCAGTCGGCGATTACGTCCACTCCGAACTCTGCCAGCAGTTCGCGCAGCTGGATCAACGGCAGTCCGATGAGTGCCGTGGGATCGTCGCTGCGGAGCGCTTTGAACAAGGCGATACCGAGTCCCTCCGCCTTGAAGCTGCCGGCGCAATCATAGGGTTGCTCGCGCTCCAGATAGCAGTCGATCTCCGTCGGCGCCAGGGTGCGGAACACCACTTCGGTGATCGCCGTGCGGCTTGCCGCCTTGCCGCTCGTAGCATTCAGTACGGTGACGGCGGTGTAGAAATGCGCGGTCTGACCAGACAAGCGCTGCAATTGCGCCCGGGCAGCGGCGAAATTGCCGGGTTTCCCGAGCGCCAGATCCCCGCACACGGCCGTTTGATCGGAGCCGATGATCAGGGCGTCGGGACAGCGTTGAGCCAGTGCCCGGGCCTTGGCTTCGGACAGGCGCGCAGCCAGCGCGGCAGGCGGCTCGCCAGCGCGCGGGCATTCATCGACACCGGGAGCCAACTGGCTGAACGGCAGCCCGAAGCGGGCAAATAGCTCGCGGCGATAGGGTGAAGTTGATGCGAGGACGATTTTCATCGGGTCCGGAAGCGGTCAGGGAGCGGTCAGGGTAGTCACTATGCAGCGTTTTTTCTTGGATCCGTTTGTCCTTGTCCTTGTCCTTGTCCGCGCCACAGCCGTGTACCAGGATCAGGGGTGCTCGGAGCCCCGGGGGGGTGCGGGGGGACGGCGCGCCCCCCCCCGGCGGGCCTGGGGGGGTTGCACCCGGGGGGGCGCCCCTTCCCCCGGCGGGGGGGGCGGCGGCGAAAACGGGGGGGGGGCAAAAACGAAAGGGGCCGCCAGGGCCCCCACCGGTGGTATGAGCAACAGTTTTTGATGGCGCGGTCATTGCACTCAGCGCTCAGCCAGCGAGCGCGGTCACCACTTCGACGACGCCTGCGCGATCTGCTCGCGATGATAGGGCAGGTCCCGGCAGTCAGCCCCGTGGTCGGGTGAAGCGCCGGACCAGCAGCTCGCGTTCCGCGGGTCCCATACCCAGTTCCGTGTGCAGGAACCTGTCCATCCCGCCGGCCTCGCGGTCGATCAGGTCGAACGCGACGTTCAGGTACTGGGGACGCGCATCCAGAATCGGCAGCACGATCTCGCGATCCACGGGCAGCCCCTGGGCACTGAAGAACTGCTCGAACTTGCTGATGGCGGCATCTTCGTCGGCATAGGCGACGGCGGAGAGCAGATAGTCGGCTTCAACCTGTTCGGGCAGGACACCGAGCGCGGACAGCAACAGCGCCGAGGCTATGCCCGCGCGGTCCTTGCCGAACGAACACATCACCAGGGCGCCGCCGTCGTTTTCGACCATGTGCTGGAACATGGTGCGGTAACCCGGGATTTCCTCCCGGGTCAGCTCGCGATAGCGGTCCCCCATGATCTTCTCGGCGCCGGCGGGCGTCAGTCCTTCCGCGAGCAGCATGTTCCAGAGGTTTTCGACGCTCGCCACCAGCATGCCGAGTTCGACCACGGCGACATCGGCGGCCACGGCCAGCGGGTTTTTCTCGCGTTCGATCGGGCTGCGGAAATCGTAGACGGTGGCGATGCCGAGGCGGTCGAAGGTTGCATGGACCTCGGCGGTGGGTGCATTGACATAGCCCGAGCGGTACAGGCGATCCGCCCGGGTGGTGGCGCCGGCCGCGGTCTGGTAGCCGCCCATATGGCGAAAATTGCTGGTTTTCCCCAGGGTGAAAAAGCGTTCCATCTCCAATATCCCCTCAAACGTGGCGCGGCCGCCGGACTGTAGCAGACCCGGCGCGCACGTTTGCAATGTCGCTTGACCGGATCGCGCCGGATCGACTAGGACCTGTTGACATTTATGTTTAAACTACCGATCCAACTCGTTGACGGAGTTGGATCAATGGCACGAAGGAACTTGCGGAACGACCAGTGGGCGCGGATCGAGCCCATGCCGCAGCAGGCCGGCGACCGTGGCAGGACGGCCAAGGACAATCGGCTGTTCGTCGACGCGGTGCTGTGGATCGCGCGCGCCGGCGCACCGTGGCGCGATCTGCCGGAACAGTTCGGTCCGTGGAACAGCGTGTACAAGCGATTCTCACGGTGGTCCAACGCCGGCGTCTGGCACCGGCTCGCCGAGCTGGCCCAAGACGCCGACTTCCGGAGTGTCCCGATTCCACCATTGTCAGAGCTCACCAGCATGCCGCCGGTGCTCCAAAAAAACGGCAGCCAAGCGATCGGCCGCTCGCGTGGCGGATTGACGACCAAGATTCACGCGCTGGTCGAGGGCTGGCAACCTGGCGCGCTGGCAGCCTCACCGCCGGGCAAGTCCATGACATCACGCAGGCGCACGACTGATCGAGGGTGTTCCCGCGCAGACCATGCCGCCGACAAAGTCGACGCCGATGCGCTCATTCAGACCCTCGTGCAAGCAGGCGCTGAAGCGGTCATCCCGCCGCGCGGGAATCGCCGTCAGACACGCGATTACGATCAGCACAAATACAAGCATCGCAACCTCATCGAGCGCTTTTTCTGCCGCATCAAAGAATTTCGCCGCATCGCCACGCGCTACGACAAACTCGCCAGTCGCTTCTCCTCCTTCATCACTCTGATCACTTCCTTCATATGGCTCGCTTAAATGTCAACAGACCCTAGTTTAGGCCCCGTTTATGACAATAATGATTCATCCTCATGATGCCAGTCGGGGGCTACGGCGCCGCCGGCGGGATCGACGCCACAGTCCCTTTCAGGAGCAGCATGTGATCACCGCACAGGACATGTATTTTCATCCCCCCACATCGGACCACTACACCTGGGCCGAGACCAATTATTTTGGGTTTTATGTCGCCGAAGCGAATCTCCACGTGGGTGCCTATGTGCAGGCCAAACCCAATCTGGGCGCGGTGATGTCGAGCGTCACCATTTTCGACGGTTTCTCCAACACGCCCCACGAAGTCAACTATTTCGACTGCCATGTGCATCTGCCCATGCCCAAGGGCAACCTCGATGATTTCGCGCTCAACAATGGCCTGGCGATCAAGTGCACCAAGCCGGTGATGGACTACGCGATCCGCTTCGACGGCGGTCAGGGCGTCAGCTTCGATGTGACCTACACCGCCCTGATGGAGCCCTATGACATCCACGACCCGAGCATGGACCCCCTGGCGGGCGCGCAGCTCGAAGGCGATAGCATCAGCGCCCACGCCTACGCCGGGCACTGGGACCAGACCGGCCGCGTGCGGGGTTCGCTCAACCTGCGCGGCAAGCGCTACGCCATCGACTGCGTCGCCAGCATGGATCACAGCTGGGGTCTGCGCGATGAACGCGCACTCAAGAATTTCTGCTGGATGAACGCCAATTTCGCCGACGATTCGAGCATTCACTGCATCTGGCTGATGGACCCCAAACAGCTCGACTGCTACCCGACCATCGCTCACGGCTATGTGCGCGAGGGGAATCAGGTCTACGGCATCAAGGGCGGTACCGGCAAGGTGCGCCGCAACGGCTTCCTGCACCAATTTTTCGATCTTGAAGTGGAAGACGTGCGCGGCAAGGTCCACGAGTTCACCGGCACCGCGATGACCGCCAATCCCTGGATTCCCTGGCCGCAGATGTACCTGAGCCATGCCTTCGTGCGCTGGGATCGCGGCGGCGTCACCGGCTGGGGCGAAGTTCAGGATCTGTGCAAGGAACAATTCAACAGCAAGCTGCCCGCATAACCATTGCAGCACCGGGCCGGCATCAGCTGGTCCCGGCCACTGATTCAGTCTACAAACGACCAGCAAGGGGGTAGCCATGGGCCCGGAGATGTCCCAGTTTTTGTCCGGCATGAAGAAAACCATGGAGCAGGTGGTGATGCCGAACCTGACCGACCGCTTCGCCCAGGAGCAGGCGGGCATCGTGGCCGCCACGCTCGGATTTCTGGAGCAGATTCACGACAAGGTGTTCCACTACGAACTGCTGGAAAACCATCTGTACAAAAATCTGTTGGGCGAAGTGGTCGCGTTGCTGGATGGCGCGACTCCACCACAACACGAAGTTGCCGTTACGCTCGTCGCGCTGCGCACGCAGCTCGCACCGGGGAACTCCGACGCACATCTGCGTCCCTATCATTTCGTGCGCGGCGCCAACGAGACCATGAAGGAGCACCTGTGCACCCTGATCCGCAACCAGCCGGCGCTGCCCGGCCCGGTGCGCGAATCCTTCGATGCGCTGTTGCGGCCATTTTTCCGCGAACTCGAAGTGCGCGAACGAGCCTGGGTGAAACCGCTGGGCTTCGACGCCAAGGCGGACGAACTCCCCGACATCGACGAGCTGCTCTACCGCGATGGCAAGCTTCGGTTCCCGGGCGCTGCCTGACATGGCCGTCCATACCCCGACCCAGCGGCTGCGCGCCGCGCCCACGGCGGACTGGATCGCCGCCATCCGTGCCCGCTTCCCGGTGGAAAGCCATCTCGATGCGGTGCTCACCCGCAAGCTCGAAAACCGCGCCCATCCGGCGGAACACCGCACCGATTTCGACCACCTTGCCGAGCGCCTCGGCACCTATCTGCGCCGCGTCACCGGGCAGCCGGACCTGGAACTCGCCCGGCTCGCGCGACTTTCCGGCGGTGCGTCCAAGGAGCAATTCACCTTCGATCTGACCTGGCGCCAGGACGACGGCGCGCG
Organism: Gammaproteobacteria bacterium; assembly: GCA_016708925.1. Taxonomy (GTDB): domain Bacteria; phylum Pseudomonadota; class Gammaproteobacteria; order Pseudomonadales; family Porticoccaceae; genus JAGPUQ01. Next base: position 249,699 of record JADJET010000001.1, on the reverse strand, counting down.
CGCCACGCGCAAGCTGATCCTGCGCATGGACCCCAGCGAATCCATCGTCGAGACGCACCGCCTGCGCGAGGCGCAATTGTTGCGCGCCATGTGGGGCGAAGTGCCGGTGCCCGAGGTGCTCTGGGTGGATGCGACGCCCGCGAGCCTGGGCCATCCCTTCCTGATCGCGGGTTTTCTCGAAGGTACGGTACAGCCTGAGGGTGGCAAAAAAGCGAGCGGGCTCGGCATGTATTTCGAGCCGCATTTGCGCGCCGGGCTCAAGGATCAATTCGTGCGGCACCTGGCGCGTATCCACACCGTGGACTGGCAGAATCGGGAGCTCTCGTCCTACGACCGTCCCGAGCCGGGCACCATTCAGGGCAATGCCTGGTCACTGGGCGTATGGGAGCGGGTCTGGCACGAGGACACCCTGGAAGCGCATCCCATTCTCGAATATGCCGCCGACTGGCTGAAGCGCAACATGCCGGTGGTGGCACACCCGGTGGTGGTGCACGGCGATTACCGCAGTGGCAACTTCATGTACACCGACGACCTGCAAATCAACGCGGTGCTCGACTGGGAGCTGGCCCATATCGGCGATCACCACGAAGACCTGTCCTACACGGCTAGTGACATCCTGGGCTGTCCGGACGACAGCGGCACCTTGCTGGTGTCTGGCCTGTTGCCCCGCGCGGAGTTTCTGGCGCGCTACTGCGACTACAGCGGTCTGCCGGTGGACGAAGACAAACTGTTTTATTTCGACGTGCTCAACGCCTACAAGATGGCGGTCATCGCGGTCGCCACCAGCCTGCGTACCGCACACGGGCGCCGCACCCACCTCGACGCCATGATGAATCTGCTGAGCGGTTTCGGTTACATCTCGATTTCCATTTTGCAGCGTCTGCTCGACGACGCGCCGAGCGCGGCCCGGCGCGACCTGCGCAAGCAATTCGGATGAATGCCGGATGAAACACCACACCGCCACCCTCGCCCTGCGCCACAGTCCCACGCCGACGTGGATCGCCGCCATGCGCGCGCGCTATCCGGTGGAACCTGCCATCGATGAAATTTTCACCCGCAAGCTCGACAAGCGCGTCGAGCTGCCCGAGCACTCGATGGATTTCAGCGCGCTGCCGGAGCGTCTGCGCGCTTTCCTCGCGCGGGAAACCGGGCAGACCGATCTGAAAGTGGAGCAGGTGGCGCGACTCTCCGGTGGCGCGTCCAAGGAGCAGTTCAGTTTCTTCCTCACCTGGCAGCCTGCTGGTCAGGCCGGCTCCGTAACCCAGCGTCTGATGCTGCGCATGGATCCGTCCGAAGCCATCGTCGAGACGCATCGGCTGCGGGAGTGGGAAGTGCTGCGCGCCATGCGGGGTGTGGTACCGGTTCCCGAGGTGCTCTGGCTGGATCCGGAAGGCGCCGCGCTCGGCCGCCCGGCCCTGATTGCGGGTTTTGTCGAAGGCACGGTGCGGCCTCCGGGTGCCGACAAGATGAGCGGGGTCGGCATGTACTTCGAACCGAGTCTGCGCGACGCGCTGAAGGAACAGTTCGTCGCCATTCTGGCCCGCATTCACAATCTCGATTGGCGCGCGCAATCCCTGCCCAGTTTCGCGGTACCGGCACCCGGGACCACCCAGGCCAACGACTGGGCGCTGGGGTTGTGGGAACGCGCTTGGCACGAGGATACCCTCGATGCCCACCCCATCATGGAGCGCGCGGCGCTCTGGCTGCGGGAAAACCGCCCGGTGGTCGAACGGCCGGTGCTGGTGCACGGCGATTACCGCAGCGGCAATTTCATGTACGACGATGCACTGACCATCAACGCCATTTTCGACTGGGAACTCGCCTATCTCGGCGATTATCACGACGACCTGGCCTGGGCGAGTCTGGCGTTGTTCGGCTGTTCGGACGAGACGGGAACCGGACTCGCCAGCAGCCTGATGCCGGTGGATGAGTTTCTGGAACGCTATGAACAGGTGTCGGGCAACCTGGTGGACCGCCAGCGGCTGTTCTACTACCAGGTGTTTTCCTATTACAAAATCTCGGTGATCGCGGTCGCCACCAGTCTGCGCATTGCCCACGGTCGCCGCACCCATCTTGACGCCATGATGAATTTTGCCAGCGGCCTGGGTTACATCGGCATTTCGGAACTCAACAGACTGCTGGAGCGGGCCTGAGCGTGGCCACTGGTTCCCGCTTCAGGGCCTAGCCAGCCAAGCCACCAGTAACTTGATCTGGAGATCATCGAGGCGCTGGCCAAACGCCGGCATCTGACCACCGCGCCCCTGACTCAGGGTTTGCGAGACGGCTGCGGCGCTGCCGCCATACAACCAGATGTCGTCGTTCAGGCGCGGTGCGCCAAGCAGCGGATTGCCATCGCCCGTGGGGCCGTGGCATCCCACGCAGAGCTGCATGTACTGGCCCTGGCCGGGATGATTCTCGACCGCACCCGTGGCCAGGGTCTGTACATAGCCGGCAACATTGCGGACGCCTTCGTCATTCAGCACTGCCTGCCAACTCGGCATCATGGCGGTACGACCGTGGCGGATGGTCTGCTCGATCTGCTCGGGCGTGCCACCCCACTGCCAGTCACCATCGCGCAGGTTCGGGAACAGATTGGCCTGCCCCGTCGCGCGGGCGCCATGACAGGCGGCGCAGTTTTCCCGGAACAGTCCGGCGGCGGTATCCATGGCTCGGGGATCGGCGGCCAGCTCCGGCAGCGACTGCGCCAGCAGCTCGCCGCGAACAGCGGCGAACTCGGCGATGAACTCCTGTTGGTGGTCTCGCAACTGGCCGCCCTGGGACCACTTGAACGCCCCGGCGTAGGAGCCGAAACCCGGGTACAGCATCAGGTACACCACGCTGAAAACCATCGCGGCAAGGAGTAGCCAAAACCACCAGAACGGTGCCGGGTTGTTACCCTCGCGGAGATTTCCGTCCCACACCGGCTCCTCCGCACCCGCTTCCACGTGATCGTCCGGAGCCGTGGGCAGAAAATACACACTCAGCACCAGCCAGGCGAGGCCGATGAAGCCGAATACGAAGAGCAGCATGACCCAGCCACTCCAGAAATCCGAGGGCATGTCAGCCATGATCCTGATCATCCTCAAGCGGAATGCGGGCACTGTAATCCAGGGTTTCGGTAGTCGAGCGCAGGGACAGCCACACCACCAGAGCGGTCATGAACAGCATGACCAGCATGTCGCCGATAAACAGAAACCAACCCATCTCAGTGCCCCTCATGCTCGTCAGTGACAGCGGGATCCAGGCCGGTGCCCAACATCTGCAGATACGCGACGAGCGCATCCAGTTCGCGCAGCCCTTCCAGTCGGGCCGGAGCCCCGGTGATGTCCGCATCCGTGTAGGGATGCCCCAACCGGCGCAGTACCCGCATTTTTTGCTGGATGTCGCCCGCCGCTGTTGCCGCCCGTTCCGCCAGCCAGGGGTAGGCCGGCATGATGGATTCGGGCACCACGCTGCGCGGGTCCAGCAGGTGCACCTCGTGCCAGCGGTTGCTGTACTTGCCGCCGATCCGGTGCAGGTCGGGACCGGTACGCTTGGAGCCCCAGAGGAAGGGCCGGTCGTACACGAATTCACCCGCACGGGAATAGGGTCCATAGCGTTCCACTTCGGCCACCAGTGGGCGCACTTGTTGCGAGTGGCACACATGACAGCCTTCGCGAATATAGATGTCCCGTCCGGTCAGTTCGACAGCGTCATAGACGCGGGTTGTTGCCATGGGTGCGCTGAGTGATTCCTGAAACAGGCTGGGTAATATCTGCACCAGCCCGCCGATGGCGGACACGAACAGGATGCCGAAAATCAGCAGGCCGGCGTTTTCCTCCAGCTTTTTGTGCAGGCCCAGACCGTTCATGCGTTGACCTGCTTTGCAGTAACAGTTCGGTAGCCACTCTCCGGTAGTCGCCAGGGCTCTGGAACCGGTGCAGGCGCGCACTGGAGCGGCTGACGGCCACGCGTGGTCATGAACAAGTTGTAGGCCATCAGCACCGTGCCGCTCAGGAACATCAGACCCGCGACCAACCGCAGTGCATAGTAGGGTTTCATGCCCGTCATGATGTCGCGGAAGGTAAAGCTCAGCTCGCCCAGCTTATCCACGCTCAGCCAGAGCAGGCCCTGGGATACGCCCGCCGCCCACATCGACAGGATGTACAGCAGCGTGCCGGCCAGCGCGAGCACAAAGTGCAGGTTGGCCAGCCGGGTGCTGTGGAGCTCGGCACCCACCAGGCGTGGCACCAGAAAATAAAAGGTGCCGTAGGTCACCAGTGCGTTCCAGCCGAGGGCGCCGGAATGCACATGGCCGATGGTCCAGTCGGTGAAATGGCTTACCACGTTGACGCTGCGGATCGCCATCATCGGCCCTTCAAAGGTGGCCAGTCCGTAAAAGGCCAGCGACAGCACGATGAACTTCAGCGCCGGATCGGTTTTCAGTTTTGGCCAAGCTTTGCTGACCGTCATGATGCCGTTGATCATGGTGGCCCAGGAAGGCGCCAGCAGCACCAGGCTCATCACCATGCCGAGCGACTGCACCCACTCCGGAATGGCGTTGTAGTGCAGATGGTGTGGGCCGGCCCAGATGTAGCTGTAGGTGAAGGCCCAGAATGCCACCACCGACAGGCGATAACTCCAGATCGGCTGTTCCGCCTGCTTGGGCAGAAAGTAATAGAGCATGCCCAGAAAGCCGCCGGTGAGCAGAAAGCCGACGGCATTGTGCCCGTACCACCACTGCACGATGGCATCCTGGGCGCCGGCATAGAGGGAATAGGATTTGCCGATGGACACCGGCAGCGCAAGATTGTTGACGATGTGCAGCATCGCGATGACGATGATCAGACCGCCATAGAACCAGTTCGAGATATAGATGGGCCGGATCCGGCGGCGCGCAATGGTGCCGAAGAAGACGATGCCAAAGCAGACCCAGATCACCGCAATGGCGATGTCGAATGGCCATTCGAGCTCGGCGTATTCCTTGCTTGAGGTCCAGCCCGCCAACAGGGAAATGCCGCCGAACAGCACGGTCAGTTGCCACGCATAGCAGCAGAACCAGGCCAGCTTGGGCAAGAATAGCGTTACATGCGAGGTGCGTTGCACGCTGTAAAAGGCCGTTGCCATCAGAGCGGAAACCCCGAAACCGAAAATGACACCGTTGGTGTGCAGCGGCCTTAGCCGGCCGAACGACAGCCAGAATTGACCCAAATCCAGCGTGGGCCAGAGAAATTCGGCCGCGATAAAAACGCCCACGGACATCGCCACCACGGCCCACAGCACGGAAAACTGGACGAGTCTGAGCACCAAGCCGTCGTGGTAATACCCGTTATTGCTGACGCTCATCCAGTCAAGGCTCCCATTCAGATTCTGATGGCCGGACCCAGCCCGGCAGTCCATAGTCCAGCGCTGATGCCCAGCAGGCTCACGGCGGCCACCAGCAGCCAGCCCACCAGCGCCGAGGACATCAGCATGCCGCGCTCGGGTGGAATATGCAGGACCGCAGGCAGCCCGCGGTACAGCAGGGTCATGCTCCAAATCAGTGCCGGGATCATCCCCAGGATATTGAAAAATACATGGGGGAACAGATGCGCAAGGCTGGCTACCGCCAGCGGCGCGCTGACCACGGTGAAAAACGCCACATACACTTCCAGCGGCGCGGTAGCGCCATAGGTGCGCCCCATCCAGCGCGCCAGTAGTACGGTGCTGAAGAAGCCGAAACAGAGCGCCAACAGATACAGCAGGCTGACGGTAATCATCTGCCCGGCGCCCAAGTACAGGGGGGCGGACGTGCCCAGACGCCAGCCGAACAGCACTCCGCCGATAGCGGCGCAGGTCGGAGGCAACAGCAGCAGCGCGGGCAGGCAGCGCTGCACCGACAAGGCTCGCGCATGATCAGATCGGGCGAGGGTGCGCAGGATACTGCCGGGATGGATGAGCAGAGTGAGGAGCAGGCGTAGCCTCCTTTAGAGCGACGGGCGCGCCATTGAATGTTCGTTCATGATAGCGACGCCAGCAATTCGCGTGTTGATCAACATCAAGCCGCAACGACAAGCGCAGGAAATGGCCGCGGCCCGCCGGCAACGTGTTGGAAAACGGCTAGCAGGTTGCTGAAAACTGCTAACTGCCTGTTCGGTGCAAGTCGCTACGCCCGAGTGTGCGGGTCAGGATGAAAGAGCGATCAGCGGGCGATCGCCTCGACCGCCACCGCTTCACCGCCGGGCCAGCGGGTATCGTTGGCGCCGTAAAGCAGAGTGCCGTCACTGCCGATGGTCTGGGTGCGGCCCAGTACCCGGGGTGAGCGGACCAGGGTATGCCCCATGCCGCTGAGCAAGGTCAGGGTGTCGGGGCTCAGGCCGGTTTCGTAAAACACCTGATCGGGTTGCCATTGATGGTGAATGCGCGGCTGCGCGGCGGCGTCCGCCACGTTCATGCCGAAATCCACCACATTCAGCACGATCTGCAATACCGCCGTGATGATGACCGGACCACCCGGGCTGCCGGTTGCGAGGATCGGCTTGCCGTCCTTGAACAGGATCGTCGGTGTCATCGACGACAGCGGTCGCTTGCGCGCCTCAATGGCATTGGCGCTGCCGCCGACCAAGCCATAGGCGTTGGGTACACCGGGCTGGGCCGAGAAATCGTCCATCTCGTTGTTGAGCAGAAAACCGGCGCCCGCGACCGCGATGCCGCTGCCGTAGGAAAAATTAAGCGTGTAGGTGTTGCTGACCACATTGCCTTTGGCATCCCACACCGAGAAATGAGTGGTCTGCGGGCTTTCGGCGGGCAGCTTCAGCGTCGGTGCCACGGCACTGGAAGGTGTCGCGTGGGTCAGGTCGATACTCGCGCGCAGCCGCGCGGCATGGTCCTTCGATGTGAGCTCGGTCACCGGCACCGCCACAAAATCCGGATCGCCCAGGTACTCGCCGCGATCGGCATAGGCGCGGCGCATCGTCTCGATCAGGCGGTGCAGATACGCCGCGCTGTTGTGGCCCAGTGCGGCGAGGTTCCAGCCTTCGAGCACATTGAGCATCTGGATCAGATGCACCCCGCCGGAAGAGGGCGGTGGCATCGCGACGACCTGATAGCCGCGATAGGTGCCGGTCACGGGGGCGCGCTCCACGGGCTGGTACTCGGCGAGATCCTGTGCGGTGATCAGGCCGTCGTGAGCTTTCATCTCCGCGACGATCTGTGCCGCAACTGCGCCAGTGTAGAACGCCTGTGGTCCCTGTGTGGCGATCTGGCGCAGCGTTCGGGCCAGATCCGGTTGCTGCAACCGGTGCCCCGGCGGCGGGGGCTCGCCGCCGGGCAGCAGGTAATAACCGGCGGCAGCGGAGGATTTCCGCAGGCGCGACGCGGCTTCGCCAAGGGAAAACGCCAGCGGCCGGGTCACCCGGATACCCTTTTCGGCGAGCGCAATGGCGGGCGCCATCACCTCGGCCAGCGACAAGGTGCCATATTTCTTCTGGGCCAGAGCGAGACCCGCCACCGTGCCCGGCACGCCGGCCGAGCGATGGCTGAAGCGCGCCAGTTCCGGGTCCACCGCCCCGTTGGCGCCGACGAACAGGTCGCGGTGCGCGGCGCGCGGCGCCACCTCGCGGTAATCGATGGCGATGGTCTGATTCTGCTCCTTGAGGTGGGCCAGCATGAAGCCGCCACCGCCCAGATTGCCCGCCTGGGGCAGGGTCACCGTTAGCGCGAACCCGGTGGCCACGGCGGCGTCCACGGCATTGCCGCCCCGCGCGAGAATGTCGGCGCCGACGCGGCTGGCGACCGCCTCCTGGGACACCACCATGCCGGCGGCGCCGACCACCGGGTGAAAGCGGTCGGCGTAGTCGATGATGGGCGGCGGCGCGGCCAGGGCGCGGCCCGCCAGACCCAGCACCAGCCAGCAGGACAGCGCCAGGAGCCGCAATCGGTGTCCGTGTTCAGGCTTCATGGGCGGTGTCCCCTGTCAGATTTTCAATGTGGCCAGCATTCTAGCCTCAACCCTCAGGTGCGCTGTATTCTGCGGCAAATCACAGCCCGACGATGTCCCATGGAGAGCCTGGATTACTTTCCCGCCGTGATAGCGCCCGTGACCTGGGCGGAGCAGAGTGACGCGCTGCAGGCGATCCGCCGGCAGGTGTTCGTGGTCGAGCAGGGAATTCTCGAAGCCGTGGAATTCGACCGGCAGGATGCCGCTGCGCAGCACTGGCTGGCCTCCACAACCGATGGGTGCCCAATCGGTTGCGCGCGGCTGCTGGGCGATCGCATTGGCCGGCTGGCGGTGCTGCCCGAGTATCGTCGCCGGGGTGTCGGGTCGGCCCTGTTGCGGCGGATGATGCGCGATGCGCTCGCGCGGGGGCAGGGCGCCCTGCAGCTCCACGCCCAGGCCCAGGCCCAGGCCCTGGGTTTTTACGAAGCGCTGGGATTCGAACCTCGGGGCGAGGAGTTTCTGGAGGCCGGTATACCTCACCGCCTCATGGTATTGCCATTCAGGAATTTGCTTGCAGTGCGCGAGCAGCCCGCGCCGCCGGTGGCGGAAGCCGACCGCCTTCGTGAAGTGCTGGACGGTAGCGCCGCCGTTGCCGAGTGTGTGCCGCTCTGGATTCCGCGTGCCTTGCGACGTGTTTGCATTCTGAGCACCCGACTCGATCCCGAGATTTACGACAGCGATCCGGTGCGCGATGCCGTGCTGGAATTCGCCATCAGTCATCCCCAGGCCGAGGTGCTGATACTGGTGCGTGAACCTCAGGCGCTGGCGCGCTCGGGGCACCGTCTGCTGCGGCTTGCGCAGCGCCTGTCGAGTCACATTCAGCTGCGTGCCTTGCCGCCCGCCTGCGCCACACCCGAGGACGAATTTCTGGTGACCGATACCAGTGCGCTGCTGTGCTGGCAGCACGCGCGTCCATTGCGCGGTTACGGCGTGCGCCACGCGCCAGCCGACGCCCGCCGGCTGATCGATGCGTTTCAGGACCTGTGGAACCTGAGCGAGGAAGCCCCGGAGCTGCGCCGGCTGGCGCTGTGATGACGATCAGCGACCGCGCGCCTTGAGTTCCCGGCGCCGGGCGTGCAGTACCGGCTCGGTGTAGCCGCTGGGCTGCTCGCGACCCTTGAAAACAAGGTCGCAGGCGGCCTGGAAGGCAATGCTGGCGTCGAAATCCGGTGCCATCGGGTGATACAGGGCGTCGCCGGCATTCTGCCGATCCACCACGGCGGCCATCTTCTTGAGCGTCGCCAACACCTGTTCCGCCGAGCAGATCCCGTGGTGCAACCAGTTGGCGATATGCTGGCTGGAGATGCGCAGGGTGGCGCGATCTTCCATCAGACCCACATCGCCGATGTCCGGGACCTTGGAGCAGCCGACGCCCTGGTCGATCCAGCGCACCACATAGCCGAGAATTCCCTGGGCGTTGTTGTCCAGTTCGCGCTGAATCGCCGCCGCGGCGAGCTGGCGCTTGCCCAGCAGCGGCAGGGTGAGGATGTCATCGAGGCTGGCCCGTTTACGGCTCGCGAGCTCGGCTTGCCGCGCCGCCACATCGACGCGGTGATAGTGCATGACGTGCAGGGTGGCCGCGGTGGGTGAGGGTACCCAGGCGCAGTTGGCGCCGGCGCGCGGATGCTCGATCTTGGCCACCATCATGTCCGCCATGCGGTCGGGCATGGCCCACATGCCCTTGCCGATCTGGGCGCGACCGCGCAAGCCGCAGGCGAGGCCGATGTCCACGTTCCAGTCCTCGTACGCCTTGATCCAGGACTGCTGTTTCATCTCGCCCTTGGGCACCATGGCGCCAGCTTCCATGCTGGTGTGGATCTCGTCGCCGGTGCGGTCGAGGAAGCCGGTGTTGATGAAGATGAGCCGGTCGGCGGCGCGACGGATGCACTCCTTGAGATTCACCGTGGTGCGGCGCTCCTCGTCCATGATGCCGATCTTGAGGGTTTGCGCGGGCAGCCCCAGGATCCGCTCCACGCGTTCGAACAGGCGCACCGTGAAGGACACCTCGTCGGGACCGTGCATCTTGGGTTTGACGATGTAGACGCTGCCGGCGCGGGAGTTGCGGAAACGCCCCAGTCCGCGCAGGTCGTGCGCCGCCACCGCGCCGGTGATCAGCGCGTCCAGCATGCCCTCCGGTATGGGTTTGCCGGCGGCGTCGAGCACGGCATCGGTGGTCATCAGGTGGCCCACGTTGCGCACCAGCAGCAGGCTGCGTCCCGGCACGCTGAAGGCGCTGCCGTCGGGGTCCAGATATTCACGATCTGGATTCAGTGTACGGCGTAACAGCCTGTCACCCTTGGGGATGACCTCTTCGAGATCGCCGCGAATCAGGCCCAGCCAGTTGCGGTAGGCCAGGCACTTGTCCTCCGCGTCCACCGCGGCGACCGAATCCTCGCAGTCCTGGATGGTCGTGATGGCGCTTTCGAGGTAGAGGTCCTTGATGTGCGCAGGGTCGTCGCGCCCGACGTAATGGTCAGGATCGAATTGAATTTCGATATGCAATCCATTGTTTTTCAATAAAACACAATCCGGAGAATCCGGATTGCCTTGGTAGCCCACCCATTGCGCCGGGGTTTTCAGTCCGGTGCTCGCGCCATTATCGAGTCGTATCACCAGCGCACCGTTCACGACGCGGTAGCCGATGGTATCGGCATGGCTGCCGGCCGCGAGCGGCGCGCTGGCGTCGAGGAATTCCCGGGCATAGGCGATGACTTTGGCGCCCCGCACCGGGTTGTAGCCCGGGCCGCGCACCGCGCCGTCGGTTTCCGGGATCACGTCGTTGCCGTACAGGGCGTCGTAAAGGCTGCCCCAGCGCGCGTTGGCCGCATTGAGCGCATAGCGCGCATTGGTGATGGGCACCACCAGTTGCGGGCCGGCAATGGTGGCGACCTCGGGATCGACGTTCTGCGTGGTCACGGTGAAGTCGTCGCCCTCGGGGAGCAGATAGCCGATTGCGGTCAGAAACGCCTTGTAGGCGGCGGGATCCTGGGGCTGGCCCGCGCGCTCCCGGTGCCAGGCGTCGATGCGTTGCTGGAAGTCGTCGCGCACTGCGAGCAGGCGGGCGTTTTCCGGTGCCAGGTCTGTCAACAGGGATTCGAAGCCGGCCCAGAAGGTGGCGGGCTCGATACCGAGGCCGGGCAGAATCTCGGTGCGCACCAGATCGTCGAGTACCCGCGCGATATGCAGGCCGCCCTGTTGAACCCGTTCGGTCATGGCTCTCTCCTCTAGGCAAGTCGGCTCGCGCCGGGGATCGATCAAGCCGGTATTTTAGTCATCCCGGCCATGATTGATCGAATTTATCGTTTTTATGTCCGTTATTCAGGGCAAAAATACCGGAGTGCTGCTCTCTCGCGCCGCCGCCAAAATCTGCCGCCGCAGCCACTGGTGCGCCGGGTTGTTCTGCAACAGCGGGCTCCAGGCCATCTTGAGATCGAAGGGCGGAATCTCGAACGGCGGCGGCAGAATGGCCACGGCGGCATTGTCGCGCTGCATCTCGGCGAGGCGGCTCGGAATAGTGACGATCAGGTCCGGTTGCCGCGCCAGCAGCACCGCTACCTGATAGTGGCGGGTAAAGACCGCGATATGGCGCTTCTTGCCCAGTCGCGCCAGCGCCTCGTCCACCCAGCCCAGGCGTTGGGCATCCTGCGGGTTCATGCCCACGCCGACCCCCATGCCGGTCTTGCTCACCCAGACGTGGCGACCGGCGAGATAACGCTCCAGGCCGAAATCCGCGAGGGCGGGATGGTCCCTGCGCAGCAGGCAGGAGAAACCGTCCTGCCACACCGTGACCTGGTGAAAGGACTGGGGCATGTCGTCGAAGCGGTTGAGGAGCATGTCCACCCGGCCCTGTTCCACGTCGTGCAGGGTCACGTCGCTGGGGTTGAGGATGTCGAGGGTAATTCCCGGCGCGTGTTCGCCCAGGAACGCCAGCAGCGGCGGCACCAGCGTGGATTCCGCGTAGTCGCTCGCCATGATGCGAAATACCCGGTTGGCGGAGCCCGCATCGAACTCGGTGCGCGGCTGCACCGCCTGTTCGACGCTGGCGAGGATATCGCGGACCTGCGGTTGCAGGGCGAGCGCCCGTTCGGTGGGTGCCATCCCCCGCTGGTGCGGATCAGCAGCGGGTCGCCGAACAATTCTCGCAGGCGCCGCAGGCCGTTGCTCATCGCCGGCTGGGTGATGCCGAGGGACTGGGCGGCGCGGGTGACATTGCGCTCGCGCAGCAGCACATCCAGAAACACCAGCAGGTTGAGATCGATACGGGCTATATTCATAAGAAAAATAGTGAAGATAAAAACGATAAATTAGTCGAATCATCCCACAAAAAATACAATTCGCAACCTCTCCACTCCACCACCCGCAACAGGAGCTGCATCCCATGACCATCGGCAACTACAACCGCGCCGCGGAAATCGCCCAGATCACCAAGGATTGGGCCACCAACCCGCGCTGGAAGGGCATCAAGCGCACCTACGGCGCCGACGACGTGGTACGCCTGCGCGGCTCCATCAAGGTGGACAACACCATTGCCCAGCGCGGTGCCGAGCAACTGTGGAAGCTCGTCACCGAGGGTGGACGGCCGAGCTTTCGTCCGGACAAGGATTTCGTCAATGCCATGGGCGCCCTCACCGGCGGCCAGGCGGTGCAGCAGGTCAAAGCCGGCGTCCAGGCGATTTATCTGTCCGGTTGGCAGGTGGCGGCGGACAACAACACTGCCTCCAGCATGTACCCCGACCAGTCGCTGTACCCGGCCGACTCCGTACCCGCCGTGGTGCGCCGTATCAATAACGCCTTCCGCCGCGCCGATCAGATTCAGTGGAAAGCGGGCAAAGCCCCGGGTGATACCGACTACATTGATTACTTCGCGCCCATCGTGGCGGACGCCGAAGCCGGTTTCGGCGGGGTCCTCAACGCTTACGAACTGATGAAAGCCATGATCGAAGCCGGCGCGGCCGGCGTGCACTTCGAGGACCAGCTGGCGTCCGTGAAAAAATGCGGCCACATGGGCGGCAAGGTACTGGTGCCGACCCAGGAGGCAGTTCAGAAGCTTATCGCGGCGCGGCTCGCCGCCGACGTGGCCGGCGTGCCGACCATCCTGCTCGCTCGCACCGACGCCAACGCGGCGGATTTGCTCACCAGCGACTGCGATCCCTACGACAAGCCGTTCGTCACCGGCGAGCGCACCAGTGAAGGTTTCTACAAGGTCCGCGCCGGCATCGATCAGGCGATTGCCCGGGGTATCGCCTACGCGCCCTACGCCGACCTGCTCTGGTGTGAAACCGCAACGCCGGATCTGGCCGAAGCCAGAAAATTCGCCGAAGCGGTCCGCAAGGAGCACCCCGACCAGTTGCTCAGCTACAACTGCTCGCCGTCATTCAACTGGAAGAAGAATCTGGACGACGCCACCATCGCCAAGTTCCAGCGCGAGCTGTCGGCCATGGGTTACAAGTTCCAGTTCATCACGTTGGCCGGCATTCACAACATGTGGTACAACATGTTCGAACTCGCCTACGCCTATGCCCGCGAAGACATGACAGCCTATGTCGAGAAAGTGCAGGAGCCGGAATTCTCGGCCCGCGACCGCGGCTACACCTTCGTCGCGCACCAACAGGAAGTGGGCACCGGCTATTTCGACGATATGACCACGGTGATCCAGGGTGGCGTGTCTTCGGTGACCGCGCTCACCGGCTCGACCGAGGAAGACCAGTTTCACTGATCAGGTGGACTGCGCGCGGGAACGGATACTCGCGCGTCGACGCCGACGCGGGCGGCGCAATGCCGCCCGTTGACCTGACCGGTTCTCATGACAGCGAACGTCCCCTGAAGTCGAACATCCCCTGAAATCCAAACACCCCGCGCCGAAGTGCGCAGCGGCCCTGGCGACGGGGGGTCAACGTCCGCGATGGTCAGGTCCCTGGCCGGGTGTTTTCGGGTGCGCGTAGGAGTGGTGGTAGCTCGCTTTGGGGAAGGGTGCTTCGGCCTGGATGGCGGCGACGCCACGCTGGTAGGCGGCGATCAACCGGTCTTCGGCGGCATAGTCGAAGGGGTCTGGGTGATTGGCGGCATCGTTGCCCGCGAGCGGATTGGCCAGATACCAGGCGGCGGTTTCCTGCAGGGCGTCCCGCGCGGATACCCGGTCGCGGTAGCCGAGTTCGTGCCGGGCTTTGGCGTTGTCGAGCAGACAGTGATTGCTGCCGCCCAGCATTCGGGTCAGGGGTTCGGCGGGTGTCGCGAGCTCCTCGGGCAGCGAAAAAATATCCAGCGGCCGGCCGGCGCCGCGCGAAATCAGCTCGACCCACTGGCGTTGCGTGAACTGCTCGTCGTCGGTGCAGTTGTAGGCCTGGTTGCGGCTGGCTTCCGGGTGGTCGATGGAGAGCAACAGATATTCCGCCGCGTTGCGGGCGGCGCAGCGGCTGGTCAGGATCAGCCCGCCATTGGGCAGGATCATCGCGGACCGGCCGTCGCGGACCCGGCGCACTACCGACCACTCCATCGGGGTGGGTTGACGCGGTCCGTAGATGGCCGGGTAGCGGAAATAGGCGGCGTTGAAGGCCCCGGCTTCACCCAGATCCAGCACATGGCGTTCGGTGCGGTAGATCATGTGGGCGAAGCGACTGCCGTCGGTATCGCCCGGGTAATCCGAGAGCGGTGCGGTTTCTCGTACCGGCACCGGCAATCCCCAGGGGTGTTGTCCCTCCGGGTCCATCAGCCCGGCGTAGACCGGGATGCCGCCGACGCCGATAAAGCGCGCGCAGCGGCGGGCAAAGTAGTCCGCCAGATGCCGGATGCGGCCGTACATGGCCACCACCAGTTCGAACTCGCGGCCATCGAGCGCCGCCGCGATGGTCTCCGGAAAGTGCGGATCGCCGTGGATGTGCTCCACCTCCGGCAATCCCGGCGGCTCGTGGGTGCCGCGATGGAAAATGGTGGTGGCGTAGCCGCGCTCGAGCAGCCCCTGTATCACATGGGGTCCGGTGGGTCCGGTACCACCGACGATCAGTGCCCTCTTCATGGCTGCGCCTCGCTGGTCGAACAATTCAGGTATCGAAGCGCCAGCCCTTGCCGTCGCTCACAATGTGACCGGCGGTGGGAGTGGCGAAGTGGGTGCCGAGCACCAGCGACGGGCGATTGCCGAAGCGTTGCATGAAGGCGAGTCGGGTCTGTTCCGCCACATCGCTGGAGATGTCGCCCATATCGATCCACTCGGGATGCGCCATCTGGCAGGGGTGGTGGAACATGTCGCCGGTGATCACCGCTTCCGCGCCCTTGGACTGGATCAGCACGCTGACATGCCCGGGTGTGTGGCCTGGGGTTGGGATCAGACTGATTTCATCACAGATGCGGTGGTGAGTGTCGACCAGATCGACCAGGCCGGCGTTGATCACTGGCTTCAGGGCGTGCTCGATGGTGTTGGCGCCGTAGGGATCATCGTGATCTTTCCAGAACTCCCACTCGGTTTTATTGAACAGATAACGGGCGTTGGCAAAAGTGGGAACCCATTTGCCGTCCACGGGACGGGTATTCCAGCCCACATGGTCGAAATGCAGGTGGGTACACATCACCCGGTCGATGGATTCGGGCGCGAACCCCAGCTTGGTCATGTTCTCGAGAAACGGTGTATTCATGTTGTTCCACTCGGGGAACAACGGCAGGTCCTTGCCGTTGCCGGCACAGGTATCCACGATCATCTTGAGGCCGCCGGCGCGAATCAGAAACGCGTGAATGCTGAGAAAAATATTGCCGTCGGCGCTGAGAAAATTGGGTTGCAGCCAGCGGGCGCAGGGCTCCAGTTCGTCCGCGGTACGACCCGGGAACAGTGACCCCACGGGTGCGATCAGCACCACTTCGACCAGTCGGGTGATGGATACATCGCCGATTTGCCAGGACAGTTGTTGGTAGAGTCGGTCTCTCATGATTACCCCTGTATTTCGTTGTTTATTGGTAGTTGTTTATTGGTAGTTGTTTATTGATGGTCGTCTATTGGTACCGGGTAGTGGCGGCAATCTAGCCCGGACGATCCGGGAGCACAATCGCCAATGCCATCCGGTCAAACGGGATTTCGCTCGATCAGTTGCCGCGCGATGATGATGCGCTGCATCTCGTTGGTACCCTCGCCGATGATCATCAGGGGCGCATCGCGGTACAGCCGCTCGGCATCGAATTCGCAGGAATAGCCGTAGGCGCCGTGGATGCGCATGTTCTCGTCGGCATTTTTGGCCGCGGCTTCGGTGGCGAAATATTTGGCCATCCCGGCTTCCATGTCGCAGCGCTCGCCGCGGTCGAAGGCTTGCGCGGCCTGTTCCACCAGGAGTCGCGCGGCTTCGACCCGGGTGGCCATCTCGCCGAGCTTGAGCTGGATCGCCTGGTGCTCGCAGATCGGCTTGCCGAAAGTCTTGCGCTGCTGGGAGTAGGCAACCGACTGTTTGAGCGCCGCCGTGGCGACGCCGACGCCGCGCGCCGCGACATTGATGCGGCCGAGTTCGAGTCCGCCCACCGCGTTGTAAAAGCCGCGGCCTTCGACGCCGCCGATCAGGCAATCCTTGTGAACCCGGTAATCCTCGAAGACGATTTCCGCCGTGTCGATGCCGCGATAGCCGAGTTTTTTCAGTTTGCGGGTGACGTTGAAGCCCGGACCTTTTTCGGCGATGAACATGCTCATGCCCTTGCGCGGCGGGCTCGCGGCGGGATCGGTTTTTACCAGCAGTCCGATACAGTCGCCCTCGATCGAGTTGGTGATCCAGGTCTTGGTGCCGTTCACCACATAGTGGTCACCGTCGCGCTTCGCGGCGCAGCGGATGCCCTGCAGATCGGTGCCCGCGTCGGGTTCGGTGAGGCCGATGCCGCCGCGCAGTTCGCCGCTGGCAAAGCGCGGCAGGTATTTCTGTTTTTGTGCCTCGGTGCCATAGCTTTGTACGCACCGTGCCATGATGAGGTGGGAATTGAAGATGCCGGACAGCGACATCCAGACTTCCGATACCAGCGCCACGATCTTGGCATAGGTCGAAGCGCCGAGACCGAGTCCGCCGTATTCCGGCGCGATGGTGGCGCCGAACAGGCCCAGTTCCTTCATCTGCGCCACCATGGCGTGAGGGTATTCGTCGGCCTGTTCCAGATCGTGGGCGTAAGGGGCGACATCGCGCTCCAGCCAGCGGCGCACGCTGTCGAGAATCAGGACTTCTTCTTCACTGGCCATGGTGGGTCTCGTCGGAAGCAGGGGATGGAAGCACTCGCGGATGGGTCGCGAATCAGTAGTTGGCTTTGTCGTCCACGGCATGACCGGTTTTGGGAATCAGCATGGTGCGGATGAAATCGCAGATCACCACGCCATGCTGATTTTTCCCGATAGTCTTTACGGTCACCAGACCGGCGTTGGGACGGCTTTTGGATTCACGGATTTCCAGCACTTCCGACTCGGCGTACAGCGTGTCGCCGACGAACACCGGCGCCGGCATCCGGATTTCCTTCCAGCCCAGGTTGGCGATGGTTTTCTGGCTGACGTCGGAGACGCTCATGCCGGCGAGGACCGCAACGGTCATGGTGCTGTTGACCAGGATCTGGCCGAATTCGCTGTGCTTGGCGTATTCCTTGTCGAAATGCAACGGATGCTGGTTCATGGTGAGCAGGGTGAACCAAGTATTGTCGGTCTCGGTGATGGTGCGCCCGGGGCGATGTTCGTAGACATCCCCCACCTTGAAATCTTCCAGATAGCGGCCGTAGGACTCGCGGTAACGCCCGGGGGCGATTTCAACGGATTTTGGCATGGTTGTTGTCTCCAGGCGGGCACGAAGGGAAGCCACCTTAAGGGAGCCTTCCGGAAGCTGTCAATTTTGCGGGCCGGGCGGCGAGCCGTCTTGTCTTTATCCCCCGGGCCGGCTTACCTTGGCGTCCAGGTCAAAGCCGGATTCCGGCGGGCGGGTTACCCGGCTCCGCCGCTCCCGACAACTGTATGCTTGTACAGTTATCCGCTTTGGCCTAAGCTCACCACATGTTCATTGATGGCAACGCCAGACCGAGGTAACGCGATGGATTCGAACAAGGAAAAAGCATTGCAGGCGGCCCTGAGCCAGATCGACAAGCAGTTCGGCAAGGGCACGGTGATGCGGATGGGCGACAAGGAGCATGTCGCAATTCCGAGTATTTCCACCGGCTCGCTCGGCCTCGACCTGGCGCTGGGCATCGGCGGCCTGCCGCGCGGCCGGGTGGTCGAGATCTACGGCCCGGAATCCTCGGGTAAAACCACGCTGACCCTCTCGGTCATCGCCCAGGCCCAGAAGCTGGGTGGCACCTGCGCCTTCATCGACGCCGAGCACGCGCTGGATCCCATCTATGCGGAGAAACTCGGGGTCAATATCGACGACCTGATTCTGTCCCAACCCGATACCGGCGAGCAGGCGCTGGAAGTCACCGACATGCTGGTGCGCTCCGGCGCCATCGACGTGCTGGTGGTGGATTCGGTGGCGGCGCTGGTACCCCGCGCCGAGATCGAGGGCGAGATGGGCGATCATCATGTGGGCTTGCAGGCGCGGCTGATGTCGCAGGCGCTGCGCAAACTCACCGGCAACATCAAGAATTCCAATTGCCTGGTGATTTTCATCAACCAGATCCGGATGAAAATCGGCGTCATGTTCGGCAACCCGGAGACCACCACCGGGGGCAACGCGCTCAAGTTCTACGCCTCGGTGCGCCTCGATATCCGTCGCATCGGCGCGGTCAAGGAGGGCGAGGAAGTCGTCGGCAGTGAGACCCGCGTCAAGGTGGTCAAGAACAAGGTATCGCCGCCGTTCCGCCAGGCCGAATTCCAGATTCTCTACGGCTCCGGCATCAACCGCATGGGCGAGATCATCGATCTGGGCGTCAAGTGCGGTCTGGTCGAAAAATCCGGCGCTTGGTATGCCTATCGCGGCGACAAGATCGGGCAGGGCAAGAGCAATGCCTGCGATTACCTCCGCGAACATCCTGAAATCGCCACGGAAATCGATACCCAGTTGCGCGCGAAGTTGCTTGGTGGTGATTCGGCCGCCAGCCCGGAAACCGCTGCGGCGGTGGACGCGGAGTTCGAATAGGCGCTGTGCGGAGACGGCGTCTGCCGGCAGATGCCGTGAGCAAGGGGGCGACCTGAACAGTACAGCGGATGGCGCCGGTGCAGCCCCGATCGATCCGGCGCGGGCGCTGCGTGCAGCGGCGATCCGGCAGCTGGCGCGGCGCGAGCACAGCCGCGTCGAACTGGTCCGCAAGCTGTCCGTCGACTTCGCCGCCGAGGCCGTGCTGATCGAACGGGTGCTCGATCAACTCGCCGCGGAAGGTTTGCAGAGCGATACCCGCTTCGCCGAGGCCCTGGTCGCGAGCCGGGTTCGCCGCGGTCAGGGGCCGCAGCGCATCCGGCGCGAGCTGGCCGAACGCGGCATCGACGCTGAGCTTGTTCAGTACGCACTGACCACGGCAGACGTGGACTGGTGTGCTCTGGCGCTGACGGTCAGCACCCAGAAATTTGGTCGCAAGTCCGCGCAGGACTGGCCCGAGCGCGCGCGGCGGGCGCGTTTCCTTCAGTATCGCGGTTTCGGTGCCGACGAAATTCAGGCGACCCTGGCCGGGCAGTCCCGCGACGCGGACATTGATACCTTGTGAGCATTATCTCGTGAATCCCTACCGGTGGTTGATGTCTTGTGTGTTTGCCGGGATCGCACTGGCCGCGCCCGTCGCCAGCGCTGACGACGGCCTGGAATTTCAGGGCGTCTGGCGCCAGGGCGGCATGATCATCGGCCGGGTGGCGCCGACCGCCAGGGTGACCTTCGACCGCAAGTCCGTGCCGGTGTCTCCCGATGGCCACTTCGTGGTGGGGCTGGGGCGTGATGCCCCGGCGACCATGACCTTGATCGTCACCGATCCCATGGGGCCGCGCCATTACCGCTTCGATGTCGAACGCCGCAGCTACGCGGTGCAGCGGGTGGACGGTGTGCCGGAGCGTACCGTCACTCCGCCCCCGGAGGTCATGGATCGCATCCGTCGCGAGCAGGAACTGGTGGATCGGGCGCGCGCGGTCAACTCCCCCCGGCGCGATTTTCTGGCCGGTTTCAGCCGTCCCCTGGATGGCCCCATCACGGGCGTGTACGGCAGCCAGCGCATTTACAACGGAGTGCCGAAAAACCCCCACTTTGGCCTGGATATCGCGGCGCCGACCGGTGCGCTGGTGCGGGCGCCGGCGCCGGGGGTGGTGCGCCTCGCTCAGCCGGACCTGTATTTTTCGGGCGGAACCCTGATCGTCGATCACGGCCAGGGGCTGACTTCCTCCTTCATTCACCTGAGCGCGACCCTGGTAAAGGAGGGCGATGAACTGGCGCGTGGCGACCCCATCGCCTGCGTCGGTGCCACCGGGCGCGCGACGGGGCCGCATCTGGACTGGCGCATGAACTGGTTCGATGTCCGCCTCGACCCGGCGCTGGCGCTTCAGTATTTTCCTCCCGCGCCTCCCGCGCCTCCCGCTGCCGGAGAGCGCCCGCGGCCATAGAGCCTGCGCATACTTTGCCGTAGAATCCCGCCGCATTGGTGCGGCGTTTCCGGCGGTGTGCGATCACCGGCGACGCCCGACTTCCGACAGGAATTCCGTGAACAAACAGTTGCTCAGTATCCTGGTCTGCCCGGTGACCAAGGCCCCGCTGGAATACGATGCGGAACACCAGGAGTTGATTTGCCGGGCGAGCGGCCTCGCCTATCCGATTCGCGATGGTATCCCGGTGATGCTGGAACGAGAAGCGCGCGTGCTGTCGGCAGAAGAGCGGCAGCCGGGAGGAGCGGGCGCGCGTGCCTGACCGCGCCCGTCACCCAGGCGAACAGCTAACGGCGGCAGCAACCGTCTTTCAGCAGTCCGAAAAAAGAGCGCCGGAGATAAAACCATGGCCGATAGCATTTTCACCCGCATCATCAACCGCGAATTGCCGTCCGAGATCATCTACGAGGACGAACATTGCATCGCGATCAAGGACATCGCCCCCAAGGCGCCCGTCCATCTGTTGATCATTCCGCGCAAACCGATCGCCAAACTCTGCGACGCGTCCGGAGACGATCTGGCACTGCTGGGACACCTGCTGCTGGCCGCCGGCGCGGTGGCCCGTCAGGTCGGCGTCGAGGACGCTTTTCGGGTGATCGTCAACAACGGCGCCGGCGCCGGCCAGACGGTTTTTCACCTGCATCTGCACCTGCTCGCCGGCAAACAGTTTTCCGAATCCCAACTGGGATTCTGAGCGAATTTTCTCGCGTTTTATCGATCCACGGAGTCCATTTTGAAGAGCGCTGACCTACGCCAGGCGTTTCTGGAATTCTTTGCGAGCAAGGATCATAGGGTGGTGCCGAGCAGCCGTCTGGTGCCGGACAATGATCCCACGCTGCTGTTCACCAACGCCGGCATGGTGCAGTTCAAGGACGTTTTCCTGGGTGCGGAGCAGCGTCCCTACCCGCGCGCGGCGTCGTCGCAGCGTTGCGTGCGGGCCGGAGGCAAGCACAACGACCTCGAAAACGTCGGCTTCACTGCCCGCCACCACACCTTCTTCGAGATGCTGGGCAACTTCAGCTTCGGGGATTATTTCAAGCGTGAAGCCATCGCCTACGCCTGGGAGTTCCTCACCGTGCGCCTCGGGCTGCCGGCGGAACGGCTGTGGGTAACGGTGCATGTTTCCGACGACGAGGCGGCGGACATCTGGCTGCGCGAGATCGGCGTGAGCCCGGCGCGCTTCTCGCGCCTCGACGAAGACAATTTCTGGCAGATGGGCGACACCGGTCCCTGCGGACCCTGTTCGGAGATTTTCTACGACCACGGCCCGGAGGTGCCCGGCGGTCCTCCCGGCAGCGAGGGCGGTGATCTCGACCGCTACATCGAAATCTGGAATCTGGTGTTCATGCAGTACGAGCGCGACGTCCAGGGCAAGCTGCGACCGCTGCCGAAACCTTCGATCGACACCGGCATGGGCCTCGAACGCATCGCGGCAGTGATGCAGGGCGTGCACACCAATTACGAGATCGATCTGTTCGCCAACCTGATCCACGCGGCGGCGGCGGTAACCGGCGCGACCGATCTCGCGGAGAGTTCGCTGCGCGTCATCGCCGACCATATTCGTTCCTGCGCGTTTCTGATCACTGACGGCGTATTGCCCAGCAACGAAGGCCGCGGCTATGTACTGCGGCGCATCATTCGCCGCGCGCTGCGCCACGGGAACAAGCTGGGCGCGACCGAGCCGTTTTTTTACCGTCTGGTCGCGCCGCTTGCCGCCGAGATGGGTGCCGCCTATCCCGAGCTCGCCGCAGCGGCCGAGCGGGTGGCGCACGTATTGCGGACGGAAGAAGAACAGTTTGCCCGCACCCTGGATACCGGTCTGGGTGTGCTCGAAGCGGCGCTGGCCGATCTTTCCGGACGGGAAATTCCGGGTGCGCTGGTGTTTGCGCTCTACGACACCTACGGTTTTCCGGTGGACCTGACCAATGACATTGCCCGTGAGCGGGGCTACACCCTGGATATGCCGGGTTATGAGCAGGCGATGGCCGAACAGCGCCAGCGGGCGCGTCAGGCCAGCCGCTTTCATGTGGATTACACCGCCACGCCCGATATCGAAGGCACCACGCAGTTCATCGGTTACGAACAGCTTGCGGGCGAAAGCCGGGTCACCGCCCTGTTTCGCGGCGCCGCGGCGGTGGCGGAGCTCGCCGCCGGTGAGGAGGGCATCGCCGTGCTGGATACCACGCCGTTTTACGGCGAGAGCGGCGGCCAGGTGGGAGATCGGGGCGAGCTGCTGAGCGCGCGCGGCCGCTTCGCCATCCGCGACTGCCGCAAGCAGGGCGACAACTGTCTTCATATCGGCACGATTGTGGAAGGTGTCATCGCGGTCGGGGACTTGCTGACCGCGCGCGTTGATCCCGCGGCGCGCGGCGCTACCGCGCGCCATCACTCGGCCACCCATCTGTTGCACGCGGCACTGCGGGAAGTCCTCGGCGCGCATGTGACGCAAAAGGGCTCGCTGGTGGATGCGGAGCGGGCGCGCTTTGATTTTTCTCACCCGCACGCGCTCGACCATGACCAGCTTCTGGCCGTCGAACGCCGGGTGAACCGCGAAATTCTGGCCAACTCGGAGGTCCAGACCCGGTTGATGACCATGGACGCCGCTCGCGAGCAGGGCGCCATGGCGCTGTTCGGCGAAAAATATGGCGACCAGGTCAGGGTGCTCACCATGGGCGACGGCTTCTCCCGGGAGTTGTGCGGCGGCACCCATGTCGCGCGTACCGGCGACATCGGCCTGTTCAAGATCGTCACCGAATCCGGCATTGCTGCGGGCGTGCGCCGTATCGAAGCCATTGCCGGCACCGTCGCCCAGGCCTATGTCGAGGAACTGGAAGCGCGGCTTGCGCGCACTGCCGCCGCCCTGAAAACCAGTCCGCCGGCCATCGCCGACAAGGCCGGGCAACTGGTCGAGCAGAACCGGCAGTTGGCCCGTGAGCTGGACGCGCTCAGGGTGCGGCTGGCCGGCGCCGGTGGCGGCGATCCCCTGGCCGAAGTGCGCCAGGTGGCCGGGGTATCGGTGCTGGCGCGGCGCATCGAGGGCGGTGACGCGCGCAGCCTGCGCGATATTGTCGATCAGATGAAATCGCGGCTCGGCAGCGGCGTGGTGCTGCTGGCCGCGGAAGAAGACGGAAAAGTCGTGCTGGTGGCCGGCGTGACCAAGGATCTCACCGGGCGCCTCAAGGCCGGCGATCTCATGCAGCATGTCGCGGCCCAGGTCGGCGGCAAGGGCGGCGGACGCCCCGATCTCGCCCAGGGCGGTGGGCCGGATGTCGGCGCCCTTGCGGCCGCGCTGGATTCCGTTCCGGAGTGGATCGAACAGCGCCTCGGCGCGTGATCGACCGCCGGACCTATTCAGTTTCATCAGCGTTGGTGATAAATTCCCGCGCCGCTTCCGGGGAAGGCCCCGTCAGAAGACAGCCATGAGTCTTATCGTTCAGAAATACGGCGGCACTTCCGTCGGCACGATCGAGCGCATCCGCGCCGTGGCCCACAAGGTCGCGGCGGCGCGTACGCGCGGCGACGATCTGGTGGTGGTGGTTTCGGCCATGAGCGGCGAGACCAATCGTCTGATCGCGTTGGCCAATCAAATCTCCGAAATGCCCTCGCCCCGCGAGCTCGATGTGCTGGTCTCCACCGGCGAGCAGGTGACGATCGCGCTGTTGGCCATGGCGCTCGAGGAGCTGGGCTGCGAGGCCCGTTCCTACACCGGCAGCCAGATCCGTATTCTCACCGACAGCGCCCACACCAAGGCGCGCATCGAGGCCATCGACGTGGAGCGGATGCGCGCCGATCTTGCCGCCGGGCGCGTGGTGGTGGTTGCCGGATTTCAGGGCGTCGATGGCGAAGGCAACATCACCACCTTGGGACGTGGCGGTTCGGATACCACGGGCGTGGCCCTCGCCGCCGCCCTGAATGCGGACGAATGCCAGATTTACACCGATGTGGATGGGATCTACACCACTGACCCGCGAGTGGTGAGCAGCGCGCGCCGGCTGGATCGCATCACCTTCGAAGAGATGCTGGAAATGGCCAGCCAGGGCTCCAAGGTACTGCAGATCCGCGCGGTGGAGTTCGCCGGCAAATATCAGGTGCCGCTGCGCGTGCTGTCGAGTTTTACCGAAGGCAATGGCACTCTGATCACCCTGGACGACGAGGACGACATGGAAAAACCCCTGGTATCCGGCATCGCCTTCAATCGCGACGAGGCCAAACTCACCGTGCTGGGTGTGCCCGATGTGCCGGGCGTTGCCTACCGGATTCTGGGGCCGATCAGCGAGGCCAATATCGAAGTCGATGTGATCGTCCAGAATGTCGCCCAGGATGGCACAACCTCGCTGACGTTCACGGTTCACCGCAACGAAATGAAAAAGGCCCTGCGTGTGCTCGAGGGCTTGCAGGAGAGCCTCGGGGCGACTTCGATCACCACCGATGACCGCATTGCCAAACTGTCGCTGGTGGGTGTAGGTATGCGTTCCCATGCCGGCGTGGCGGCGCGCATGTTCCGGGCGCTCGCCGAGCACAATATCAATATCCAGATGATCACCACGTCCGAGATCAAGATCACGGTGGTGGTGGACGAGAAATACCTCGAACTTGGTGCGCGGGCACTGCATACCGAGTTTGAGCTGGATGCAACCGTCTGAGTTGAGCTGCCTTTTCGCGCCGATCCCGGCGCCCGCCAAAGCCGGAGTCCCGCAAGGGTGTCCGACGGGCATGACTGCGCCGGATTTTGAATATTAGCGTTTCGTGAAACTTTGCAGGGCCTTTGCTAGACTAACCCGGTGTGATACGGCGAGATGAGGTAGCTGTACCGCCAGGAAAAACAATAACTAACGTTGAAAGGAGCAGGCCGCAACGAATTGTTTTACGGCCATTTTCGTACTGGGCATTATGGAGAAATGGAGGCAGCAATGCTTATACTTACCCGACGGGTCGGGGAGACCCTCGTCATCGGAGATGACGTAACCGTCACCGTGTTGGGAGTGAAAGGCAACCAGGTTCGGCTCGGCGTCAATGCGCCGCGCGACCTGCCGGTTCACAGGGAAGAAATCTACGAGCGCATCCAGCAGGAAAAACAGGCCGCCGCCGGAGGCAACTAAGGCTACTGTGGTTTATTTGCTGTGGCTGTCACTGTGGCAGCTCTTTTCACTGTGTTAGTATCGCGGCCCGCTCGCCGGATGGGGAGCGGGCCGCAGTCTTGAGAACTATCCGAGCTTGATATCTGCCCAATCTTGAGAACAAGATGAAACGTCCCGCAACCGGGAACCTTCAAGTATCCGGTGGCGACGCTTATTCGAGCGTCGCGTCCAAGCAAGCGGGTCGGGCGATTCGGCTCTGGAGATTGTTGTTGGGTGAATCAGTTTTTTGGTGAGGTGGCCGAGTGGCTGAAGGCGCTCCCCTGCTAAGGGAGTATACCCTTACCGGTATCGAGGGTTCGAATCCCTCCCTCACCGCCAAATAAAAAACCCCCGTCAGGGGGTTTTTTATTTGGGAGGCAAAAGGGATGAGAACCCGGGTTCGACTCGGAGCCCACGGAGTGGGGGCGGAGCGAGCGCCCGCAGCCCGAGTAATTCCCCCTTACGGCCCTATGACGCCCCTTTCGGAAGTTCTCCGAAAAAAAGTTGCGTCTGTTCAACCGGCCGCTGGAATATCTTCCCGCAGCAGCACGCCTTCGGCATGCATCCGCGTCACCTCTTGTTCCGACAACCCCAGATACCGCTGCAGAATCGCGACGTTGTGCTCGCCGCGATAGGGCGTTTCCAGTTCCTCGATACCGGGATGGTTCTTGAAGCGCAGCGGCATGCCGGGCATCTGGAAAGTGCCGGCGCCGCGCTGGGTGACGGTGCGCACCGTGCCCCGTTGAACCAGATGGGGATGCGCCATGGCCTCGGGCACCGACAGCACCGGTGCCACCGGGATGCGCGCCGCCTCCAGTTTTTTGATCGAAGCCGCATCGCTGTGCTGACGTTGCAGCCAGTCCTCGATGAGGGCGATCAACTCGAAGCGGTTGCCGACGCGGTCGTTGATGTGCGCGAAGCGCGTGTCCTCCATCAATTCAGGCATGTCGATGGCCTTGCAGAACGCCGGCCACTGCTGCGGGGTGGCGACGATCATGATGTAGCCGTCGCGGCCCTTGAAGGCACCGGTAGGGCAGAGGATGCGCTGGTGCGAGCCGCTGCGGCGTGGCGCCACCTTGCCGTTGCTGGCGCTGTAGACGCCCACCGACATTTCGTGGCAGTGGAAATAGCTGTCGAGCAAGGTGATGTCGAGGTGGTCGCCACCGCCGCCCATGGCGCGGTTGAAGAGTGCACCGTTGATGGCAGCCAGGGCGTGGGCGCCGGTCATGGTATCGCCCAACGCGGCGCCGGGCAGGCTGGGACCGCGGTCTTCCTCGCCGATCAGGCTGCTGACTCCCGAATAGGCCTGGCCGATGTAGTCGTAGCCGGGCAGGTCGGCGAGGGGGCCGCTCTGCCCGAAGGTGGAGATTGAGCACATGATGAGTTCGGGATTGAGCCGGCTCGCGACCTCCCAGCCACAACCCAGGCGCGCGATGGCGCCCGGGGCGAAGTTCTCGACCAGCACATCGACCTGTTTGATCAGGTCGTGGAGGATCTGCTGCCCGCGCTCGGTCTTGGCATCCAGGCAGAGGCTCTGCTTGCCGCGGTTCTGTTGCAGAAAATAAATGCTGCGGCCGCCTTTCTGGTAGCCCAGATAGCGTACCTGGTCGCCGGTGGGCGCCAGTTCCACCTTGATGATCTCGGCACCCATCTCCGCCATCATGCGGGTGCACGATGGGCCTGCGACGTGCTGGGTGAAATCCAGCACCTTGATACCTTCCAGAATCTGCTTGCGCTTCACGATGTTTAACCCCCGGGTTTGAAATTATTGTGCGGGCATGGGCCCGGTTTGACCTGCAAGCTACTGTGCCGCTTGCGGCGCGTCAATTGCAGCCTGTTGTGGTGCCGGCGGGCGCTCGCGTGTCCGCCGGCTTGGGTTATGATGGATCACCCGTTATTTTGACCCCGGCACTTCGACGTGCGGCCCCGGCTGACAGGCTGGAACCGAGCAACCGTCGGATCCACCTACAGGCAATCAGGAGCCCCTATGGATTTCGCTTTTTCCGACAAAGTCCGCGAACTGCAACTGCGCGTGCAGAACTTCATGGACACCCATGTCACGCCCAACGAGGAGGTTTATTACCAGCAGGTCGAAGCGGGTGGCCGCTGGTGCGTCCCGCCGATTCTCGACGAACTGAAGGCCAAGGCCAAGCAGGAAGGGCTCTGGAACCTGTTTTTGCCGGAGAGCGAGCGCGGCGCCGGTCTCACCAATCTCGAATACGCGCCCCTGTGCGAAATCATGGGCAAATCCAAATGGGCTTCCGAGGTATTCAACTGCTCGGCACCCGATACCGGCAACATGGAAACCATCGAACGCTACGGCACCCAGGCGCACAAGGAGAAATGGCTGGCGCCCCTGCTGGAAGGCAAATTCCGCTCCGCGTTCTGCATGACCGAGCCGGCGGTGGCCTCGTCCGACGCCACCAATATCGAGACCAGCATCCGGCGCGATGGCGACCACTATGTGATCAACGGCCGCAAATGGTTTTCGTCGGGCGTTCACGATCCGCGTTGCAAAATCTGGATCGTGATGGGCAAGACCGATCCGACCGCCTCGCCGCACATGCAGCAGTCGATGATTTTGGTCGAACCCGAGACGCCCGGCATCACCGTCGAGCGCTGGGTGCCGGTCTTCGGTTACGACGACGCGCCTCACGGTCACGCCCAGGTGCTGTTCGATAATGTGCGGGTGCCTGCGTCAAATCTGCTGCTGGGCGAAGGGCGCGGTTTCGAGATCGCCCAGGGCCGACTGGGACCGGGCCGCATCCACCACTGCATGCGCGTCATCGGTGTCGCCGAAAAAGCCCTGCAACTCATGTGCGAGCGCGCCCTGAATCGCGTCGCCTTCGGCAAGAAACTGGCGGAGCAGACCGTGTGGCTCGAACGTATCGCCGACGCCCGCATCAATATCGAGATGGCACGCCTGCTGACCCTCAAAGCCGCCTACATGATGGATACCGTGGGCAACAAGGTGGCGAAGATGGAAATCGCGATGATCAAGGTGGCCGCGCCCAACCTTGCCCTCAAGATCATCGATGACGCCATTCAGGTGTTCGGCGGTGCGGGCGTGACCGAGGACGTGGGTCTCGCGCGGGCCTGGGCTCATACCCGCGTGCTGCGCATCGCCGATGGCCCGGACGAAGTCCATCGCAACCAGATCGCGCGGCTCGAACTGAAAAAATACCGATAAGCCACTATCGGTGTTTGATTCGCAAGGCTCGCTTCGGCGGGCCTTTTTATTGGGGAAGACCCTTTTATTGGGCGTGTTTTAGTGGTGTTGTTTTGGCGGTGGCGTTTGACCGCAACCGGAGGCAAGCTGCTGGTTTCACGCGGCTGTCTGGCGTGCCGCGCGCCGGCCGGCGGACGATCCGCCGACGCGGTTCCACCTCAAGCCCTATCAGCAACCGCATCCGCCCATCGCGATAACGGCATTGAGCCCCGGATTCGCGTCCCTGAAACTTGCCGGTGCCGGCGGCTACCTGCCGGCGTGCATCGGCCTTGGCGACGGTTAACTGCGCGCTAACTGGCGCATCGTCGAGGAAGCCGCCGAGGGCGCAGGACGCACAGCCAAGCGTGCGGACTGGCGCCTGCGCCGTGATCTGTTCGTGGCCGAAACCGACCGCGCGGCACGGCGGCTGGCGCTCGACGGACCCATCGGCCGCGTCTGGCGCGAGTACCTGTTGCCCCTGTTCAAGCGGTTCGGCATGACCGGAGTCATGAAGCATCAACCGGATGTCACCGACGCCGATGTCACGGTGGAATACCTGGCCGATCACAACTGGCTGGTGGGTTCCCCGGCGACGGTAGCCGACAAGCTGGCGCGTTTGCAGCAGGAGTCGGGCGGCTTTGGCGGTCTGCTCACCATGGCCTACGACCATCTCGATCACCTGACGGCGTGGCGCGAATCCAAGCAGGCGTTCATGACCGAGGTGGCGCCCCTGTTCAGATAGCTCGGCCTTTCTCGGCGCGGGGGCAGGAGCCCGTCAAGATCAAGGCACTGGATGCCCGCTGCCGCGGGCATGACGGATTTTCAGAAAAACCACGCGCCCGACGGCGAGAGCGGAGCCGCGATCACGGCGGATGTGCTGACGCTTATCCGCCCTACGCATGGGGATGCTCCGCGTGGGCACAGCCCATCGATCTTTGCCCCACCAGACGATGGGTGTTTCCGGCATTTCTGCCGGCTGCGGGGTTTTCAACAGCCTCGTCCGCGGGCATGGCGGATTGTTAGATGTGCGCTTCAGCCGCTCACTCCACCCACCACGGTGTGCCCACCGGCGCGCCAGCGCAGCATGCCGCCGGTCAGATTGGCGACGCGCTCGATGCCGGCGCGTTGCAGCAGCACGGCCGCCTGGGCGGAGCGACCGCCGGCGCGGCACACGGTGACCACGGGTTTGTCGGTCGTCACTTCGGCGATCCGCGCCGACAGTGTGCCCAGCGGGATCAACTGGGCGCCCGGGATATGTCCGAGCGGACCTTCGAACTCATCGGGCTCGCGCACATCCAGCACCTGCACGGCTTCCAGATGTTCCTCCAGCCAGCGGGGATCGATCTCCCAGAGTCCTGCGAAGGTATAGGTCAGGGGCGCCCAGTCCGGCGTGTCGTCCGGCACCGCGCCGGTGTCGGGACGGCCGCACTTCAGGTTGGCGGGCACCGCGATAGCGATTTTTTTGGGATGAGCCAGGCCGAGGTTGTTCATGTAGCCGGCAAAATCCGTCTCGCTGATCTGCCCGCCGCAGCGCGGGTTGTAGCGCTTCTCTTCGCCGACACTGGTGACCGTGAGGCCATGGTAGTCGTGGCCCGGATAAAGGCGGGTGGCGTCCGGCAGGGAAAATATTTGCGTATGGATGGAGCGATACAGGCGCCCGGCATCGCCCTGCTGGAAATCCGTGCGGCCGCAACCGCGAATCAGCAGGGCGTCGCCCGTGAAGGCCATGCTTTCGTCGTCGAGCACATAGCTGAGGCAGCCGTTGGTATGGCCGGGGGTCTCGCGGACCTCGAGATAGCGCGCGCCGAACTGGACGTGGTCGCCCTGGCGCAGATAGCGGTCCGCGCCTTCGACCCCGGAATTGGCGGCGACCAGAATCTCGGCACCGGTGCGCTGCTTGAGCAGCCAGGCGCTGGTGACGTGATCGGCGTGGCAGTGGGTATCCAGTACCGCGGTCAGCTTGAGTCCGAGCTCCGCGAGCAGCGCGGTGTCGCGACGCGTCTGCTCGAACACCGGGTCGATGAGCACCGCGGCGCCGGTATCGCTGTCGCCGAGCAGATAGGTGTAGGTGGACGATTCCTGGTCGAACAATTGGCGAAAGATGAGCATTCCCATGTCCTCGTGATCCGGCAGCGGTGTACGTCCGATTCTAGGGCAAGTGGTTGGCTATGGCGACGCAGGATCAGGCCGATGTGCTGCGCCAGGTCATTGAGCGAGGCGAATTAGGCCGACTGGCAGCAGGGTGTGGTATGGGGTAAGTTACGAGGCCTAAAACCTTCCCAATCCCCGCGCTGCGGCGCTACCACAGGAGTCCTCCGATGGAATGCGGCATACAGATGCTGTTTCAGAACCCCGGCAACCTTAGCGATGAGGAGGTCTACACCGCGGAACTCAAGCTCGCCAAACTGGCCGAGCCCTTCGGTTTCGATTCGATCTGGTGCGTCGAACACCATTTCACCGATTACACCATGTGCCCCGATGTCACCCAGTTTCTGAGCTACATGGCCGGCTGCACCAGCCGCATCAAGCTCGGCACCGGCGCGGTGATCCTGCCCTGGCACGACCCGCTGCGCGTAGCCGAAGAAATCGCGCTGCTCGATTACTACAGCAACGGCCGCACCATTCTCGGCATGGGACGTGGACTGGCGCGCCTGGAATACGAAGGCTTCCGCGTGGACATGAACCAGAGCCGCACCAAGTTCAACGAAGCGGCCCGGGTGATCACCACGGCGCTCGAAACCGGATTCGCCGAATACGACGGCGAAGTGGTCAAGCAGCCCCGCGTCGAAATCCGTCCGCGCCCGCTGAAAAGCTTTGCCGGCCGCACCTTCTCGGTGGCCATGTCGCCGGATTCCATCGATGCCGGCGCCGAGCTCGGGTCCCAGATCATGCTGTTCATGCAGCGCCCCATCGAGCAGATGGCCGCCGAAGTGAACCGCTACCGGGAGCTGTACCGCAAGCACCACGGACGCGAGCCGCTGCCCGTGCTGTGCAACGATTTCATCATCTGCGACGACAGCGCCGAGCGTGCCGAGGAGATGGCGCGCAAGTACATCGCGGCCTATTTCCTCACCGCCGCCAACCACTACGAGATGGCGGGTTCGCACTTTGCCGGCACCAAGGGCTACGCCGCTTACGGCGATGCCGCCAAAATGCTTCAGGAACTCGGGCTCGACAAGGTGGCGGATGCCTTCGTCGATTTCCAGATCTGGGGCACGGCACAGCAGATTTTCGAAAAACTCGAAAAACGCCAGAAAGACCTCGGCGATTTCCAGCTCAACGGTTGCTTCAGTTTCGCCGGTATGCCCTATGACTATTGCGAGCGCAGCATGAAGCTGTACGGCGCGCGCTGCATCCCCGAGCTGCATAACTGGAAAAGCCCGAACGCCAGCGCCGCTTGACGGACTTGAGGTTGGCGATGGGTGCGCAGGGTGTATGTTTGACACGGTAACGCTAGGTCACCTGATCGAGCGACCGCGGCTGGCGGGGCGTCTCCATGGCGGGTTTTCTCGGTGATTTATCGCGGTGTTTCACCCGCCAGCCGAAACCATTCGCTACGAACACCGTTTCGGATTTTGTCCCGCAAGCTCATCCACTGCGCTCCCTGGTCGATGAAGCGCTGGGCACGCTGGAGGCTTGTTTGACGAGATTTATGCCGATCTCGGTAAAGCCTCGGCGGCGCCAGAGATCGCTAAGCGTTTAGGCTGACGCCCAACCCCCGGTGCCCGGCAGGGCTTACTCCACAGCTTTTTGCGGGTATCCGAACAAGCCGCGATTGCGGATCAGCTCCGCCACCACCGGCGGTACCTGTCTGGCCCAGCCCGGGGCGTCGGCACGCAATGCCGGCAACACCTGCCGCCAGTCGATGTCCACCACCTCCGGGTTGACGCCCGGCAGCGCCAGGATGCGGTTGTGCTCCTGCAGGTGGCGGTAGATGTGGTGCACCGCGGGGTCCGGGACGAAGTCGTCCGCGGTGATCAGGCTGCCATCGCCGGCTTTGCCGGGATACACATACATCGAGGTTTGATCGCAAAACAGCCGACCAAACGCCTCCAGGATGCCGCCTTCGAGACCGGAGTAAAACTCCGGATTGAAGATGTCGCGCAGGTTGTCGAGCCGCACCACGATGCCGATGCGACCCTGCGTGTAGCGGCGCAGAAACGCGCGCAGCCGGAAATAGCGCAGGTAATCGGATACCAGCACGTGGTAGCCGAGCGTGGTCAGGCTATCGACACGGGCCAGGAAGTCCGCGTTGTCGACCCGGTCACCGTCCTCCATCACGGTCGCCATGGTCATTTCGGCCACCGGCAGCACGTCCTCGCTGTGGCCGCCAAAGGCGGCCAGGCCGGCCCGAAACATGTCCTCGTGGCGGCGCGTTGCCGGGCGGAAATTCGAGCGCACCGCCAGCACGTCCTTGCGGTGCAGTGCTTCGCCCGGCTGCACCACCTGGCCGTCGGGATCGAACATGATCGCTCGCGTCAGCCAACTGCGGATCAGGTGCAGGTTCAGCAGGCGGTTTTCGCAACCGGCAAACGCCGGGCCGCTGAACGCGATCATGTCGATCTCGATGCGATCGGAACCGGCGCTGGCACCACCGGACAGATCATCGGCGAGACTTTCGATGAGCTTCTCCGGCGCGCCGGCGTGGTGGAAGGCGCCGTAAATCAGATTGACGCCCAACACACCGAGCGCTTCTTGCTGGGCGCGTGCGTCCAGATCCAGCATGCGGACATGAAGCACGATGTCGTTGGGTGGCCCCTGTGGCACGAGCTGGAGACGCACGCCCAGCCAGCCGTGGCATTCCTGGCGGTGCTTGAAGCCTTGCGCTGCCACCGTGGCGGCATAGGCAAAAAAGGTGGTTTCGACCTCGCGGCGACCTTCCAGGCGCTCGATCAGCAGACCGAACTCATGATCGAGCATGCGTCCCAGCCGCGTGCGGCTCACATAGCGGCCGCCCGGTGCGCGACCGTAGATCGCGTCGGAGAAAGTCATGTCGTAGGCCGACATGGTCTTGGCCACGGTGCCGGCCGCGCCACCGGCCCGAAAGAAATAGCGCGCGGTTTCCTGCCCGGCGCCGATTTCGACAATGCTGCCGTACTGCGCCGGGTTGAGGTTGACCGCCAGCGCTTTCTGTACCGCGCCGGACGTGTTCACCAGTACGTTGTCGGCGGTGGGCCGCGAGTTGTCCATTCACAATTCTCCGATGCAAGCGGCGGCGGCCAGGAGCGGTCGCGGTGCCGGATTGAAAATATGCCCTATGCAGCGCACGAGCGTACCCGACTTGCATCCTTCATTACTCCACACCTTGCACGTCAGCGCGATTACTGCTTCGGCCTGCTCGGGATGTCGAAGCATATGACGCCCAATGCTCCATGGCACTGGCCGGTCAGTGTGAGAATGAATTCGCGGACTGATCTTGCCCACCAACCACGGACACTCTGTTGCGCGGCCATGTTACGCGACAGCGGCAGATCATGGCCATAACGACGTGCCACGCCAAGACGTCGCGCCAGGGATGCCCGCCGGACTACGGCAACAAAGCTTTGATTCCGGTGCTGCGGCCCGGGAGCGCCGCCTCGTCCCGGAACGCGGTGAAATACGCCTGCACCAGATCCTGATCGCACATCAGCGATATGGGAACGAGCTTGTTGCGCGCCGCCCAGCGCAGCGAGGTGACCGAAAAACTGAACGGCTGGAACATGTCCGGCACGCGATTGTTGTAGCAGGGCGGAGCAATGCCGATCTCGGTGACGACGCCGTCGGCGTCCACCCCGGTGCCCAGCTTGCGGGTGAAATCCGCCGCCGGCCACACCTGGCCGGGCACCGGAAACTCCCAGTGCTTGCCCTTGTGGGTGAAGGTGCGCTGGGTCCAGGCCTTGAGCACGATTTCGAAATGCTCTTCGTAAAGTTCGCGCTTCACCCGGTCGTAGGTCTCGAAATCCCGCGCGTCCCGCAGACCCTGAATCAGTTGCCCCATGCTGTTGACCCAGCGCACCTGATAGCCGCGCGCGATGCCGAAAAAGGCGCGGCCCTGCAGCATCTGATCCAGCATGGCGACGTCCTCCGCCATGCGGATGGGGTGCTGGGCCGGCAGCACATAGCCCAGTTGCCCCCAGCGCAGCCGCCTGGTTTTCGGCCCCAGGTAGGCGCCGAGCAGGGTGGGATTGTTGGATACCTCGGATCCTTCGATATGAAAATGGTGCTCGGTAAAACCGACTCCGTAATAGCCGTGCTCATCGAGGTACTGGCTCTGCACGGTCAAATCGGGCAGCAATTCCTGATACAGGTCAGTGCGCTTGCCGGCGAAGCCCTTGAGCTTCTCTTCCAGCGAACCGACCGAGGGCAGATAAAGAACGCCGACTTCCATAGTGATGCCTCCCGCTATTTGTGTCGTTATGGGAACTCACTTGGAATATCGCATCCCCATCCTATCCAAGGCGGCTAACTGCTGCCACCCGGATGGTGACGGGGCGCCGGGGGTTCCGAGAAGGCCGGAATAGCGCCCAAAAAAATCTTCGCGTGCGCGCCTCCAGACATGGCATTCCGAAAGCGCTTTGCTACACTGCGTCCAGGGTGCGGCGGCAAAATTCGGCTTCAGGCCGTGTGAACCCCCAGCTTCGGCCGGCGGCTCCTATACCTCCCACCCTCTTACTCCGTCGCCTCCTGCTCGTTCGCGTAACAGTACGGCTAAAAATCATCTTGATTCACGAACGTATTCGCTATCCCCATTTCCCGTGTGCCCAGAAAAGCACTCCGCCCGCGACAGATATTATCCGCATCTGATAGCATCCCGAAACCACATCGGGGAACCCAAGCATGCGCACAGCGATTGGCATCCGTCCGGCCAAACCCGGCCGCCGGGCAGTCAATGACGCCAACAGCCCCACGCCCACCGTCTGGTTCGATTCCTGGCGGCAGTTGGCCAGCCTGCTGTCGGACGAGAACCGCGCGCTGCTGCGCCTGATGCGCGAGCGCCAGCCGCGCACCGTGCTGGAGCTGGCCGAATGGTCAGGCCGAGCGGCCAGCAACCTGTCGCGTACCCTGCGTCATTTGGAGCGCCACGGTCTGGTCAAGATGCACCGCAGCCCGGATACCCGTGCCGTGCGCCCGGAGGCACTGGCCACCGAGTTTCTGATCGTGCTGGATTGATCCGAGAGGAACAGCGATGAAGTTCGAGGTGTATTGCGACGAAGTCAATCCGGATGTACTGACATCCGCGAATCCGCGTGCGCGACACCTCATGATCGGCAGCCTCTGGCTACCCGAGGAATTACGTAACGAAATCAAATCACGTGTCGGCGTGCTGCGGGAACGCCACGCGGCATGGGGCGAAATCAAGTGGAGCAAGGTGTCACCCAACCGCCGCGATTTTTACGTCGAACTGATCGATCTGTTCTTCGCCTATGGCGACAATCTGCGTTTCCGCTGTATTGCCGTTGATCGAACCCAGCTCAATCTTGCTCTGCACGACAACGACGGCGAGCTGGGCTTCTACAAGTTCTATTACCAGCTGCTGCATCACTGGATTCTGGATTTCAACGCCTACCGGATCTTCTGCGACGTCAAGAGCAACCGCGATCCGAAGCGTCTCCCCGTGCTGGCCAGGTGTCTTGCACGCGCGAACCTCACATCGAGCATCGACGACATCCAGTCGCTGCCGTCTCATGAAGTGGTACTGATCCAGTTGTGCGATTTGTTGTTGGGTGCCGCCAGCAGCCGCATCAACGACACCCTGCGAGACGGCACCGCCAAAGCCGCCGTGGTCCAACGTCTCGAATCAGCACTAGGCCGACTACTCGCGCCGACCCACAAGGGCGAAGAGAAGTTCAACATCTTCAAGATACGCCTGCAGGGAGGTTGGTAATGGCGTTGCCGCCTCTCGTTCATTACGACGCGGTCGTTGAATACCGTTCGCATTACGAGCGGGTTTACTGCCGGGGCAACATCCGGACCTTTGACGGCATCCGGGTGTACTTCGGTGCAGGCAAATTTGGCCACATGTTTTACGAGAGCACGGCGCGGGATGGTCGCAAGGATGCCTTCTCGCCAGTTCGTGCGCAGCGCATCGATTGGATCAAAGCGACGCTGGAGCACCCCACCGCAGCGCTGTTCGAAGGCTGGGACAAGGCGTCACGCCAGTACGACGCAACGCGCCGCGTGGCGGTTGTCTACGAGGATTTCGTCGTCGTGGTCGCGATGGGGCTGAAACAGGATGGCTCGCTGAAAGCCAACTTTGTGACCTGTTACCAGGCCGACAACAGCATCGGGAAGATCAGAAGTTCGCCAGCATGGTCCCGGGCTACATGCCTCCGCTTGCTGGGAGGTGGCTCGTGATGGCAGCCCAGAAAAACAAAGGCCGCTGATTCGCTACGCGGGTTCAGCGGCCGAGACCTCGATTGGTTCAAAGCCGATAGGCAGTGAACTCAACGCGAGAGTCTATCCCGAATGGCCTGCTTGTCAAGCCGGTGCCGGGCTGGCTTTGGCTCAAACCCTGGCCTATCTGCTCGCCTTGCGCCAAACCGCCGAGCCAATAGCCAGAAACTTCACCGTAACTCTCTGTCCTGACCAAATTTTCGGTTTGGCCCATGCCGGATATCCGAGCCAAAGCAATGCGCCAAACGACCCTCTCCACCCTGCCGCAGAGGGGATGACTCACGAACAGAACCGGTGGCCTCGATGACGGCAACGACCCAGATCATGACCGAAGCCGACACCTGCCGGGAGCTGGTCACGCCCAAGCTGGTAGAGGCCGGATGGAGCAATGCCCCACACCTGATCGGCGAGCAGCGCACCTTCACCAATGGCCGCATCATCGTCACCGGCGGCCGCGTGCGCCGTGGCACGCAGAAGCGCGCGGACTATCTGCTGTACTACCGGCGCGACTATCCACTGGCCGTCGTGGAGGCCAAGGAACTGGGGCTGCCAGCGGAAACCGGGGTACAACAGGCCAAGGACTACGCTGAGATCCTCGGCCTGAAGTTCGCCTACGCCACCAACGGCCACCGCATCATCGAGATCGACTACACCACCGGCGGCGAGCGCGAGGTGGGTCGCTTTGCCACGCCCGCCGAACTCTGGCAACGGCTGACGGCCGCCACCGCGCTGCCCGATCCGGCCACGCCGCACCTGCTCGAACCCTTCAACCTGGTCTCGGGCAAGGTGCCGCGCTACTACCAGCAGATCGCGATCAACCGCGTGATCGAGGCCATCCTGCTTGGCCAGAAGCGCATCCTCGCCACGCTGGCCACCGGCACCGGCAAGACCTGCGTGGCGTTCCAGATCTGCTGGAAGCTGTGGAACAGCCGCTGGAACCGCACCGGTGAATACCGCCGCCCCAAGATCCTGTTCCTGGCCGACCGCAACATCCTGGTCGATGACCCGATGGCCAAGATGTTCGCGCCCTTCGGCGACGCCCGGCACAAGATCGCCGGCGGCGACGTGAGCCAGAGCCGGGAGATGTACTTTGGCATCTATCAGGCGCTGTCCACCGCCAACGAAGACGTGTTCCGCCAATACCGCCCCGACTTCTTCGACCTGATCATCATCGACGAGTGCCATCGCGGCTCAAGCCGCAACGAGAGCGCCTGGCGCGCCGTGCTCGACTACTTCGCCCCTGCCGTGCAGTTCGGCATGACGGCCACGCCGCTGCGCGAGGAGTCGCGCGACAGCTACGAGTACTTCGGCAACCCGGTCTACACCTACAGCCTGCGCCAGGGCATCGAGGATGGCTTCCTCGCGCCTTATCGCGTGCATCGGGTCATCACCACCGTGGATGCCGCCGGCTGGCGTCCATCCAAGGACGAACTTGACCGCTTCGGCCGCCCGGTGCCGGATGACGAATATCAGACCAGGGATTTCGAGCGCGTCATCGCGCTGCGGGCGCGCACCAAGGCGATTGCCAAGCACCTTGCCGACTTCCTCAAGGGCACCGACCGCTTCGCCAAGACCCTGGTGTTCTGTGTCGACCAGGAACACGCCGCCGAAATGCGGCAGGAACTGGTCAACCTGAACAGCGATCTGGTCAAGCAGTACCCCGACTACGTCTGCCGCGTCACCGCCGACGAGGGCGCCATTGGCCTCACCCATCTGGCGCACTTTCAGGACGTGGACAAGCCCACGCCGGTGATCCTGACCACCTCGCAACTGCTGACCACCGGCGTCGACGCCGAGATGGTCAAGAACGTGGTGCTGGCACGCGTGGTCGGCTCGCGTGCCGAGTTCAAGCAGATCATCGGGCGCGGCACGCGGCTGAAGGTCGATTACGGCAAGGAATACTTCAACATCATCGACTTCACCGGTACGGCCACGAGACACTTCGCCGATCCGGATTTCGACGGCGACCCGGCGCGGATCGAGGAAGTTATTGTCGATGAGCGGGGAGAAAGTCAGTGCCACGCAAGCGGAGATACCGCCACCAGCGATGCGACCTCCGAAAGAATACGAGATGGCTGAAGAGCAGGCCGGCGGGAGCCGGTGACGTCATAAGCGAACCCCCAGTAGAACCGCGCAAGTTCTACGTCGATGGCGGCGACGTCGAGGTCATCGGCCATCTGGTCTACGACCTCGACACCGACGGCAAGAAGCTCCAGGTTGTCAAGTACACCGATTACTCGGGCCGCACCGTGCGCACCCTGTACCCGACCCGCGCTGCGCTGCAATCGGCCTGGGCCAACCCCGACACCCGCGCCGAGGTGCTGCGCGAGCTGACCGAGCGCGGCATCAGCTTCGAGGAACTGGCGGCCGGCGCCGACCGGCCGGACGCCGATCCCTTCGACCTGCTGTGCCATCTGGCCTGGAACGCGCCGCTGCTGACCCGTCGCGAGCGTGCCGAGCAGGCCAAAAAGGCCGCGCAGGACCTATTCGGCCAGTACGGCGACACCGTCCGGGAAATCCTCACGCTGCTGCTCGACAAATACATCGAGCGCGGCATCGTGCAATTCAACGCCCTGTCAGAGCTGATGAAGGTGCAACCCTTCGACCGTTTCGGCAGCCCTTCCGAAATCGCCACCCGGCATTTCGGCGGCATCAAACCTTTCAAGGAAGCCGTCTCGCGCCTGCAGACGGCCCTTTACCAATGACGAGCACCGCCTGAATGGCCGCAACCGAAAAGAAAACCAGAACCAAACGTGCCAAGGCACCGCTGACCACGCGCGACAACCTGTCGGCGCTGATCGGCAGCGCCCGCAAGATCCTGCGCAAGGACAAGGGCCTCAACGGCGACGTCGACCGCCTGCCGCTGCTCACCTGGGTGATGTTCCTGAAGTTCCTCGACGACCTCGAAGTCGTGCACGAAGAAGAAGCCGAACTCGACGGCAAGCCCTACCACCCCATCATCGAAGCGCCCTACCGCTGGCGCGACTGGGCCGTGCGTGAGGATGGCCTCACCGGCGACGAACTGCTGGCCTTCATCAACCAGGACGAAGGTCACCGCGCCGACGGCTCGTGGGGCGCGGGCCTGTTCGCCTATCTGCGCGCCCTGGCCGGCAGCGGCGAGAAGGGCAGCCAGCGCGAAGTCATCGCCAACGTGTTCAAGGGCGTGCAGAACCGCATGGTCAGTGGCTACCTGCTGCGCGACATCATCAACAAGATCAACGGCATCCACTTCAGCAGCAGCGAGGAGATCCACACCCTCTCGCACCTGTACGAATCCATGCTGCGCGAGATGCGCGACGCCGCGGGTGACTCGGGCGAGTTCTACACCCCGCGCCCGGTGGTGCGCTTCATGGTGCAGGTGAGCGACCCGCGCTTGGGCGAAACCGTGCTCGACCCGGCCTGCGGCACCGGCGGCTTTCTGGTCGAAGCCTACGACCACCTTGCTCAGCAGGTGACCAACCCGGACCAGCGCCGCACCCTGCAGCGCGACACCCTGTTCGGGCAGGAGGCCAAGCCGCTGCCCTACATGCTGGCGCAGATGAACCTGCTGCTGCACGGGCTGGAAGCGCCGCAGATCGCCTACGGCAACACGCTGGACCGGCGCGTCAACGAGATCGGCCACAGCGAGCGCGTGGACGTGATCCTCACCAACCCGCCCTTCGGCGGCGAGGAAGAAGTCGGCATCAAGGCCAACTTCCCGGCCAACATGCAGACGGCGGAAACCGCGCTGCTGTTCCTGCAATACATCATGCGCAAGCTGCGCTATGCCGGGCATGGCGCCGAGCAGGGCGGCCGCGCCGCCGTGGTGGTGCCCAACGGCACCCTGTTTGGCGATGGCGTGTGCGCCGTCATCAAGGAGGAGATGCTCAAGGAGTTCAATCTCCACACCATCGTGCGCCTGCCGCAGGGTGTGTTCGCGCCCTACACCGACATCCCGGCCAACCTGCTGTTCTTCGAGCGCGGCGGCCCGACCGACACCATCTGGTACTACGAACTGCCGCTGCCCGAGGGCCGCAAGAAGTACAGCAAGACCGCGCCGCTGCAGTTCGAGGAGCTCCAGCCGGTGCTCGACTGGTGGAACCAGCGCGAGGAAGGCCCGCAGGCCTGGCGGGTGGACTTCGCCGCCAGGCGCAAAGCCGCCATCGATGCCGCCACGCCACACTGGCAACGAGCCGAAACCGAGCGCGCCAGTGCGCTGGCGCTGGGCAAGCCGATCCGTGAGCTGGAGCAAACCATCAGCAGCGCCGCCAATGGCGACAAGGCTGCATTGCAGGCGCAATTGCGCGAGCTGAAATCCCGCCAGCAGGCCCATGAAGCCATCGCCAAGGCTGCGCAGGCCCAGGGCGACGCGCTCTACTGGCCGATCTA
This sequence comes from Gammaproteobacteria bacterium, assembly GCA_016708925.1. GTDB lineage: Bacteria > Pseudomonadota > Gammaproteobacteria > Pseudomonadales > Porticoccaceae > JAGPUQ01. Next base: position 208,132 of record JADJET010000001.1, on the reverse strand, counting down.
CAACCTGGACATGAAGAACCCCCACGCCAAGGAAGGGCTTGAACACGCCGACCCGAAAGACCTGATCGCCGCCATGCGCAGCCAAGAGGACGTGCTGCGCCTGCTCGGCGAGATTGAAGCGCTGGTGGCCGAGGTGCAGGCATGACCAAGTCCGCTACGCCCGCAAGCCCGGATCAGACCAACTACGCCGCCGTCCACGCCGACATCGTCGCGCTGCTGGAGGCTGCTCGTCGTGCCGCCGCGCGCAGCGTCAATGCGCTGATGACGGCCAGCTATTGGGAGATTGGGCGGCGCATTGTTGAATTCGAGCAAGGTGGGCAGGAGCGCGCCGCCTATGGCTCGGGCTTGATCAAACGGCTTGCGGATGACCTGACGCGCCGCTTCGGCCGCGGTTTCAGTCGGCAAAACCTCTGGCAGATGCGGGCTTTCCACCTGGCTTGGCCCGTCGAGCAGATTCTCCAGACACCGTCGGGAGAATCGTCAAGGCAGGGGATTCTCCAGACACTGTCTGGGCAATCGAGCGCAGAGACAACATCCGCCTCGCCGATTCGGACAACCGTTGACCTGAGCGCCCTGGCTCGCGCCTTCCCGCTGCCCTGGTCCGCTTATGTGCGTCTGCTCTCGGTCAGAAACGAAGCCGCCCGCCGGTTCTACGAAACCGAGGCCCTGCGCTGCGGCTGGTCGGTGCGCCAGCTCGACCGGCAGATCAACAGCCAGTTTTACGAGCGCGTTGCCCTTTCGCACAACAAGGCGGCGATGCTGCAAAAAGGCGAAGCCACCGAACCCGGCGACGCGCTCACCCCCGAGCAAGCCATCAAAGACCCCTTCGTGCTGGAATTCCTCAACCTCAAGGACGAATACTCCGAATCCGACCTCGAAGACGCGCTGATCCAGCATCTGGCCGACTTCCTGCTGGAACTGGGCGACGACTTCGCCTTCGTCGGCCGCCAGCGCCGCCTGCGCCTCGACGACAGCTGGTTCCGCGTCGATCTGCTGTTTTTCCATCGCAGGCTGAAGTGCCTGCTGGTCATCGACCTCAAGGTCGGCAAGTTCACCCACGCCGACGCCGGGCAGATGCACCTGTACCTGAACTACGCCCGCGAGCACTGGACCGTGCCGGGCGAGAACCCGCCGGTCGGGCTGATCCTCTGCGCCGAAAAAGGCGCGGCGGAGGCCCATTACGCCCTGGAAGGCTTGGCCAACAAGGTGCTGGCCGCCGAGTACCAGACCGTGCTGCCGGACGAGAAACTGCTGGCCGAGGAGCTGGCGAGGACGCGACGCGAACTGGAAGCACGGCGCAGAGGGCGGAGCGATGCAACGGACGGCGAAGCATGAGGGCGGTGGCCGAAGGTTGCGCTGCACAGGTGCTGAAACATCCGGAAGGGTCATCGTTCTCGACGACACCGAACACTACAAGCGGTGCCGAGTTCAGTTGCACGCCAAAGGCGTCGTCTTGCGAGATGCCGTTCCGGGAAGCGACATCAAGACAAAGCGCCAGCAGGTCTGCCGCGCGGGTGAGTTTCTGGTAGCTGAAATTGACGCCAAGATGGGCGGTTTCGGCATCGTTCCAGAAGCACTGGAAGGCGCCGTCGTTAGCAGTCACTACTTTCTGTTTGCGATCGACGGCGCCCAGCTCGACCGGCGCTTCCTCGATTACTTCATTCGAACAACTGGATTTCGCAATCAAGTTGATGCGCAGGGCTCAACAAACTACGCCGCCATTCGCCCCGCAAGCGTTGCCGGATACCAGATGCCCCTGCCGCCGCTTCCCGAACAGCAAGCCATCGTCAGCCGCCTCGACACGCTGGCCGACAAGGCGCGGCAGGTGAACGAACACCTCGACGCCATCGAGCGCGACGCAGACCGGTTGCTCGCCGTGCGCTTTCGTGACGCGATCGCCGATGCGCCCTTGCGGCCGATGGCGGAAGTGGCGCCGCTGGTACGGCGCGAAATTAGAATTGACCCGCAAGCCAACTACACCGAGCTGGGCATCCGTAGTTTTTTCAAGGGAACGTTTCAGCGCCGCACCATGGAAGGAGCCGATTACTCTTGGCAGAAACTATTTTCTGTCAAAGCTAGCGACCTGATCTTCAGCAACATCATGGCGTGGGAGCAGGCAATTGCCATTGCGAAACCTGATGACGAAGGTTGTGTTGGTAACCATCGAATGTTGACCTGTGAGGTAAACACGAACACCGCAGCAGCCAGTTTCCTCTACTACTACTTCACCACTTCGGAGGGCTTTGCAAAGATCGGAGCAGCTTCGCCCGGCACGGCTGCGCGAAACAAGACGCTGAAAGCTCCAGACCTGATGGAGATCGAAGTGCCGGTCCCAGGGCTTTCGACACAGCGTATCTTCGATATTCTTCAAGCCAAGGTGGCAGAACTCAAAGCCCGCCACGCCACCATCCGCCAAGCCAACGACGCGCTGATTCCGGCAACGCTGGAACGCGTGTTCTCGACCGAGGTGTCCGCCCATGCCTGAGCAGCCGCTCCAGAACTCGCTGTTCGAGGAAGATTACCTTCTGCGCGAACTCGGGCAGGTGGCTCATGTGCCGCAAGTCGCGTTGACCGAACTGGTCGCCAATGCCTGGGACGCGGGCGCGACGCGGGTGGATCTGATCCTGCCCAGCGAGATCGACGGCACGCTCACCGTGACGGACGACGGGCACGGCATGACGCCGTCACAGTTCAGGAAGCGCTGGATGACCTTGCGTTACGACCGGGTGAAGCACCAGGGCGCCGACGTGGAGTTCCCGCCCGGGCGCCGGGCGCGGCCCCGGCGGGCGTATGGCCGTTACGGGGTCGGACGGCACGGCTTGCTCTGCTTTGCCAACGAGTACGAGGTGCAGACCTGGCGCAATGGTGTGCTGGCCACCTTCGTCGTCGGCACCGAGTCGGGGCCGAGCCCTTTCGTGCTGCAAAGCGAGACGCTGGGCCAGCACGACGGGAGCGGGACGCGCCTTTCGGTGCGCGTGACGCGAAAGTTGCCCGATGCTGACGAGATCCTGACCGTGCTGGCCGCGCGCTTCGTCCACGATCCAGAGTTCGAGATTCGGGTCAATGGCGTGCAACGGTCGTTCAGCCAGATCGAGGGGCGTGTCAGCGAAGAAGTACTGGACCTTGGCGCGGGCCGCACCGCCACGGTGATCGTGATTGACTCGACGCGGCCGAATCACTCATCCATCCATCAGGGCATTGCGTTCTGGGTGCAGCGCCGGCTGGTCGGCTCGCCCTCATGGGCCGTGGGACAGGTTGCGAACTTCGACGGCCGCACACGCTTCGCGCGCCGCTACAAGGTCATTGTCGATACCCAGGGTTACGAGTCCGACGTCGAGCAGGACTGGACGGCGTTCCGCGCCACGGACGCGGTCCGTGACCTGTACCGTGCCACGGCCGAGCACATCGGCAAAGTCGCGCAGGAACTTGCGGCCGAGATCGTCGAGGCCGCATCAGAGGATGCGCTGGCCCAGAACCGATCAGAGCTGGCGACCTTGGGACAAGGCGCACGGCTCGAAGTCGCCGAGTTCACCAAGTCGTAGCCCAAGCGCATCCGACGTTGTCGCCGGATTTTCTGGCCACGGCCGTCAAGGCGGTTATTCATCTCGAAAGGACCAAGAGCGGTGCGGCCCTGCTGCAAAAGCTCTCCACGCTGCCGCCAGACGATGTCGATGGGTTGGATCGTCTGCTGACCGAGTGGACGGTCAAGGACGCGTTGCGTGTCCTTGACGAGATCGACGGTCGACTCAGCGTAATCGAGACGATTCGGCGCCTGGCAGACGATCCGCAGACCGACGAACTGCACACGCTGCATCCTCTCATTCTTCGCTCGCGTTGGTTGTTCGGCCCCGAGTTCGAGTCACAGGAATACTGCTCGAACTTGACGCTACAGACAGTATCCCGCGAGTTATTCAAGCGCACGGACGCCAAGTTCATAAACGAGCGACACCGTCCGGATATTGTCGTACTGCCTGACAAGACAACCTTGCAGATGACGGGAATCGAATCATTTGACCCAGCGGACCCGACGCTAACGCGATTGCAACACGTCTTGCTGATTGAGTTAAAGAAAGGGGGCTTCGAATTAACCCGCAAAGAGGTCAACCAAGCTGACGGCTACGTGCAGGATATCGCTGCGTCAGGGGCTTTGTCGGGAGTGCCCTACATCTGCGCCTGGGTGGTTGGGCAGAAGGTGGCGGCAGGCGTGGCTCGCGAAAAGGAAGTGGGCGATGGTAATCAGAAATTTGGCCGTGTCCGGGCGACAACGTTCGGTACGCTTGTCGATACTGCCAACCGCAGGTTGTTGAAACTGCGCGATGTTCTCGCAGAACGTTATGGCGATGCTCCTACTGATGACATGTTGAAGCGAGTGTTTGCACAATCAGAACAAAGCAAACTCGGGATTTGAGCCCCCCTTGATGGAGACGCTCAAGCCAGCCTTCCTCGACACTGCGCGTCACTTTGCGGCCTTGGGCAAGCACGATGGGCAATACGCATCCCTGCTGACATTCGCCGCCCTCGACCCGGGTGACACCTTCACCATCGTCGAACTGGCGTCCGCCACCCGCGCACTGCCACCGGATGGCCTGCACGAGGCAGCCCAGGTGCTGGTGAGAGCGCTGGAGGGCGCAGGCGATCAGCGCGCGGACTACTGGACCAACCGGGTCATCCCGTATCTGCACGCCATCTGGCCCAAGACCCGGGACAACATTTCACCCGCCATCGCCAAAAGCCTCGGCCGCCTGTGCGTCGCGGCACAGGATGCGTTCCCGGAGGCATTGGCGCTACTCCGCGCCTGGCTGCAACCGCCAGCCTACCCGGACTATCTGGTGCATCGGCTACACGAGGCAGGTCTGTGCGGCAGGTTTCCGGAACAGGCGCTGGACTTCCTGAGTCTGGTGATAGCTGACCAGACGCAATGGCCACCCAGCGATCTTGGCGCATGCCTGGAAGCGATTCGGGCAACGGCTCCGGAACTGGAAGTTGACCCGCGCTTTGAACGGTTGATGGCGCACCTGCGACAGCATTGGCGGGGCTGAGGTGGTGTCTTTGGCCTGCGCCAGTTATCCGGAAATCCCGGATAACTGCTCCCTCACCCGCAAGCCTCCGAGAAATCCGGAATGCGACACATAGCCGAGCGTGGGGTTTGCTTTGATTTCGATGCCAATGCGCGGCGCTACGCTGTCCATGTCTGCACCCTCAATGCCACCATGTTTGCCGCCACGCTATTGATGATGGTCATCCTCGATCCACCTTGATGCTGTCATCAAGTTTGCCGGCGACCTTGGCCAGCCCTTCGTTGAAGGGCTGGCTGGTGCGTCGCTGTTGTCGACGATGAACAGCTCGCTGCCGGTGGGACTTTGTCTTTTTGGCATACCCAGCTCCATCTATCCTTGTGTCGGTGCCAGCCTGGGTTAAAGATTCTTGGCGCCCTTGGCTATCGCCGTAATTCTCCCATTTTTAGCCGCCGCAAAGGACGAATCCAAGCGACGCCGGCTGGCGATTGTACGAGTCCGACCAACGCCGGGCATTTACGCCCGGCGTTGGTGGTGTGGTGGTTCAGGCCGACTTCGCACTCGTAATCACCGGCGCCGGCAACTTCTGCAACTGCGGCATCACCTCCTTCGCGAACAGCCGCATGCTGGCTTCCGCCGCCGCGGGGGGCAGGCCGCCGTAGGAGAACATGCCGTTGAATTTGTCGTTGCCGACATAATCGCGGATGTTCAGCAGCTTCTGGTAACACTGCTCGGGTGTGCCCCAGACGTGCAGATCGACGAAGAACTGGCGTGCGGCCGCGGCGCCGTCGTTGTTGATGTGGGCGGCGGCGTTGGCGTACCACTCGTAACCCTTGATGTTCTTGAAGTGGCTGCCGTCCATCTCGTAATGCTCGACCATGGAGTGCCAGTAGCCGCCGAGGTGGCGGTTGGCCATTGCTTCGGCGCGGTCGGCGTTTTCATCGCAGTAGACGAAGCTGGCGACAAAGGGTGGCGGCGCCTGCTCGCGGTGATGGGCGAAATATTCCTGTCGATACGTGGTCAATTCCTGGGCGACGGTGCTCCAGGGTTTCTGCGGAATGATCAGCAGGCCGAGGCCGAGTTCAGCCATGATCGACAGGGATTCCGGCGACACCGCGGCACCGTAGCGGCGGCCAACGAAAGACTTGCAGGGCGCGGGACGAATGTCGCGGCGTTCCTGTTTGATGACTGTGCCATCCATTTCGCAATAGCCTTTTTCGAGGCCGTCGAGAATCAGTTTGGCGGCTTCCATGAAGCGCGGTCGCGCCTCGTCCATGGCCACGCCAAAGCCGTCGAATTCGACCCGGCCGAGGCCCCGACCCATGCCCAGGATCACCCGGCCTTTCGATATGTTATCGACGACGCTGATCTGTTCGGCGACGCGGATGGGGTCGCGGTGCCAGGGCAGGATCACCGCCATCGAGCCCAGCTTGACGCGCTCGGTGCGCCCGGCCATGTAGGCCAGAAACTGCATCACGTCGGGCATCATGGTGTAGTCAGTGAAGTGGTGTTCGATGCCCCAGACGGCGTCGAAGCCCAGGGGTTCGGCCAGGTTGGCGAGCTTCAGGTCGTTCTGGTACACCTCGAAATCGCTTTGTGCGCGTCCTGGATTCTGGAACACGATTGATATGCCTACGTCTATCTCCAGTTCCTCGGTTGAGTGAAGTCAGGGTGGCATCCGCACGGTCTCAGACTGCCGCGCCGGGAATCACGATCTGTTCCGCCATCCGGTGGATCTCGCGGTACAGCGGCTCGGGGTCCGCCGTCAGTGCAAACAGGATGACCTGATCGACGCCCGTGTCGCGATAGCGCTTCAGCATGTCTAGGTCGCAGGGCGCGCCGTAGGGCGATACCGCGATCTGGATATCCTGCAGCGTGCGTCCTTCCACTTTGAGCAATTCGCTGAGTTGTTTGAGATGCGCCGGCACATCCTCCGGCAGCAGTTTGACGCCGTACCAGCCTTGGCCGAAACGTGCGACCCGGGTCAGCGCGGCTTTGCTTTCGCCGCCAAACCACAGCGGGGGATAGGGTTTCTGTACCGGCTTGGGGCCTTGCACGCAGGGCGGCAGGTTGTAGAACTCGCCGCTGTAGCGGGAAGTTTCGTCGCACCACAGGGTTTGCAACACCTTGATGTAGTCGGCGGTGCGCGCGCCGCGGCGCTCGAAGGGTACGTTGAGCGCGGCGAATTCCTCGGCGAGCCAGCCGACACCGATGCCGAGGTCGAGGCGTCCGCCGGAGATCACATCCACGTCCGCGGCCTGCTTGGCGAAATAGACCGGGTTGCGCTGCGGCAGGATGGTGATGCCGGTGGCGAGGCGAATGCGGCTGGTATGTCCCGCGAGAAACGCCAGCGCGGTGAAAGGCTCCAGCGGCACATGGTGCGGGTCGAGCGGCACCTTGCCGTTGTCGGCGTAGGGGTAGGGCGATGCGTAGTTTTCGAACAGCAGTACGTGTTCGGGCATCCAGAACGAATGGAAGCCCGCGTCCTCCACCAGTCGGGCGGTCTTCATCATGTGCGCCGCGGTGGCGGACTGGCCGGCAAAGACACCCTGTAAACCGATTTTCATGTTGTTCTCCTTATTGCGTTTTTGTTGTGGAAATTTTCGGCGCCGGCAATTTTGCGCAGTTTGCTCCGGTCGTCAGTGAATGCGTGGTTTCGGTGGCGTCGGACCGGGTACCGCGGAATGGTGTACCGGTCCGGCATGGTGAAGAATCATCTTGTAGACACCGTTTTCAAGCGCGAAGCCATTGGTTGCCAGCAGCATCGCGTCCGGTTGCGCCTTGTTCCATTCGTAGCAGGTGAGTAGCGCGACATCGCCGAAATGCAGAATGCTTTCAACCCGATGTTCGAGCATGGGTGAGCGCGGATTGGTGAGAATGTCGTGCCAGCTGGCGAGTACCTGTTCGCGGATGGCGAGGGGTGCCGCGCCCGGGTGAATGCACAGAACGGGCAGGCGCAGCGCCCACACACGATCCATGGCGGCGAGATCCCGGTCCAGAAAAGCCTGGTAAAAGGCAAAATTGGCGCGCTGGATGGCGTCGTCGGTGGACATGGTTTCATCAGCCTCTGTACATCGCGAGCCGCTGCCGGCGGCGCTCGGCGAGCCAGTCTTCCATCAGCCAGCGCAGGCCGTGGGAGACGGCGGCCTGACGCACGCGCTCGCGGCCTTGCAGCAGATTCAGGCGTTGTGCCTGGCAGCCGCTGGCATCGGCTTTCGCCATCCAGACGGTGCCGACGGGTTTTTCGTCGCTGCCGCCATCGGGGCCGGCGACACCGGTAAAGCTGAGGCTGAGGTCAGCCTTGAAGCGGGCGCGCGCACCCGTGGCCATCTGACGTGCGACGCTTTCCGACACCGCCCCATGTGTCGCGAGGTCGTTCGCCCGGACGCCGAGCAGTTCTTCTTTTACCGCGTTGGCGTAGGACACCACCGCGCCGACGAAGTAGGCGGACGCGCCGGGGACATCGGTGATGACTTTGGCGGCAAGGCCGCCGGTGCAGGATTCGGCGAGCGCCAGCGTGAGTCCGCGCTCGCGCATGAAGCGCGCGAACAGCTGGATGATGGACTCCCGCGAAAAGTCCACCAGATAGTCGCTCATGTGTTCGGCCGCGAAAGCGCACAGGGCTTGCGCCTTGTCCGCCGGTGGCTGGTACAGCTTGACTTCGATTTCGGGGAAATCCTGGCGAAAACTCACCGGACCCCAGATTTTCGACCAGGGTTCGAGCAGTTCCGATAAATGCGATTCGCCGGCGCCGAGAAAACGGATGAACAGGTTTTCCTCCGGCGAATGTTGCAGCGGCGCAATGGCATCGAGATGGGCGAGCAGCATCGGTTGCAGTTCGCGCGGCGGGCCGGGCAGGGCGACGATGGTCTTGCGCACGCCGTTGCGCACGAAGCTGCAACTGAAACCTGGTGCGGTGCCGTTGAGGTTTGGCAGCACAGTTGCGCCGACCGGGAACACGGCCTGCTTGCGATTGTTCGCGGTCGCTTCCAGATGGTATTTTTGAAACAGCGCGACGATGGCCTGCCAGCTCGGTTCGTGAAAGAAGGTGCCGACCCCCGCGACTTCGGCGGCCACTTCGGTGGTGAGGTCGTCGTCGGTCGGCCCGAGGCCACCACTGATGAACAGATAGTCGGCGCGTTCGAGCGCGGTGCGCATCACGAAGGCGAGGTCTTCGCGGCGGTCGCCCGCCGTCATCATCAACTGCACAGCAAAGCCACGCTCGCCGAGCGCAGTGGCCAGAAAATGATTGTTGGAATCGAAAATCTCACCGCGGAGAACTTCTTCGCCGGTACTCACCAGACAGGCGGTGATTTTGGCGGGGTTTGTGGGCGGTCATGGGTTCCTCCAGCGCAGTTGCAGCCAGGTCGAAATATCGGCGATCTCCGCGCGAGACTTCGTGGGCCATGGGATAGCTATGGTAAGCGGGGCGTAACCCAACGCGCGCGCAGCGCGGCTACGGTGCGCTGCCCCATCAGCTCCGGCACCATGGGGTCGTGGCTGCCAAGTGCTGCACCAGGATCAGGAGACCCCTGTTGGCCGCATGGGGACGATGGTGTCGTGGGTCGCGAAATACGTCGACATCGCCAGCAAACCCGCCAGCGGCTCGGGATAGGCGAGGGCGGTTTGCAGCGCCACCGCGCCGCCCTGGGAAAAACCCGCGAGCACGATGCGCCGGGTATCCACGCCGCGCGCGACTTCACGTTCGATCAAGGCCGCAACGGCTGCGGCGGAAGCCAGCAATTGGCTGTTGTCGATCTGACGGTCGATGTCGAGGGCCAGAATGTCGTACCAGGCCGGCATCCGCATCCCGCCGTTGATGGTGACGGGAAGCGTCGGCGCGTGGGGAAATACAAAGCGCACCGCGAGACTCGCCGGCAGTTTGAGCTCGGGCACGATGGGCGCGAAATCGTGGCCGTCGGCGCCCAGGCCGTGCAGCCAGATGACGGCGGCGTCGGCGGGCTGGACGGACTTGTGCGGTTCGATCTCGATGCAGGGCAGCAGACTCATGGCGTGGTACCGGCAGTCAGGTGGGGGCGGACGATGTCGGCGAAGCTGTTGAGCACATTCAGGGTCAGGCCCCAGATCACCTGGTCGCGGAACTGAATGCCCGGAAAGGTCGTGGCCACACCGCCGATGGGATAGTCGAGCTCGGTGGCGGCACTCGCCGCGAACAGGTGGCGCAAAGGCACCCAGAACACGTCGGCCACTTCATGGGCGTGGCTGGCGTGGTCCAGGATCGCGCTGCCGGTGCCGATGTAGTAGACGAAGGGCGACAGCGTGAGGCTGTTTTGGATGTCGGGCGCACCGCTTCGCGTATCGGAAGTGGACCGATGCGGTGATCGGCGGCGAGGCTGAGCCCGATTTCCTCCCAGGTTTCGCGCTCGGCGACGTCGTGGGCATTGCGGTCGTCGCGGCCCGCGCGTCCGCCCGGAAACGCGACTTGCCCGGACCAGGGGTCGCCCGCGCGTTCGGCACGGCGGATGAAACAGACTTCGAGGTCATCCTCGCCGTCGGCCAGAATCATGGCGACGGCGGCCTGAGGGCGCGGTTCGAAGGTGGCGGGCAGGTGCGTGCGATGCTGCGGCGGTGCGAATCTGGTCAATGGTAATCATGGCGTCTCGTCGGGTTTTCGTAGTGAAGGCTTCGTTGCTGCATCGGCAGGCGGCGCAGTGTGCGAACTGAGTCGGCTCAGACCGCGAGCATGCCGTCCGCGCTCCGCCGTTTTATGCGCCCCGCGACCCTTTTCAACAAACTTCTGATGGTTTGGTTCGATCTTACACTGCCAGGGCGCCAGGACAAGGCGCGTTGCTGCCGGGATGGTCCGCGTATAGCATCCCATCTTCGACAATAACGACGAGCCGCCCCGAGGTGCCCATGAACGACGCCATCCGACCTTTCCGCATCGCGGTTTCCGACGCTGTGCTCACTGATCTTCAGGAGCGCCTCGCCCGCGCGCGCTGGCCCGAGAAAGAGGTTGTCGACGACTGGTCGCAGGGGATCCCGCTCGCCTATGTGCGGGAGGTTTGCGATTACTGGCGGACCCGTTACGACTGGCGCGCGCGCGAGGCGCGACTCAACCGTTTCGACCAGTTCGTGACCGAACTCGATGGCGTGGATATTCATTTCATTCACCAGCGCTCACCCCACCCCAATGCGCGGCCGCTGCTCATTACCCACGGCTGGCCGGGCTCCATCGTCGAGTTCCACAAGGTGATCGAACCTCTGGTGGATCCGGTCGCCCACGGCGGCGATGCCGCCGACGCCTTCCATGTGGTGTGTCCCGCGCTGCCGGGCTACGGGTTTTCCGGCAAACCGACCACCACCGGCTGGAACATCGAGAAGATCGCGCGCGAGTGGAACGGGCTGATGCTGCGACTGGGATACGACCGCTACCTGGCCCAGGGCGGTGACTGGGGCGCCGCGGTGACCACGGCGATCGGGATGCAGAACCTGGGCAACTGCCAGGCGATTCACCTCAACATGGTGATCGTCGAGCCCGACCCCGCCACTTTCGACAACCTCACGCCCCTGGAGCAAAGCGCACTTGCCGGCATGCAGCACTACAAGGACTGGGATTCCGGCTATTCGAAAGAGCAGAGCACAAGGCCACAGACCGTGGGTTACGCGCTGGTCGATTCCCCGGTGGGGCAGGCGGCCTGGATTCTCGAAAAATACTGGGCCTGGACCGACTGCGACGGCCATCCCGAGAATGTGCTCAACCGCGACGAGCTGCTCGACAACATCATGTTCTACTGGTGCACGGCGAGCGCGGCGTCCTCCGCGCGGCTGTATTGGGAGAGCTTCAACAGCCTGTCGCGCGATCCGGTCGAACTTGCCACCGGATGCAGCATTTACCCCAAGGAGATTTTCCGCAGCTCGCGGCGCTGGGCCGAGCGCCGTTTCAAAAAGCTGATTCACTGGAACGAACTGGATCGCGGTGGGCATTTCGCGGCTTTCGAACGGCCGGAAGTCTTTATCAAAGAAGTGCGCGCTTGTTTTCGGGGGTTGAAAGCGGGCTGAACACAACGACAAGCGGCGCGGGCGCGGCACAGCGCAACGCAGGACGTCCCGCCTCCGGAAAATCGACTCGCCGTGCGTGCGGCTGTCAGTCGGTGGATGTGGAAATACAGCCTCTGGTCAGGTGTCAGCAAGCTGTCGCGATGCCACCTGGCGGGATTGAAGTTGAGCGACAAGCGCGGCGTCGCGGAGATGGCCTCGGGCGGGGGCGCGCCGGTCTGCACGCCCGCGTTCGCATTGAGTGCCACCCGCCTTTCTGCTAGGCTTTTCGCCCGTCCACCGGTGGGCGCAACGGGCTTCTCCACGCCGTTTCACGCACCCCCGGCACCTGGTTTTCCCGCCCCTCTGCCTGATGAGAAAGGTCTGCGATGACGCGCTTCATTTTCGTAACCGGCGGGGTGGTGTCATCCCTTGGCAAGGGCATCGCGGCGGCCTCGCTTGGGGCGCTGCTGGAGGCGAGGGGCTTCAAGGTCACGGTGCTCAAGCTCGATCCTTACCTCAATGTGGACCCGGGCACCATGAGCCCGTTCCAGCACGGCGAGGTGTTCGTCACCGAGGACGGCGCCGAGACCGATCTGGATCTGGGCCACTACGAGCGTTTTCTCAACGCCCGCATGTCCAGCAAGAACAATTTCACCGCCGGGCAGATCTACGAAACCATCCTGCGCCGCGAGCGCCGCGGCGACTATCTCGGCGGCACCGTGCAGGTGATCCCCCATGTCACCGACGAGATCAAGCGCCGCATCCTGGAAGGGGGGGAGAGCGCTGACATCACGCTGGTGGAGATCGGCGGCACCGTGGGCGACATCGAATCGCAGCCCTTTCTGGAAGCGATCCGCCAGCTCAAGGTGGAACTGGGCTCGCAGCGTTCGCTGCTGATACATCTCACCCTGGTGCCCTATATCGCCACCGCCGGCGAGACCAAGACCAAGCCCACCCAGCACTCGGTAAAGGAGCTGCGCTCCATCGGCCTGCAGCCCGATGTGCTGGTGTGCCGCTCGGAAGTGGCGATCGACGACGCGTCGCGGCGCAAGATCGCGCTCTTCACCAGCGTCGAGGAGCGCGCCGTAGTGCCGCTGATGGATGCCGAGAGCATCTATTCGATCCCCCGCCATCTGTACGAGTGGGGACTGGATAGTTTCGTGGTGGAGAAATTCCAGCTTCCCGACCGGCCCATCGATCTGTCGCAGTGGGATCTGGTGGTGGAAAACCAGCGCCACCCCGAACACGAAGTGGTGATCGCCATGGTGGGCAAATACATGGATCTGCTGGATGCGTACAAGTCGCTCAACGAGGCTTTGGAGCATGCCGGCATCCACAACCGGACCCGGGTGGTGATTCACCATATCGACTCGGAACTGCTCGATGAGGACTTGAGTCCGCTTGCCGGTTGCCACGGCATTCTGGTGCCGGGCGGGTTCGGCGAGCGCGGCGTTGAGGGCAAGATTCGCGCGGTGCGCCATGCCCGCGAGCAGCGCATTCCCTACCTCGGCATCTGTCTGGGCATGCAGGTGGCGGTGATCGAATTCGCGCGCAATGTGGTCGGCCTGGTGGGCGCCAACAGCACCGAGTTCGACCGCAACACGCCGCATCCGGTGATCGGCCTGATCACCGAGTGGACCGACCGGGAGGGTCATGTCGAGACCCGCTCCGAAGCTTTCGACTACGGCGGCACGATGCGTCTGGGCGCGCAGGAGGCGCGGCTGGTGGCCGGGTCGCGGGCGCGCGCCGCGTATGGCAAGGATGTGATCGTCGAGCGCCACCGCCACCGCTACGAGGTGAACAACAAGTACATCGGCGTGATCCAGGCGGCCGGCATGGAGGTGGGCGGCTGGTCCGCCGACGAATCCCTGGTGGAGACCATCGAGTTGCCCGATCATCCCTGGTTCTTCGCCTGCCAGTTCCACCCCGAATTCACCTCCACGCCGCGCACCGGGCACCCGCTGTTCTCGGGCTTCATTCAGGCGTGCCTGAAAGCCGCCGGCGTTGCGCTTGGCGCCGCCACCGGAACCGACCGATGAGCCGAACGGTGACTCTGGGCGGCATCAGCATCGCCAATGATCGACCCCTGGTGCTGTTCGGCGGCATCAATGTGCTGGAATCGCGCGAGCTGGCGCTGCGCGCCGCGGAACATTTCGTCACGGTGACGCGCCGCCTCGGCATGCCCTATGTCTTCAAGGCCTCCTTCGACAAGGCCAACCGCACCTCGATTCATTCGTTTCGCGGCCCCGGACTGGACGCCGGCCTGCGCATACTCGACGACGTAAAGCGCACTTTCGGCGTGCCGGTGCTGACGGACGTGCATGAGGTGGCGCAGGCCGCGCCGGTGGCGGAAGTCTGCGACGTGCTGCAACTGCCGGCGTTTCTCGCGCGCCAGACCGATCTGGTGGCGGCGCTGGCGGCCACGGGCGCGATCATCAACATCAAGAAGCCCCAGTTCATGAGCCCCGAGCAGACCGCCCATCTGGTGGGCAAGTTTCGCGAGTGCGGCAACGATCGCCTGCTGCTGTGCGAGCGCGGCAGCTGTTTCGGCTACGACAATCTGGTGGTGGACATGCTGGGCTTTCAGGTGGCCAAGGATGTCACCGGTGGCGCACCCATGATTTTCGATGTCACGCACGCCCTGCAGCGTCGCGACCCGGGCGGTGCCGCATCCAGCGGTCGCCGTGCCCAGGTCGCGGAACTGGCTCGTGCCGGGGTCGCCGTGGGCATCGCCGGACTCTTTCTGGAAGCCCATCCCGATCCGGATCGCGCCCTCTGCGATGGCCCGAGCGCGCTGCCGCTGGACGTGCTGGAGCCGTTTTTGGCGCAGGTCAAAGCGGTGGACGATCTGATCAAGGCGTTGCCTCCGCTCGCCATTCACTGACCATCACTACCACAGGAACGACCATGACCAAGATTGCGGACATTCGCGCCTACGAGGTGCTCGACTCCCGCGGCAATCCCACGGTGAACGTGGATGTGACCCTCGCCAGCGGCGCGGTCGGCAGCGCCTGCGCGCCGTCCGGGGCATCGACCGGCTCGCGCGAAGCACTGGAGCTGCGCGACGGCGATGCCAAACGCTATCTGGGCAAGGGCGTGCTCAACGCCGTCGCCAACGTCAATGGCGCGCTGCGCGACCTGCTGCTCGGCGCCGATGCGGCCGAGCAAGGCGAACTCGATCGTCGCATGATCGAAGCCGACGGCACCGAAAACAAAGGCGCGCTGGGCGCCAACGCCATCCTTGGGGTGTCGCTCGCGGCGGCCAGGGCGGCAGCGCTGGGTCGCGGCGTACCGCTCTACCAGCACATCGCCGAAAGCGCGGGCGGCGCGCCCCGCTACCGGATGCCGCTGCCCATGATGAACATCATCAACGGGGGCGAGCACGCGGATAACAACGTCGATATCCAGGAATTCATGATCCAGCCGGTGGGCGCGCCCACCTTTGCCGAGGCGCTGCGTGCCGGCGCCGAGATTTTCCACGCTCTGAAGAAAGTGCTGGGCGGTCGCGGGGCCGCGACCGTGGTGGGCGACGAGGGCGGCTTCGCGCCCAATCTGGCGTCCAATGCCGAAGCGCTCGCGGTGATCGGGGAGGCCGTCGCCGCCGCCGGCTACCGGCTTGGCAGCGACATCCTGCTCGCGCTCGATTGCGCGGCGTCGGAGTTCTACCGCGACGGCCAATACCATCTGAAAGGTGAAGGGCGCACCTACAGTTCCGCCGGTTTTGTCGATTATCTGGCCGATCTCTGCGACCGCTATCCCATCGTCTCCATCGAGGATGGGCTCGACGAATCCGACTGGGATGGCTGGCAACTGCTCACCGCCAAACTGGGCCAGCGCATCCAGTTGGTGGGCGACGATCTGTTCGTTACCAACACCGCGATTCTGCGCCAGGGCATCGAGCGCGGCGTCGCCAATGCCATTCTCATCAAGCCCAACCAGATCGGTACCCTGACGGAGACGCTGGATGCCATCGCCATGGCGCGCGCGGCGGGTTATCGATCGGTGATTTCACATCGCTCCGGCGAGACCGAGGACACCACCATCGCCGATCTCGCGGTCGCCACCGGCGCGGGTCAGATCAAGACGGGATCGTTGTGCCGGTCCGACCGGGTGGCCAAGTACAACCGGCTGCTGCGTATCGAAGCCGAGCTTGACGGTACCGCGCCCTACCGGGGGCGCGGTGAACTGATGACTCCTGCCACCTAGTAAGCGACATATAAACAAGGGGACGTCATGCCCGCAAAGGCGGGCATCCAGTTTTTGCGCGGAAATCCAGCCGTTGTTGAGGCGCCGGGGCTGGATTCCCGCATGCGCGGGAATGACGATGGCGAGTAATGTGTCGAAACTTACGTGCCGTGGTACTGGCCCTTGATCCGCGCCGCGTTCAAGCGCGCTGGACAGCCGCCATGCGCAAGCTGATCGGCGTACTGGTACTGCTGCTGCTGGGGCTGCAATACCGGCTCTGGCTCGGCGAGGGCGGCATCCGTGAACGGATACGCCTGGAGCAGAAGGTGGTCGTTCAGGAGCAGCGTAACCGGGAGCTTGAAGAGCGCAACCGCAAGCTGGCCGCGGAGGTCGAGTTGCTCAAGGCCGGCATTGGTGTGGAAGAGCGCGCCCGCCACGATCTGGGCATGGTCGGCGAAGGTGAGGTGTTTTACATGCTGCTCGAAAAAAAGGCTGACGCGCGGTGAAAACCTGGGTGATCGTTCCCGCCGCCGGCGGTGGTCGGCGCTTCGGCGGGCCGGTTCCCAAACAGTATCTCGACCTCGCCGGCAAGCCGGTGATCCAGCACACTCTGGAGCGCTTGCTGACCATCGAGCCGGCGGGCCTGGTAGTCGTGATCGCGGCCGACGATGTGCATTGGCAGCGGCTCCCGGGCGCTGAGGATCCCCGCATTCTGGTCGCCCGGGGCGGCGCGGAGCGCGCCGATTCGGTGCGCGCGGGATTGGCCGCGCTGGCCGGGCGCGCGGCGGCGACGGATCTGGTGCTGGTCCACGATGTGGTGCGTCCCTGCGTCACCGAAGCCGACATCCGCGCCTTGCTCGCGGTTGCCGACTATCCCGGCGGCGCGCTGCTGGCGGCGCCGGTCAGCGATACCCTCAAGCGTGTGGACGACAACGGCGTCGTGGTCGGGACCGAGCCGCGCGCGGGACTCTGGGCCGCCTTGACGCCGCAACTCGGTCGCTACGCTGTGCTGGTCGCCGCGTTGGCGCAGGCGCAACAATCCGGGTGCGAATTCACCGACGAGGCGGCGGCGCTCGAAGCGGCGGGGTATTCTCCGCGCGTGGTGCCGGGGCGCCGCGACAATCTCAAGATCACCCGACCCGAAGACCTGGCGCTCGCCGCCGCCGTGTTGGCATCCCAGGAGGCCGAATGAGTTTCCGGATTGGCAATGGTTACGATGTGCATCGTTTCGGTCCCGGCGACCATCTCATGCTGGGCGGCGTGCGGATTCCGTTCACCCAGGGCGTGATCGCTCATTCGGACGGCGATGTGGTGATTCACGCGCTCTGCGATGCCCTGTTCGGCGCGGCGGCGCTGGGCGACATCGGCCGGCATTTTCCCGACAGCAATCCCGAGTATCGCAACGCGGACAGCCGCATCTTTCTGCGCCGCGCGATGGCGCAGGTCACCGCGCAGGGCTGGGCGCTGGTGAATGCCGACATCACGCTGGTGGCCCAGGCGCCGCGCATCGCGCCGCATCTGCGCGCCATGCTCGCCGCACTCGGCGAAGATCTGCACGCGGCCCCGGATCAGATCAACGTCAAGGCAACCACCACCGAAGGCCTGGGTTTCGAGGGCCGTGGCGAGGGCATCGCCTGTCATGCCGTGGTGCTGCTGCGCCGGCGTCCCGGCTGAGCACGGCGATGAACGCACCGGAGACCGTGTTCGATCTCGACTTTCCCCAGGCCCATGGCGCGGCGGTATGCCGGGCGCGGCTGCGCGCGCAACCCGAGGATTTCCAGGTCGAGGAACTGTTGCCGGACGATTTTGCGTTCACCGGCAGTGGCGAGCATCTGTGTCTGCTGATCCGCAAACGCGGCGAGAACACCCGCTGGGTGGCGCGTCAGCTCGCCGCTGGCGCGGACGTCGCCGAGCTGGATGTCGGCTACTGCGGACTGAAGGACCGTCGCGCGCTGACCACCCAGTGGTTCAGCGTATCCACGGCAGCCACCACCGCGCCGGACCTGGGCGCGCTCGACGCCGAGGTGCTGGAGCTGCGTCGCCATCAGACCAAGCTGCGCCGGGGCGAGCACGCCGGCAACCGTTTCCTGATCCGGCTGCGCGACGTGGAGGGTGAGCGTACCGCCATCGAACAGCGGCTGGCGGTGATTGCCCAGGGCGTGCCCAATTATTTCGGCGCGCAACGTTTTGGTATTGATGGCGGCAATTTGCCCGCTGCCGATCGGCTCCTGCAAAGCTTCGGAAGCCAGCGCGATGCGCGGCAAAGCGGCCGTCACTCAAACCGAAGAAAGTCCAAAGGCCGCCCACCAAGCGCGCGGATCGGCGACGATCCCCGCAACGGCATTTTTCTCTCGGCAGCACGCTCCTGGCTGTTCAATCTGGTGCTCGCGGAGCGTGTGCGCACGGGCTGTTGGAGGCATCCCCTCGATGGTGAAGCGATTCCCGAAGGTCCGCTGTGGGGGCGCGGCCGCCCGGTGGCGGTGGCCGCCGTGGCAGCGCTCGAACAGAAGGTGCTCGGCGCGTGGCAGCACTGGCTGCACGCGCTGGAGCATGTCGGTCTGACCCAGGAGCGGCGCCCGCTGGTGTTGGTACCGCGCGCCTTCAACTGGAGTTGGGAAGACACGGATCTGGTGCTCGGTTTCGAGCTGGACAAGGGCGCGTTTGCGACCGCCGTGCTGCTGGAACTGGTGGCGGCCGAGGTGCCGGAGGCGGCGGATCGGTGTGCTATATTGCCGCCTTCGCACGAGGGTATTCGCGAGTGAGTTCGATCGACATTCACGGTGTCGGCATGACGTCGCAGCGCACCCGCGAGCGCCTCGTGCAGCGGTTGCGCGAGGGTGGCATCGACAACGCCAAAGTGATCGAGGCGATGCGCAGCACGCCACGCCATCTGTTCATGGAAGAGGCGCTCGCTCACCGCGCCTACGAAGACACCGCACTGCCCATCGGCTACGGCCAGACCATCTCCCAGCCTTACATCGTCGCGCGCATGACCCAGGCATTGCTGGCGCACGGCAACCCGCGTCGCGTGCTGGAGGTAGGCACGGGTTCCGGCTACCAGGCGGCGGTGCTGGCACAACTGGTCGACCAGGTCTACACCGTCGAGCGCATCAAACCACTGCTGCTGCGGGCACAGAAACTGTTTCGTCAGTTGCGGCTGCGCAACATCCTGAGCGCGCACCTTGACGGCGCGATCGGCTGGCGTGAACACGCGCCCTATGACGCGATCATCACCACGGCCGCGCCCGAGGTGGTTCCTGAAGAGCTGCTCCAGCAACTCGCGCCCAACGGTATTCTGGTGATCCCGGTCGGCCTCTCGGGCGAGCAGGAGCTCCGCGTCATCGTCAGGCAGGGCGACACCTCCCAGTACGACGAGGAAGTCATCGAACGCGTGCGCTTCGTTCCGCTGGTGAGCGGCACCACCAGCGCGTGATCCTTGTGTATCGACCTGGCACGGCAGCGAAATCGAGCCGATGTGCCGATGCAGGGACTGCGCTGACGCGCGCGGATTTCAAGGACCGCGCAATGACGGCCGCTGGCAAGTTGATCGCGGCGGCGCTGCTGGGGCTGTTGCTGGCGAGCTGCGCCGCGCAGCGCGCGCCGGTGGTAACCGTGAACCAAGCGCCCGTCGTGCAGCCCAGTCAGCGCGTCCACGTGGTGGTGCGCGGCGACACGCTCTACGCCATCGCCTGGCGCTACGAAACCACGGTGGACAAGCTCGCGCAGCTCAATGGTCTGGCCCCGCCCTATCTGATTCATGTGGGTAACCGTCTGGTGCTGGACCCGCCGGTACCCGTGGAACCGGCGGCGGGCACGGCGACAGCCGCGTCAGGTGTCGTCGTGATGGCGGTTCCCGAGCCTCAGCTCGATACCCAGCCCAATCCGCGTCCGGTCGTGGCGGGAGCCCCCGTGCTGCCGGCCCCCGCCACCGTCCCCCAAGCTCCCGCCAGTCCGCCTCCGGGGCCGCCGGCACCGGCGTCCGGTTGGTCATGGCAGTGGCCGGCGACCGGCGACATCACGCGCCAGTACGACAGCAACGGTCAGTTCAAGGGGATCAACATTCAGAGCCGGCCCGGCACCCCGATCCAGGCCGCGGCGCCTGGTGAGGTGGTCTACGCCGGCGACGGGTTGCGCGGCTACGGCCAGCTCATCATCGTCAAGCACAGTGAGGTGTATCTGAGCGCCTATGCCTACAACCGCGTCATGGCGGTGCACGAGGGCGACCAGGTGACGGCGGGCCAGCGTCTGGGTGAAGTGGGTGGCGATGCGGCCAATCCCGGGCGGCTCTATTTCGAAATCCGCAAGCAGGGTGATCCGATCGATCCGACCCGGCTATTGCCTTCGCGATAGGTAGCGTTGTAACAGGCACCGCCGCGGCAGTTATGCAACAAACTATCCGCGGGCACGACCGCCAAATGAAAGGCCGATCACCGTTCCAGCAATTCGCGCTTGCCGGGTTTGCCGTTCCACTCCTCGGCGTCCGCCGGGGCGGCCTTGCGCAAGGTGATATTGGGCCAGATCTGCGCGAGTTCGGTGTTCAGCGCCAGGAAATCCTGCTGGTCTGCCGGCAGTTCATCCTCGGAAAAAATCGCGTTCGCCGGGCATTCCGGTTCGCACAGCGCGCAGTCGATGCACTCGTCGGGATGGATGACCAGAAAGTTGGGGCCTTCGTAAAAGCAGTCCACCGGACAGACTTCCACGCAATCGGTAAATTTGCACTTGATGCAGTTTTCCCCGACTACAAAGGTCATCGGTTGCGCTCCATGTGGGCCTTGAGGGGCCGCGATTATAACCAATCACGGCGGTGCTGAACGTGGCGCTCCCGTTCAGTCCGGGTCCGTGCGTGCCAGCGCCTGCAGCCGATACAGCAGATCGAGCGCCGCGCGCGGGCTGAGCTGGTCCGGGTCCGCGGCGGCGAGCGCCGCGCGCAGCGGATCGGCGGGCGCGAACAGGTCCGCCTGGGCCGGTGGTTGCGGCGCGGTCACGCGCGTCTGCGCGCCCTGTTCCAGGCGCTGCAATTCCCGGCGCGCCAGGTCGATCACCGCGCCCGGCACCCCGGCGAGACGCGCGACCTGAATCCCGTAACTGCGGCTCGCCGGCCCCTCCCGCACCGCGTGCAGAAACACGATACGGTCGCGGTATTCGGTGGCGTCGAGATGCACATTCGCGACACCTGCCGCCTGTTCCGGCAACGCGGTAAGCTCGAAATAGTGCGTGGCAAACAGGGTGAAGGCGCGCACCTCGCGCGCCAGATGCAGTGCGCAGGCCCAGGCCAGCGCGAGACCGTCGAAGGTGCTGGTGCCGCGCCCGATTTCGTCCAGCAGCACCAGACTGCGGTCGCTGGCGTTGTGGAGGATGTTGGCGGTCTCGGTCATCTCCACCATGAAGGTCGAACGCCCACCGGCGAGATCGTCGGCCGAGCCGATGCGGGTGAAGATGCGGTCGATCAGGCCGATGCGCGCACGCTCCGCCGGCACCCCGGCGCCGACATGGGCGAGCAGGGCGATCAGCGCGATTTGGCGCATGTAAGTGGATTTGCCGCCCATGTTGGGCCCGGTGACGATCAGCATGCGGCGCGCGTCATCAAGCACCAGATCGTTGGCGATGAAGGGCGTGTCGATGCTGCGTTCCACCACCGGGTGGCGGCCGGCGCGAATCTCCAGTCCCGGCTCCGCCGTCACTTCCGGCAGCGCGAAGCCGAGCGCCGCCCCGCGCTCGGCGAGGTTCACCAGCACATCCAGCGCGGCCACGGAGGCCGCGCTGTCCAGCAGCGGCCCGAGGTGCTGGTTGAGTGCATCGAGCAGTTGCTCGTAGAGGAGCTTTTCGCGCGCCAGCGCCCGGCTCTGCGCACTCAGGGCCTTGTCCTCGAACGTCTTGAGCTCCGGCGTGATGTAGCGTTCGGCATTTTTCAGGGTCTGGCGGCGCTGATAGTCGAGCGGCGCCTGCGCGGCCTGGCTGCGGGACAGTTCGATGTAATAACCGTGGACGCGGTTGTAGCCGACCTTGAGTGTGGCGATACCGGTGCGCTCGCGCTCGCGGGTTTCGAGTGCGATCAGGTAGTCTCCCGCATTGGTGGCGAGCCCGTTCAGTTCGTCCAGTTCGGCGTCGTAGCCGGACGCGATCACACCGCCATCGCGCAGCACCATGGGCGGGTTGGCGACCAGGGCGGCGCTCAGCAGCGAGGTGAGTTCCGGAAACTCGCTGGCGCGCACGGCCAGACTTTGTATCTCCGGACTCGCCAGTCCGGACAGTGTGGCTTGCAAGTGCGGCAATGCCGCCAGGGAATCCCGCAGCCGCGCCAGATCCCGCGGCCGCGCCGAGCGCAATGCCACGCGGCCGAGGATGCGCTCCACGTCGCCGATACCCGCGAGCGCCGGGCGCACGTCCTCGTAGCCAAAGTCCGCGCTCAGTTCGGCGATGGCCTGCTGGCGCCCGGCGATGGCGGCCGGGTCCCGCAGCGGCCGGTTGAGCCAGCGTTGCAGCAGGCGGCTGCCCATAGCGGTCGCGGTCGCGTCGAGCACCGACAGCAGCGTGTTGTCGCGCCCGCCCCGCAGGTTGGTATCGAGCTCCAGATTGCGGCGCGTGGCGGCGTCGAGAAACACGCAGTCGTCGGCACGCTCCTGGGTCAGGCCGCGCAGGTGGGGCAGAACGGTGCGCTGGGTGGTGCGGGCATAGCCCAGCAGGCAGCCGGCGGCGGCGAGCGCGAGATCGAGGTGATCGCAGCCGAAGCCGGCGAGATCCCGGGTCTGGAACTGCTCGCACAGGGCACGCCGGGCGCTGTCGAGGTCGAACTCCCAGGGCGGCCGGCGTCGCGTGCCGGCGCGCGCGTCGAGGTCGATGCCGGCGCTGAAGCCCTCGGGCAGCAGCAGTTCCGCCGGATCGAGGCGCTCCAGTTCGCCCGCCAGGGCCTCGTCGCCCGTCACTTCGGTTACCGTGAAGCGGCCGCTGCCGATATCGAGCGCGGCGATGCCATAGCGGCCGCCGGCCCCGTGCGCGGCCACCAGCAGATTGTCGCGGCGCTGATCGAGCAGCGCCTCGTCGCTGACGGTGCCGGGCGTGACCAGGCGCACCACGCGCCGCTCCACCGGGCCTTTGCTGGTCGCGGGATCGCCGACCTGCTCGCAGATGGCGACGGATTCGCCGAGCCGGATCAGGCGCGCGAGATAGCCTTCGACCGCGTGATAGGGAACCCCGGCCATGGGGATCGGCTGGCCCGCCGACTGACCGCGGCTGGTGAGGGTGACATCGAGCAGTTCCGCCGCGCGGCGTGCGTCCTCGTAGAACAGCTCGTAGAAATCCCCCATGCGATAGAACAGCAGCACGTCCGGCTGCTCCGCCTTCAGGCGCAGGTACTGCTGCATCATGGGCGTGTGAGCGGCGAGACCGGCGGGCGGCGGATTTTGGCTGTTCAAGCTCGGGGTCCTGATGCGCGCCGCTGGGCAGAGTCCGCGATTATCGGCTTCCTGTCTGGTGGCGGAAAGGGTCACGGAACGGGCTGTGGAAAAAGCGATGGCAAGAGTGGTGCGAGAAACATCGACCGAGTCGGATTCGTGTCGGGTAGGGGCTATCGTGGGCGGGCAATGATGTACCGTGGGCAAAGATCAGCGAGACCGACGGACTCCTCGAAACCGGCAACGGCCTCATGCCGCGCAACCCGTTTGAATTTCAACGGCACCTGAAATATCCCGTGTAGGGGAGCTACAGAGACGGCGCGGCAGCGTGCTAGAATCCAGCCCGTTTTGAAATTTCTTTACACAAACCCCCTCGGAGGTATCAGCAAATGGGCTATGAACATATCGTCGTGCCGGCTACCGGAAGCAAGATCAAGGTCAATGCCGATTTTTCGCTCGACGTCCCGGATCATCCCATTATTCCCTTTATCGAAGGTGACGGTACCGGAGTGGACATCACGCCCGTGATGCGCAAGGTGACTGACGCGGCGGTTGCCAAGGCTTTCGGCGGCAAGCGCGCGATTCAGTGGATGGAAGTGTACTGCGGTGAAAAGGCGGCATCGCTGTACGACGGCAACTGGTTTCCCCAGGAGACGCTGGGGGTACTGAAGGACTACATCGTATCGATCAAGGGCCCCCTGACGACCCCGGTGGGCGGTGGCTTTCGCTCGCTGAACGTCGCTTTGCGCCAGGAGCTGGACCTCTATGTCTGCCAGCGACCGGTGCGCTGGTTCAAGGGTGTGCCATCGCCCGTGAAGGAGCCGAACAAGGTCGATATGTGCATCTTCCGGGAAAACTCCGAGGATATTTACGCCGGGATCGAGTGGAAGGCGGGTTCTCCGGAAGCCACCAAAATGATTCGCTTCCTCCAGGACGAGATGAAGGTCACCAAGATCCGCTTCCCGGAAAATTGCGGCATCGGCATCAAGCCGGTCTCGGAAGCCGGTACCAAGCGGTTGGTGCGCAAGGCGATTCAATATGCCATCGATCAGGGCAAATCGTCCCTGACCCTGGTCCACAAGGGCAATATCATGAAGTTCACCGAGGGCGCCTTCTGCGACTGGGGCTACGAGCTGGCGCGTGACGAATTCGGCGCGACCCCGATCGACGGCGGGCCCTGGCATGCGCTGAAAAATCCGCGCACCGGCGCGCAGATCGTCATCAAGGACGTGATCGCCGATGCCATGCTGCAACAGATCCTGCTGCGCCCGGACGAATACAGTGTCATCGCCACCCTCAACCTGAATGGCGACTATCTGTCGGATGCGCTCGCCGCGCAGGTGGGCGGTATCGGCATCGCACCCGGCGCCAACCTCTCCGACGAGGTGGCCATGTTCGAGGCGACCCACGGCACGGCGCCGAAATACGCCGGGCAGAACAAGGTCAACCCAGGGTCATTGATACTGTCATCGGAAATGATGTTGCGCCACATGGGTTGGGGCGAGGCGGCCGACCTGATCGTGAAGGGTATCGAGGCGGCGATCTCCGCCGGCACCGTGACCTACGATTTCGAGCGTCTGATGACCGGCGCCAAGCTGATGTCCTGCTCGGAGTTTGGCGACCAGATCATCAAACATATGTGAGGATCGCATTGCCCAGCGCGGGCCCGCCGGGACTTTGCCCCGGCCGGGGCCGCGGGGTCCGGTTTCGCCGGAATCCCGTTTTGGGGCGTCAGGTCACCCGATCCCCTATGCCTGACGTTGCATTTCCTGCTCGCCGGCGGCCACCAGCATCGGGCTGAAGGACATGCGGGCCGGCGTCGGCGCGGTGACAGCTCGGGCAACGGCCGCTGGCGCAGTTGCGAGCTCGGGCTCGAGCGGTCGGATGTGTGCGGCGTGAACGCCTTTTTCGCCGAACTGAACCTCAAACAGTACTTGTTGCCCGGCTTTCAGGCTCTTGTAGCCGTCCATTTCAATTGCTGAATAGTGGGCGAAGATGTCTTCCTGATTGGCTTCCGACAGAATGAACCCATAGCCTTTGGCGTTGTTGAACCACTTCACGGTGCCCTTGGTAGCGGTCATCGGCCTGCCTCCTGACAGAGTTTCGGTAGCGAGCGGAGTCGCACCGGGGTGGATAGTTATTATTTGTGGTTATTTACGTCATAACTATCAGGGAAGAATACGCGACAAGTCAAGTCCCTTCATCACCCCTTGCAAGCCCGTGGTGTCGGACGCGAGCGCGTCTGTTCATTGACCAAATTTCGGGCTTGTGGTGTGATGCGGTGCCCTTTGAAGGGGCGAATATTCTTCAGCGAATCTCCGCGCGCAGCCCGATCTCGATACCTCCGCTGTATCGGAATCCGTGCTTGCCGGGAGCGCGTTACCAGGAGCGAACATGACAGCTCAACAGACCATCGACATCCGGGACAAGGCCGCGATCGTCGGAATCGGTGAGACGGAGTACCTGCGTGGAGCCACCCGCCCATCCGCGGAAGCCATGCTGGAAGCGACGCGCATTGCGATTGCGGATGCTGGCCTCTCACCCCAGGACATCGACGGCATCGTGCTGCCGCCGGTAATGATCACTGCCGAGGAGGTTGCCGCCAACCTGGGCATTCGCGACATCCGTTACTCAGTCGGCATCAACATGGGCGGCGCCAGCCCGGTGACGGCACTGCAAAGCGCGGCGTTGGCCATCGCGGCGGGCATCGCCAAGAACGTGGTGGTGATGGTGGGCTGGAACGGTTTTTCGGCGCTGCGGCCCAAGCCGGGCGTCAAGCACCGCGAAGTGATTTCGATCCCGGCGCTGGAGCGCACGCTGACCAACTACTACGCACCCTACGGGGCAGCGTCGCCAGTGCAGATGTACGCCTGGATCGCCATGCGCCACAAGCACACCTACGGCATTACCGAGAATGCGACCGCCGCGGTGGCCATGGCGTGCCGCAAACACGCGCAGTTCAATGATCGCGCCATCACGCGCGGTCAGCCCATGGATCTCGACGCCTACCTGCGCTCGCGCATGATTTCCGAGCCGTTCCGGCTCTTCGACTGCTGTCTCGAAACTGATGGCGCCTGCGCCGTCGTGCTCAGCAGCGCCGCCCAGGCCCAGGATCTGAAGCGTCGGCCGGTCTACATCATGGCGGCGGCGGAGGGGCATCCCTATCCGGCGGACGACATTGCCAATCGGCCCGACATGTTCCACATCGGACTCAACAATTCCGCGCCCAAAGCCTTTGCAATGGCGGGCATCAAGCCCAAGGATCTGGATTTCCTGCAGGTCTACGACTGCTTCACCTATGTGGTACTGCTCCAGCTGGAAGCGCTCGGCATGTGCGAGCGCGGCGCGGTGGAGGAGTTCGTCAAGGACGGCAATATCGAAATTGGCGGTCGTTATCCCCTCAATACCCACGGCGGACTGCTGTCCCAGGCCCACGTCTGGGGTCTCAACCATGTGGTGGAAGCGACCCGGCAATTGCGCGGCGATGCCGGCGAGGTCCAGGTCAAGGACGCTGAGCTGGGTGTCGTTACCGGCTGGGGCGATTTTGGCGATGGCAGCCTGGCGATTCTGAGGAGGTAAGCATGACTGACTTTATTCCCAACCCGGCGCCCAGGCCCCGCCATTATCTCGACGAACAATTCTGGGAACACTGCGCGCGCGGCGTGCTGGCGTTTCAATGCTGTCTCGATTGCGAGACCTGGCGCCATATTCCGCGCTTCATGTGCGCACACTGTGGCTCCGAGAAATGGGGCTGGCGCGAATCCAACGGCCGTGGCGAGATCTATTCCTGGACCGTGTGCCACATGCCCATGTCGCCGGAGTTCGAGACCGTATTTCCCTACGCGGTGCTGGTGGTCGAGATGGAGGAGGGCGTGCGGATGACGGCGGGTCTCAAGGGTATGGACTACAAGGATCTGCGCATTGGCCTGCCGATGGAGGCCGTTTTCGAGCCGCTCAAGGAGGGCGGGCAGCTGCCGTTTTTCCGGCCGCGATCCGCCTGAGGGCGGTGCCGGACTGAGCCGCGCTGTACCGGGTCGCAAGCTCCGCTTACACGGCGCTTGCGTGGTTTGCCAACCCGAGCCTGCTTGCGCCGGATCAAGGCGAGCCCGAAAACCCGGTCGATAATGATCTGTGTCAGTATTCCGATGATTTCCGGAGCATGGCGATGCCGCACTCGAAAGCCCGATTGCTCCCGCACTGGGAGGTAGTGACCACCAGCGAGATTTACCGCAACGATTTTTTCCGGCTGCGTCGCGACAGCTGCTCGCTGCAACTGAATCCGGAAGTCACCTCGCAACACTATGTGCTGGAGATGCCGGATGCCGTCGTGGTTGTACCGGTGACCGAAACCGGACTGCTCGTCATGGTCGAGCAGTATCGGCACGGCGCCGAAGGCCAGTTTCTGGAGTTTCCGGGCGGTCAGATCGATCCCGGCGATGTCTCGCTGGAAACCGCGGCGCGGCGCGAGCTGAGTGAGGAAACCGGGTACGCGGTGTCTTCCCTGCGTTATCTGGGTGCGCATTACCCCAATCCCGGCGCCCAGACCAACCGGATCCATACCTACCTCGCCACCGTGGTCGAGCACGGCGAAGGGCCGGTGCTCGACGTCTTCGAAAAGTTGCGGGTGGTGCTCCTCACCCGTGCCGAGCTGGCGCAGCGGATCCGGGATGGCGTGGAAGTGGCGTCCTCCACGCTGGCCGCCCTGAGTTTGTTGTCATTGCTGGCCGAGCCGGACGCTCTCCCGGCATCCGCAGCGGGTTGATCCCGCAGCACGAATGGCCGGCACGTTGCCGGCGTTTTTCCCCACCCTGCACTCGATGAGGTCAACGTGGAAATAGGTGCGTTTTATCTGCCGGTGATCGGCAATATCGAAGAAATCGAAAAAGGCATGGCCGGCAAGCGGACCGATCTGTACCAGCAAATGCTCAAGGAACTGACTGAGCAGGCCCAGTACATGGATGCGCATGGCTATTACGGCATGGGCACCACCGAGCACCACTTTCACATCGAAGGGGAGGAAGTCTCCACCAACCCGGTGCTGCTCGATCTGTATATTGGAATGCAGACCAAGAATTTGAAAGTCGGCCAGTTGGGCAATGTGCTGCCGGCCCACAATCCGGTGCGCCTGGCGGAAGACATCGCCATGGTGGATCAGATGACCGGCGGCCGCGCGTTTGCCGGCTTCGCGCGCGGTTACCAGCCGCGTTGGGTGGCCACCCTGGGCCAGCAGATCGACGGTATGGCCAAGGAGCCGGAGATCGGCGCCCAGGCTTACGACAACCTCAAGCGCGAGCTCTACGAAGATCATTTCGAGATCATCATGAAGGCGTGGGGCAAGGACACTTTCTCCCACAAGAGCAAGTTCTGGGAGATTCCCCCGGCCAACACCTACTGGGCGACCCACGATGTCACGCGCAAATACGGCCAGGGCGTCGATGGCAAGGGTTACCTGACCGAGATCGGCATCGTCCCGCCCACCTACAACAAGCGCATGCCCGACCTGTTCCAGCCCTTCAGCGTGTCGGAGCGCTCCATCGTCTGGGCGCAGCAAAACAAGGTGACGCCGATCACCATCATCACCGATGTGCCCACGGCGCAGGAACATATTCGCGCGGCGCAGAAGGCGGCGGCGGACAGCGGCACTGCCTACCGCATGGGCATGACCCGGGAAATCGTGGTCGCCGACACCGATGAAGAGGCGCGGGCAATCGCCAGCCGGGCGGGAGCCTATGTATGGTGCAACTTCTTCCAGCCCTTCGGGTTCAATGCCGCGATCACGAGAAAAGGCGAAGATCCCTTCGCCATCAAAAATGATTTTGAAACCATCGAGGAACGCGGTCTGGTGATCTGCGGCAGCCCGGACACCGTCAAGCGCAAGCTGGAAAAGCTGTTCAAGGATCTGCCCTGCGATTATTTCTGGCTGTTCACTTACAACGGCCTGATCCCGCAGAACAAGATGATGCGCCACTTCGAACTGCTGACCGAGAAGGTGCTTCCGCACTTTACCGACAAAATCCGGTAAGCCTAGGCCCGGTCGGAGCGCGGTTGCGCGCCCTGACCGGGCAAACGCCGAACTGGGTTACAATCCGGACCCGCTGCTTTCCGGGTCCGGAGGGTGGCCCGCAATTCCCGTTTTATCGCGATAGTCCGACACCGGGGTCAGCCAATGCCGATGCGCAATCGGTCCGTTTACAGCGCGGACCACGAACTGTTTCGCGATACCGCGCGCCGTTTCTATCGCGAAGAACTCGAACCCAATATCGAGCAGTGGGAGAACGAAGGCATCATCCCGCGCGAATTCTGGCGCAAGGCCGGCGCCAAAGGTTTGCTCTGCTGCGGCATTCCTGAAGCCTACGGCGGTCCGGGGGGCGACTTCTCGTACAACATGATCTCCTCCGAGGAGATCGGCTACGCCATCGGCGGCGGCAGTTGCGGCTTCGCCCTGCAATCCGACATCACCGCCTACTATGTGCTCAATCACGCCAGTGAGGCGCTCAAGCAGCGCTGGCTGCCCGGCATGGTGAGCGGCGAGATTGTCTCCGCCATCGCGATGACTGAGCCCGGTGCCGGGAGTGACCTCCAGGCCACTCGCGCCACCGCCGTGCGCGACGGCGACCACTATGTCATCAACGGCCAGAAGACCTTCATCACCAACGGCCAGCATTGCGATTTCGTGATCGTGGTTTGCAAGACCGATCCGGCCAAGGGTTCCAAGGGCATGAGCCTGATCCTGGTCGAGACCGACCGCCCCGGCTTCGAGCGCGGACGCAACCTCGACAAGATCGGGCAAAAGGCCGCCGACACCTCGGAAATGTTTTTCAGCGACGTGCGCGTGCCGGTCAGCAATCTGATCGGTGAGGAAGGGCGAGGGTTCGCGTATCTGATGCAGGAACTGCCGCGCGAGCGCCTCACGGTCGCGTTCCGCGCCTGGGCCGAGGCGCAGCGCGCTTTCGAGACCACGGTCGCTTACGTCAAGGAGCGCACCGCTTTCGGCAAGCCCTTGCTGGAATTTCAGAACAGCGCGTTCAAACTGGCCGAGATCAAGACCGACCTCGCGGTGGGCTGGGCCTTTCTTGACCAGTGCCTGCAGAAGATCATCGCCGGTACCCTGACCGCGGAGGAGGGCGCGATGGCCAAGCTCTGGACCACCGAGCGCGAGGGTCGCATCGTCGACGAGTGCCTGCAATTGTTCGGTGGCTATGGCTACATGCGCGAATACCCGATTTCGCGCATGTATGTGGATGCCCGCATCCGGCGCATCTATGCCGGCACTTCGGAAATCATGAAACTCTTTATCAGCCGGCAGCTTTAGCACGCCGTACCCAATTCACCACACTGACGGGGACTGACTATGATCGGTATTACAGCCTACGGGGCCTATCTGCCGCGCGCACGCCTGCAAAAGCAGGTGATAGCCGACGCCAACGCCTGGTTCGATTCAGGGTTGCGCGGCTTGGCCAAGGGCGAGAAAGCCATGTGCAACTGGGACGAAGACACCATCACCATGGCCACCGAAGCCTTCGCCGATGCCATGGGGCGCGCGCCCGGCCAGACGCTGGCGGCGGTAATTCTTGCTTCCACTTCGCTGCCCTTCGCCGACCGCCAGAACTCGGTAGTGCTGGCGGAAGCCATGAATCTGGACACCACCAACCTGCGCACCATGGATGTCACCTGTTCCCAGCGCGCCAGCACTTCGGCGCTGCTGTCCGCGCTGGATGTCGCGGCGGCGGGGCGGGGCGATGCCGTGGTGGTCGCCTCCGAGCACCGGCTCACCAAGTGCGCCTCGCGCGAAGAAATGCTGTACGGCGATGGCGCGGCGGCTATCGCCGTGGGCTGCGACAACCTGCTGGCCGAACTGGTCGGCAGCATCAGCCAGCCGGTGGATTTCGTCGATCACTACCGCGCCGAAGGTCGGGATTACGACACCGGCTGGGAAGAGCGCTGGGTGCGCGACGAGGGTTACCTGAAAATCGTCCCGCGCGCGGTCACCGCATTGCTGGAACGTACCGGGATCGCGGCCGCTGATATCGCCCACTTCGTGATGCCCACCGATCAGGGTACCGTGCCGGGCACGCTGGTGAAGCAGTTTGGCATGCCGGGCACTGCCGTCACCGACAACCTGTTGCAAACCGTCGGCAGCACGGGCGCCGCGCATCCGCTGGTGCTGCTCGCCCATCGCCTGGAGCAGGCCAAGCCCGGCGATCTGCTGCTGCTGGTGGGTTTCGGGCAGGGCTGCGATGCGTTGTTGTTCCGCGCCACGGCAAGGATCGCGACCTGGAAACCGGCGCGCGGCGTGAGTGGCGCGCTGGCCGCCGGCGTGGCGGAGACCAATTACAACAAGTTTCAGTCCTTCAACAATCTGCTCGAGAAAGAACTGGGCAAGCGCTCCGAGCTGGACAAGAACGCGTTTCTGTCCGCCATGTATCGCAACC
Organism: Gammaproteobacteria bacterium; assembly: GCA_016708925.1. GTDB lineage: Bacteria > Pseudomonadota > Gammaproteobacteria > Pseudomonadales > Porticoccaceae > JAGPUQ01. The sequence continues at coordinate 176,107 of JADJET010000001.1, read as the reverse complement.
GTGCCCTGGCCAACAGCTTTATCGGCGGCAAATGCACCAGTTGCCAGACCGTGCAGATTCCCAAGGCGCATTACTGTGTGAATCCCGAGTGCGGCGCGTACGATACCCAGGAGCCCTATCCGATGTCCGGGCAGCAGGGCAAGGTCGCCACCTGGACCGCCGACCGGCTCACCTTCGATTTCAATCCGCCGGCGTATTTCGGTCTGGTGGTGTTCGACTGCGGCGGCCGCCTGATGATGGACATGACCGAAGTGGATCCGGCGACCTTCGATACCGGAGCCACGGTCAGCGTCCACTTCCGGATCAAGCAGATTGATAGCCAGCGCGGTTTCCGCAAGTATTTCTGGAAAGCCGTTCCGGTTCGTTGAATTCACCACTACAGAGAGGAGCCACCACCATGGCCAAGGGAATTCGAGACAAAGTTGTGATCCTGGGTGCCGGTTGCAGCAAGTTCGGCGAGCGCTGGGATGCCGAGCCGGCCGATCTGATGGCCGAAGCCTTCGAGGAATGCCTGGCCGACGCCGGCATCGAGAAAAACCAGATCCAGGCCGCCTGGCAGTCCACCGGCATCGATGCCTTCAGCGTCGGGCCGGGCGCCATGCCGCTCAGCATCGCGCTGCGCCTGCCCTATATTCCGGTCACCCGGCTGGAGAACTACTGCGCGAGCGGCACCGAGGCGTTCCGCGCCGCGACCTACGCGGTTGCCTCCGGCGCCTGCGATATTGCCTTGGCGATGGGCTTCGAGAAACTCAAGGACACCGGCTACGGCGGTCTGCCGCAGCGCTCACGGGGAGTCACCAACGACATGTACTACCCCAACCTGTCCGCGCCCGGCATGTTCGCGCAGCTCGCGTCCGGTTACCGCGCCAAGTACAAAACCGACAAGCTTGATCTGAAGCGGGCGATGGCGCACGTCTCGGTGAAAAGCCACGCCAATGGCGCCAGGAATTCCAAGGCGCACCTGCAGCGGGCGATCACCGAAGAACAGGCCATGAACGCGCCCATGATCGCCGAGCCGATCGGGCTGTTCGACTGCTGCGGTGTCAGCGACGGCGCCGCCTGCGCCATCGTCACCACGCCGGAAATTGCCCGCAGCCTGGGCAAGCGCGATCTGGTCAGCGTCAAGGCGCTGCAACTGTGCGCCTCCAACGGCGAAGAGGGCGGATTCGGCAACTGGGACGGCTCCTATGTCGCCACTACCCGTATCGCGGCCAAGCGCGCCTACGAAGAGGCGGGCATCAAGGATCCGCGCCGTGAAGTCAGCATGACGGAGGTGCACGACTGCTTCTCCATCACCGAGCTGGTCACCATGGAAGATCTGTTCCTGTCGCCCGACGGCGGTGCGGTGAAGGACGTGCTCGACGGCGTTTTCGATGCCGATGGCGCGGTGCCCTGCCAGATCGACGGCGGCCTCAAATGCTTCGGCCATCCCATCGGCGCCTCGGGCCTGCGCATGCTCTACGAGATGTATTTGCAACTCACCGGCCGCGCCGGGCCGCGCCAGTTGGCCAATCCGAAAATCGGCCTGACCCACAATCTCGGCGGTTTTCCGCATCAGAACGTGGTGAGCGTGGCCATTGTCGGGCGCTACGACGCCTGATTTCCGGCGCTGACCGAACCCCGGACGGCGGTGCGTCCGGGGTTTCTTGATACCGTGTCATCGACAGGGGTCGTGCTCCATCAAGGCGGCCGGTCGCCAATCCTGAGCTTGCCGGTGAGGGCCGTCACCATGAATAGCGCCATCGATCAGACGCTTATCACTAGCCTGAGCGGCAGTTGGGACGGCGATCTCGCCATTGCCCGCACGGCCCTGGGACAGGCGCGGGCGCTGGTGAATGCCGCCCTCGTCCATCTGCGGGCGCGGTGCAGCGACGCCAACGGTGTGCTGGCGCCGGCGCTGCTGGACCAGAATCAGCTCGCCAGCTACGAGCTCGCCTTCTGCGTCGCCGACCTGGGCGCGGCCGATGCCTGCGTGGCTTATGCCGCGCAAGTCGCGGCTGCCGATGCGCTGGCGCCCTGGGCCGCGGCCCAGTTCAGCGCCGAAGCGGTCAAAGCCGTGCTCGGCCGCCTCGGCAGCCGTCCGGCCGATTACGGCTTGAATGCGCGTCAGATAGCGGAATGCGGTCTTGCCATCGACGATCTCGGCCTCGCAGCGCACTACCTGGCCGCGGCTCGCATGGCGGAACTGGGCCGGCGCCTGAGCGCGCGGGAGGGCGATTTCCTGCCCGCCAACCTGGACGGCGAGAAAGAGATCATCCGCGATACCTTCCGTCGTTTCGCCACGGCCGTGGTGATGCCGCTCGCGGAAGGCATTCACCGCGAGGATCTCGACGTTCCCGAGACCATCCTGCAGCCGCTGCGCGAGATGGGCTGTTTCGGCATATCCATCCCCGAGCGCTACCAGGGTTTGCAGCCCGATGCCGGCGACGACAGCCTCTACATGATCCTGGTCACCGAGGAGCTGTCGCGCGGTTCCCTGGGCGCGGCGGGAAGCCTGATCACCCGCCCCGAAATTCTCGCGCGCGCGCTCATGGCGGGCGGCACCGACGCCCAGCGCGACCATTGGCTGCCCCGCGTGGCGAGCGGCGAGACACTGTGCGCCATTTCCCTCACCGAGCCCGATTACGGCTCCGATCTGGCGGCGGCCAAATTCAGGGCGACCCGAACCGACGGCGGCTGGCTGCTCAATGGCGGCAAGACTTGGTGTACGTTCGCCGGCACCGCGAGCCTGATTCTGGTGCTGGCACGCACCGGCAGCGAAGCCGAAGGTTTTCGCGGCCTCAGCCTGTTTCTGGTGGAAAAGCCGCGCACCCAGGGGCACGGCATCGACCTGACCCAGCCCGGCGGCGGCCGCCTGAGCGGGCGTGCCATTCCCACGCTGGGCTATCGCGGGATGCATTCGTTCGATCTGGCGTTCGAGGATTACTTCGTGCCCGACAGCCACCTGCTGGGTGGCGAAAGCGGGCTCGGCAAGGGTTTCTACTACACCATGAATGGCCTCACCGGTGGGCGCTTGCAGACCTCGGCGCGCGCTGCGGGCGTGATGCAGGCGGCTTGCGAGCAGGCCATCGGCTATGCGCGCGAGCGCAAGGTCTTCGCCCAGCCGATTGCCGACTACCAGTTGTCGCAGGTGAAACTGAGCCGGATGATTGCCACGCTGCAGGCGTCGCGCCAGTTCAGCTACGCGGTGGCACGCCTGGTCGATGCTGGCGGCGGCAAGATGGAAGCGAGCCTGGTCAAGCTGTTCGCCTGCCGCGCCGCCGAGTGGGTAACCCGCGAGGCGCTGCAAATCCACGGCGGCATGGGTTACGCGGAGGAAATGCCGGTGAGCCGCTACTTTGTCGACGCCCGCGTGCTGTCGATTTTCGAAGGCGCCGAGGAAACCCTGGCGCTCAAGGTGATTGCGCGCGATCTGATCGCCAACGCCTGAGCGAATCAACATTGCAGCGCCGAACAAACATCGTCCTGATTCAGCAAAAACCAGTTAGCAACGAGGAGAAACCGCTATGAGTACAACCAGACATCTCGAAGGCAAAGGCGTTGTCGTTACCGGCGCTGGACGCGGCATCGGCCGCGAGATTGCGCTGGCCGTGGCGCGCGCCGGCGGCAAGGTGATCGTCAACGATCTCGACCGCGATGTGGCGGAAGAAGTGGTCGCGGAAATCAAGGCGCTCGGTGGCGAAGCGCTGGCCAACACCGACAGCGTGGTCTCCTGGGAAGGGGCCAACAACATGGTCACCCAGGCGGTGGACAACTTCGGCAATGTCGGCGGCGTGGTGAACAACGCCGGCAACCTGCGCGACGTGATCTTCCACAAAATGACCCAGGACGATTTCGATCAGGTGATCGGCGTGCATCTCAAGGGCAGTTTCAATGTCGCGCGCGCCGCCGCCACCCATTTCCGCAATCAGGAAAACGGCGCCGTGGTCAACATGACCTCGACCTCGGGGCTGATCGGCAACTTCGGGCAGGCCAACTACGCCGCCGCCAAGGCCGGCATTGCCGCGCTGTCGAAATCCATCGCCCTCGACATGCAGCGCTACAACGTGCGTTCCAACTGCATCGCGCCCTTCGCCTGGAGCCGCCTGATCGCCACCATTCCCACCGAGACGCCGGACCAGGTGGCGCGCGTCGAAAAACTGAAAAAAATGACGGCCGACAAAGTCGCCATCGTGGCCGCGGCGCTGTTGAGCGATCAGGCCGCGCATATCTCCGGACAGATTTTCGCGGTGCGCATGAACGAGATTTTCCTGATGAGTCAGTCGCGGCCGCTGCGCTCGGTACATGCCGGCGAAGGCTGGACCATCGACAGCATCTTCGAGCGCGCGATGCCGGCCCTGCAAAGCCATTTCTATGCGCTCGACCGCTCGCAGGATGTGTTCAGCTGGGATCCGGTCTGAGGGGAGCGGCGCCATGGCCATCGATTACCAGAAACTCAAGAACCGCCGATTCGCCGAGATCGTCCACACCTACAGCGCGCGCGACACCATGCTCTATGCGCTGGGCGTCGGCGTGGGCAGCGATCCCGTCGATGCCAAGGCACTGGATTTCGTTTATGAGGCGCAACTCAAGGCGCTGCCCACCATGGCGGCGGTGCTGGCTTATCCCGGGTTCTGGTTGAAGGAGCCGGACACCGGCGTCGACTGGACCCAGGTACTGCACGCCGATCAGGAGATCGTGATCCACAAGCCGCTGCCGCCGACCGGTACTGTCAAGGCGACCAGCAGGGTAGACGAGATCATCGACAAGGGTCCGGGCAAGGGCGCGTTCATCTACTCCTCGCGCACGGTCGCGGATGCCGCCACCGGCGAGCCGCTGTGCACCCTCACCCAGAACACCATGGCGCGGGGTCACGGCGGTTTTGGCGGCAGTACGGCGCCGACGCCGGCTTCCCAGGAGATTCCGCCCAGCGCGCCCGATTTCAGCTGCGATCTGCCGACGCTGCCCCAGGCGGCGCTGATCTATCGCCTGTCCGGGGATTACAACCCGCTCCACGCCGACCCGGCGGTGGCGCGCCAGGGCGGCTTCGAGCGGCCCATCCTGCACGGGCTCTGCACTTTCGGGGTGGCCGGGCACGCCTTGCTGAAAACCTGCTGCGACTACGATGTGACCCGGTTTCGCCGCATCAAGGCGCGCTTCTCCGCGCCGGTCTATCCGGGCGAAACCATCCGCACCGAGGTGTGGCGACTGCGCAGCGGCGTGGCGTTTCGCTGCCGGGTGGTCGAGCGCGACCTGGTGGTGATCGACAACGGTTTCGCGGACGTGGGCTGAGCGGTGGCGGCGGTGGAGCAGATTCTCTCGGGGATGCGGGTGATCGAAGGCGCGGCCTTTGTCGCCGCCCCCTCGGGCGCCATGACGCTGGCGCAACTGGGCGCGGACGTGATCCGCTTCGACCTCATCGGCGGCGGTCTCGACTACCGCCGCTGGCCGGTGGACCAGCACGACAACAGCCTGTTCTGGGCCGGCCTCAACAAGGGCAAGCGCTCCATTGCGGTCGACTTCCGCAAGCCCGAGGGCCAGGAAATCCTGGCCCGGCTGATCGGCGCGCCCGGCGAGGACGCGGGGCTGTTCATCAGCAATTTTCCGGCCCGGGGCTGGTTGTCCTACGAGAGTCTTAAACGCCAGCGCGACGATCTGATCTACGTGAATCTCACCGGCGATCGCCACGGCGGCAGCGCGGTGGATTACACCGTCAACTGCGAGGTGGGTTTTCCCTATCTCACCGGCACTGGCGACGAACCCGTCAATCATGTGCTGGCGGCCTGGGATGTCATCACCGGCCAGACGCTCGCACTCGGGCTGCTCGCCGCCGAACGTCACCGCCGCAAGACCGGCGCCGGTCAGTTCGTTCAGCTTGCACTCGCCGATGTCGCACTCGCGACCCTGGGCCATCTCGGCTTCATCGCCGAAGCGCAGATCAATGGCGAACGCGACGCCTGCGGCAACTACCTCTACGGCGCCTACGGCAAGGATTTCGTCACTGCCGACGATCGCCGCGTGATGATCGTGGGCCTCACCGGCAACCAGTGGAACGCGATCCGCAAGGCCACCGGACTGGGCGACGCGCTCGACCAGCTGGGCGCGCGTCTGGGTCTCGATCTGCGCGCCGAGGGCAACCGCTTTCGCGCCCGCGAGCAGATCACCGGGATTCTTGCCCCCTGGTTTGCCACGCACTCGTTCGCGGAAGTGCGCGCGCGGCTGGATGAGCACGGCGTCTGCTGGGGCAAGTACCAGAGTGTGGGTGAGCTGGTTGCCTCCGATCCCGAGTGCTCGCCCGCCAATCCCCTGTTCAACGAGATCGAGCAACCTGGCATCGGGCGCTATCTGGCGCCGGGCAATCCGCTCAATTTCGCGCAGTTTGCGCGCGCGCCGGTCGCGCCCGCGCCGCTTCTCGGCGAACACACTGATCAGATTCTGGCGGATGAACTGGGTTTGTCCGGCGCTGAAATCGGCCGGCTCCACGATGCCGGCATCGTGGCCGGCCCGCCATAGCCCGGTTACACGCCGCGGTTGCCGGGCAGCGGGGGGGCTTCTATGATGCCTCGAACCCGCCGCACCACCGGCGCACTCGATTTTTCGACATCAAACCAAAATCAAACCAAAGCAGAGGTAAGCCCGATGGCCAGTAAACAGGCGCAATTGATCGACAATTTATACCGGGATTGGCAGAGCAAGCTGACCCTGGGCGGCGACATGCCGCTCGACCAGCTGCGCGAGCTGTTCGATGGCTGGGGCGATCTGTCATCCGAACCCGGAGATGTGGAATTCCGTGAGGCGACCATTGCGGGCGTGCCCGGCATCTGGGCGACACCCGCCGACGCGGACAAGAGTCGGGCGGTGATCTGCTGCCACGGCGGCGGTTTCGTGGTGGGCTCCAGCAAGAGTCACCGCAAGCTGTACGGCCATCTGGCCAAGGCGATGGGCTGCCCGACATTCACCCTCGACTACACCCGCGCGCCCGAAAACCCGCACCCGGGGATCGTCGAGCAGGCGGTGGCGGTGTACGCCAAGCTGCTGGAGTTGGGCTTCAAGCCCGAGCATATCGGCACCACGGGAGATTCCGCCGGCGGCAACCTGTGCACCAGCATGATTCTCTACGCCCGTCACAAGGGCCATCCGCTGCCGGCCGCCTGCGCGCCCATCTCGCCCTGGTACGACATGGAAGGCAAGGGCGCGAGCCTGAAGACCAATGCCGACAAGGATCTGCTGGTAGCGCCCGGTGTGCTCGAAGGCATGAGCGCGGCGTTCCTGGGCGAGAAAGGTTCGCCGACCGATCCGTTCGCCAACCCGCTGTATGCCGATCTCAAGGGTTTTCCACCCACGCTGGTGCAGGTCGGCGCCTACGAAGGTCTGTTGTCGGATAGCGAGCGCTTCGTCGAAAAGGCCAAGGCGGCCGGCGTGGATGTGCAGCTTCAGGTGTTTCCGGAAATGCAGCATGTGTTTCAGTTCATGGTCGGCAATGCGCCCGAGGCGGACGACGCCGTCGCCAAGATTGCCGTCTGGATGCGGCCAAAACTCGGCCTGGCCTGAGGGGCGCGCCGAACGGGCGCGGTTTCCGGGTTACAGGCATTCATTTTTTGCGGGGGGATAACAACATGATCGAGTACAACAAGATTTTTATCGACGGCAAATGGGTAGCCGCGAGCAGTGGCGAATTCAGCACGCTCGTCAATCCCGCCACCGAGGAAGCGTTTGCCCGGGTGCCGGCATCGCATCCGCAGGATGTCGATAGCGCCGTGGCGGCTGCGCGCCGCGCGTTTCATTCCTGGTCGCGCACTTCCGCCGCCGAACGCAAGGGCTACATCGATGCGATCTGCGCCAGGCTGACCGAGCGCGCCGACGAACTCGCCAGTCTCATTTCCCAGGAGATGGGCATCCCGGTGCATTTCGCCAAGGGCATCCAGGTGAATGGCCCCATCCAGGGGCTGTCGATCTTCGGCAATCTGGCCCACACGATGGAAGAAGAGCGCCAGGAAGAAGGCTATCTGGTAGTCCGCGAACCTGTGGGTGTATGCGCCTTCATCACGCCCTGGAATTTTCCGTTGTTCCAGGTGATCGCCAAGGTGGGCCCGGCACTGGCCGCCGGCTGTACCTCGGTACTCAAGCCCAGCGAGCAGACACCGCTGTCCTGTTTCATTTTCGCCGAAGCCTGTGAGCAGGTCGGGCTGCCGGCGGGCGTGTTCAATCTGGTCACCGGCAAGGGCTCGGTGATGGGCGATGCGCTCTCCACCCATCCCGAGGTCGATATGGTGTCCTTCACGGGCTCGACCGAAGTCGGCGTGCAGATCGCCAAGGCGGCGGCGGGCGGCGTGAAGCGCGTGTGTCAGGAGCTGGGCGGCAAGTCGCCCTTCGTGGTGGCGCCCGGCGCCAACGTGACCAAGGCCATCAAGTATGTGATCAAGGATTCCATGTTCAACTCCGGACAGATGTGCGTGCAGTTGAGCCGCATCCTGGTGCATGAATCCCAGTACGACGAAGCCGTCGAAGTCGCGAAAACCGTTGCCGATTCGCTGAAAGTCGGCGATCCCACCGACAAGGCGTCTTTCCTCGGCCCACTGAGCTCGATGCGGGCCCGCGACAGCGTGGTGCGTTACATCGAGAAAGGCATCGCCGAAGGCGCGCGCCTGGTGGCGGGCGGTACCGAGCGGCCCGCGGGGCTGACGCGCGGTGCTTACGTGCAGCCCACGGTGTTTGCCGATGTCACCAACGACATGGCCATCGCGCAGGAAGAAATTTTCGGTCCGGTGCTCTGCCTGCTGAAATACCGCACCGAAGACGAAGCCATCGCCATCGCCAACGACACCGAATTCGGCCTGTCCAGCGGTGTGTGGGCGGAAGATCGCGAGACCCAGATGCGCATCGCGCGCCAGTTGCGCGCTGGCCAGGTCAAGGTGAACGGTCCCGCGTTCAGCTTTGCCGCGCCCTTCGGCGGCTACAAGAAATCCGGCAACGGCCGCGAATGGGGTGCCAGTGGTCTGGTCGAGTACACCGAGGAAAAGGCCATCCTGATCGGCGGTTGAGGCGCGGCGGGACTTCGTCAAGCCAAATCCATAGATCGTTTACTTGCTGTAAGAGAGGAGCGGGACGCATGTCCAGCAGTCGGTTTCGTTTTCCCCGGGTCACCATGCCGGACGCGGCGCGCGCGCTGCGTCAGGAAGTGCGGGAATTTCTCGCCGCCGAACGCGCCAGCGGCGGCTTTGTCCCCATGGCCGACTGCTGGGCGTCCGGGTTTTCCGCCGAATTCAGCCGCAAGCTCGGTCAACGCGGCTGGCTCGGCATGACCTGGCCCAGGCAGTACGGCGGCCACGAGCGCAGCTTTCTCGAACGTTATGTGGTGACCGAGGAAATGCTCGCCGCCGGCGCGCCGGTGATGGCGCACTGGATCGCCGATCGCCAGAGCGGCACCCAGATGCTGCGTCACGCCAGCGCTGAGGTGAAAAACCGCGCATTGCCGCGCATGGCCGCGGGCCAGACCTTCTGCGCCATCGGCATGAGCGAGCCCAACACCGGCTCCGATCTCGCCTCGGTGCGTACCCGCGCGGACAAGGTCGCGGGCGGCTGGAAGGTCAACGGCCGCAAGATCTGGTCCACCGGCGCCCACGGCGAAGGCTGCGACTACATGATTTCCCTGGTGCGCACCGCGCCGGCGGATGAGAAGGCGCGCCACCAGGGACTCTCGCAGCTCATCATCGATCTGAAAGCCCCGGGCGTGACGGTGCGCGGCATCGAGGACATCGGCGGCCAGGTTCACTTCAACGAGACCCTGTTCGAAGACGTGTTCGTGCCCGAGTCCCATCTGCTCGGCAAGGAAGGGCACGGCTGGAGTCTGGTGGTGGGAGAGCTCGCCCTCGAACGCTCCGGCCCCGAACGCTTCCTGAGCAGCTTCATCGCCCTGCGCGAGGCCATGCAGGTACTGGCCGCCAATCCCGATGACCGCACCCGCGAGGTACTCGGTCATCTGGTGGCCCGCATCAAGACGCTGCGGCGCATGTCGCTGGGTATCGCGGGCCTGCTGCAGGAAGGCAAGTCGCCGGAAACCGAGGCCGCCCTGGTCAAGGACATGGCCACCCGCTTCGAGCGCGAGCTGATCGAACAGTTGCGGGTGGTGCTGCCGGAGGCAGTGCTGCTGAGTTCCAGCGGGGTACTGCCGCGCCTGATGCGCGAGGCCATCCTGCGCGTGCCGTCCTCGACACTGCGCGGCGGCACCAACGAGGTGCTGAAGGGCATGATCGTCCGCCAACTGGGATTGCGCTAGCCGCCTCCCGCATCCTCGCATCACTGCCCCGACCACCCACGGAAGCGATCCATGAGCGAAACCGACAGCCACACTCTCGATACAGTCATTCTCGACACGGCGACGCGCCTGTTTGCCGATTTGAGCACGTCCGAGACCATCAATGCCGCCGAAAAGGGCGAGTGGCCAAGCGCGCTGTGGCAGGCCATCGAAGCATCCGGCCTGCATCTCACCTGGGTGCCGGAGGAATGCGGCGGCGCCGGCGCCGGCATGCTCGACGGCTTTGCCGTGCTCAAGGCGGCGGGCGCGGCGGCGCTGCCGGTGCCGCTGGCGGAAACCCTGCTGGCGGGCTGGCTGCTGGCCCAGGCGGGCCTGGAAGTTCCGGAAGGACCGCTGACCATCGCCCGGGGCGAGCATCGGATCACTAACGGTGCCGTCACCGGCGTGGCGCTGGCGGTTCCCCATGCTCGCTCCGCGCGGCAGATCGTCGCCCTGGCCCGTGATGGCGCGCGCGTTCTAGTGGTCGCGGTCCCGGCGTCCGCCTGTGTCCTCACGCCGGATCGCAATCTGGCCGGTGAGCCCTGGGATAGCGTGGATTTCAACGGCGCGATGGCGACCCTGAGTGCGGCGGCGCCCGCTGGTCTCGACGCCGACAGCCTCGATGCCATGGGCGCGCTGGTGCGGGTGAACCAGGCGGCGGGCGCTCTGGGCACCGCGCTCGAACTCGCCATTCAGTATGCCGGCGAGCGGGAGCAGTTCGGGCGTCCGATCGGCAAATTCCAGGCGATTCAGCACATGATCGCCGACCTTGCCGGCGAAGCGGCTGCCGTCAACGCGGCGGCGGATGCCGCCGCAGAGGCAGTGGCGGCTACCGGCACGGTCGATGCCGATGCCTGGGTCGAAATCGCCACCGCCAAAGTGCGGCTGGGACAGGCCGCCAGCGTCGGTCCGGCCATCGCCCATCAGGTGCACGGCGCCATGGGTTTCACCTACGAGCACCGTCTGCACCATTTCACGCGCCGGGCCTGGGCCTGGCGCGACGAATTCGGCAACGAGACGGTATGGGCGCGACGCCTGGGCGACGCCGTGCTTGGCTGGGGCGCGGACCAGCTCTGGCACAGAATCACGGCAGTCACCGATAAATAATCAATCAGTTAACAGATTAACTTCGAGAGGATAATCACGTGGATTTTGCCATCACCACAGAACAGCAAGCCATCATCGACAGCATCCGGGCGCTGATGTCGGATTTCGGCGACGACTACTGGCTCGAGCACGACGACACCGGCGAATTCCCGGAGGATTTCTACCAGGCCATGGCCAGGGGCGGCTGGCTCGGCATCACCATGCCCGAGATTTACGGTGGCTCGAATCTCGGTGTGCAGGAAGCCGCGCTGATGATGATGACAGTCGCCGAAGGCGGCGGCATGTCGGCGGCCTCGTCCATGCACATCAACATCTTCGGCCCCCACCCGATTCTGGTGTTCGGTACCGACGACCAGAAGCGGCGCTTTCTGCCGCCACTGATCGCGGGCGAGCAGAAAACCTGTTTCGGGGTCACCGAGGCCAACGCCGGGCTCGACACAACCCGCATCGAGACCTTCGCCAGGCGCGAGGGCGACAAGTACATCATCAACGGCCAGAAGATCTGGACCACCACGGCGCAGCAGGCCGACAAGATCATGCTGCTGACCCGTACCACGCCGCGCGATCAGTGCAAGAAGCCTCACGAGGGCATCACGCTGTTCTATGCCGACATGGACCCGGCGCATGTCCAGATCAAGGAAATCCACAAGATGGGTCGCAAGGCGGTCAACTCCAACATGACCTTCTACGACAACCTCGAAGTGTCCGTCGACGACCGTGTCGGCGAGGAGGGCAAGGGCTTCCAATACATCCTGCACAGCCTCAACCCCGAGCGCATCCTGCTCGCCGCCGAGTCCGTCGGCATGGGTCGCAGCGCGCTCAAGCGGGCGGCGCAGTACGCCAAGGACCGCAACGTGTTCGGCCGGCCCATCGGCATGAACCAGTCGGTGCAGCACCCGCTGGCGGAAAACTGGATCGAGCTGGAGGCCGCCTATCTGAGTGTGATGCGCGCGGCCTGGCTGTACGACAACGGCAAGCCCTGTGGCGCCGAGGCCAACGGTGCCAAGTACCTGGCCGCCGAAGTGGGTTTCAAGGCCTGCCAGCAGGCGGTGCTCACCCACGGCGGCATGGGCTACGCCAAGGAGTTCCACGTCGAGCGCCTGATGCGCGAAGCCATGCTGCCGCGTCTGGCGCCGGTGAGCCAGAACATGGTGCTCAACTTCATTGCCACCAATGTGCTGGACCTGCCGCGTTCCTACTGAAGTTCCGTGCATTTTTGTTGGGGGGGGGCTGCGCCATGACGCGGATGCCGGCCCCCGGCGATCAAGATTGCGTTCAACGCATCGTTCGGGCTTAAATCCGGCAGCGCTGGCGGCGACGAAACGACACGCCCGCCATCGCGACGGCTGCGCACCGTGGCCACCGCTCTGCGCGTTTCAAATGAATCATCCACACCGGCGTGCCAGCAGGCCGCGTCGGCCGGGCTACCGAGGAGACAGTGCATGCCAGGTACGACCACTCCTTTTCACGGCAAGCTGTTTTCGGACAGGTTACGATCCACCGCGGTTCTGCTGCTGGCAGTCTCGGCGTGCGGACTCGCTGGCTGTGGCCAGAAGACGGCGGCACCCCCGCCGGCACCGGGTCCTGTTGAGGTCGGCATCGTCACCCTTACGGCGCGTGATGTGGTGCTGGCAACGGAGTTGTCAGGGCGGACGGTCGCGTACCGTGTCGCCGAAGTACGACCCCAGGCGGCCGGGATCATCCAGCGTCGGCTGTTTGTCGAGGGAGCCCAGGTCAAGGCCGGAGACCCCTTGTACCAGATCGATCCGGACAGTTATCGCGCGGTACAGCAGCGCGCGGAGGCGGCCTTGCAGCGGACGCTGGCCAGCGAAAAGGTGGCGCGCCTCAAGGCGAATCGCTTCCAGGACCTGATCGCCAGGAAATTGATCAGCCAGCAGGATTATGACGATGCCGAAGCGGAGCTGAACGAGGCGGTCGCGGGTGTCGCGGTGGCTCAGGCCGAGCGCGACGTCGCCCGCATCAATCTCGAGTACACCACCATCCGCGCGCCGATCTCCGGACGCATCGGCCGCTCCCTGGTCACCGAAGGCGCGCTGGTCGAGGCCGAGCAGGAAGCACCCCTCGCGGTGATTCAACAGATCGATCCGCTCTATGTGGATATCACCCAGTCGAGTATCGACCTCACCCGATTGAAGCGCGACCTTGCCGCAGGCCGGCTCGCCACGGCAGGCGAGCGGGCGGCCATCATGCGACTGGTACTGGAGGACGGCTCTCAGTACGCCCACCTCGGCACGCTGGCGTTTTCGGAAGTCCGGGTCGACGAGACCACGGGTAACGTGACGCTGCGGGGCACGGTGCCCAATCCCGAGCAACTGTTGTTGCCCGGCATGTTCGTGCGGGCCAGCCTTGATCAGGCGGTGCGTCGGGACGCGGTGCTCGCCCCTCAGAAGGGTGTGAGCTTCGACTACACCGGCAAGGCGTTTGCGATGCTGGTGGGCGCCGATAACAAGGTCGAGCGCCGCTTCATCCATGTGGACCGCGCCATCGGCGATCAGTGGCTGGTACTCGAAGGTCTCGCTGCCGGCGATCAGGTAGTCCTGGAAGGTCTTCAGAAAATTCGCGAGGGCGCCGAGGTAACCACGGTTCCCGCCACCGCGAGCGGATCGGCCGAGGCGCACTGAGATGTCGAATTTCTTTATCGACCGCCCCATCTTTGCGTGGGTTATTGCCATTTTCGTGATGATTGGCGGCATCCTCGCGATTACGCAACTGCCTGTCGAACAGTTTCCCGAGGTGGCGCCGCCCAGTGTGGTGATTCGCGCGGTGAATCCCGGCGCGTCCGCCGAGACGGTGCAGGACACCACGGTCCAGGTCATCGAACAGAACATGGTCGGGCTCGACAACATGTTGTACATGGCGTCGAAGAGCGATTCGGCCGGGACCGGAGAAATCACCATCACCTTTGCCCCCGGCACCAATCCCGATATCGCCCAGGTTCAGGTGCAGAACAAGCTGCAAGTGGCGTTGCCACTGCTGCCGCAGAGCGTGCGGGATCAAGGCGTGAAGGTATCGAAGAGCAGTCCCGGCGCCATCATGGTGGTGGCCTTTTATGCGCCGAAGGGCGACCTCGACCGCTATGACATGTCCGATTACGTGGCGGCCAACATCCTGGAGCCGATCAGCCGCCTCAACGGGGTTGGCGATGTCACTCTGTTCGGTTCGCAATACGCCATGCGCATCTGGCTGGATCCGAAAAAGCTCCATAGCTTCCAACTCTCACCGGCGGATGTGGTTGCAGCCATCCGCGAGCAGAATTTCCAGGTGCGCGCGGGGGAGCTGGGTGCCGGTCCCGCGGTGGCAGGTCAGCAGTTGAATGCCACCGTCATCGGCCAGACCCTGCTGAAAACCCCGGCCGAATTCGGCGATATCCTGCTGCGGGTCAACTCCGACGGCTCCCGAGTAGCCCTCCGCGATGTGGCGCGCATCGAGCTCGGCGACGAAAATTACCAATTTCTGAGTCACTTCAGGGGATACGAGGCGACCGGCTTCGTCGTCAACCAGGCTCCGAATTCCAACGCGCTGGAGGTCGCCGCTGCGGTAAAGGAAAAACTCGCGGAGTTGGATCCGTTCTTGCCGGAGGGCATGGTCCGGGAATTGGCCTATGACACCGCGCCCTTCACCGGTGTCGCGATCCGGGGGGTCGTGGAAACCCTTGTCGAAGCGGTGATTCTGGTGACCCTGGTGATGTTCCTTTTTTTGCAGAACCTGCGGGCCACCCTGATCCCCACCATCGCCATTCCGGTGGTGCTGCTGGGCACCTTCGGCATCCTCCAGGCATTCGGTTTTTCCATCAACACGCTCAGCATGTTCGCCATGGTGCTCGCCATCGGCTTGTTGGTCGACGACGCCATTGTGGTGGTCGAGAACGTCGAGCGGATCATGGCCGAGGAGGGGCTTTCGCCGCGCGAAGCGACCCGCAAATCCATGGGCCAGATTCAGGGCGCACTGGTGGGGATCGGCACGGTACTGTCCGCGGTGTTTGTGCCCATGGCATTCTTCCCCGGCACCACCGGCGCCATTTATCGACAGTTTTCCATCACCATCGTCTCCGCCATGATGCTGTCGGTTTTCGTGGCGCTGATTCTCACTCCGGCGCTCTGCGCCACCATGCTCAAACCCGTGGCGGTGGGCCATCACGAAGCGAAGCGCGGCTTCTTCGGCTGGTTCAACCGCACCTTCCAGCGCAGCGCGATGGGCTATCGGGGCATGGTTGACGGCATGTTGCGCAAGACGCTGCGCTACCTGGTCATCTATGGCGCGGTCATCGCGGCGGTCGCCATCCTGTTCGTCCGCATGCCCACGGCGTTTTTGCCGGAAGATGATCCGGGCCTGATGTTCACGCAGGTGCAATTGCCGGTCGGCGCCACCATGGAGCGAACCCGCGGCATACTGGAACAGGTGGAGCAGTATTACGCGGAGAAGGAAAGCGAAACCATCAAGACCGTCTACTGCGTGACCGGATTCAGTTTCACCGGGCGCGGGCAAAACAGCGGCCAATGCTATATTCAGATGTATCACTGGGATCAGCGCTCCGAACCCGGCATGGACATCAAGGATATCTCGCGCCGGGCCACGGGCAGTTTTGCCCAGATGAAGGACGCCCGGGCGGTAGCCTTTTATCCACCGCCCATCCGGGCGCTCGGCAACTCGGCAGGCTTCGTCTTCGAGCTCAAGGACAATGCGCACCGGGGCCATGAAGCCCTGCTTGCGGCACGCAATCAGTTGCTCGGCGGCGCCGCCCAGGATCCCCGGCTCGCCAAGGTGCGCCCCAACGGGCTCGAAGACACACCGCATTTCCGGGTCGATATCGACCGCGAAAAAGCGCGTGCACTCGGCGTTTCCATAGAAGCGATCAACGACACCCTGGCCACGGCCTGGGCATCGACCTACACCAATGACTTTCTTCACAACGGCCGCATCAAGAAAGTCTATGTCCAGGGCGACACGGATTTCCGGATGCTCCCCGAAGACCTCCAGCGCTGGTTCGTGCGTAACCAGAACGGGGAAATGGTGCCTTTCTCCGCCTTTGCCACCACCAGTTGGACCAAGAAATCGCCACGGCTTGAACGCTACAACGCCGTTCCCTCGATGGAGATCGTGGGCGAAGCGTCGCCCGGTCACACCACTGGCGAAGCCATCCAGGCAATGGAGGAGCTTGCCGCCAAGCTGCCCCCGGGCATCGGCTACGAATGGACCGGCATATCCCTGCAGGAAACCCAGGCTGGGGCCCAGGCGCCGATACTCTACGCGCTGTCGATCGCCATGGTGTTTCTGGCGCTCGCCGCGCTGTACGAGAGTTGGTCGATTCCCTTCGCGGTGATTTTGGTCGTCCCCCTGGGTGTCATCGGCGCGCTGCTGGCTGGCTATGGTCGCGGACTCTCCAATGACATTTTTTTTCAGGTCAGTCTTCTCACCACGGTGGGACTGTCCGCCAAGAACGCCATTCTGATCGTGGAGTTTGCGCGTGACCTGCAAGCCCGGGGCACCGGGCTGGTCGAAGCCACCCTGGAAGCAGCGCGTTTGCGGCTGCGGCCGATCATCATGACTTCGGGCGCCTTCATGCTCGGAGTGTTGCCGCTCGCGCTCAACACCGGCGCCGGCTCCGAGAGTCAGAATGCCGTGGGCACCGGCGTGCTGGGTGGCGTGATCACCGGAACCTTGCTGGCGATTTTCTTCGTCCCGGTGTTTTTCGTCGTGATCCGTCGGATATTCAAATCCGGTTCCCACCGGGATCATGAACTGGCGGCAGAGGCAGAGGCTGCGACTGCGGCAAAAAATGCTGATCCACCCGCAATGACCTGACGAGGCTCAGAAAAAAGACCTGACCTCCGGCGAGAACAAGAACATGCGCAATTGGCTCGTCTTGCTGTTTTCACTCCTGCTCGTCTCTGGGGCAGGTGCCGAGCAGATCAAGGTGCTGTTGCATCTGGATCAGGCGGATCAGGCGGTGACTCTCATCAGTGTCGCTGAAGAAATCATCAAGGGGAATCCGGACGTCGACGTACAGGTAGTGGTGCATGGTGCCGCTGTTACCCGGTTGCGGCTCGACGATTATCTCAATGCCGATTTTCAACGCATCGTTGCTCGGGGCGTTCATATTGGTGTCTGCAATGTGTCGATGGCGCGCAAGGGCTTGCTGCACGACAGTCTCTTATCCGGCGTGGAGTTGATAACCGAAGGTGGAATCGCCCGTATTCTCGCGCTTCAGAAGCAGGGTTATTCGTATGTCAAAATTTGAGTAGGCAACGCGGTTTTTGAGTTCATGGCGATGCTCTTTGTCGGCAAAAGATGACGATTGATGGGAGGGGAGGGAATATTCTGATGCCGTCAGTATTGTGTAATTGCTCGGATATGCCAGGCGCTACCGGGACGCACGCGTGCTTTCATTGTGGAGAAAACCGTCGTCAACTCGTGCGCCGATGGTCCTTGCCGGAGAGTACATGGGGTGAACCTCTTCGGCGCAAGAGACGCGATAAGTGAGCTTGGACTGGACACCCGAAGAAGTTGCCGCCACGGTCGCGGCGTATCTTCGGATGCTGATGATGGAGTTGGCTGGGCAAGCTTACAATAAATCCGAGAGCAGGCGTGCTCTCCATCAACTGCTGCCGGGTCGGTCCGAAGGCGCGATTGAATTCAAACACGGCAACATCAGTGCCGTGATGATCGAGCTTGGATACCCACATATTCGTGGTTACAGGGCGCGAAAGAACTTCCAGCGCCAGGTGCTCTTCGAAGAGGTGACGCGTCAGATTACTACCCGGCCGCTATTGGAAGATGCGGCAGCGAAAGCAGTCGATCTCCTGGCGGAGATGCCCCTGACGGAACATTTTGATAACGTTCGAGTAGAACCGCCACTTCGGAGTTGAAGGTACGAGAAACGGAGTCCTACCGACCGTCTGCTTTATGCCAGCGCGACTACTTGGAACGTGAAGCGCGGAACCAAAGTCTTGGCCTCGCTGGTGAAGAGTTTGTCCTGAACTATGAACGCTGGCGCTTGATTCAAAATCGCCAGGAACGACTCGCAGACCGGATCGAGCACACATCCAAGGTTCGCGGTGATGGTGCTGGATACGATATTCTTTCCTTTGATACGGATGGTCGAGGCGATTCATTGAGGTCAAAACTACCGCCTATTCCAAGCAAACGCCCTTTTACATTAGCGACAGGGAACTATCATTCGCGAACACCCATGAGCAGGAGTTTCGACTGTATCGAGTATTCGAATTTCGACAGGCTCCGCGATTATTCGAGTTGCTGGGCAGACCGGATCGCCACTGCCGACTCGATCCTGCGACATATCGGGCGTCGTTTTCGTAACGGACCGCGGGCCAGTTGCCTTTCCTCCCACTGGAAGCTGTGCGCTAAACCTGAAGTCAGGGCACAAACGGCGGAAGCTGATCCGATACCGCCGAGGATGGGGATGTCCCGTCCTCGGCTAGTCCGCCAAGCCCAACAGGAGCCACCAATCGCTGGCCGCGTGCAGCACACGCACGATGGCCACGCCGTCAGGGCGTGGTTGGTAGAACACCAGGTGGTTGTCAAAATCGTTGATCCGCCACTTGCGGACGTTCGCCAAGTCAGGATGCTTGAGCGTCAACGGTGCGCCCATCCGGGGCTGCCGCGCCAACTCGTTGAAACTGGTTTCGGCGTTGGTGAGGAAGCGTTCGGCCACGGCCAGCCCGGCGTTTTCGGCGAGATAGACGAAGTGCTCGACCAGGTCGCGCCGCGCCGCCTCGCGCTGGGTGACCGTCGGCATCAACGCGGTTGCTTGCGCGCTTCAATTTTGGCCAGGGCTTCCCGGCGGATGGCACGCCAGTCCGCCGGGGTCAGTTCAGTCTCGGCGCTGCTCAATCCTTCCAATAGCTTTGCTTCAAGTTTTTCTTCGGCCTTGCGCTTCTCGTCGGCGCGGATCAGCTCCCGCACATATTCGCTGGCGCTGCTGTAACGCCCGGTCGAAATCTGGCTGTCCACAAACTGTCTGAGCGGGTCGGGCAGCGAAATATTCATGCTTTGCATGGGTCACCTCCAGGGAGGTTTGACGATGCCACAAATGGCATTAAATGGCAATAATTGCCATTCCCGCCACAGCTTACCGCCGGCGGCCCGCATTCTGTTATCTCACCGATGGAGGAAGCCATGGCCGCCAAACGGTCGAGGTTCACGCTTTCCTTCGCGCCGGCAGACCACCTTGTGGATCGATAGGCGCCAGCTGGTCTTGTATTCAGGCGCATCGAAATACCTGCTCCCGTGAAGTTGGCTAAAGCGCCTCCGCAACCTCCTGCAACGAAAACAACTGCTGCTCCAGCGTGCCGACGTGCTGGGTCCAGTAGGCGGGCGTGTTGAACCAGGTGAATGCGCGCGGGAAAGCGGGATCGTCCCAGCGGCTCGCGAGCCAATGGGTGTAGTGAATCATCCGCAAGGCGCGCAGGGGTTCGATCAGTTTCAGTTCGGCACGGCGAAATTCGTTGAAGTCTTCGTAGCCCGATATGACTTCGTCCAGCTGCCGGCGCTGTTCATGGGCGTCGCCCGACAGCAGCATCCAGATATCCTGCACCGCCGGACCCATGCGGCTGTCGTCGAAATCGACCACGAACAAGGCGTCGTCGCGGGTGCAGAGAATGTTGCCGATATGGCAATCGCCATGGGTGCGGATATAGCGCAACTCGGGCACATAATCGAACAGTTGCCGGCACAGGACGACGATTTGTTCGACGGCACTTTGGTAACGCGCGATCAGTTCCCCGGGGACGAAGTGGTGCTGCAACAGTTGTGTGCTGGGTTCGACCGCGAAATTCTCGATGCTGATGGTGGGGCGGTGCCGGAAATCGTGATTCCTGGCGACGCCGTGCAGGCGCCCCAATAATTGGCCCATTCTGAACAGGTAATCGAGATCGCCCGGCTCGGGCGCGGAGCCGCCTTTGCGCGGAAACAGGGTGAACATGAATTCGTCGAACTGGTGCAGGCTGGCGCCGGCGATTTTGAGCGGCGCGATGACGGGAATCTCGGCCGCGTGGAGTTCGTCCAGAAAGGCGTGTTCTTCCAGGATGGCTTCCCGTGACCAGCGATCGGGACGATAGAATTTGGCGATGACCGGCTGCGCCTCGTCGATGCCGATCTGATACACCCGGTTTTCGTAGCTATTGAGGGTCAGGATGCGCAGGTCGCTGACCAGCCCCAGGGATTCGATGGCGGTGATGACGGCGTCGGGCGTCAGCGTGTCATAAGGGTGAGACATGGGTGCCGCCAGAAAACTGCAAGGCGGTCATTGTAGGGGGTTATGCCGTGCGTGGCGGAGGAATCAGCACCGCGCAAGACACAGGATGGAGGCGGTTCACGCACCTCCGCGTTCCTTCCGACCGATCAGCTTGCGAACTGAAATGCGGACACCGGCGCACCCAGCACCCGGTCGCGATAGATGCACAGGCCAGGGTCCGCACCAGCGGCGCCGGCGATGACGTGCAGCGGCAGCAGGTGCTCTGCGCGCGGGTGGGCGTGGCTGGCACCGGGGGCTTGGTGCCAGGCGGCAAGGTGGCGGTTGCGCGCGTCGGGGTCGGCGACGCAGGCGTCCCGAAGCCAGGCGTCGAAGGCGTCGCCGGCGGGATTTGTCTCCGGCTGGCGTATCAGGATCGCCATGTTGTGGTAGCTCATGCCGCTGCCGATCAGCAATATGCCTTCGCGGCGCAATGGCGCCAGCGCGGCACCGAGAGCCAAGTGCGCGCCGGGGTCCAGATCCGGGTGCAGGGAGATCTGCACGACCGGGATATCGGCATCCGGATAGATCAGTTTGCAGGGGATGAAAACCCCGTGATCCAGGCCGTGTGCGGGATCCTGCGCCGAGGCGATACCCGCCGCGCCGAGCAGCGCGCTGGCGCGGTCGGCCAGCCAGGGCGCGCCCGGGGCGTCGTAGCGGAGTTGGTAGGTGTGCGGCGGGAAGCCCTGGTAGTCGTAGATCAGCGGCGGCGCCAGCGCGCTGTTGATGCGCACCGGGTTGGCTTCCCAGTGCGCGGAGATGATCAACAGTGCGCGGGGCCGGGTACCCACCGCCGCTGCCAGGCCGCGCAGAAAGGCGGCCATCCGGTCCCAGGTATCAGCGGGCCCCATGGTCCAGTCCATGAAAAAACAGGGCCCGCCGCCGTGGGGGATGTAGTAGCAGGGCAGGGCGGCGGTCATCGGAGACTTCTTCTCAGCCTGCGGCGGCGCGGCGCGGTGCTTCCCGCTTCAGCAGCGGTTCGCCGGGGAGTTTGCGGACTTCCGGCAATACCTCTTTGGCGAACAGACGGAGACTGCGTTCGGCGTCTGCGTGGGGCATGCCGCCGTAGCTGAAAACGCCGTTATAGGCGCCGGACCCGGTACGCCCGGTGAAATCTTTTATGGTCTCGTAGCAACGCTCGGGCGTACCCCAGACTTGCAGGCTCATGAAGAACTTGACGGCATCATCGACACTTTTGTTGACGTGGTCCTGCATCGCCGCATAGGTCTCGTAGCCCTTGGTTTGCTTGAGGTGCTGGCCGGCCATTTCGTAGTGCTGGATTACCGAGTGGTAGTAGGCGCCAATGTGGCGCGTAGCCATTTCCTCGGCGCGGTCGGCGCTGGCATCGCAGTAGGTCCAGCCCGCCAGGATCGGCGGCGGCGCGTCGCAGCCATTGGCCTCGCGGAAGGACTGCCGGTAGGCGGCGAGCTCTTTTTCCACCATCGACCAGGGCTTCTGCGGAATGACCAGAATGCCGACACCGAGGCGCGCCATGATCTGGGAGGATTCCGGCGACACGGCGGCGGCATAGGTGCGGCCCCGGAAGCTCTTGAAGGGTCGCGGCCGCAGTTCGCGCCGGACCTGTTTGATGTGTTTGCCCTGGTATTCGCAGAAGCCGGTTTCGAGACCTTCGAGGATCATCTCGGCGGATTCGGTGAAGTATTCGCGCGCATCGTTCATGTCGCGACCGAAGCCTTCGAATTCGACCCGGCCCAGGCCGCGCCCGATGCCCAGGATGACGCGCCCGTCGGACATGTTATCCAGCATGGCGACTTCTTCCGCCACCCGGATGGGTTCGTGCCAGGGCAGCACCATGACCATGGTGCCGAGTGCCAGGTTGGGGTTACGGCCCGCCCAGTAAGACAAAAATTGGGTCACGTCCGGGCACATGGTGTAGTCGGTGAAGTGGTGCTCCACCCCCCAGATCGACTGAAAGCCCAGCTCTTCGGCGAGATCGCCGAGTGCGAGATCGTTCTGGTACACCTGTCGGTCGGTCAACTTGGGATCGACGCCCTGAAAAATGATGGACAGCCCAACATCCATTGCAAATACCTCGATAGGTTGGAAAAGTGGTTGATCAAGAAGCGTGGCGAGCGTAGCAGAAACAAAAAACCCCGGGGGACCGGGGTTATTCTGCGT
The DNA here is from genome assembly GCA_016708925.1 of Gammaproteobacteria bacterium. GTDB lineage: Bacteria > Pseudomonadota > Gammaproteobacteria > Pseudomonadales > Porticoccaceae > JAGPUQ01. The sequence continues at coordinate 153,317 of JADJET010000001.1, read as the reverse complement.
GGATCGAGTTGGTGTCAGATCGCCAGAGAGACGCCGCCATCGACAACGATGATGGAGCCGGTGATGAAGTTCGACGCCGGGCTCGCCAGCAGGATCGAGATCCCGTAAAAGTCCGACGGCCGACCGAATTTGCCGACTGGGGTTTTCTTGACGATATAGTCCACCAAGCCGTTCTTTTTCGGCCCTTCGCACGGCATCATCTCGGTGTCCACCAGCCCGGGCAGCAGCGCGTTGACCTGAATGTTGTGCTTGCCCCAGCCCTGCGCCAGACTCTGGGTCATGTGGTCCATGCCGCCCTTGGCCGCCGCGTAGTGCACCAGCTTGCCGAAGCCGAGCTTGGTGATGATCGAACCGACATTGATGATCTTGCCGCCGCCCGCCTTGACCATTTCGGGGAAGCACGCCTTGGATGTCAGGAAGCAGGAGGTCAGGTTGATGGCGATGAAATTGTTCCACTGCTCCAGCGTCATGGTCTCGGCTGGAATCCCCCAACTGATGGCGGCGTTGTTGAACAGAATGTCGATCCGGCCAAAGCGCGCCACGGTCTCTTTCACCATGCGGTTGACGTCGTCTTCCTGGGAGACGTCGCACTGAATCCCGAGCGCGTCGGCGCCCTCGGCCTGGAGCTGCTCGACCGCGTTGTTGATCTTGTCCTGGTTGCGGCCCACCACCGCGACCTTGGCGCCCACCGACGCCAGACCCTTGGCGATGCCGAGGCCGAGACCGCCGTTGCCGCCGGTGATGATCGCGACCTTGCCGGTCAAATCGAATTTGCTGTTCATTCAGGGTCTCCCGATAAGTTGCTGGTTGAGCGTTGCGGTGTTCGCGTGCCTCATTACAGGCCGCCGACCGTCATGCCGCCGTCGGCGACGATGATGGAGCCGGTGATGAAGCTGGAGGCATCGCTCGCCAGCAGGATGGAAATACCCTCGAAATCATCGGGCATGCCGAAGCGCTGGACTGGGGATTTTTTGACGATGTAGTCGACCAGTGGGCCAATCTTGTTGGGGCCGAAGCAGGGCATCATCTCGGAGTGGACCAGGCCGGGCAGCACCGCGTTGACCTGAATGTTGTCCTTGCCCCAGGCACGGGCCAGGCTCTGGGTCATGTGATCCATGCCCCCCTTGGCGGCGGCGTAGTGCACCAGCTTGCCATAGCCTTTTTGGGTAATCGCCGAGCCGATGTTGATGATCTTGCCGCCGCCGGCCTTGATGAATTCCGGATAGCAGGCCTTGGAACACAGGAAGCAGGAAGTCAGGTCGATGGCGATGAACTCGTCCCATTGTTCGAGGGTGAGTTTTTCCGGCGCCACGCCCCAGCTGATGGCGGCGTTGTTGACCAGGATGTCGACACGGCCGAAGTGATCGGCGGTCTCCTTGACCATGCGGTTGACGTCGTCTTCCTTGGAGACATCGGCCTGCACACCCAGGGCCTTGTAGCCCAGTTCGGTCATCTCGGCGACGGCCGCGTCAATTTTTGTCTGGTTGCGACCGACCAGAGCCACCGCGCAGCCCTCGGACGCCAGACCCTTGGCGATACCCAGGCCCAGGCCGCCGTTACCACCCGTGACGATCGCGACCTTGCCCGTCAAATCAAACAATTTCATGTTTTACTCCCAAGAAAATAACGATCGATCCGGGCGTCGCCCGGCTTGTTCAGCAGCCTCGGCACAACTCTGCCCGGCAAGGCTGTGATATCAAACACTGGTCAAATCGAGAGCGAGAGACCGCCATCGACAACGATGATGGAGCCGGTGATGAAGTTCGACGCCGGGCTCGCCAGCAGGATCGAGATCCCGTAGAAATCCGATGGCCGACCGAACTTGCCGACTGGTGTCCGCTTCACCGCGTAGTCCACCAGCTTGTTCTTTTTCGGCCCTTCGCACGGCATCATCTCGGTGTCCACCAGCCCGGGCAGCAGCGCGTTGACCTGGATATTGTGCTTGCCCCAGCCCTGCGCCAGACTCTGGGTCATGTGGTCCATGCCGCCCTTGGCCGCCGCGTAGTGCACCAGCTTACCGAAGCCGAGCTTGGTGATGATCGAGCCGACATTGATGATCTTGCCGCCGCCGGCCTTGACCATCTCCGGGAAGCACGCCTTGCTGGTCAGGAAGCAGGAGGTCAGGTTGATGGCGATGAAGTTGTTCCACTGCTCCAGCGTCATGGTCTCGGCTGGAATCCCCCAACTGATGGCGGCGTTGTTGAACAGAATGTCGATCCGGCCAAAGCGCGCCACGGTCTCTTTCACCATGCGGTTGACATCGTCTTCCTGGGACACGTCGCACTGAATCCCGAGCGCGTCGGCGCCCTCGGCCTGGAGTTGCTCCACCGCGTTGTTGATCTTGTCCTGGTTGCGGCCCACCACCGCGACCTTGGCGCCCACCGACGCCAGCCCTTTGGCGATGCCGAGGCCGAGACCGCCGTTGCCGCCGGTGATGATCGCGACCTTGCCGGTCAAATCGAATTTGCTGTTCATTCAGGTTCTCCGGATAAGTTGCTGGTTGAGCGTTGCGGTGTTCGCGCCTCATTCAGGCCGCCGACCGTCATGCCGCCGTCGGCGACGATGATGGAGCCGGTGATGAAGCTGGAGGCATCGCTCGCCAGCAGGATGGAAATACCTTCGAAATCATCGGGCATGCCGAAGCGCTGGACCGGGGTCTTTTTGACGATGTAGTCCACCACGGGGCCAATCCTGTTGGGGCCGAAGCAGGGCATCATCTCGGAGTGGACCAGGCCGGGCAGCACCGCGTTGACCTGAATGTTGTCCTTGCCCCAGGCACGGGCCAGGCTCTGGGTCATGTGATCCATGCCACCCTTGGCGGCGGCGTAGTGCACCAGCTTGAAACCTTTCTTGGGTGATCGCCGAGCCGATGTTGATGATCTTGCCGCCGCCGGCCTGATGAATTCCGGATAGCAGGCCTTGGAACACAGGAAGCAGGAAGTCAGGTCGATGGCGATGAACTCGTCCCATTGTTCGAGGTGAGTTTTCCGGCGCCACGCCCCAGCTGATGGCGGCGTTGTTGACCGGGGATGTCGACACGGCCGAAGTGATCGGCGGTTTCCTTGACCATGCGGTTGACGTCGTCTTCCTGGGAGACATCGGCCTGCACACCCAGGGCCTTGTAGCCCAGTTCGGTCATCTCGGCGACGGCCGCGTCAATTTTTGTCCGGTTGCGGCCGACCAGAGCCACCGCGCAGCCCTCGGACGCCAGACCCTTGGCGATACCCAGGCCCAGACCGCCGTTACCACCCGTGATGATCGCGACCTTGCCCGTCAAATCAAATATATCCACGCTGTAATCTCCTCGCACATAAGCCAATCGGGGTGGGAATGGAGCCGCCGGACATTAGTCGACGCCAGGGGCGGTGCCCGGCACTTGGCCGGCAATTCTGGTGAAATCGCCGGCAAAAATCTACCCTCTGGTAACAATGCTGATGAGGGGTAACGCCAGCCTCAAGGTGGTACGTCCGGGGCTGGGTTCGAGCTCTAGCGTGGTCGCGCCACCCCGATGCGCGCGCAATGGCGCATCGGGGTGGCCTTGGCAACCGTTAGCGAAGCAAGAGGTTTCGCGCCGCATCAACGCGCGGCTGCGATGCCCATGCCCACCGGCACCCCGTTTTCGATCTGGTCGAGGTATTCGGAGAGGCCGTAGCCGACGTGGCCGTTGCAGCGATATTCGGTCATGGCTTCAGTGATGCGGGTGGAGAGTTCGGTGCCGTCCTCGGCGACGCGGCGGTTGCGCAGGGGGATCAGGGAGATGACCTTGCCGGTGATCTCGAATTCCTGGCCGCGCTCGGTGCGGCACCGGGCGGTCAGCCCGGTCTGGTGGAACTGCGCGTCCCATTCGGAGCGCACGCGGGCGTCCACGATCAGGTCGTAGCGGCCTTCGGTGAACACCATGCCGCCGCAGTCGACACTGCCATCGCGCATGCCCATGGTCATGATCATGGCGCCGAAGTCGCGCCCCAGGGAAATCGGCAGCCAGCGGTACCAATAAATGTTCTGCCAGTAGCGCGGACCCCAGGAGTGATCGCGCAGGCCGAGGCCGTCGATCTGCCAGCTCTGCTCGCCGACCCGGATGCGCCCGCGCGCCGCGACATGCTGCTCGAAGTGGGCCCGCGCCATGGCGGTCTTGGTATCCAGTTCGATGGGCGAGCCATCGTCGTTGAGGTGCTCGCCGCCGTACATGGGCGACAGACCGCTGTAGTCCAGTTCCACCTCGCAATCGAGGATGGGATTTTCCTTGAAGGCTTTGGCGGGATTGAGCATGTCGTTGGGGTTGGCGAGTACCGCGACCTTGCCGCTGTAGGTGACACGCTGACGCTTGAAGGGTTCGACGATTTCGAAGCGGGCACCGCCGGCGCTGTGCTCGGCGTTGCTGCTGATATGCGCGCGGTGGTACATGAAGCCGACCTTGCCATCGGGCAGGTACAGGCAGATGGAGACTTCGGCATGGCCTTCGTTGACCCGGTTGCCGATGCGAAACCAGCCACCGACTTTCTGCTTGCCGTCGTAGATATTGTAGTAGGCGCTTTCGTTGAAATTGCTCACCGCTTCGGGTGGGTGGTTGTATTCGTCGACGGGGTCGAGGCGCACCCGGTCGCCCGGCTTGGTGATGAAAATGTGTTTGGCCATGGTGGATCTCCTGAAGTTTTACTGAGGTTTTATTGAAGTTTTGTGCCCCTGCCGGGGTGGTTGAGTAAGGTCCCGCCAGCATAGAGACGGCTTATCGCGCTGGCAATCGACGCGAAATTTTCCGGCCCGAACCGGATCGGTTATAGTCCGGCGGCTTTGGCCGGCACGGCCGATCAACCAATAACGATCCATGGGGCGCGACGTATGAGCACTTACCGACTTGCACCGGCGGACGAATACACCCACAAGCCCACCGCCGAACCCAATTTCAATGAAAGCGTGTACGTCAACGGCTGGGATCCGGTGCAGCGCGTGGGCGGATGGATGCGCCTCGGCAACCGGATCAACGAGGGCCGCGCGGAGTTGTCGGTGTGCCTCTACCTGCCGGATGGTCGCGTCGCCTGCCAGTTTCAGCGCCCGGAAATCACCACCAATGAACGCCACTGCGCCGGCGGTCTCGAATACCAGGTGGCCGAGCCGTTCAAGGCGGTCTCCATGACCTACCGCGGCGAGCTGATGGTGCTCGACGATCCGCAGTTGTTGCGCAATCCCTCGGCGTTGTTCAAGCAGGCGAAGCGCGCACCGGGTGTGGTCGATTTTCAGATCACCGGCGTCTCTCCCATGCACGGCGGCGAACCCACCGGGCCGGGCGAGGAAACCATGTACGGGCGGGATTTTTCCCTCGGCCACTTCAATCAGCACACCCGCACCCGGGGCCGCATTCAGGTGGGCGACCAGTCCTGGGACATCGACGGCTTCGGCTGGCGCGATCACTCCTGGGGGCCGCGGTTCTGGCAGAACATCTATTTCTACCGGTTGTTCATCGCCACCTTCGACGCCGACCGAAGCTTCATGTTGCTGAAGCGGACGGATCGCCAGCGCGTCGTGCACCGGCTCGGGGTGCTGCTGTTTGACGGCGCTTACGAGGACATCATCGATCTCGATGTGTTCACCGAATGGGATGCGAACAAAGACCCGGCGCGGATGCAGCTGGGGGTGCGCACGGCCAAGCGGGCGATCCGCATCACCGGCGAGGTGCTGACCATGGCGCCGCTGCGCAACCGCCGTCAGGTGGGCGATCAGGAACTGGCCTGTCGCATCGCCGAAGGCTTTACCCGCTGGCGCTGGGAAGACGGCCGCGAGGGGCTCGGCATGACCGAGTACATCGAATTCCTGGAAGACGGCGAGCCCGTCGGCTATCCGCTCTGAAGCCGGCGCGACGGGACATGGCGGCGCAGGCGCTCCATCCGATGGTTCTCGATCCGGTCATCGAGGCGATTGCGGCACGGCTCGACGCGGCGGTGAAGCGGCGCCATGGCAGCGCGGCGCGCATCGCCAATGTGCAGGTCGCGACCCTGGGCGCTTCGAATCGCACCCTGCTGTTCGATCTGGTGGAACCCGGCGGGACGCAGCAACTGGTGTTGCGTCAGGAGACCTATCGCGCGCCGACCTCGCCGTTTTTGCCGCCCGCGGAGCAATACCGGATTCTCCAGGCAGTGCATCGCCACGGCCTGCCGGTGCCGGAGCCGGTGTTCGAACTGGAACCGGCCGATGACCTGGAGCGCGGGTTCGTGATGACCCGTATCGCCGGCGAAACCCTGCCCAAGACGCTGCTGACGGATCCGGCGTATGCGCAGGCACGCGCCCGTTTCGCCACCCAGACCGGCGAGATTTTCGCGCGTCTGCACGCCATTCCGGTCGACGAATTGCCGTTCCTCACGGCAAGCGCGGATTCCCGCGATCAACTGGCCGCCCAGGTGACGCGCTACGACAGTTACGGCGGCGGCCATCCCGCGCTGGATGTCGGTATCCGCTGGCTGGAGCGGCACCGACCCCCGCCGGAGCCGGCGCGACTCGTTCACGGCGATTATCGTATCGGCAACCTGATTCTGGATCCCACCGGCATCGTCGGCGTGCTCGACTGGGAATGTGCCCACCTGGGCAGCGGCATGGCGGATTTCGGCTGGGTATGCCTGCGCTCCTGGCGTTACGGAAACATCGATCGTCCGGTGGGTGGCATGGGGCCGCGCAGCGAGCTCCAGGCTGCCTATGCCGCCAACGGTGGCCGCTCGGTGAGCGCAGAAGAAATTCTCTGGTGGGAGGTGTTCAGTGCTTTCAAATGGGCTGTCATCAATATGATGCAGGCTGACGGCCATCTGCGCGGCGAGCGTCGCTCGCTGCCCTTTGCCTGCTGCGGCCGCAACGCCAGCATGATCGAGTACGATCTGCTGATGACCATCCTGGGGCACTATCGATGAGCGGAAAACCAATGACCGACACGCCGATGAGCCCGGAACGCCTGCGTGCCCTGACCCAGGACCGGCCGGACATTCCGGAACTCCTCAAGACCGTTGCGGAATTCATCAACGGCGTGGCAGGTCGCAGCAGTGGTGGCGAACGCTACAATGCCCTGTGCGCGGTGTTCCTGCTGAAAGTCGTCGAGCGCGAGCTTGCGGCAAGCACACTTGCGGCACAGTGCCAGATGCGCGAGCTGGCGCGCCTTACCGGCAGCGAGCCGTCGGTGACCGAGCCCTACGCGGCGTTTTGCGCCAGCGCGCGGGCGGGCAAACTCGATGCGCAGTGGGATGCTGTCATGGCATTTGCCCTGCGCCAGGTGATCGACAAGGTGCGTGTTACCAATCCGGATTATCTGGAACCCATGCATCGGGAGGCTGCCATGTGAGCGATCCACGGCGCTTCCACGCCACGGACATGGTTGGATAATGCCCCCCATTGATAAATATATTCAATAGGTTAGTTCAACAACTTCATTCAGAAAGTTAATTCAACCAGAGGAGTCAGGTCATGGCGGGAATCGTCGCAGGTAAGGTAGCAGTGGTAACCGGGGGTGGCAGTGGCATCGGGCGGGCGGCCTGTGAAATCTTCGCCCGCGAGGGTGCCAGCGTGGTGGTCGCCGACATCAATGTGGTCGGCGGTGAAGAGACCGCGCATCTGGTCACCAAGGCGGGAGGCAAGGCCATTTTTTTGAAATGTGATGTGTCGCAGGCCGCCGATGCGGAAGCGCTGGTCAAGGCGGCGGTGGTGAATTTCGGCGGGCTGAACTGCGCGTTCAATAACGCGGGTGTCGAAGGCGAATCCTCCAAGCTGGCCGATGCCACCGAGGAGAATTTCATGCTGAACTACCGGGTCAACATCCTCGGTGTCTTCCTGTGCATGAAATACCAGATCCGCCAGATGCTGACTCAGGGTGGTGGCGCCATCGTCAATACGGCTTCCGACGCGGGTTTGATCGGCGTTAAAAATCTGGGCCAGTATTCCGCCGCCAAGCACGCGGTGATCGGTCTTACCAAATCGGCGGCGCTCGACTACGCCACCAAGAAAATCCGCGTCAATGCCGTGTGCCCGGGGCCGATCCGCACGCCCATGCTGATGCGTATCTTTGAAGAAAGTCCCCGGGTGGGTGAAGCCATGATTGCCGCGCAGCCCGTCAAACGGCTTGGCGAACCCAGCGAGATCGCGGACGCAGCCGTGTACCTGTGTTCCGAGAGCGCGTCCTACATCACCGGGCATGCACTGCCCGTCGATGGCGGTTACATGGCGACCTGACAATGGGGTCTTGTCAGTGAACAAGGCACTACTAAAAATCCGCTTTTCGTCGTTCCCGCGCAGGGCCTGCCCCCGCGGAGGCGGGGCGGGAATTCAGTAGAAACAAAGCACTGGATGCCCGCTTTCGCGGGCATGACAGATTTTCAGAGTAGCGGTTCTGCCCGGCGCGCCGTCCAGTTTGCAAACAACTGTCCTTTGCGAGAGAGATGAAAATGGCCAATACAGCCTGTGACGCAATCATCATCGTGGCCGGCGTGTCGGGTCTTTACCAACTGTACCGCTTGCGTGAATTGGGGCTCAAGGTGCGGGCTTTCGAAGCCGGCGGCGGCGTTGGCGGTACCTGGTACTGGAATCGCTATCCCGGCGCCCGCTTCGACTCGGAGAGCTACACCTACGCCTACTCCTTTTCCGAGGAGATTCTCCAGGAGTGGAACTGGAGCGAGCATTTCTCTGGTCAGCCGGAAAACGAACGCTACTTCAATTTCGTGGCCGACAAACTCGATCTGCGCAAGGACATCCAGTTCGACAGCACGGTGACGGCCGCCAGATTTCTCCCCGCCGAGAATCAATGGGAAGTGGCAATCGAGAGCGGAGAAAAGGTCAGGGCACGCTTTTTGATCACCGCGATCGGCATTTTGTCGGCGTACCAGATGCCCAGAATCGAGGGCATCGAGAGTTTTCAGGGCCAGTACTGTCATACCGCGCGCTGGCCCAAGGAGCTTATCGACTTCACGGGCAAGCGGGTCGGCGTGATCGGCACCGGCGCCACCGGCGTGCAGGTCATTCAGGAAGTGGCGAAGACGGCCGGTCACCTCACCGTTTTTCAGCTTGATGCCAACTGGTGCGCGCCGCTGCACAACGCGAAGATTGCCGACACCGAGCAGGATGCCCTGAAGGCGCGTTATCCCGAGCTGTTCAGCAGATGCCGATCAACCATGTCGGGGTTCCTCCATCAATTTGATCGCCGCTCGATTTTTGAAGTATCGGTGGAGGAGCGTGAAGCCCTGTTCGAAAAGCTCTACGGCGAACCCGGTTTCGGCATCTGGCTGGCGAACTTCCGCGACACCGTCACCGATGAACGGGCCAATGCCATCATCACCGATTTTATCGCCAGAAAAATTCGCGAGCGTGTAAAAGATCCGAAAGTCGCTGACATCCTGATTCCCAAGGACCATGGCTTCGGCATGAAGCGGGTGCCCATGGAAACCGGCTACTACGAGGCCTATAACCAGGACAACGTCTCCCTGGTCGATCTGCGTGCGACGCCCATCGAGCGCATCACCCCCAGGGGCGTGAAGACCAGCGTCAGGGAATATGACCTCGATATCCTGATCTACGCCACCGGCTTTGACGCGGTGACCGGCGCGTTCCGGCGCATCGATATTCGCGGCAAGGATGGACAGTCCCTCACTGACAAGTGGGCGGGGGGGCCGGAAACCTATCTGGGCATGCAGGTCGCCGGATTTCCCAACATGTTCATGCTGGTGGGCCCCCATAATGGCGCCACCCTCTGCAATATCCCCCGCTGTATCGAGCAGAACGTGGAATGGGTGACAGACTGTCTCGGGTATATGAAGGAGCACAATTTCCAGCGCATCGAAGCGACGCGGGAAGCAGAGCTCGCATGGACCGAGCACGTTTACGAATATGCCCAAAAATCCCTGCTTTCCAAGGCCGATTCATGGTTTACCGGAGCCAATGTGCCGGGCAGAAAGCGTACCGTGCTGCTTTACGTGGGTGGGCAGGATAACTACCGCAAGAAGTGTGACGAGGTGGTGGCAAGGAATTACGAAGGCTTTGCTCTGGGATGATCGGGTTCCGTGGGTAGTGACACCGGACCCTGGACCGCAAATCCGGAATAGCCGACGCCGCGGGTTGTTGTTGCCTTGGCGCGTCCTCGCAATGCCGCCAATGCACTGCTTGTGGGTGGCCGCCAGGGCGCGACTCGGGCGCGGTGTCATAATCCGGCCGGGATCCTTCCCGCATCAGCTTGACGTGAATCAAGGGGCGAATACGCCAGAAGAATCAGAATGGTCGTCGAGGCCAGACCGGGCAGGGTGGTCGCGCCGTTTTATCGCTGCGATCAGTCTCCGTGTGCGCGGTTTGATCCGCAATCTGGGTGGGCCTGTCCGTTGCGCACACCCCGGTCCGTATATGCGAAAATTCTTTAACGAGTAGGAAGTGGAGAGAACGCAATGCCCAACCAACAGTTTGATGCAATCATCGTCGGAGCCGGTATCGCCGGCATGTACCAGCTTTATCGGCTGCGCGAGCTTGGTCTCAAGGTGCGTGCCTATGAAACCGGTGATGGCGTCGGTGGCGTCTGGTACTGGAACCGGTATCCCGGCGCGCGCTTCGATTCGGAGAGTTACAGTTATGCCTTCTCGTTTTCCGACGAAATTCTCAAGGAATGGAACTGGAGCGAACGGTTCTCGGGCCAGGCTGAAAACGAGCGCTATTACAATTTTGTCGCGGACAAGCTGGATCTGCGCAAAGACATCCAGTTCAACAGCAAGGTGACGGCAGCCAGGTTCCTGCAGGACGAAAATCAGTGGGAAGTGGAGATCGAGGGCGGCGAAAAAGCGCGCGCACGCTACATGATCACCGCGCTCGGCCCGTTGTCGGCGGTCCAGATGCCGAGAATCGAAGGTATCGACAGCTTCAAGGGCGAGTACCACCACACCGCGCGCTGGCCGAAAACCCCGGTTGATTTCAAAGGCAAGCGCGTCGGCGTGATCGGTACCGGCGCCACCGGCGTGCAGGTGATTCAGGAGGTCGCCAAGACCGCGAAGCAACTCACCGTATTCCAGTTGGACGCGAACTGGTGTGCGCCCCTCAACAATTCCAGGATCACGGACGCGGAGCAGCCGGCGCTCAAGGCCAGCTACCCCGAAGTATTCAAGAAGTGCCGCGAGTCATTTGGCGGATTTGTCCATCAGTTCGACATGCGGTCCATCTTCGATGTAACCCCGGAAGAACGCGAAGCCATTTTCGAAAGGCTCTATGCCGAGCCCGGTTTCGGTATCTGGCTGGGCAACTTCCACGACATCATGACCGACGAAAAAGCCAACGCGATCATCACGGATTTCATTGCCCGGAAAATCCGTCAGCGGGTCAAGGATCCGGCGGTGGCGGATATCCTGATTCCCAAGGATCACGGCTTCGGCATGAAGCGAGTGCCCATGGAGACCAAGTATTACGAGGCCTATAATCAGGACAACGTGAAACTGGTCGATCTGCGCAAGACGCCCATCGAGCGTGTGAATGCCACGGGCATCAAGACCAGCGACAAGCAGTGTGATCTCGACTTCATCATCTACGCCACCGGCTTTGATGCAGTCACCGGCGGTTACAAGCGCATCGATATCCGTGGTGTGGATGGACAGTCGTTGTCCGAGCGCTGGAGTGATGGTCCGCATACCTACCTCGGCATGCAGGTGACGGGCTTCCCGAATATGTTCATGCTGGTGGGCCCTCACAATGGCGCCACCTTCTGTAACATTCCCCGCTGCATCGAGCAGAACGTGGAGTGGGTGACCGACTGCATCAAGTACATGCAAGCCCACAACTACAAGCGCATCGAAACAACGCTTGCGGCTGAAGACGCCTGGACCGACCACGTCTATGACACGGTCAAGGACTCGCTGCTCACCAAGGCGGATTCCTGGTTCATGGGTGCCAACACGCCCGGCAAGAAACGCACGTTCCTGCTCTACGGCGGCGGTGGTCCTGCCTATCGCGCGAAATGCGATGAAGTGGCCGCGAAGGGTTACGAAGGCTTCAAGATGCAGTAACCGGGGCCGGGTTCGGCCGAAGTTCAAGGGAGCTTCCAGGGCTACAGCCGACAGGTTGTAGCCCTTTGGCGTTTCAGGCAGCTCGCTTTCCCGACGCGCGGGGGTAGACCAGCGCTGCGCGTCAACAGGGGCAATAACGAGCTACCCACCGGATATCAAGCAGATGGACCGGGAAGCCGTTGCCGCGCAACGCGGCAGGGCGCTGTCGATCCGCTGCCCGGCCGTGCGGCCGCGCTTGCTGCGCCAAGTCAATTATGGTGTACTCCCGCCGCTTTTTCGGGAGGCAGAGTCTTGACACGACTCTGTATCTGTGGGACCGGGCAGGCTTTATCGTGCTGTCACCGTTTCGTCAGGTGTTACAGGTGGGCGGGACGCAGTCACAAATGACGCGTGACATGCTCAGGATACATGAAGCACCGAGAAACTCCGCTGAAGTTCTGCCCCGGCCAGCTCAAAGTATTCGAATTTTCTGTCAGCGTGTAAATATCCTTATAGGAGGAATGCAAGAGATGTCCAACGCCCAATACGATGCAATCATCATCGGTGCCGGTATTTCCGGCATGTACCAACTTTATCGCCTGCGCGAACTCGGCATGAATGTTCGCATGTACGAGACCAGTGATGGTGTCGACAGCACCTGGTACTGGAACCGTTATCCCGGTGCGCGCTTCGATTCCGAAAGCTACACCTACGCGTATTCCTTTTCCGAGGAAATCCTGAAGGAATGGAACTGGACCGAGCATTTTTCCGGCCAGGCCGACAACGAACGCTATTTCAACTTTGTTGCCGACAAGCTTGATCTGCGCAAGGACATCCAGTTCAACAGCAAGGTCACCGCAGCCAAGTTCATCAAAGGCGACGACCTCTGGGAAGTCGAGCTCGAAGGTGGCGAAAAAGCCCGTGCGCGTTTCCTGATTACCGCGGTCGGCGTGCTGTCGGCGACCCAGATGCCGCGCATTGAAGGCATCGACAGCTTCAAGGGCGACTACTGCCACACCTCGCGCTGGCCCAAAACGCCGGTCGACTTCAAAGGCAAGCGCGTCGGTGTCATCGGCACCGGTGCTACCGGAGTGCAGGTGATTCAGGAAGTGGCCAAGACCGCCGAACACCTCACGGTTTTTCAGCTCGACGCCAGCTGGTGCGCACCGCTGAACAACTCGAAAATCACTGATGAAGAGCAGCCCGCGCTCAAGGCGAGCTATCCGGAGCTGTTCAAGATCTGCAAGGAATCCGGTGCCGGATTTCTCCACCAGTTCGACATGCGTTCGATCTTCGATGTCAGCCCTGAAGAGCGCGAAGCCAAATTCGAAAAACTCTACGGTGAACCCGGCTTCGGCATCTGGCTGGCCAATTTCTACGACATCATGACCGACGAAAAAGCCAATGCCATCATCACCGAGTTCATCGCGCGCAAAATTCGCGAGCGTGTAAAGGATCCGAAAGTCGCGGACATCCTGATTCCGAAGGACCATGGCTTCGGCATGAAGCGCGTGCCGATGGAAACCAAATACTTCGAGGTTTACAACCAGCCCAATGTCACCCTGGTCGACCTGCGCGCAACGCCGATCGAGCGTGTGAATGAGACCGGGATCAAGACCAGCGACAAACAGTACGACCTCGATTTCATCGTTTACGCCACCGGCTTCGACGCGGTGACCGGTGCCTTCAAGCGCATCGATATTCGCGGTGAAGACGGTCAGGCGCTGGTCGACAAGTGGAGCGGCGGTCCGGAAACCTATCTGGGCATGCAGGTCAACGGTTTCCCCAACATGTTCATGTTGGTCGGCCCCCACAATGGCGCCACTTTCTGCAACATTCCCCGTTGCATCGAGCAAAATGTCGAGTGGGTGACCGATCTGGTTAAACACATGCAAAATCACCAATACAAGCGCTGTGAAGCGACCCGTGACGCCGAGCTGGCCTGGACCGACCACGTCTACGAGACGGCCGCCGGCTCGCTGTTTACCAAGGCGGATTCCTGGTTCATGGGGGCCAATACGCCTGGCAAGAAGCGCACCTTCCTGCTCTACGCCGGTGGCGCGCCCAACTATCGCAAGAAGTGCGATGAAGTAGCGGCCAATAACTACGAAGGCTTCAAGATGGTGTAAGGCCCGGCCGTTTTCGGTCGCAGTTCGTTGTTTCGCAAGGGCTGGCACCGCAAGGTGCCAGCCCTTTTTGTGGGCCCCGCAGGGTCCGATTGGCGGCAGATGAGGCCGCGCGCCGTTGCCATGCGATCCGGGGTCGGCAACCTGTTGCCGATCGGGCGCCATCCTGTACTATTGCGTGGCCAAAATAATCACCCGTGTTTAGTGGAGGACATCATGCGAATCAAAGCCGCAGTACTGCGGGCGGTCAACCAGCCGTTTACGATCGAGGAGCTGGAGCTGGCACCGCCAAAAGCAAACGAAGTGCTGGTGCGCACTGTCGCCAGCGGTATCTGCCACAGCGATTATTCCGTAGCCCACGGTGTGCTGCGCTCACCCTTCCCGGTGGTGCTGGGTCATGAGGGTGCGGGTATCGTGGAAGCCATCGGCCCCGGCGTTACCCATGTCAAACCAGGCGACAAGGTCATCGCCTCCCTGTCCCCGAGCTGCGGCAAGTGCGGCATGTGCCGGGAATCCAAGGAGTACATGTGCTCCCAGATGAACAGACTGCTCACCGACTGCACCCAGCTCGACGGTACCACGCGCCACAAGACGCTGGCGGGTGAGGACGTCTATGCGCTCTGCGGCGTGGGTTCCTTCGGTGAATACATGGTCATGCCAGCGGGCTCGGCCATCAAGGTGCCCGACGACACCCCCCTGGATGTCACCTGCCTGATCGGCTGCGGCGTTACGACCGGCACCGGCGCGGCACTCAACACCGCCAAGGTGCAATGGGGCGAGAGCGTGGCCGTTATCGGTTGCGGTGGGGTCGGTCTTTCCATTTTGCAGGGTGCGCGCATCGCCGGTGCCAGCATCATCATCGCCATCGACCCGATGGAAGAAAAGCGCGAGCTGGCGATGCGTCTGGGGGCCACCCATACCATCAATCCGTTTGTCGAAGAGCCCATGGCCAAGGTCAAGGAAATCACCGGCGGAATCGGCGTGCACTACGCGTTCGAGGCGCTGGGCAAGGTCCAGACCATGCAGCAGTGCTGGGGCATGATCCGTCCCACCGGCAAGGCGATCATCGTCGGTGTGGCATCACTGGATCAGTCGGTGAAAATTCCCGCTGCCGGTCTGCTGGCCGAATACGAAATTCAGGGCTCCTGTTACGGCTCATCGTCGCCCAAGCGCGACATCCCGCGTTTTGTCGATCTGTACAAAAGAGGACAGTTGCTGCTCGACGAAATGATCACGCAGCGGATCGGGCTTGCGGACATCAACCGCGCGTTCGAAGAGATGGGACGTGGCGAAGGTGCGCGCTCGGTCATCAGCTACAGCTGATATCCGACAATCAGACCAATTTGCACGCCGATCCGCGATCGGCCGGGAGACATTTTCATGAAAACAAAAGCCGCAGTACTGTATGAAGTCGGGGCTCCGCTGGTGATCGAGGAGCTGGAGCTGGAAGGCCCGAAAGCCAATGAAGTATTGATCAAATACACCGCCAGCGGCATCTGCCACAGCGATTACTCCTTTCGCTACGGAGTGATCAAGAGCGCGATTCCCTCCGTGCTGGGTCACGAGGGCGCCGGCATCGTGGAAGAGGTGGGCTCCGGCGTGACCGACCTCAAGCCTGGCGATCACGTCGTCGCTTCGCTCACTCCCGCCTGCGGCAACTGTCTGTTCTGTCTGGAGCGCAAGCCGTTCATGTGCGTGGAGATGGGCAAGGTCATCTGGCAGGGCTGTCTGCCCGACGGCACCACCCGCCTGAAAAACGCGAAAGGCCAGGCCATCGGCCAACTGGTCGGCGTGGGCACGTTCTCCGAGCGGGCGGTCATCCCCGCAGGCAATGCCATCAAGGTTGATCACAACGCGCCGCTGGACACTGTGTGCCTGATCGGCTGCGGCGTGACCACCGGCGTTGGCGCCGCGCTCAACACCGTGAAGATCAATCCCGGCGACAGCTGTGCGGTGATCGGTTGCGGCGGCGTTGGACTCTCCATCATCCAGGGCGCACGCATTGCCGGCGCGACCATGATCATCGCCATCGACCCGGTCCCCCAGAAGCGCGAACTGGCGCTGAAGCTGGGTGCCACCCATGCCATTGATCCCAAGGCGGTAAATCCCGTCAAGGAAGTGCGTGCCCTGGCCAGGGGCGGCGTGCATTTCGCGTTCGAAGCACTGGGTCTGAAGGCGACGATCGAACAGGCCTGGTCGATGGCGCGTGCGACCGGCACCGCGGTCATTGTCGGCGTGCCTTCCATGGATACCGAGATCGAGCTGCCGGTACTGGGCTTCTTCGGCGAGAAGCACTTCAAGGGTTCCGCTTACGGCACTTCGATTCCGTCCAAGGACATTCCCAAGTTTGTCGATCTGTTCATGAAAGGCGATCTCAAGCTGGATGCCATGATCACCAACCGCATTCGTCTCGAAGACGTCAACGATGCCTTCGACGCCATGAGTCGTGGCGAGGGCGCACGCTCGGTCATCATGTACAACTGAGAGCAGTAACGCCGCCCTGGCGGCGTTCAAGGGGTTAGCGAGGAGAACAAAAAAATGAAACAACTGACGACACAACCGTTTGCGAAGGACTTCGTGTTTCTCGAGGGGCCGCGCTGGCACGACGGCAAACTCTGGGTGTCCGACATGTTCGGGCTGACGGTGTATACGCTGACAGCCGCTGGACAACGCCAGGAGTTCGCGAAGTTTCCCAATCGCCCGTCGGGGATCAATTTCCTGCCCGATGGTTCCGTGGTGATCGTATCCATGGCCGACCGCAAATTGATGAAGGTGAAAAACGGCGAGCTGAGTCTGTACGCCGACCTTTCGGGCGTGCTCAAGTACGACATCAACGACTGCGTCTGCGCTCCCAATGGCAACATCTATGTGGGCACGTTTGGCTACGACGTGTTCGCCCACGAGACGCCCCAGCCCGCGACGCTGACCCTGGTCAAGCCCGATGGCACCGTGAAGACCGTGGCCGATCAGGTGCACTTTCCCAACGGGGCGGTGGTCGCCAACAACGGCAAGACGCTGGTGGTGGCCGAAACCTTCGTCGGTAAACTGACTGCATTCGACATCCAGGCCGACGGCAGTCTGACCAATCGGCGTACGTTCGCCGATCTGGCGCCCTACACGCCGGACGGCATCTGCCTGGACGCGGAAGGTGCGATCTGGGTCGCGGCCTTCGAACAGGGCGAGTTCCTCCGCGTCCGTGAAGGCGGGGAAATCACCCACAAGATCGTCACTGGCGGGCGGCGGGCGGTGGCCTGTAATCTGGGCGGCGCCGATGGCAAAACGCTCTACTGCCTGATCTACGACGGCAATCTCGAGGATATTCCCAAGGGTGCACGCAATGCCCTGATCGAGACCGCGCAGGTCGAGGTCGCGGCGGCAGGATCGCCCTGACTAAGCGTTGAGGTAGGCAAACGAAAAACCGCGGCAATCGCCGCGGTTTTTTTATGTCTTGGAATACAGAGGAAGAACTCAGGGCTTTTTCGTGCTCAGCATGATCGCAGCGATCTTGGTCGGTTTGCCCGAACGGTTCGACCAAGCGTGATTGGTGCCGCGCTGGATCAGGACATCTCCAGCCTTGAGCAGTTTTTCGCCGGTTTCCATCATCGAATAAACCTCGCCTTCCAGCACGATGATGATGTCGGTGGTGTCGGTGATGTGAAAGCCGGGATGTGAATCCACGCCCTTGCCAGGCTTTGCCGTACCTTCAGGCTCCGGCGGGAAGGTCGCCAGACGCACCATCAGGGAAGCCGGATCTGGCTCCAGGTTGAAGGGGCCTTCGCGCACGCTGACGACCGAATTGTTGGACGGCAGTACGCCTTTCCAGAGTTCCACCAGGGACAGCGAGCCCTGCTCATGGAACCCGTCCATGCCGGCGCCGCCGAAGACGTCCGGTACCTGCTCGTCGCTGGAAAAAACGGAACGGCCCTGGGCGTCGGTGCCGGTAATGATGCGTCGTACTTTCATGGATACCCCCGGTCTGTTGTTGTGATGGTATGCGGTAAAACGACTTGTGTGCCGGATTAAAGCACAGTCTCTATGGCCGCGCCCAAGCGATCGTGTTTGTGGGCACAACAAGACCAGGCGGGTCCCGTTTGATGGGGGGTACAGTACAATTCGCGCCGCTTTGCTCTGGCCGCGCCCGTATATGGGCGGTCTGAAGCCAACGCCTGATCAAAGCCGCTTTCAGCACTGTCGCCTCCGCAAGCGGCAATATTCACCGAACAGCTTCCGCCTCAGGGGCCGCGATGACCAAAGAAAATCCGTCTGGCGGCATCCCGGGCCGAGGTTTTCCGCGGCGCGTCTACCCGGCGCGGGTGATCGGTGTTGGTCTCGGCTTTATCGGCGTGGCTGGCGTATTTGTCTCCGCCGGAGCGCCGCCGTGGGCCTGGCTATTGCTGATCCTGAATGGCTTCGTCTGGCCTCATATTGCTTTTCTCAGCGCACGTCACGCAGCCGATCCGAGTCGCGCCGAGCGGCGCAACCTGATGATCGATGCCCTGGCAGGCGGTTTTTGGGTGGCCCTGATGCAGTTCAACATGCTTCCCAGTGCGCTGTTGCTCGCCATGCTCAGCATGGACAACATGGCTCTGGGTGGGATGCGGCTGTTCCTGCGTGGGCTGCTCGCGCATCTGACGGGCATCGCCACCGGTGTCCTGCTGGCTGGATGGGCGCCGGCGCCGGTTACCAATGCGCGGGAGATCCTGTTCTGTCTGCCGTTCCTGCTGATCTATCCCCAGTTGGTGGGCAACATCACTTTTCAGCTCGCACAGCGTCTGGATGCCGAAAAGCGCAGTCTGTTGCAGCGCACTCGCATCGACGCGCTCACCGGGTTGTGGAATCGTGGTTACTGGCAGGAGCGGGCGTTGGCGGAGCTGAGTCGTTCCCAGCGCCAAGGCGCGCCCGCGGTGCTGGTGATCGCGGATATCGACCACTTCAAGAATATCAACGACCACTTCGGGCACGGGGTGGGCGATCAGGTGTTGCGCCGCCTGTCGGCGCTACTGCAAAAAGAGGTGCGCATCAGCGATTTTCTGTGCCGCTACGGCGGCGAGGAGTTCGCGATGGTGTTGCCCGACACCGATAACACCGGCGCACTGGCCGTCATTGAGCGCTTGCGCGAAACCATCATGCGGTGCGATCTCGGGCCGGATTATCCCGGCCGTGTCACCGTGAGTTTCGGCCTCGCGCAACTCGGGCCAGCGATTGCGGATCTGCCCGCCTGGATAGAAGCCGCGGATACCGCCCTTTATCAGGCCAAGCAGGCGGGGCGCAACCGCAGCGTTGTCTACGGGTCACAAGATCCGGTCAGCAGCGCAGGTTGATCCGTTGCGACGGCCGTGCGGATTGCGCACGAACCGCCGGGTTGCGCGAATTAAACCCTGGAATCAGGCAGCGGGCTCAGCCGATCATGCTGTAGCCGCCGCTCGCCGACAGGACCTGCCCGGTGATGAAACCGGCGGCTTGCTGGGACGACAGAAAAACCACCGCATTGGCCACATCCGACGGCTTGCCGATGCGCTTCAGCGGCAGCGTCTTGGCGATGGCGGCGAACTGCTCGTCCGTGAACATCGAATTTTTCTCCTTCCACATGCTGTTCTCGCTGGTCTCGTCCACGCTGTCGGGCACTGTCACGCCCGGGCAGACGCAGTTGCAGCGGATGTTGTAGCGGCCGTTTTCCTTGGCAATGGTTTTCATGAAGCTGTTGACCGCCGCTTTCAAACCGCCGTAAACCGCCTCGCGGGCCTCGCCCTGGCGGCTGGCATCGGAGCTGATGGACAGGATGGAGCCGCCGCCGGCGGGTGTCATGTATTCCAGCGCGGTCTTGGTGCAATTCAGCACGCCGACATAATTGATGGCGATCAGCTTTTGCCACAGGTCCGGGGTGGTCTGGGTAAAGAACATGAGTTTGTCCCAGCCCACGTTGTTGACCAGGCAGTGGATGCCGCCGTGCTGGTCGTTGGCTTCGCGAAACAGATTCTGGACGCTGGCCAGGTCGGTCACATCGGTCTTCACCACGCGCGCGGCACTGGCACCTTGTTTGAGCGCCAGGGCGGCGACTTTTTCGCCGGCGGCGGTATCCAGGTCGGCGATGGTGATTTTGGCGCCTTCGGCGGCGAAGCCCAGCACAATGGCGCGTCCGATGTTGGAGGCGCCGCCGGTGACGATGACGGATTTGTCTTGCAGATCGAGATCCATGGGAGGCTCCGGGTTATTTCACATACTTGCGGAAATCAGGCTTGCGCTTTTCCTGCAGGGCGTTGACACCCTCGCGGGATTCGTCGGTATCGTAGTACAGCTTGAGCGCTTGCAGACCCAGGCTGCCGATACCGCGAATGTGCTCGGTGTTGGCCACGAACGAGCGCTTGGCAATGGCGATGGCGGTAGGGCTGCGCTCGACAATCTCGGCGCACCAGGCCGCCACCTCGGCATCGAGCTGGTCGTCGGGTACGACCTTGTTGACCAGACCCATGGCGAGCGCTTCCTGCGCACTGTAGCGGCGGCACAGATACCAGATTTCGCGCGCTTTTTTCTCGCCCACCACATGGGTCAGATAAGCGGTGCCGAAGCCCGGATCCACGGAGCCCATCTTGGGGCCGACCTGGCCGAACTGGGCGCTTTCCCCGGCGATGGTGAGATCGCACAGTACCGCCAGCACGTTGCCGCCGCCGATGGCGAAGCCCTGAACGCGCGCGATCACCGGCTTGGGCACGTCGCGGATAACCGTGTGCAGTTCCTCCACCGGCAGACCGATGGTGCCGCGCCCGTCATACTGGCCGTCGTGGGCGGACTGGTCGCCACCGGTGCAGAACGCCTTGTTCCCGGCGCCGGAGAATACGATCACCCCGATCTCCTTGTCCCAGCCGGCGCGCTGAAAGGCGTGGATCAGCTCATCGCAGGTAATGCCGCGAAAGGCGTTGTATTTCTCGGGCCGGTTGATGGTGATGTAGGCGGCGCGATCTTTGACTTCGTAGATGATGTCCTGGTAGTTCATGCGTGGGTTGTCCTCTTGTTGTTGCGGGTTGGCTGGAGAAACGCAGTGTGCGCTTTTCGGTAAAGTTGGCGAGTCCTTCCGCGCCTGCGGTGTCAGCCGATGCGGCCGACGTGCTCGCGCGCGATGATCATTTTCATGATGTGGGCGGTGCCATCGCCGATCTGCATGCCGAACACATCGCGCAGGCGCTGTTCGAACGGCAGCTCGGTGCTGTAGCCACCGTGACCGTGGATCAGCAGACACTGTTGCACGATCTCGAAGGCGAGCTTGGGCGCCCACCATTTGGCCATGGCCGCTTCGCGGGTGTGCTTCAATTTTTGCGACTTGAGCCAGAGTGCCTTCAGACAGACGAGGCGCGCGCCTTCAAGCTGGGTTTCGAGCTCGGCGAGGGGGAAGGTGATGCCCTGGTTGGCGGCCAGTGGCTTGCCGAACGCCTGCCGTTCCTGAATGAATTGCCAGGTTTCGTCGAGACAGATGCGCGCCACCGCAATGCACTGCAAGCCGATCAGGGCGCGACTGAAATCGAAGCCCTGCATCACCTGCACGAAGCCCTTGCCCTCGTCGCCGACACGAAAGGCCGTGGCCACCCGCACATTGTCGAAGAAGATCGAACCGCGCCCCACGGCCTTTTCGCCGATGTCGTCGAAGCGGGAGCGACTGATGCCCGGCGCCTTCAGGTCCACAATGAAAGCCGATACCCCGTGGGCCTTTTGTTCGGGCGTTCCGGTGCGCGCGAAGGCGAGGTTGAAATCGGCCTGGTCCGCGAGCGAGATGGAAGCTTTTTCGCCGTTCAGCACATAGTGATCGCCGTCGCGCTCGGCGCGCAGCATCAGGCTCGCCGCGTCGGAACCGCCGCGCGGTTCGGTGACGCCGATCGAGCCCAGCAGCGCGCCGCTGCACAGCCCCGGCACGGTGGCGGCGATGGCCTCCGGGGTAGCGTACTTCAGGATACAACTCGACAGCAGCGACGCCATGATCTGCACATAAGCGACATTCATGTCGCCGCTGGCGATGGCTTCGGTGACCAGACCCGAAGTGAGTTCGTCGAGTCCGCTGCCGCCGTGCGGCTCCGGAACCTCGGGAGCGATCAGGCCGAGCCGGCCCATCTCGCGGATCAAATCCGGTTCGATCACGCCGCTGCTTTCGCGTGCGCGGTACGCCGGCGCCAGGCGGTCGGCGGCAAACCGCTGCGCGGTCGTCAGCAGGCTGGTCTGAAATTCGTCGAGCGCGAAATCCATCGGGCTTTCCTGTACCGTTTTTGGTGCGGGTTGCGTAATGACATTGCCAAAATGATGGCTGTCCCGGCCTGCGCTGGGTCATTGCCATGCCGGAGAAATTCTTCTTATACTGGCGCGTGAAATTATAACTCAATGTATCTGGCGGCCATGACAAAAGCAGCGATCAGCATTCAGCACACACCGGAGAAATTGTTCTTTCGCCTCTATCAGGCCTCCAACATCTCGCTGCGGCGAGTCGCCAAGATCCTCGATGAATTCAACATGAGTGCCCAGCAGCTATCGATCCTGGGCTCATTGTCCCGGCCCGGCTTCCAGTCCGGCATGACGGTCAGTGAAATGGTGAATTATCTGCTGGTAAGTCGCCAGAGCCTGAACGGTGTGCTCAACCGCATGGAGGAAGCCGGCTATGTGCGCCGGCTGGTCAACCCCGACGATCAGCGCTCTCGCCGGGTGGTGCTGAGTCCGCTCGGACGCGAGGTGTTTGCCAAGATGCGGCCGCGGTTGCTGGAGTTTTACCGTGTCAGCCTTTCCGAACTGTCCGAGCGGGAGCAGGAAGACGGTATCAGAAGCCTCGATTACATCATTGAACGCATGACGCGCGACGCCTGACTGGCGCGGATCGCCGCGCGTAACGCACTGCCGCACCTGCTTTTGATCGACCAACCGCCCGCTCACAAGCCGCCGCCGTGGAAACCGCCGATTTCCGTACCGATGAACACTGGATGCGCCTGGCGCTGGAACTTGCCGGGCGCGCGGCGGCGGCCGGTGAAGTACCGGTTGCGGCCGTGCTGGTTGCGGACGGGCAGGTCGTGGGGGAAGGCTGGAATTGCCCCATCGGCGCCTGCGATCCCACCGCTCATGCCGAAATCAACGCGCTGCGCGACTCCGCGCGCCGGCGCGGCAATTACCGTCTGATCGATACCACGCTTTACGTCACCCTGGAGCCTTGCGCCATGTGCGTGGGAGCACTGATTCACGCGCGGGTGGCGCGGCTCGTGTTCGGGGCGCGGGAGCCGCGCGCCGGGGCTGTCGCAAGCCAGTTCGAGCTGCTCGAAGCGGGTTGTTTCAATCACCGTATTGCCTGGAGCGAGGGTGTGCTGGCGGCCGAGTGCGGCGCGCTGCTGGTGGATTTTTTCCGTTCCCGGCGCCGCTGAGCGAGCGGTTTGAACGCCCGTCGCGGGCCTTTTTCAGTACAATGCCGCGACCCTACCCGCCCTTGCCGCGAGATTTTTCGATGCTGATCTTGCCCGGCTCATCGGCGCTTTCCGCGTTTCGCCAGGAACGCCTGCTCGCGGCGCTGACCCGGGCCGTGCCGGCGGTGCAGCACCTTTCCGCGCGGCATGTCCATTTCGTCGCTACCGCGGCCGATTTTTCGCCGTTCGACGAAGGCCGTTTGAACGACCTGCTCGCCGACGTTACCGGCCGCGCGCCCGAATTCGACGACGGCACCTTGTTGCTGGTGATCCCGCGACCCGGGAACGCTCTCGCCCTGGTCCAGCAAGGCGACCGACATTGCCCACAACGCGGGGCTGACGAGCGTGCACCGCATCGAGCGCGGCATTGCCTACCGCGTGCGTGCCGCGACCGGCCTGTCCACCGCGGAATATCGGACGTTGGCGGCACTACTTCACGACCGCATGGTGGAGGCGGTGTTCGATTCCCTCGATGCCGCCGCCGCCCTGTTTGCCGAGCACGACGCGCGTCGCCTCGTGCAGGTGCCGGTACTGGCGCAGGGCCGGGCGGCGCTGGTCCGCGCCAACCTTGAGCTGGGGCTCGCGCTGGCCGCCGACGAAATCGACTACCTGCTGGAAAGCTTCCTTCGCCTTGGGCGCGACCCCACCGACGTCGAACTGATGATGTTTGCCCAGGCCAACTCGGAGCATTGCCGGCACAAGATTTTCAACGCGACCTGGACCATCGATGACAGCCCGCAGGCGCAGACGCTGTTCGGAATGATCCGGAATACCCATGCCTGCTCGGGTGACGGCGTGCTGTCGGCCTATTCCGATAACGCGGCGGTGATCGAGGGCGCATCCGGAGGGCGGTTTTTCCCCGAGCCCCAAAGTGGCGAATACCGCGCCCATCCCGAGCCGATCCATATCCTGATGAAGGTGGAGACCCACAACCATCCCACCGCCATTGCGCCCTTTCCCGGTGCCGGCACCGGGGCCGGTGGCGAGATTCGCGACGAAGGCGCCACCGGCCGCGGTGCTCGCCCCAAGGCCGGCCTTGCGGGCTTCAGCGTTTCCCACCTGCGGATTCCGGGCTTCGAACAACCCTGGGAGAGCGATTACGGCCGCCCGGACCGCATCGTCTCCGCGTTCACCATCATGCGCGACGGTCCCATCGGTGCCGCCGCCTTCAACAACGAGTTCGGGCGCCCCAATCTGTGCGGCTATTTCCGCGCCTTCGAGGTCGATCACGACGGCCGTCGCTGGGGCTATCACAAGCCCATCATGATCGCGGGCGGCTACGGCAATGTCCGCCCCGAGCACGTCATCAAGCGCGGCATTCAGCCCGGTTACCAATTGATAGCGCTGGGCGGACCCGCGCTGCTGATCGGGCTCGGCGGCGGGGCGGCGTCGTCGATGACCTCGGGCGACAGCGCCGAACATCTGGATTTCGCCTCGGTGCAGCGCCAGAACCCGGAGATGGAGCGGCGCTGTCAGGAGGTGATCGACCGTTGCTGGGCGCGGGGCGAAGCCAATCCCATCGCGTTTATTCACGATGTGGGAGCCGGGGGCCTGTCCAATGCCTTCCCCGAACTGGTCAAGGACGGCGGCTGCGGCGGCAACTTCGATCTGCGCGCGGTGCCGAGCGCCGAACCCGGCATGTCGCCCCTGGAGATCTGGTGCAACGAAGCCCAGGAGCGCTATGTGCTGGCCGTCGCGCCGGAGCATCTCGAAGAATTCGCCGCCATTTGCGCCCGCGAGCGTTGTCCTTACGCCGTCGTGGGCGAATCCACCGCCGCGCACCATCTGACGCTGGTGGACCCGCTGTTCGGGGATCGTCCGGTGGATCTGCCGCTCTCGGTGCTGTTCGGCAAACCGCCCCGAATGCAGCGCGATGTGACATCCGTCGCGCGTCCGGGCAAGCGGTTCGACACCAGCGGCATCAGCGTTGCAGACGCCGTGACCCGGGTATTGCGCCATCCCACGGTGGCCAGCAAGGCGTTTCTGATCACCATCGGCGATCGCTCGATCACCGGCATGGTGGCGCGGGACCAGATGGTCGGGCCCTGGCAGGTGCCGGTGGCCGATTACGCGATGACCACGGCGGCGTTCGATACCTGCGCCGGTGAGGCCATGGCGATGGGTGAGCGCACGCCGCTGGCACTGCTGGATAGCGCGGCGGCGGCCCGGATGGCGGTGGGCGAGGCGCTGACCAATATCGCGGCGGCGCCGGTCGGCGCCATCGGCAACATCAAGCTGTCCGCCAACTGGATGTGCGCCGCCGGCGTGCCCGGCGAGGACGCCAATCTCTATCGCGCGGTGGCGGCGGTGGGCCTGGAGCTGTGCCCGGCGCTGGGCATCGCCATTCCGGTTGGCAAGGATTCGCTGTCCATGCGCACGGTGTGGCGCGAGGGCGCCGTCGACAAATCCGTCGCGGCACCGGTGTCGCTGATCGTCTCGGCGTTCGCGCCGGTCAGCGACGTGCGCGCGGCGCTGACGCCGCAGTTGCGGGGCAGCGCCAGCGAACTGCTGTTGATTGACCTGGGCGCGGGCGCGGACCGTCTGGGCGGCTCGATTCTGGCGCAGGTGTTTGGCGAGTTTGGCGACCGGGTCCCGGATGTCGACGAACCCAAACGGCTCGCCGGTTTTGTCGCCGCGATGCAGGAGAGTCTGGCGGCGGGCGATATTCTGGCCTATCACGACCGCTCCGACGGCGGCCTGTTCACCACGTTGGCGGAGATGTGTTTTGCCGGCCGGCGCGGGGTACAGGTTTCCCTGCCAGTCGATTGCGATCCGCTCGCCGTGCTGTTTTGCGAAGAATTGGGCGCGGTCCTTGAGGTAAAGCACGAACGTGTGGCGACCGTCAGCGCGCGCTTCGAAGCGGCCGGCCTCGCCGGCTGCGTGCGGCGGCTGGGCAGGGTGACGGCGGCGGAGGACATCGTCATCGCATCCGGCGGGCAGGAAATCTACCGCGCAACGCGCGCCGCGCTGCAACGGCTGTGGGCGGAGACCAGTTACCGGATGCAGGCGCTGCGCGACAATCCCGATTGCGCCTTGCAGGAATTCGCCGCTATCGACAGCGCAGACAATCAACTGGTGGCGCTGCCCAGCTTCGAACTGACCGACGACGTGGCGGCGCCCTACATTGCCACCGGTATTGCCACCGGCGTGCGGCCGCGGGTCGCGATTCTGCGCGAGCAGGGCGTCAATGGTCAGCTCGAAATGGCGGCGGCGTTCGATCGCGCGGGATTTTCCGCCATCGATGTCCATATGAGCGATGTGCTGGCGGGACGGGTCGAGCTCTCGGCGTTCCAGGGCCTGGTCGCCTGCGGCGGCTTTTCCTACGGCGATGTGCTGGGCGCCGGCGTCGGCTGGGCCCGCAGTGTGCTGTTCAACGCCCGGGCGCGCGACGCTTTCGCGACCTTTTTTGCCCGCTCCGAGACGTTTGCATTGGGCGTCTGCAACGGCTGTCAGATGCTGTCGCAGTTGCGCGAGCTGATTCCGGGCGCCGACCACTGGCCGCTGTTTGCCCGCAACCAGTCCGAGCAGTTCGAGGCGCGCACGCTGCTGCTGAAGATCGAGCCATCGCCCTCGGTATTGCTCGCGGGCATGGCGGGTTCGGTACTGCCCATCGCGGTCGCCCACGGCGAAGGCCGGGCGACCTTTGCCGCGGGCGGACTTGCCCGGGCGGAGCAGTCTGGTACCTTGGCGCTGCGCTACGCGGATAGCCGCGGACAGATCGCCGAACGCTATCCGGCCAATCCCAACGGTTCGCCGGCGGGCATCGCGGGGCTTACGACCACCGATGGCCGGGTTACCATCATGATGCCCCATCCGGAGCGCGTGTTTCGCGCCGTCACCAATTCCTGGCGGCCGGACAGATGGGGTGAGGACGGCGCCTGGCTGCGCCTGTTTCGCAACGCAAGGGTGTTTGTGCAATGAATCAAGATATCGTTGAAGTCACACTCGAAAACGCCCGTCAGGTACTGATCGATGAATCCCGACGGCGCCTGGTGGTGGTGGATTTCTGGGCCGACTGGTGTGCACCCTGCAAGGCGCTGCTGCCGATCCTGGAAAAACTTGCCACGGAGTACAAAGGCCAGTTTCTGCTCGCCAAGGTCAACGCCGACCGCGAGCCCGATATCGCCGGTCAGTTCGGGGTGCGCAGCCTGCCCACGGTGATCCTGATGCGCGACGGCCAGCCGGTGGATGCGTTTCAGGGCGCGCAGCCGGAAACCCAGGTGCGCAAGATTCTGGAAAAACATCTCCCGCCGGCCTGGGAAGCGACGCTCGATGACGCCATTGCCAAAATGCAGGCGGGCGATTTCGACGGCGCGCTGCCGCAATTGCGCACGGCCTACGAGGAATCCGGGCGCATCGACTACATCGGCCTCGCGCTCGCCCAGGATCTGATTCAACTGAATCGTTGCGACGAAGCCGAGACCGTCCTCAAGGGCATCAGCGCGGCGGGGAAGGGGCCGGACTACGCCAATGTCGAGGCGTTGCTGCAAGCCCGCCGCCAGGCCGCCAAGTCGCCGGAGATCGAGGTCCTCGAACGCCGCCTGCGGGAACAGCCGGATAACGGTGATCTGGTCCTGGAGCTGGCGGGGCAGTACCGCGCCGAACGCCATTACGAAGCGGCGCTCGATTTGCTGCTGGGTTTGCTGAAACGCGATCGCGAGTTCGGCGCAGGCGCCGCCAGGAAAGCGTTTCTGGATACGCTGGCAGCGCTGGGCAAGGGCGATCCGATGGCGGTGCGCTTCCAGCGCCAGTTCTTCAACCTGCTGTATTAGCGGACCGGCGCGCGTCGTGACCAGCGCGGCGGAGCGGGCGTACAAGCTCTGTTTCTATGTGCCCGCGAGCCATCTGGAAGCCGTGAAACAGGCGGTGTTCGCGGCCGGCGCCGGCCGCATCGGCGCCTACGATCAGTGTTGCTGGCAGGTGCTGGGCGAGGGCCAGTTCCGGCCGCTGGCCGGCAGCAAACCTCATCTCGGCGTTCACGACGAGGTTGAGATTGTCCCTGAATACCGGGTCGAGATGGTCTGCGTGGAAGACTGCGCAGCAGCCGTTATTGCCGCGCTCAGAGCCGCGCATCCCCTACGAAGAGCCGGCCTTGGACATGATCCGTCTGGAGCCGCTGTCCAACGGGTAACCGCGTATTCTCGCCGCGCTGCCGTGGTACTTCCAGGATACTGGCACCGACACCGGAATGGGCTATCCTTGAGCCATGCGCGGCGCGGGTAGCGCGCATCCGATAACCAGAATCCAGCGGAGTCGTGCCATGAAAGTCGATGCCCTGTTACACCACAATCTGGCGGCGGTGCCCGCGCAGGTCGCCGCGCTGGAAGCTGCCGGTTTCGCCGGGCTCCAGACCGTTGAAACCGGTCACGATCCTTTTTTTCCGCTGCTGCTTGCCGCCGAGCACAGCAAGGCGCTGGATCTGACCACGGCCATCGCGGTGGCCTTTGCACGCAACCCGATGAATCTGGCCGCCATCGGCAACGACCTCAACGGTTATTCCGGGGGGCGCTTCATTCTCGGGTTGGGCTCGCAGATTCGCGCCCATATCGAGCGGCGCTTCTCGATGCCCTGGTCGCAACCCGCGGCGCGGATGCGCGAATTCATCGCGGCGATGCAGGCGATCTGGGCCAACTGGTATCAGGGCGAGCCGCTGAATTTTCGCGGCGAGTTCTATCAGCACACGCTAATGACGCCGGTGTTCACCCCCAAACCGAGCGACGCCGGTCCGCCGCGCGTATTTCTGGCGGCGGTAGGGCCACTGATGACCCAGGTGGCGGCCGATCTGTGCGAAGGCATGCTGGTGCATCCACTGACCTCGGTCAATTATCTGCGCGATCACACCTTGCCGATCATCGAGGCCGGATTGAAACGACGCGGCTTGTCGCGCCGCGATTTCGAGCTGTCCCACGGGATGTTCGTGGTCTCGGGCACCACCGAGGAGGCATTCGCCGACAGCCGGCGGGCGGTGCGGGAACGCATCGCGTTTTATTCCTCGACACCCGCTTACCGGACGGTGCTTGAAAGCCATGGCTGGGGTGAACTGCAACCGGAGCTCAACCTGTTGTCCAAGCAGGGACGTTGGGTCGAGATGGGTGAACTGGTTTCGGACGAGATGCTCGACACTTTCGCCGTGGTCGGCGCGCCGGAGCGGATCGTCCCGATGATCCGCGAACGCTTCGCGGGTCTGGTGGATCGCGTCACCCTGGATTTCAGTTTTGCGCCGGCCGAAGCGCGGCCTGCGTTGATCAGACAGCTTGCCGGCTGATGTTCTGCCGGTGGAACACGGCGCTAAACGGGAGATACCACCATGCTTGTCGAGCAGATCTGGACCGGCAATGATTATCGCAATTTCAATTACCTGATCGCCTGCCCGGAAACCGGCGAGGCGCTGGCGGTGGACCCGCTCGCCCACGAACTGTGCTTGGCGGTGGCAAAAGACCGGGGCTGGCAGATCACCCAGATCCTCAATACCCACGAGCACTTCGATCACACCGGCGGCAATGCGCCGCTCGTCGCCGCAACCGGTGCCAAAGTGCTCGCGCATACCAACGCGCGTAACAGCATTGCGGATATGGATCGCGGTCTCGTTGCCGGCGATGTCATCAAGGTTGGCCGCACCGTCGAGCTGCTGGCGCTGGATACGCCGGGGCATACGATGTGCCACATCTGCCTGCTGACCAAGACCGAGCAGCCGGCGCTGTTTTGCGGCGACACCCTGTTCAATGCCGGAGCGGGAAACTGCCACCACGGTGGTCATCCGGTGCAGCTCTACCACACCTTCGCGGAGCAGTTGGCGAAGCTCGACGACCGCACCCGGGTGTATCCCGGGCATGACTACATCAACAACAATCTGAAGTTCACCCTGGACCGGGAGCCGGATAACACGGTAGCCCGGGACCTGCTGACCCGGACGGAAGCGCAGGATCCGGCGCGGGCCCTGGTGTCCACGCTGGCGCAGGAGAAGAGATCAACACCTTCTTTCGCCTGCAAAACCCCGTTGTGATCGCGCGCCTCCGCGAGGCTTTTCCGGACCTCGATGAACACCCGGATCCGCAAACCGTGTTCGTCAAATTGCGGGAACTGCGCAACAACTGGTGAAGCCGGGAATCAGCCGAACAGGTCCGGCTGCTCCGCCACGATGGTCTGATACAGCGGCTGGAAGCTGAACCAGCCGGATTGCTCGGTGCCGATGGTGTCCCGGGTGAGCTGCGCGATTTCCGGACGGATGAGCTTCGGCGTGCCGGCCGCTTCCGCCAGCAGTTGCGCCTGACACGAACGCTCCATGGTGATGAACCACCAGGCGGCCGCTTCCACGCTCCCACCCACGGTGAGCAGCCCGTGATTTTGCAGGATGCACGCTTTGTGTTGGCCCAGTGCAGCGGCGATGCGGCGCCCCTCCGCAGGGTCCAGAACCACTCCCGTGAAGTCGTCAAACAGCACATGGTCCCGGTAGAAGGCGCAGGCGTCCTGGGTGAGGGGATCGAGCGGGCGCCCGAGGGACGACCAGCTCTTGCCGTACACCGAATGGGCGTGGGCGGCGGCCACCACATCGGGGCGCGCGGCGTGGATACTGCCGTGAATCGCAAACGCGGCGGCATTGAGCAACCCCTCGCCTTCGACAATCTCCCCGGCATGATTCACCAGCAGCAGATCGGATACCCGCATCTGCTTGAACGAAACGCCGAAGGGATTCACCCAGAAATGATCCGAGCGTTCGGGATCGCGGACCGTGATATGGCCGGCGGCGCCTTCGTCAAAACCAAGCTTTCCGAACAGGCGAAATGCCGCCGCCAGACGCTGCTTGCGGTGCAGGCGCTCCGCCTGGGGCGAGTCGAAGGTTTCGGGCTTACCCCGGGTTTGTTCAAGTTTCCTGACTGAGTGGACTGGGTTGTTCACGGTGGACTCCCGGCGATGCCGATGGTTCGCAATGTCCCGACTATAGAACCCGCGACCAAATTTGACCACCGATCAGGTTGTCCCGGAAAACCGGGACGGCCGCCGCGGGGGGCTGGTGAGAATCAGCCCCCCGCGGGTTCGGACTTGGCGTCTCAGAGGATAATGGAGACCAGGATGAGTGCCAGCATCACTACCACCAGGGTGCCGATGGTGATGGCCAGTCCTTTGGCGGTTTCTTTGTCGCTGAGGCTGTCCACGGTGTCGCTCCTGTGCGAGTGGGTGGGAGCAGAATAGGACGCGGAGGGGATGGGCTGCATTGATTGAAATCAACGGGCGGGGCAGTCAATCCGGGGCAGTCAATCCGGGGCAGTCAATCCGGGTCAGGCAATACCAGGCGGGCGGTATCGGCCCGTATCCGGCGCCGGGGCAGGGCGGTGGCGGCCAGGCGCAATACCTTTGCCGCAGTCGCGCGGTAGCCGGTGAGTTTGCCGCCATAGATGGCGATGTAACTGGGTTGGTGCCGGGAATCGGCGACCAGAACGACCTCACGACTACGCTTGAAGACGGTCGTCGCGCCCTGCGGCAGAACGCGCAGCCCGGCCATCCGCTCCGTCACCACAGGTTCCGCCGTGGGAAAATAGTGGCGCAGCACCCCGAGCAGGTAAGCCTCCTCGGCCGGTGTCGTCCGCACCTCATCCGGGTTGCCATGGAACAGCGTTTCCGTGGTGCCGAGCAGGGATTTGCCCTGCCAGGGGAGGAAAAAGACCGCGCGGCCGTCGCTGGGCGATTCCAGGTAATAACAGCGATCCGCGATGGGGCTGGACAGCACCAGATGCGTCCCCTGAACCAGGTCGAAAGCCGGCCGCGGCGGCGTGGGATTGATGGTGGTGGCGACGCTGTCCACCCAGGGGCCGGCACAGTTGATCAGGATCCGGGCCGTAGCCTGACGTATCCCTTGCGGTTCGGTGAGATCGATTTCCCAGACGTCACGGACTCGGCGTGCGCTTTCCAGGCGTGCCGGGCACGCGAGGGTGGCACCCAGACTGGCCGCAGAAGCCACTACTGCCTGGGTGAGACGGCGATCATCGGTGCGCGCGTCGCAATAGCGGAACAGGGTTTGCCACCCGCTTCGGCGCAGTCCGGGAAAGTCCGCGTCCGAGGCGGACAAGGTCGCGAATCTGCCGCTGCGACCAAAGCCGGCAAGTGCCCAGTACAGCGTCAGTCCCAGATACAACTGCCAGGGACGGTAGCGGGACTCCCGGTAGACCGGAATGTGAAACGTGGCCCGGTGAACCAGGTGCGGAGCGATGCGCAGCAGCGTCTCGCGCTCGCGGAGACTTTCGCGCACCAGGCCCAGCGCACCACTTTGCAGGTAGCGCAGGCCGCCGTGGATCAGCTTGCTGGATTTGCTCGAGGTGCCCGCGCCCCAGGCGCTGCGTTCGACCAACAGCACGGAATGACCCGCCGCGGCTGCCGCCTGGGCAACGCCGGCGCCGTGGATGCCGCCGCCGATCACCGCGATGTCGTATCGGCTGGCGCTGTCTGCCAACTCCGGGCTCACAGCGCGTGCCGGGCGAGCGCCTGAATCATGCCGCCGATATCGAAGGTTTCCACCCTGTCGGCGCCGCGGCGGAACCAGTGGATCGCGGTTGCGGGGCAGTCGATCTCGTATAGCACGACCTCGGGCACGATCTGGTTGAGATCGGCGCGTGCCGGCACCTTGCGGTGATTGCAGAACATGACTTCCGGTGCAATCTCCGCAACGGCATTGCCGCGGTGGTCCGACCAGCGTTCCAGCACCAGCCCGTTGCGCTGCCAGCCCTGCGCGCTGGCATGGGCGATAACATCGAAGGCGAAGCTGATGAGCACGCACTGGGACGCGACCGGCGCCAGGCAATCCGCAATGATCCGGTAGCACTGTTCGATACCGGCGAAGGCCAGGGCTTCGTGCTTGATTTCGATGTAGGCGGTGACGCCGGGGTGGTCCGCCAGCAGTTCGACCAGCGCCGTCAGCGCGGTGATGCGGTTGTCCGCAAAGGCGGTGCCGAAGCGTTTGGGCTCGTGGGCGGGCAGCGTCAGCAACTGCGCCAGGGTCAGCTGGTCGATGCGGCCGCGCCGCCCGCTCACCCGCGTCAGGGTCGCGTCGTGGTAGAGCACGGGTTGCCGGTCGGCGCTCAGTAGCACATCGGTTTCAATGGCCCGGGCGCCCACGGCAATGGCTTCGCGATAGGCCAGCAGGGTGTTTTCCGGGTATTTGCGTCGGTAGCCGCGATGGGCCACCAGACGATCCTGCAACATGCCGAAAAACCTCTCGTGTCCGCTTGTCAGTACCCGTTCAGGCGCTCAACGCAGGCTGCCCATGTGCAATGCGACATCGAGCATCCGGTTGGTGAAGCCCCATTCGTTGTCGTACCAGCTCATCACCTTGACCTGGCGTCCGCTGACGCTGGTGTGGTTGACATCGAAAATGCTGGAAGCGGGATTGTGGTTGAAATCCACGGAGACCAGCGGCAGCTCGTTACAGGCGAGAATACCGGCCCAGGCGCCGGCGGCGGCCGCGCGCATCAGCTGGTTGATTGCGTCGGCGGAGGTGTCGCGTTGCGCGGTGAAGTGCAGGTCCACCAGCGAGACATTGGCCACCGGCACGCGCAGCGCCATGCCGGTGAGTTTGCCGGCGAGTTCCGGCAGCACCAGACCGACCGCGGTCGCCGCGCCAGTATGCGTCGGGATGATGGATTGCAGGGCGCCGCGGGCGCGGTAGAGATCGCCGTGCGCCTTGTCCAGCAGCTGCTGGTCGTTGGTGACGGCATGAATGGTCGTCATGGCGCCCTGCACGATGCCGACGGCCTCATGCAGGATCTTGGCGATGGGCGCCAGGCAGTTGGTGGTGCAGGACGCGTTGGAGACGATGGTCTCGGCCGCGGTAAGCGCCTTGTGGTTCACGCCGTAGACCACGGTCCGATCCGCATCGGCGACCGGATGGCTCACCAGCACCCGGGGTGCGCCGGCATCCAGATGGCCGGCAAGCTCGGTGCGGCGCTTGAACTTGCCGGCGCACTCCAGCACCAGATCGACACCGAGCGCGCGCCAGGGCAGGTCGGCGGGATTTTTGTGCGCGGTGACGGGGATCGCGCGGCCGTTGACGATCAGGTCGCTGCCGGCATTGGCGACCGTGCCGTTAAAAAGGCCGTGGGTGGAATCGACCCGGGTCAGGTGGGCCATCATGGCGAGGTCGGTGAGATCGTTGATGGCGACGATCTCCAGTTGGCTTTCCAGCCCCCGTTCGCTGATCGCACGCAACACACAGCGGCCGATGCGGCCGTAACCATTGATGGCAATTCGCATGATCTACTCCTGGCGAAGATTGGTGCGTGGGATTGATCGTGACACTCGTTCAGGTTCTCGGGCTGATCATAGCGCCGCTGCGAGTCAGTCCGGTGAAAGTTGATCCGGCAGCAGATGCCCCTTGCCGCGTTTGGAGCGGATATAGCGGAGGTTGTGCCGGGTGATGCCCGATACCAGGGGCACCACTTCCGACACTTGTTGCCCCCCTCGTTCGAGATCCTCGCGTTTGTGAGGGTTGTTCGATAGCAGGCGCACAGGCCGCCCCGACAACAGATATCGCAGTACGACGGCGGCATCGGTGAAGTCCCGCGAGTCCTCCGGCAGCCCGAGGGTCACATTGGCCTGAAACGTATCCTGGCCGGCATCCTGGAGCAGGTAGGTTATGGCCTTGGCCCAGAGACCGATACCGCGCCCCTCGTGGCCGGACATATACACCACGGCGCCGCCACCGGCCGCCAGTATCTGCTCGAAGGCCGCAGCGAGCTGGGGGCCGCAGTCGCAGCGCATGGAGCCGAAAATATCGCCGGTCAGGCAGCAGGAATGGACGCGAACCAGGGGATTTTCGGCGCGACGGAAGCCGGGCAGGGCAAACACCGAATTTACCGACAGGTTGGCGTGAAGCAGTTCGCGAAACGCGGCGCTCGCGCCGTCGGTGACCTGACCGGCGGCATCCAGCACCTGCGCCAGTTCGACCCGGCGCACGAAGGGATACCATTCCAGCGATACCTCCTGCCCGTGAATCAGCCGAGGGATGGTGACCGGACCCAACACTGAAATGAATGGCTGGCCGTCCTTGTCGATGACGCGACCGTCGCGATCGAGATCGATCAGTTGATGCTTGGCGATCAACTGCTCGCGAATGCCGGGATCTACATAACTGAACACATCGGAATCCTGGGGTAAGTGGACTGAAATTGCAGCAAGCGGAGTCCGGCTGGCCCGGCGCCGGGGACAGCGCCCGTATCAACGCGCGCCGGTTTCCGCGGCTTCCAGGGTTTGCAGGATCAGGGTGTTGATGGTCATCGGACCGACTCCTCCGGGGACCGGGGTGTAGGCGTGGGCGCGGTCTGTGATTGCACTCAACTCGATGTCGCCGACTCCGCCGGGATGATAGCCCGCATCCACCACCACCGTGTCGTCTCGAATCCAGTCGCCGCGGATAAACTCCGGTTTGCCGACCGCGCCCACCAGAATGTCAGCACTGCGGATGATGGCGGGGAGGTCGCGCGTGTGCGAGTGACAGATCGTCACGGTAGCGTTGGCGTTCAACAGCATCATCGCCATGGGTTTGCCGAGAATGGCGCTGCGCCCGACGACCACCGCGTGCTTGCCGGCAAGTGGAATCCCGTAAGCGGCGAGCAGGCGCATGATACCTCTTGGCGTCGCCGATCCGTACGCGGGTGCGCCCATCGCCATGCGGCCGAAACCCAGGCAGGTGACGCCGTCGACGTCCTTGCGGGCCGCGATGGCGTCGAAACAGCGGCGTTCGTCGATGTGGGCCGGTACCGGGTGTTGCAGCAGGATGCCGTGGCAGTCCGGGTTGGCGTTGAGTTCCTCGATGCTGGCGAGTAGTTGCTCCGTGGTCGTCGCGCTGGGCAATTCGATCGCCCGCGAAGCCATGCCGACGCGCGCGCAGGCGTTCTGTTTCATCCGTACATAGGTGGCGGAGGCGGGGTCATCGCCGACGAGGATGGTGGCGAGAATCGGTCGATGACCGCCATTGGCCACGATCAACTGAGCCACACGACCGGCGATTTCCGTTTCGGACTGCGCTGCCAGTGCCTTGCCGTCCAGTACCACTGCGGACATTCTGTTACCTCGAATCGGTTGCGCTGCCATTTTGTCACGGGGGATGCCCGGGACGATAGCGAAGCGCAAACGCGGTTCCTGAAATTGACCCCTTTCCGGGCCGCGCGTATGATGCCGCCTCGCTCCGGCGAGGCTTTTTCGGGGAATAGCGCAGTCTGGTAGCGCGCCTGCTTTGGGAGCAGGATGTCGGGGGTTCGAATCCCTCTTCCCCGACCAATTTGGGTACGATGGCTGCTCCCGGGGAGTTTTGCCGGGAGTCGTGTAGATGGGTGACACTGTGCGCCCGTAGCTCAGCTGGATAGAGCAACGGCCTTCTAAGCCGTGGGTCGCAGGTTCGAGTCCTGCCGGGCGCGCCATTCCGAGGGCGATGCGACCAGTAACAGGCCGTTGGTAGCCGGAACCGGCAATGCCGGGCGATATGAGCAGTCGCGGGGAGATACCCCGAAGATCAATGGTGGCTGTAGCTCAGTTGGTAGAGCACAGGATTGTGATTCCTGTGGTCGCGGGTTCGAGCCCCGTCAGCCACCCCATTTTTTTCTTGATGTTGCCCCGCCGATTGCCGCGCTTGCCGGCACTTTTTCACCCGATCGCCAGTACTGCGTGGACTTCCTCCCGGATGATCGCGACCTCCGCCTCGGAGTAAGCCGCGGTGACGTTCAGATGTCCCCACACCGGCAGTGGCCAGCAGGCGTCGCCCAGGCTGCGCCCTACCACATGCAGGTGGAGCTGCGGCACCAGATTTCCGATGGCGGCGAAGTTGATTTTCTCGGCACCCCGGCGCATCCGCAGATACCGGGCAAGCCGCGCACAGTCGTCGATGAGAACGGCGCGCAGCGCAACGGGCAACTCCAGAAAATCGCAGTGTTCGGTTTTGGGGACCAGCATCAGCCAGGGCACAACCGCGTTGCGATGCAGCAGCACATGGGCGGTTGCGGTCTCGCCGAGACTGTGACTGTCGGCAGCAAGCTGTGGATGAAGAACAAATACTTCCCGCGACATGGTGTCTCCAGTCGGATAACTAATAAAGCGGCGCCCGAGCACCGGTGCAGCAGCGCTGTGAAGCATTCTGGCGATGTGTTCAACGATGGTACACTCGCCGCCATTTTAACGGGGGGAGTACTGCCATGAAGATGAAAGCGGTCGTCGCGCACGAACTGAACCGGTTCTCGGTTGAAGAGGTCACGCTGGATCCACCGAAGGCGGGCGAAGTGCTGGTGAAAATGAAAGCCACCGGAATCTGCCATTCCGACCTCTCGGTGATCAACGGCACCATTCCGGTCCCGTTTCCCATGGTGCTGGGCCACGAAGGCGCCGGCATCGTGGAAGCGCTGGGGCCGGGCGTGACCAACGTGAAGCCGGGCGATCATGTCACCCTGTCCTTCGTGCCCAACTGCGGCGATTGCTATCACTGCCTGCGCAGCGAGCCCTACCTGTGCCTGCGCAGCACCCCGGATGGCAAGATGATGGACGGCACCACCCGTGTTCACATGGATGGCAAGGACATCAACGTCATGCAGTTTCTCGGCAACATGGCCGAATACGCGGTGGTGCCGGCCATGTGCCTGGTCAAGATCGACGCCGACATCGACCTGAAGGCGGCGGCGCTGGTCGGCTGTGGTGTTACCACGGGCGTGGGCGCTGCCCTGAAGACCGCCCAGGTAAAACCGGGGAGCACGGTCGCGGTCTTCGGCGCCGGCGGGGTCGGCCTGTCGATCATCCAGGGCGCGCGGATTGCCGGTGCGGCGCGCATTTTTGCCGTGGATCTCTCCGATGAAAAGCTCGCGCTCGCCAAGGAGTTGGGTGCGACCGACACCATCAACGGTGCCAACGATCCACTCAAGCGCATCATGGAGCTGACCGGCGGCATCGGCGTCGATTACGGCTTCGAGGCTATCGGCATTCCCGCCGTGGTGGATCAGGCCCAGAAGGCAACGCGCCGGGGCGGCACCATGACGGTGGTCGGTGTCGGCAAGCTGAGCCAGAAGCTGGAGTTCAATGCGCTGATGTTTCCGCTGATGGCCAAGACCATCAAGGGCTCCATGTACGGCAGCGCCGAGTTCCGGGTCGATTTTCCCAAGTATCTCGAGCTGTACAAACAGGGCAAACTCGATCTCGATCGCATGGTGACTCACATCTACAGTATCGATGAAGCGGTACAGGCCTTTGCCGACCTTGAGGCCGGGAAAAACGCGCGGGGCGTTATCGTCTACGACTGAAGATTGAGAGCGCCGCGGTGAAGGACTCAGATGGCCAACATCCTTCTCATCGGCGGTCGCCGCTCGGAACTTGAATCGAGAGCGCCCGCCGGATGCGGGCGCAGTGCTCGGTGACCCGGGAAGCCCGAGGTGCCGAGCGGATTGTCCTGATACTGCTTCGCCCCTGCTTTGCCAGCGGCCATCACAGGCTGAGTCGGGCGCTGCGTTCGCTCATTGCGAGGCTGTCGAGGTGTTGCTGAATCCTTTGGTCATGGATTCCGGGACGCGCCCGGGTTCAGGACCGGCGCGACCCGCCGCTGATTCAGTGGGATCCGGATCGGTTTCCGGCTTGGACTTGGGCTTGGGCCGCCAGAGAACTTCCCTGACGGCTCGACTTGAGCGGTCACTCCTTGGTGGTGGTGCCCTGATTGTCCTGGGTGGTTTCCGGCATCCGTTCCGGCTGCTCGATGACTTTGTCGCTCAAAGCATCCCCCGTTTCGATGACTTTTTCAGCCGTTTCGGATGCCGTCTGCTTGGCGATCGCGGCAGCATCGGATGCTGCCTGCTTGGCAGTGGCAGCAGCATCGGCTGCCGCCTGCTTGGCGGTCGCGGCAGCATCGGAAGCGGTTTGCTTCGCGGTTGAGGCGGCATCTTCGGAATCTTTCTTTTGGCACGCGGACAGCGAAAGGGCCAGCACCAACGACAGGGCAAGCGCGGTAACCGGGATCTTTGTTGGATTCATTATATTGCTCCTTTCTGGAAGGCCATGTAGGGAGTTCACTGCAAGCAGCAACAGCGGTTGTTGCCAACGGCTTGGAGATTTAATGCGCGTCTGTCATCCGGGTCAAGCTGATCCGGGCGTCGGGGCGGCCCGGGTACACTCTGGTAAACTGGCACCGACGCCCCGCATTCGATCGCTACCTCCCGCCCGATGATTGCTCTCCCCGACCATCACACCTGCACCACCGCGCTCGCGGCTGGCGGGCGGTCTCAGGTGCTGTTTCGTCATCGCCACCGCGCCGAGTACTTGCCGGGAGCGCCTGATGTCGTGCTCTGCGTGGCCGCTGAACGTGGGCCCGGGGGCGAGGTACGGATAGCCGCCACCGATCGTCCAGCCGACACCTGGTTGCGGCGGGCGGATCATGGGGCTGATATCTGGCAGTTCGCGCACCACTTCCAGGTCCCGGTGCTGGAATTACATCGGCCGCTGGTGCTGGTGCCTGTTGTCATCCCGAAACCCTGGGGACGCGAGATCTGGTATACCGGAATCGAGGCGCGCGGACAGTCTGGCGTCGCGGGGGAGGGCGGCCAGATGCCGCTGCCCTGGTTATTGTCCATTGCGCGGGAGGAGGTGCTGGGCGCCAGGGGAAAACTCAGTCTGCTCAAGATGCTGGACCCACTCCCGGACCCGGTGTATGGCGACCTCTATTTCGAGCTCCACGAGACAAAGCACGAAGTCTATGTGGTGGCCCGGATCGATCCCTGCTGCTGGCCGGGCGGTGAGGGTGCGATTCGTTTCGGCTTTGATCCAGTACTCCGGACTGCGCATGCATCCGACGCGGCATTTCGCGCCGCCTACCTGGCCAGCGTTCAGAACTACCGGGACATACGCTGCCGGATTGACGAGATTCAGGATCGATGGCGGACCGCCGAAGGAACGGGCAGCCACGACCCGGTGCCGGCCGCCACGCTGAGACGCTGGCACGCGGCGCTCGTCCCCGAATTGCGGTTAATGGAAACGGGTGCCCGGGCCGCCATGGAGCGGTTTACGCGCCTGCTGCCACTGCGCGTGGGCGATGTGGTGCGGGTGCCGCCGCTGTTGCCCCATGCGCTGCAACACGGAGTACGTACGGTTGAATTCCAGACGCCGGTATATGAGCGCCGCATTCTTTCGTTCGCGCAAAAGGTGTTGACCCAGGCACACTGGGATACCGCCAAAGCGGCCGCCAATATGCTGTTGGAATCACCCTCCGTCGAACCGTTTCCGGTGCTCGCCGCCGAGCCCGGTGTCCGGCACGAACGGATAGCGAGATTCGACGACTTCGAGGTAGAGCGGCTTGTCCTGAGCGCCGCGGCTGCTGGAGCCCTAGAATCGACCGGGTCCCACCTTCTGGTAATGGTTGTCGCAGGACTGGTTGCGTGCGATGGAAAGACGCTGGGTGCGGAATCCGCAGTGCTGGTTCCGCCCGGCGCCCCGGGACGCAGGCTGCGCAATATCGGTGCGGATACAGCCGTGGTACTGATTTCCCGACCAAGGTAGCGCCATGGCGGGTTTGCCAGGGCGTCCTTCTGGTTGAGGTGGCGGGGGCAGTGTGGGAGAATCCACCCCCTTTTTTCGCCGGCCGGATTGCCTCGCGGCGGAGGCCCTGGGGAGCCCAATGCGGGCGAAAGTGGCGGAATTGGTAGACGCGCTGGATTTAGGTTCCAGTGGGGCAACCCGTGAGAGTTCGAGTCTCTCCTTTCGCACCAAATACTTGCTGGCTACAGATGTAGGACGGCGACAACGCCTATTTCA
The DNA here is from genome assembly GCA_016708925.1 of Gammaproteobacteria bacterium. Classification (GTDB taxonomy): domain Bacteria; phylum Pseudomonadota; class Gammaproteobacteria; order Pseudomonadales; family Porticoccaceae; genus JAGPUQ01. The sequence goes on along the minus strand of JADJET010000001.1, from coordinate 112,034 downwards.
AGACTGAGGACAGATACATGCAGGTTTCCCTCGAGACGACTTCAGAGCTGGAACGCCGTTTGACCATCGGAGTTCCGGCGGCCGAAATCGATCGCGCGGTGGGCGAACGACTGGAAAAGGCGGCCCGCACCGTACGTTTGAACGGATTTCGACAAGGTCGGGTGCCACTGCGGGTCGTGCGACAACGCTTCGGCGCCAGCATCCGTCAGGAGGTGGTCGGCGAAGCCATGAGCCGAAGCTTCTACGACGCGGTGACGCGCGAGGGCGTGCGCCCGGCGGGACCGCCGCGCATCGATCCAGTCCGCGATCAGCCCGGAGAAGATCTGCAATACATTGCCATATTCGAGATTTATCCCCAGGTAACCCTGGCCGAGTTGGCCGATTTTACCGTGACGCGTCCGGTTGCCGAGGTGAGCGACGCCGATCTCGATGCGATGATCGAGCGCCTGCGGCGACAACGTGCAACCTGGGAGGTAGTGGAGCGTGCCGCCATAACCGGCGATCAGGTGTCGGTCGCTTATCAGGGCCGGCGCAACGGCGAGCTTTTCCCCGGAGGCAGCGCGGAAGACGCTTTGCTGGTGCTGGGGTCTGGACGGATGATCCCGGGTTTTGAAGACAGCGTGGTCGGCATGCGTGCCGGTGAGACCAAGACCGCTGCGCTCCGGTTTCCCGAAGACTACAACGAGGAATCGTTACGCAATGCCGAGGTCGACTTTGAAATCCGGGTGACCGCAGTCAGGGAGCAAAAGCTGCCCGCGCTCGACGCCGAATTTCTGAAGCAATTCGGTATCGATGATGGCGACATGGACCGCTTCCGTGCCGAAGTTCGCAAGAACATGGAGCGCGAACTCATCGTGGCGTTGCGGAGCAAAGTTAAGAACCGGGTGCTCAACGAGCTTCTGGAGCGCCATGAAGTCGCGCTGCCACAAGCGCTTGTGGCCAACGAGATCGGCATAGTCCGTCAGCAGATGGTCGCCCAATTCGGCGGTGGTGCGCAGTTCGACGCGGCCATGCTTCCGGATGAACTGTTCACCGAACAGGCCAGGCGGCGGGTCAAGCTTGGCCTCATCGTTGCGGAACTCATCAAGGCGGCCCAGATTCGCCTCGACGAAGAACGGACGCGGGCACGTATCGCCGAGATTGCCGCCGGCTACGAATATCCCGATGAAGTGGTGCGGTATTACCTGTCCAATGAGGATGCCTTGAACGGCGTCCAGGGTTCGGTCATGGAAGACCAAGTGGTCGATCATATCCTCGCCAAGGCACAGGTGACCGACGAAACCCTGTCCTATACCGCGGCACTTCAGCCCGATTCCGCTCCGGACGACGCACAAGCGGATTAACTCTTGCGCTCCCGGCCGCTGATCAAAGCTACAATGCGGCCATAGCCATTCCAGCAGCCGAGACACCTATGCGCGATGATCTGGTCAAACACACCCCGCCCACCGGGGCTGGTGGATTGGTGCCGATGGTGGTCGAACAGACCGCGCGCGGCGAGCGTTCCTTCGATATCTATTCAAGACTGCTGAAGGAGCGGATTATTTTTCTGGTCGGCCCGGTCGAGGATTACAGCGCGAACCTGGTGGTGGCTCAACTGCTGTTTCTCGAAGCGGAAAACCCGGAGAAGGACATCCACTTCTACATCAATTCGCCGGGCGGTTCAGTCACCGCCGGCCTGTCGATCTACGACACAATGCAATTTGTGCGCCCGGATGTGAGCACCATGTGCATCGGTCAGGCGGCCAGCATGGGCGCCGTGCTGCTGGCAGCGGGCGCGCCGGGGAAGCTCTTTACGCTGGCGAACTCCCGCTGCATGATCCATCAGCCCAGCGGTGGAGCCCAGGGACAGGCGTCCGATATCCACATTCAGGCGCAGGAAATCCTCAAGATCCGCGAGAGGCTCAACGAACTGCTTGCTTACCATACGGGCCAGCCCATTGAGCGCATCGCCCAGGATACCGAGCGTGACAGGTTCATGAGTGCCACCGAAGCGAAGGCCTACGGCTTGGTGGACGAGGTGCTGAGCAAGCGAGTCTAAACAGGCTCGCTTTACCCTCTGGTGGAATGGTGATAACGTCCATGAGTACAGCAAGTGCGCGCGCGACGAGGAGGCACCGGTGACGGCGAAAGGTGAAGATCGCGACAGCGGCAAACCGCTGTACTGCTCGTTCTGCGGCAAGAGCCAGCATGATGTCCGCAAGCTCATTGCCGGTCCATCGGTGTTTATTTGCGACGAATGCGTCGACCTCTGCAATGACATCATTTCCGAAGAAATCCAGGATGATGCCACCGGACGCACGCCAGATCGATTGCCCACGCCGCAGGCTATCAAGGAGATACTCGATCAGTATGTGATCGGGCAGCCGCGCGCCAAGAAAATCCTTTCGGTGGCTGTCTACAATCACTACAAACGGCTTGACCTGAGCGGGCGCAAGGTTCGCAGTGATGTCGAGCTGGGCAAAAGCAATATCCTCCTGATAGGGCCTACGGGGAGTGGCAAGACCCTGCTGGCGGAAACGCTGGCACGGTTGCTTAACGTGCCCTTTACCATCGCCGATGCGACGACGCTTACCGAAGCCGGCTACGTTGGCGAGGACGTCGAGAACATCATTCAAAAGCTCCTGCAGAAATGCGACTACGATGTCGAGAAGGCCCAGCGCGGGATCGTGTATATCGACGAGATCGATAAAATTTCCCGCAAGTCGGATAACCCGTCCATTACCCGGGATGTTTCTGGCGAGGGCGTACAGCAGGCGCTGCTCAAGCTCATCGAGGGAACCGTCGCATCGGTGCCGCCACAGGGTGGGCGCAAGCATCCGCAGCAGGAATTTCTCCAGGTCAATACGTCAAACATTCTCTTCATATGCGGCGGTGCGTTTTCCGGGCTGGAAAAAATCATTCAGCAGCGCTCCGAAAAGGGTGGCATAGGTTTCAATGCCACGGTGCGTGGACAGGATGAGAAGCGCAATATCGGTGAGACGCTGGCCACGGTACAGCCAGACGACCTGGTGCGTTATGGCTTGATCCCGGAGTTCGTCGGGCGTCTTCCCGTGCTGGCAACCCTCGAAGAACTCGACAAGGAAGCGCTCATCAACATCCTGACCGAGCCAAAAAATTCACTGGTCAAGCAATACGACCTGCTTTTCGATATGGAGGGTGTGGCACTGGATATTCGGCGCGATGCGCTCGACGAAATTGCAGAGCGTGCGCTCGAGCGAAAAACCGGGGCGCGTGGCCTCAGATCGATTCTCGAAAACGTCCTGCTCGACACGATGTACGACTTGCCCTCGGTCAAAAATGTCCAGAAAGTGGTCATCGATGCCGCCGTGATTCGTGGTGAGTCCGACCCGTTGGTGGTCTATGAAGGAAACGAAGCGCCTCGGGTAGCAAGCGACGAGGGTTGACATCGTTCCCGCGGGTGGGCGAATGAGGGGCTTCAGAGGCCCCTTTTTGTTGGCGCCGCTGCGAGGTTGTTTGAGCTGTCGGAGGTGGATCGCCGGACGCTTATGGCCGCGGGAGATGACTGCGCATGCCGCGAGCGCGATTTCGCTATCTCCGGTGCTTGTGTCCGCTTGCGATTTCCCGGGGTGGCCCCACATAGAACCTGTCAATTTTCATCGAGCCCTTGCAGAGGTTCTTCATGAGTCAGGAAACTATCCCGGAAGCGACTTCGAAACAGTTACCGATGTTGCCGTTGCGGGATGTCGTCGTGTACCCGCAAATGGTCATTCCACTGTTTGTCGGACGAGCGAAATCCATTCTTGCGCTCGATGCCGTGATGTCAACGCACAAGCAGATCCTGCTGGTAGCCCAGAAGGACGCCGGCATCGACGACCCGGGCGAGGACGATCTGTACCGGGTGGGTTCTTTGGCAACCGTGTTGCAGATGCTCAAGCTGCCTGACGGCACCGTCAAAGTCCTGGTCGAAGGCAATCAGCGGGTGGCGATCCGACGTGTTCTTCAATCGGACGCCTTCCCGGTCGCCGAGTACGACGAGATTTCTGGCGGCGGAGAATTTTCGGGGACGGGGGCGGACGCCCTCGTGCGGGCTCTGAATGCAGAGTTCGAGCAATACGTCAGCCTCAGTAAAAAAGTTCCCGCCGAGGTGGTCACCATGGTGGCGGGTATCGAAGATGCGGGACGTCTGGTCGATACCATGGCCACGCATATGGTGCTGTCGCTGGCGCAAAAGCAGCAGATTCTCGAGATCTTCGAGATCCGCGAGCGCGTCGATTTTCTGCGCAAACTGATCGAGTCCGAGCTGGATGTTTTGCAGGTAGATCAGCGGGTTAGGGGTCGTGTCAAGAAGCAGATGGAAAAGAGCCAGCGCGAGTACTACCTCAACGAGCAGATGAAGGCCATCCAGCGCGAGCTGGGGGAAAACGAAGACAGCCCCAACGAAATCCAGCACCTGGAGAAACGCGTAGCCGACGCCGGCATGCCCAAGGCGGCCCTGGAAAAAGCGCGCGCCGAACTGAACAAGCTGAAGATGATGTCACCCATGTCGGCGGAGGCTTCGGTCCTGCGTAGCTATGTCGACTGGATGGTTAACGTCCCCTGGCAGCAGCGCTCCAAAATCAAGCACGATCTGGCCCGCGCCGAACGTATCCTTAATGAGGACCACTACGGTCTGGATGAGGTCAAGGAGCGCATTCTCGAATTTCTGGCGGTGCAAAAGCGGGTCAAAAAGCTGAAGGGGCCGGTGCTCTGTCTGGTGGGTCCGCCCGGGGTGGGAAAAACCTCGCTCGGCGAATCCATCGCGCGAGCGACCGGCAGAAAATTCGTCCGCATGTCGCTGGGGGGAATTCGCGACGAAGCCGAGATCCGTGGGCATAGGCGTACTTACATCGGCTCGCTGCCTGGCAAGTTGGTTCAGAAGCTGGCCAAGGCAGGCGTGAAGAATCCGCTCTTCCTGTTTGATGAAGTTGACAAGATCGGCATGGATCATCGTGGCGATCCGGCTTCGGCCCTGCTTGAGGTGCTCGATCCCGAACAAAACAACACCTTCAATGATCACTACCTGGAGGTCGATTATGACCTCTCCGAGGTGATGTTCATCTGCACCTCGAACTCTCTGAACATTCCGGCGCCACTGCTCGACCGTATGGAAGTGATTCGCATCCCGGGCTATACCGAGGATGAAAAGCTCAAGATAGCGGAACGCTATCTGTTGCCGAAGCAGCGCAAGGCCAACGGACTGAAGTCCGGGGAGCTGGAACTCGACGAGGCAGCAACGCGTGACATCGTTCGCTACTACACGCGCGAAGCTGGCGTTCGCGGGCTAGAGCGGGAAATTGCGAAAATATGCCGGAAGGTGGTTACGCAACATGTTCGTGGCGAAAGCACGGCGGCTTACAAGGTCGACGGCGCCAAACTGGAGGACTTGCTCGGCGTTCGCAAATTCGACTACGGGCGTGCCGAGGAAGAAAACCAGATCGGTCAGGTCACTGGGCTGGCCTGGACCTCGGCGGGTGGCGAACTTCTCACCATCGAGGCCTCGGCGACCTACGGCAAAGGCAACGTGATCAAGACCGGCTCGCTCGGCGACGTGATGCAGGAGTCCATCCAGGCGGCGTTGACCGTCGTCCGGACCCAGTCGCAGCTGCTCGGAATCCGGCGGGATTTCAACCAACGCAATGATCTTCACATCCACGTTCCGGAAGGCGCGACACCCAAGGATGGTCCGAGCGCCGGCGTGGGAATGTGTACAGCTTTTATATCCGTGTTGACCGGGATACCGGTTCGGGCCGACGTGGCCATGACGGGTGAAATAACCCTGCGGGGTCAGGTGCTGAAAATCGGTGGCCTCAAGGAAAAACTGCTGGCTGCCCACCGTGGTGGCATCCGGACAGTCATCATTCCCCGGGAAAACGAACGTGATCTCAAGGAAATTCCCGAGAATATCAAGGCTGATCTCGACATTCGCCCGGTAAAATGGATACACGAGGTATTGCAGATTGCCCTCGAGCGGATGCCGAAGCCGCTGTCGGATGAGGAATACATGGCCGGCCAGTCCGATACGAGCGGCGCGGAGGACGGCAACGTCGCCGGCAGTCCCGCGAGTTTGAGCCGGCACTGAATTTGCCCAGGTCTTTCTTGACCCTGCCGCAATGCGCTTGGTATAAAGCCGGCTCGCGGCAGTAGGGCCGTGTACAGCAGGATGCTACGCTGTTCGGGTTGCTGAAAAACGTCGCAAGGACGTCCAGCTGCGCGGCGCGCAGCCACCGCGGTCGGTCGACTTGACCTGCGATGGCGCGAGTACCGCAATGAGGCAGTTTCTCAGCTCCCTGTCGAGTCAAATCACCGGGAATCTTGATAACAAGAGGAAGCTTGTGAACAAATCAGAACTGATCGACTCCATTGCTGATGCGGCGGATATTTCCAAGGCATGTGCGGCGCGCGCGCTCGATGCCGCCATCGACGGCATAACCGCCGCTTTGCGTAAAGGTGATCCGGTGTCGCTTGTCGGCTTCGGTACATTTTCAGTCAAGCATCGGCCGTCGCGTTCCGGGCGCAATCCGCGCACCAACGAAGAAATCACCATTGCTGCATCGAATGTTCCGGGCTTCAAGGCCGGAAAAGCTCTTAAAGATGCAGTCAACTGATATTTTGATTTTCTCGGCCTAACGGGCGCATCGGTTGTGCGCCCTTTTTTTATCTGATCGTTAGCGGACGTCATCCATGTTGCAAAGTTTCCGGGACGGAATGGGAAAATACGGCAAATGGTTGGTGGTTCTGATAGCGATTCCGTTCGCGTTCTTTGGCGTCGAGTCGTTCTTCTTTAGCGGTGCCTCGGTCGAAGAGACCGCTTCAGTCAACGATCAACGGATAACCCGACTGGAAGTACAGCAGGCGATCCAGCGTCAGCGCGCGCAGATCATGGCGCGTTTCGCCGATATCGATCCCGCGGTCATTGACGATAAGGCGCTCTACGCGCCCGCGTTGCAGAACCTGATCACCACTCGCGTCTACGATGATCGTGCGCAGAAAGAGGGCATGGGTGTCGCTCCGGCGCTTATCGCACAAGTGCTGAAGGACGCGACGCTGTTCCAGCAAGACGGAACATTTTCGAGAAATCAGTACCTCGCCTACATCGGGCAGCTGGGCTACACCCCGCAAACCCACAGCCGATTCCTGGCGCGGGAACTGCTGGCCAGCCAGCTTGCCCGGGGTATCGCCAGTACAGGATTCATGACCAAACCCGGGCTCGAGCGCGCCCTGGGCGATCTGGAGCAGACCCGGGACTTCCGCTATCTCAAGGTCCCGCTGCCTGAAGCCGGAGCTGGTGCGCAAACCGATGTGGATGAAGCCGCGACGCGAGCCTATTACGACGCACATCCCGAACTTTATATTGCGCCAGAACATGTGGTGGTCAACTACATTGAGCTGTCCGTGGATCAGATTGCCGCCGGGATTGAGATAGATGAAGGCGAATTGAAGTCACGTTACCAACATCGTGTTGATGCGGCGGAAGCGGCCAAACAGACCATTGTGTCGCAAATCTTCATCAAGCCCCGTGCGGACGGCAGCCACCAGAACATATTGCATGAATTGCAGGCGGCCCTGGCGGCAGGTGCGGATTTCGCCGGGCTCGCTCGCGCGAAAAGCGAAGACGCCTTGACGGCAGGGCAGGGCGGCGAAATTGGGCCCTATGACCCTGACAAATTCCCGGCGCCGCTCCGATCGGCGCTGGAGGCGCTGAAGATCGGTCAGGTGACGCCCCCGGTCGAGACGGAAATGGGCTGGCATCTGATCAAGTTGGTTCGCGAGGACAAACCGACTGTCGGCAGTTTCGAAGCGGAGCATGATGCCATTGCCGCCGAGTTCCGCAAGGAAAAAGCGGCTGATTTGTATCAGAGCCAGACCGAACGCCTTCGGGAGGCCGCCTACACGGCCGAAAATCTGAGCGTTGTCGCTACTGCCATGGGATTGCCGCTGAATACGTCGCCAGCCATTACCCGTGACGGCGGCGAAGGTATTGGTGGCGATCCCAAAGTGGTCAGTACGGTTTTTTCCGAAGAGGTGCTCAAGGGAGGCTATGTCAGCCCGCTAGTGGAGCTCGATGACGCGCGTGCGATTGTCCTGGAGCTCAAGGAACATACGCCGCAGCAGCGACGCGCGTTCGCGGAGGTGAAGGCGGATATCGCGGCGGTGTTGACGATCGAACGCGGTCTGGCGCAGGCCCGCGAGCGCGCCGAGGGCTACCGCAAGCGCTTGCTGGCTGGTGAGTCGCTGGAAAAAATCGCCCGCAGTGAGCACCTGGAATGGCAGGTCAATACCGGTGTGAGGCGCTACGATACCGATGCGGGCAGCGACGTAGCCAAGCACGTTTTTGAAATCCCGGCGAAATCTCCTCTACCTTTGGTGGGTGCTTTTGATAGTGCCAATGGCGTAGTTGTTTTCCAGGTAATTGGCATTCACTCCGGCGATACAACGGCGGTGCCGAAGCAGCGCCGGCAGCAGTTCGAACGCGCCATGCTGGAAGCTACGGCCGGCGGCGAGCTCAGTGCGTATCAGGGTGCCTTGCTGACAACGGCAAAAATTGACATCAGACCCCAGCCCAAGGACGAGCAACCTCAGTGACCTGATCCGGTCTGCTCCGCGCCAAGACGAGAAATAATCGCACTAGCGATCGCTGACCGTCAGGTTTTGTCCGGGATGCAGCACCCGCGGGTCGTCGATGTCATTCCAGCGCATCAATGCCTTTGGGCTGACGTTGAAACGGCGCGCGATAGCCCACAACGTATCTCCAGCCTGTACGCGATAACCCTCTGTCCGTGCTTTGACGGCAGACACTTTGATGTGCGCGGCGTCAATTGGCGTTGGTTGCGAGTGCATCGGTGCTGTCGACATCGTGGCAGGGGAGGCATTCACAAGAGCGGTTTCGAACCGCTGCGCGGCATTCAAAGGCATCAAGATTTCGTACGGGCCCTGTGGCGGCGTGATATCGCGCTTGAGCCCGGTGTTTAACCGCTTCAGTGTGTCGTAATCGACTTCGGCGAGTTCGGCGGCAAGTGCCAGGCTGATCTGCTTTGGTGCAGTCACCGACTCCAGCGGTCGACTGTGATCCAGGAGTGATAATCCCAGCTGGTTTTCTTCAGGATTCTGGAACATGCGGGCGAGCGCCAGAAACCGGGGGACGTAGGAACGGGTATGTTCCGGCAGATCCAGCGCCCAGAAATCGGTGTCTTTCCCTTGTTGGATATTTCGCTGGATTGCCCTGGACACCGTGCCTTCGCCGCTGTTAAAAGCGGCGAGCGCCAATAGCCAGTCGCCGTCAAAGAGCTGGTGCAAATGTCCGAAATAGCCGATGACCGCATCGGTTGAGCGCACGACGTCCTGGCGTCCGTCGTACCACTGATTGCGCTTAAGCCCGAGCACGTCGCCGGTGCGGGGTTGTATCTGCCACAATCCGGCGGCGCCGTTGGTCGATATCGCATGGGGGTCGTAGGCGCTTTCCAGAAATGGCAACAACGCCAGCTCGGGTGGAAAATCGCTTTCCATCAGGCGGCGCGTCACATAAGGCAGATAAATGGACGCGCGCTCGGCGGCGGCCGTCACGATGTGGGGGTGGTCGCGATATTTTTGCATTTCCAGGTCGATGGACGGCCCCGTGGCGTCGGCGGCGAACGTCATATGCTCGCTCATCGCTCGCCATGTATCGACGCCTGCAACGCTGTCGTTGCTCCAGATGGCCTTGGGCGGCGGCAGGTAAGGCTCATTTGCGGGAGGAGGCAGGAGTTGATCGGCGGATGCCATGTCACTGGGAAGGTTGGTTGACTCGGTGGCGACGATCACCCCTGCTCCAGCCGGATCAATCGGCCGCGATGCGTCGCTCATCGAATGCGGTGACGACACACAATGTGTCAGGAGAATGGCGCTACACGCTAAAAGCAGAAGACTTTTGGGGGTCATCGCTGGAAGTTCTCTCGTGATCACCGCCAACTGGTCAGCTACCTGCCAAGGTATCCTTCCCGGCATTCCGGGCAGTAGCTGTTCTCAGTTGTTCCGCAATCAGTGCGGCAATCCAGGGGTCTTCGGTAACTGCTGGTTTTGCGAGCCGTCAAATAACAGCCTTGTCCGCTTGGTAAACTTGGCGGCTGAATATCGGGTCGCGATGGCAAACCCGGGGTAGAATCTCGCTACTTGTTCCGGGCCACCGATTTGGAGTCTAGCGGTTGGCGCGCCGGGTCGCAAATCGCCGCGCGCGCCAACGCGATGGGTCGGTGGCTGGGTCGTTAACTCCAGGTTCTGGGACTGGCAGGGTTTTCAAAGACATCCAAAGGAGATTATGACGATGATTGCAGGCTGCCCTTTTCGAACCCCCATTGGCAGGGTTGGTCCGGTATGGCGCGACTGACCAATTGCATCGCCAGCCGCTACCGCGTGGCGGCAGCCTCGGCTAGCCAGGCCGCAATGTTGCGGTGGTTTGACGCGCCCAGAGGTCGGCGCGTCCTTGAGGCGCAACGGAGTCTTTGCCGAGGTCTCTCGGTGCCGCCCGGTTTCCGCTTGGCCCACCTCGGCGTGTCTCCGCGCCATGGCGTTGCCGACTGTTTTACGCAGCCGTGCCGATTCACTTTTGTCCAGGAGACCGACGCAGGGGTTGACGCGGTGAGTCGCTTTGATGCGCTGCCGTTGCCTTCGGATACCTTCGACGTGGTGGTCCTCCATCATGCGCTGGATTTCTGCCAGCAGCCGCAACGGGTTCTGGCTGAGGCGGCGAGAATAATCCGGCCCGGTGGCCGTATCGTCCTGATCGGGCTCAGCCCGTATTCGCTGCTGGGTCTGGGGAAATGGCTGCTCGCTCCGTGGCACGCGGCGGGGGTCTGGCGCCACAACAGCCTGCGCTTCTCCCGGGTCTGCGACTGGCTGGTTTTGCTGGGCTTTGGGCTTGATTCCGAGTCGGAGGTCAGCAGGTCCGGCGCGGCATCCTGGTCTCGGCTAACGAAATTGCCAAAGCGAGCCCTCCAACGTTTGTCACTCAGTGGACCGGATACTTTTTATGTGTTGACGGCGTACAAACGGGCCATTCCGTTACAGCCGCATGCGAATCTCCCCTGGTTGCCGCGGCGCCTCACCAACATCGGAACCGCTTTGAATCGCACGAGTGCAGCGGAAGCGCCGCGCAATGGCGCCCACGGCGGGCGCAAACGCCAATGACTGCCGCCAGCAAGCGCGTCGAGATATTCACCGATGGTGCCTGCCGCGGCAATCCCGGTCCTGGCGGTTGGGGAGTGCTGCTGCGTTACGGAGGCCGCGAACGGACCCTTCATGGCGCGGAAAGGCATACCACCAATAATCGGATGGAGTTGCGGGCAGCCATTGAGGGGCTGGCAGCGCTCAAAGAACCCTGCCAGGTGACGCTGACGACGGACTCCGAATATGTGCGCCAGGGTATTACCAAGTGGCTCGCGGGCTGGAAGGCGCGTGGCTGGCGCACGGCCAGCAAAGCGCCGGTCAAGAATCAGGATCTATGGCATCAGCTCGATGCCGAGGCGGCCCGTCATCAAGTTACCTGGTGTTGGGTCAAAGGACACACCGGACACCGGGAGAACGAGCTGGCCGATGCCATGGCCAACCGCGGCATTGATGAACTGGAGGACTGAGTGAGGCAGATCGTACTGGATACCGAGACAACGGGCCTCGAGGTCGATCAAGGCCATCGCGTCATCGAGATTGGCTGCGTGGAGCTCGTCAATCGCCAACTCACCGGCCGGCACTTTCATCGTTATCTCGATCCCGAGCGGGCCATCGACGCCGGGGCCGAGAGCGTTCACGGGATCAGCGCCGCCGATCTGGTCGGCAAACCCCGGTTTGCGCAAATTGCCGCCGAGTTGCTGGAGTTTCTCGGGACCGCCGATCTGATCATCCACAACGCGCTGTTCGACCTGGGTTTTCTGAACCGCGAACTGGAGCTTGCGGGAAGTGGACACGCACCCTTGCAGCAAGGGCGCACGGTCATCGATACGTTACAAATGGCGCGCGGACTGCATCCGGGGCAAAAGAACAATCTTGACGCACTGTGCAAGCGTCATGGCATCGACAACAGCTACCGGGAACTGCATGGGGCGTTACTTGACGCCGAGCTGTTGGCCAATGTTTTTCTGGCCATGACGGGCGGCCAGGTGGCCCTGAGCTTCGACAGCAACAATGCTGTCGCGCAAGCTTCCGGGGTGTCCGGACATCGCAAGCTGGAGCAAACCCGCCCGGCCTTGCGCGTTATCCGTGCCACGGCCCTGGAACTTGAAGCGCATCGCCACAAGCTGGTCGCCGTTGCACGCGCACACAAAGCAGGCCCCCTGTGGCCTGACGACTCCGCCGCGGCGCGCACGGAACCGCAGTCGCCACCGTGATGGGTCGCAACGGGATTGCTGGCGTTTTCGACGTAACCCCGCGTCAGTGATGTGACTTCGATAACGGATTGCGCGGATGCTCCGGCATTTGGCGCGAGGTTTTCATGGAGCCCCGCGTTATCTTCTGATAGGTTAGGCACGAAATCTCGAAACCGGCAAAATAGATGTCTGCGATTGAAAAACTCCATCCTGAGGTAGTAGGCCTCAGTGGCGGTGAACTGCGCCGCGCGGCTGAACGTACGATCGACGCGATCGCGCAACTCGACGCCAGCACGGCCGAACACTTTGTGATGCTGACGCGCGACGTCTGGGGCGGCGCCACTGTCTGCGAGCTCAACGGGCTACGCTTGTTGCTCGATGAAACCCGGGAGCTGGTTCAGGATGCTCGTGCCGGAGCGGTGTCCTGGGGTGACGTGCGCCGGGTGCTCGGTGAAGCGCTCGTGGTGATTCCCGGGCTGCTGGACTATCTGGTGCGCAGTCGCCGCGATAACCCCTGCCTGTTAATCCCCGAAATCACCGCCCTGCGGACCTTTCGACGCAAGCCACCGGTGTATGAATATCAGGTTCTGTTCGGGATCGACTGGCCGGAATTCCACATCGGAGCAAGAAATCTCTCCGTCGTCGTGCCCGGGGAGGATCTCAAGCGCATCCTGCACCTGTACCAACTGGGGCTGGTGAGCGTATTGAAGGGGGTAAATCGCGGCAAGGGCTACGAAATTCTGACGCGCAGTGTCGGTCGGCTGGCGCAGCTCGCGGAGGCCGAATCCGAGCGCTGTTACTGGGCCGCTTTGCAACGGGTGCTTGGCAACTTCGCGAACGGCAGCTTGCTCCTCCGACCCGACCGCACCCGCCTGCTCGCCGCCGTGGAAAAGCAGTTGCGCGCACTGGCGGGCATCCGCACCGGTCATACCGGAAATCCCTATCCAGAAGGGCTCTGGCGCGCTTTTCTCGCACTGTTGGCGCTATCGAACGGGAGGGCCAGCCACGGGGACCGGTTGCCCGTGCCCAAGCTGGATTTCGACGATGCGGATCTGGAGGCGATCCGCGTCAAGGTGTTTGGCCGTGACGGTGGTTTAGCTGCCTGGCCGCTTGATGAATTGGCCACGCGTATGCTGCGGTTGCGAAGTGCGCTCAATCTGTCGCAGGACGACGACCCACTGCCGGCGACCCTCGTACGGGGCATGCAGGAAGATTGCGTCGCGGTGGCGCAGAGCGCCCGCGAACTTGGCCTTGAGAATCTGGTGGCGCGCTTTCAGCAGCATGGCGATACCTTGCAACTGGCGCTCGACGAGATGCGATCACCCACCGGGGAGGAATTGCAAGAGTACGCCGATTCGATCCTCTACCTGGATTGTGCGGTTGTGGATTTTGCCGGCACCAATCCGGATCGCGACGATCTCGCGGCCTGGAGTAACAGACCGCTTGATCTGATCCTCCAGGCCAGCCTGCTGAAAACGGCGCGTAATGGCGTCGTGGTCGGTGCCAGCGCCGTGCTGCTCGAAGCCAAAGCGTTGCTGGAGCTGCTCCAGGATAGCGTGCTTACCGACGATGGCTGGGAGGAAATCGAAGCAGATTTCACCGTTCTCAAGGGCTGCGCGATAATGCTTGAAGACACAGCCTTGGAGGCAATTTTTGTGCGTGCCTGGGAGTTCCTGCAGACCAGCCGCTATCACCCCGCGTTGGGCCTGAACGACAGCTCGCGCAACATCGAACATTTCGCCGACATGGTGATCAGCCTGGAGATTCACCTGAACGCGATTCGTTTCGGCACTGAGGAAAGTAGCGAGGCGCTGCGGATGGCCCACGAATGCGTCTCTGCATTGCGCTTTTGACGACGTTATCGTCGGCTCACTCTGGTGCCGCCCGGCGGCGCCGATAATGACGGCGCACGGCAATCTCCCGGAATGGCTGCTGTACGGTTTGGGTACGCTCCTGTCTCTGGCCGCACTGCGAATGCTGTGGCAACCGGATCGTTGGCGGGCGTTGGCCTGGGCGGTCGGATGGGGTAGTTTGGCCGCTGCGGGCGCCCTGTGCCTGCTGGTGGCTGCGGATTGCGGGCGTTATCGCGCTGTGGTGTCCGGCGCCGTGATTGCCACGGTCGCCGTGACCAGCCAAGCGATCGCCGGTACCGGAACAGAAAAATACCGGGCCCGTGTCGCCACGCGTAGCGGCACCACACACGATGTCGAGTTGAGCGGGAATCACTGGATATTCGATATTCAAACCATCCGTTGTGTGGTGTCGTGGTGCCCCCTGCACCTGTATCGGGGGCGCCACTTCTATGCCGCCCGTGCGCAGCAAGCAGACCGGTTGCCGGGCTATGACACGGTGTCGGTGCGCGACCCGGACGCCGGGATCGATGTTTGGCGTTCGCTGAAACGGATACCTCGACTCAGGGGCATCGTTCAGATCGGTGAGACCTCCACCGCCCAGATTCCGGTGCTGGACGGGGCAATCTACGAAATTCGTATCGACGCGGAAGGACACCTGTCGGTCTCTGATACTGGACACTGAACGAGGGTAGACCGTGGGATTGGCAGCAGAATATGCCCTGTTTTTGGCAAAAGCATTCACCCTGCTGCTCGCCTTCGCCGCGTGCCTGGGTGTAATCGCGGCATTCGCGCGTAAATCTCGCCTGCCGGATCGGGGGCGGCTTGAGGTTCGCGACTTCAATGCCGGGGTGGAGGATTTGGGCGATACCCTCGATCTGGCCCTGGCGTCACCGAAGGCGCGCAGATCCATCCGGCGCGCGCAGCGCCGTTCGCAAAAGCAGGCAAAACAGTCCGATGACAGCCGGCGCCGGATTTTTGTGCTCGATTTTCACGGCGATCTGCGGGCTTCCGCCGTCGATCAGCTGCGCGAGGAAATTACCGCTGCCTTGTTGCGCGCCCGTTCCGGCGACGAAATCGTCGTGCGGCTCGAAAGTGGCGGCGGGATGGTGCATGCCTACGGACTCGCGGCGAGCCAGCTGGACCGCATCGTCAAGGCCGGCATTCCGCTCACGGTATGCGTGGACAAGGTGGCGGCCAGTGGCGGCTACATGATGGCCTGCGTTGCCGGCAACATCCTCGCCGCGCCCTTCGCGGTGCTGGGCTCGATTGGCGTCATGGCGCAGATTCCCAACGTCCATCGTCTGCTCAAGCGCCACGACATCGACGTCGAGTTGCTCACCGCCGGCGAATACAAACGCACGCTCACGGTACTGGGCGAGAACGCGCCGGCGGGACGCGAGAAATTCCAGCGCGATCTCGACGCCACCCACGAATTGTTCAAGGATCATGTCGCCGCACACCGGCCGCAGCTCGACATCGAAACCATCGCCACTGGCGAGGTCTGGTTCGGCACCCAGGCACTGGCGCTGGGCCTGGTGGACAAGCTGGCGACCAGCGACGAATACCTCGGTGCGCAGCTGGCGACGGCGGATATCTACGAACTCAGCTATGTCACCGACAAAACGCTGCTGGAGCGACTGGGGATAACCGTGGAAATGCGGTTGGCCCAGCGACTGCGCAGTTGGTGGGATGGCGCGCGCGAACCGCAATTGCCGGTGTAAGGCGGTTTCAATCCCGCCGCAAGCGGTCATGGATCGCGATGGGGTTGGGGAAGTTGAGCACCACGATGTAGCTGGAAATCAGGAACGTCAGGATGGTCGCCGCCTGGATCAAATGCGAGGCGGCATTGCCGATCAGACCCAATCCAGCCGCCAGATAGGCCACCAGCAGCGAAAATTCGCTGCTTTGCCCCAGACGACAGCCCAGATCCCAGCCCATATTTCGGGCGCGCTCGCCCCGCCCTCGTAACAGAAAGCGAAAAGTGACCGGTTTGAGCAGCAGCATGCCGACCCCGAGCACCAGCGCCGGCACGGCGATCTCGTGCAATAACCCCAGATCGAAGCGCGCCCCGATGGTGAAGAAAAACAGCACCAGGAAAAAATCCCGCAACGGCTTTAGCGACAGCGCGATGTGCTGGGAAATCGGGCTGGTGGCGATGCTGATGCCGGCGATAAAGGCACCGATCTCCCGCGACAATCCGAGTTGATGGGATAGTTCCGCGACGCCCAGGCACCAGCCGATGGCGAGCAGAAACATGTATTCGCCCATGCGATCGTAGCGGGCGAAGAGCTTCAAGATAACGAATCGCACCGCCAGAGCTGAGCAGGCTGCGACCAGTGGCAGGGACAACAGTGTACGGGCGATGCGACCGGTGTCGATCCCGCCAGTATCAATTCCGCCCAGCACCAGCAACAGGATGATCGCAAGAAAATCCTGCAACAGCAGCATGCCGACCATGAGTTCGCCGATGGGTCGGTGATGCAGCACCGTGGTCGGCAGCAGCTTGATGCCGATGATGGTGCTGGAAAACATCATGGCCGCACCCACGATCAGCGCCTCGATGGGCGTGAATCCGAATGTGCGGGCGATGCAGTAGCCCGCCGCCGCGAAGATCAGCGAGCTGATGACGGCAACGTGGGTAATCTGCCGGAACACCCGCGCCAGCGCGGCGGGCTGCATGTCGAGGCCGAGCAGAAACAACAGGAAAATGATCCCGATGTGGGAAATATCGGTGATCAGCGCAACGTCCGGAGTCAGTCCGAAACCGGACGGGCCGAGCAGGGCGCCGAGCGCGATATAGGCGACCAGCAGCGGCTGGCGACCGTAGAGCGCGACCGTGGCCAGCACCGCGGCGCCACAGAAGATCAGAAAAAACGAATGGAATACTGCGTCGTTCAACTTTGGAGCACCGGGTCCGCACCCCGCCATTGTGCCGCAATGGCGCGGCGTTCAGGAGGTCTCGATTGACGCCATCAGGCGGGATCGCAGGCGGCCTGGTAGTGAACGCTGAACGCCTCCAGACAGTTGCGCGCCGTGTCGAGCGAGGTGTCGTCCGGTAGCTCGAAGGCATCGAACCCGCAGCGGTGCAAAAAATGCAGTTGATCGACAAAGATGTCGCCGACCGCGCGCAATTCGCCGCGGAATCCGTAGCGCTCGCGCAGCAGGCGGCCGCAGGAAAAGCCGCGCCCATCCATGAACGTGGGAAAGTTGACCGCGATGCAGCCGAAGCGGTGGATATCCGCGGCGATCTGATCGGGTTCCTCGTCGCCGTTCAGCCAGATGCCGGTGCGGCTGGCATCGCGGGCGAGCAGGGCGTCGCGCCGTGCCAGCCAGACGGGGAGGGGAAACAACAGGGCGTCGCCCTCCGCAATGGGTGCCGCATCGCCGTCGAAGCGCTGCCACACATCGCCGGTGAAGCTCCCCGCCTTAAGCAGCTTTGGCATAGACACTGTCCTTGAAAGGTTCCACACCGACGCGGCGGTAGGTTTCGATGAAGGTCTCGCCCTCGTGGCGGCGCTGCACATAGACGTCGAGAATGCGGGCAATCACCCGCGGCACTTCCGATGCGTAAAACGACGGCCCGAGCACCTGGCCGAGCGCGGCGCGGGAGCCCGCTTCGCCGCCGATCTGGATCTGGTAGAACTCCTCGCCTTTCTTGTCGACGCCGAGAATACCGATGTTGCCGACATGGTGATGACCGCAGGCATTCATGCAGCCGGAGATATTCAGGGTCAGATCGCCGAGATCGTAGAGATAGTCGAGATCGTCGAATTCGCGCTGGATCGCCTCGGCGATCGGAATGGATTTGGCGTTGGCCAGCGAGCAGAAGTCGCCGCCCGGGCAGCAGATGATGTCGCTCAGGGTGCCGATGGTGGGAGTCGCAAAGCCTTGGGCTTTCAGCGCACGCCATAGCTCAGGGAGATCGTCGCGCCGCACATCGGCGAGCACCAGATTCTGATGATGGGTGACGCGCGCCTCGCCAAAGGCGTAGCGGTCGGCGAGATCGGCAATGGCGTCGAGCTGCGCGTCGGTCACATCCCCCGGCGCCACGCCGACCGGTTTGAGCGACAGCACCACCGCGCAATAGCCGGGCACGCGGTGGGCGCGGACATTGCGTTCCAGCCAGCGCGCAAAGGCGCGTTCCGCGGCGGCGCAGACGCTGACGGTGGCTTCTGCCGCCGCGACATCGACCGCCGCATAGGCCGGGGCGGTGAAAAACTGCCGGACGTGAGCAAAATCCGCTTCGGTCAGGGTATTGGGGCCATCCTTCAGGTGCTGCCACTCGGCGGCGACCCGCGCCCCGAACACCTCGGCTCCCCATGCCTTGACCAGTATCTTGATGCGGGCCTTGTATTTGTTGTCACGCCGCCCGTAGCGGTTGTAGACACGCAAAATGGCTTCCAGATAGGTCAACAGGTGGCGCGGTTCGATGAATTCGCCAATCACCTCGCCGATCACCGGCGTGCGCCCGAGCCCGCCGCCCACGTACACCCGGAATCCCAGCGCGCCCGCCGCGTTCTTCACCAGTTGCAGACCGATGTCGTGCACCTGAATCGCGGCGCGATCGCTCTCGGACCCGCTCACGGCGATCTTGAACTTGCGCGGCAGATAGGCGAATTCCGGGTGAAAGGTGGACCAGTGCCGCACCAGCTCGCACCAGGGACGCGGATCTTCCACCTCATCGGGCGCAATGCCGGCAAACTCGTCGGAGGTGATATTGCGGATGCAGTTGCCGCTGGTCTGGATCGCGTGCATATCGACTGCGGCCAGCTCGGCCAGAATGTCCGGCACCTCGGGCAGTTGCGGCCAGTTGAACTGGATGTTCTGGCGCGTCGTGAAATGGGCGTAGCCCTTGTCGTAGGTGCGGGCGATATGGGCGAGGCGGCGCAGTTGCGACGCCGAGATCAGGCCGTAGGGAATGCTGACCCGCAGCATGGGCGCCAGACGCTGGATATAAAGCCCGTTCTGCAGGCGCAATGGACGGAATTGATCTTCCGGAAGATCGCCCTCCAGATAGCGCGCAGTCTGGTCGCGAAACTGCCGCACCCGCTCGCGCAGGAGACAACGGTCCCGATCATCGTAGAGGTACATGGCGGTGCTGCATGAACTGGATGCGGGCGCGAATCTTAGCCTGCTGCCGGATTGTCGTAAAAAACTGATTCCTTATAACCCAAAGGCAAAAATGCATAAGCCTGATGCCGATGCTTGTCCGAAGGTCGTCTCCGTTCAGGCATTGAGAGGATCACGCTTGGCCAAGTGCCCGTGAATCCGCATTCAAGATGCAATCGGGAGGCGATGATGTCAAAATTTGGAAGGATTGGCGTGTTTTGCAAGTAGTAAGTTAATAACGATCAGCCTCAAGGGCGAGCCGGTGATGGATAGAGAGGGTGAAATCCTGACGCTCGACGAGATATCCGCCTACCTGAAGATAGGGAAACGGACGGCCTATCGCCTTGCCCAGAAAGGAGAGATTCCGGCGTTCAAGCTTGGAGGGACCTGGCGCTTTCGCCGCTCGGAGCTGGATCGCTGGATCGCCGAAAGCATCAGCAAGAAGAAGCCGGAGGCCGAGTGAGCTCGGATCAAGCCAGCCGCCGAATCACGCTCGAGGAAGAGCAGGGGAGGATCGACGTTGACGACACAGCCGCTTCTGACGCCGTACCAGAGCCAATACTTTGCTTGGCTGCTGACCCGGCGCGCAGCGGGCGACTCCGTGGAGTCCTGGCCTCCACCCTGGTCGATGCGCAAGTGGACCTGAACCCGCATCAGGTCGAGGCGGCGCTGTTCGCCTGCAGGAACCCGCTGTCCCGTGGCGTGATCCTGGCCGACGAGGTCGGTCTGGGCAAGACCATCGAAGCCGGTTTGGTCATCTCCCAACGCTGGGCCGAACGGCGACGGAAGATGCTCATCATCGTGCCGGCCAACCTGCGCAAGCAGTGGCACCAGAAGCAGCGTGAGCTGGAAGGCAGGCGCAGTAAACTACGCCGCGAGCTGTTTGCCCGGCAGGACGAAGTCGAGACCCAGCGCGACGACCTCATCGGCCAGCTTGAGGCTCAGCTCCAGCAGCAGGTCGAGGAAAGAACACTGTTCAGCATCGAATGGGGGTTGAGATGAAGAACAAAACCATCGTCGTGCAGGGTACGCAAATCGCCATTGCGACCCGCCATGAGCAGGACTACATCTCGCTGACCGACATGGTCAGGGGCTTCGACGGCGGCGGGGCACTGATCGAACAGTGGCTCAAGAACAAGGACACGGTCCTGTTCCTGGGCGTGTGGGAGCAACTCAACAACGCGAATTTCAATTCCCTCGAATTCGAGGGAATTAGAAACGAAGCCGGGCGCAACAGCTTCTTCCTGTCCGCCAAAAAATGGATCAAAGCGACGGGCGCCATTGGGCTGCACGCCAAGACGGGGCGCTACGGCGGCACCTTTGCCCACCGCGACATCGCCTTCGAATTTGGTTCCTGGCTCAGCCCGGAATTCAAGCTCTATCTCATCAAGGAGTTCCAGCGCCTCAAGGACGAAGAATCCCGCGCCACTGCGCTGGAATGGAACTTCCAACGCACCCTGGCCAAGGTCAACTACAAGATCCACACCGACGCCATCAAGGCCCGCCTGATCCCCCAGCGCCTGACCCCGACGCAGACCAGCGTCATCTATGCCAGCGAGGCCGACCTGCTCAACGTGGCCCTGTTCGGTATCACCGCCGCCCAGTGGCGGCAAGCCAACCTCGCGCAGCGCGGCAACCTGCGCGACGATGCCACGCTGGAACAACTCGTGGTGCTGTCGAACCTGGAAAGCATCAACGCCGTATTGATTCACCAAGGCCTGGCCGCCCCGCAGCGACTGGCCCAGTTGAACGCCATCGCCATCACGCAGATGCGGTCGCTGGTCGGTATCGGCTCCATCAAGCGGCTAACGGGTGCCGGTACAAACAGGAGGACCGGGAAATGACCGAACCCACCATCATCTGTCCAAGCTGCAAGATCGAAATCCGGCTCACCGAGTCCTTGGCCGCACCTCTCATCGCAGCTACCAAGCAGCAGTTCGAGCTGAAGTTATCTCAGAAAGACGCGGAAATCGCGCAACGTGAGCAGTCCGTCCGCGATAAGGAAAAACAGATCGCCGAGGCCAAGCGCACGCTGGATGAACAAGTCGCCGATCAAGTCGCTGCGCAACTGAAGGCCGAGCGCGCCCGCGTCGTCGCCGAAGAATCGAAGAAAGCCAAGCAGGCCGCCGCGACAGAACTGGAAGGCAAGACACGCGAGCTCGCCGAACTTCAGGAAGTGCTCAAGTCTCGCGACGAAAAACTGGCCGAGGCCCAGAACGCCCAAGCCGAACTCATCAGAAAGCAGCGCGAACTGGACGACGCCCGGCGCGAACTCGAACTCACCGTCGAAAAGCGCGTGCAGGAAGGGCTGACCGAGGTGCGCACGCAGGCCAAGCGCGAGGCCGAAGAAGGGCTCAAACTCAAGGTGATGGAAAAAGACCAGACCATCGCCTCCATGCAGCAGAAGATCGAGGAACTCAAGCAGAAGGCTGAGCAAGGCTCACAGCAACTGCAAGGCGAGGTGCAGGAGCTTGAACTGGAAAGCCTGCTGCGCGCCAAGTTCCCCTTCGACACCATCGAGCCCGTGCCCAAGGGCCAATTCGGTGGCGACGCGCTACAGCGGGTGATGAACCCCAGCGGCCAAGCCTGCGGCACCATCCTGTGGGAATCGAAACGCACCAGAAACTGGAGCGATGGCTGGTTGACCAAGCTGCGCGAAGACCAGCGCACGGCGAAGGCCGAGGTCGCGGTGCTGGTCAGCCAGGCGCTGCCCAAGAGCGTCGAAGGCTTCGACGTGGTGGACGGCGTGTGGGTCACCAGCCCGCGTGCCGCGTTGCCGGTGGCCACCGTGCTGCGGCACTCCCTGCAACAGGTCAGCATGGCCCGCGCGGTATCCGAAGGCCAGCACACCAAGACCGAGATGGTTTACCAGTACCTCACCGGGCCACGCTTTCGCCACCGCGTGGAGGCCATTGTCGAGGCGTTCTCGTCGATGCAGGAGGATCTCGACAGGGAACGCAAGGCGATCATGAAGCAGTGGGCCAAGCGCGAGGAGCAGATCGAGCGTGTAATGCAAGCCACGGTGGGAATGTACGGCGACTTGCAAGGAATCGCAGGAAAGTCACTTCAGGAAATTGTAGGCTTGGAGTTGCCAGTCCTGACCGGCCCGAACAGCGCTGCGGGCTTATAAGTGACGCTTGATCTATCCAAGGTAAAGCGGCAACTGCAGGACCACTTGCAGGAGGGGCTTCTGCTGGTCGTCGGCACGGGCTTATCAATCGCCGAAGGCATTCCCGGAATGTGGCCACTTGCGGAGCATCTCAAGCAGGTCATACCCAACAAGATCGTCGCGTCGCCTGACCCAGCTTGGGCCGATGTCGTCGCTGCGCTTGATAGCGGCGATCATCTTGAAGCGGCAATGGGGAAAACTACACTCAATGCCCTGACCGTCGATGCGATCGTCGCCGCAACGGCAATGTTCATTGCTTACAAGGAAAGACAAGTGTTCGGACGTGTTTTGTCCGGGAAACGTCAATTGCCGTTCACGGCATTTGTGAAGCATCTGTTCAAAGCAGGCAAGAGATTTCATCTCATCACACCGAACTACGATCGGCTCGTCGAGCTGGCAACCGAGGCTGCCGAGATCGGGGTTGATTCGAGATTTAGTGGCTACCTTTATGGATTCGCTGATCCCAAGCGCGCCGCAGACGCGCATCGAGAATCGTATGTCTCGGGGAGAAACACACTGCTTCGGTCGTTGCCATGCTTATCAGTTTACAAGCCGCATGGAAGCCTAGACTGGTTCGATGTAGGAGGAAAAGTAATTCGGTCACCCATGGAAACCGACAGAGTGCCTGTGATCATCACGCCGGGCGCCAGTAAATATCGCGAAAGCTTCCGATGGGCATTTGATGACCAGAGAACTTCGGGAAATCGTTGCGTAGCAAACGCGACCCGCCTCATGTTTATTGGATATGGGTTTAATGACGACCATTTAGAGCAGCTATGCCCCGGACTTAAAGTGACCAAGCCGTTATCGTGACGAAGACTCTCACGAAGAATGCCCTGCAGCTTGTTGCGAATAGTGGCGAAACCGACGTGATTGCCTTATGCGCAGTCTCTGATAGCGACCTTCGCACTCGAATTGTTCTGTCGAGCGGGGGCGAGCTGATTGTTGATGAGCAATTGTGGCACCTTGAAGGATTCAATGCGGGAGTTCTGTAATGCCGACTAACGTCATGTCATTTGAATCACAGCCCCCAATTGGGCGGGTGATGTCTGTCGATACCATGCGCGTCTTTGTGCATATTGACGACCACGAATTGCTCAAGAAAGTCATGGTCGGCAACTTGATTGCCATTCAGGGCGCAACCGGACACCAGTTTTTAATTTCAATCGTTGAACGTATTACGCGCTTGCCCTCCGACACGCTGATTGAAGCACTAGACCCCGCGGATGAGACGGCACCGCAGCCGGACGGTATGCAGGACATTCGCGCGGTGTTGGTTGGCACTTACCGCGTCAAAGACGGTGACAGCGGCCCGTCTTTCAAAAGGGGGGCGGACTCGTGCCCGCAGATCGACCAAGCCTGTCATCTCATTCAAGGGCCAAACCTGACAGCGTTCATGGGGGTCTTGACGCAGGATGTCCCCAGCGACAAGGCGCTTCGTCTCGGTCACTTCGCCATTGACCCGAACGCCGAAGCGATCGCAGATGGTGATCGCTTCTTTCAGCGGCATGCTGCAATTTTGGGAAGTACCGGCAGCGGCAAGAGTTATACGGTGGCTTCTCTGCTCGAACGCGCGAACACGCTTAGCCATCCCAATCTTTTGGTTTTCGACATGCACGGCGAATACGCTTCCCTCGCTAAAGATCAGGACAATGGCTACGCCGATTACTTCAAGGTCGCGGGGCCGGGTGATCTTTCATCACCAAAACCACACAGCCTCTTCCTTCCGTATTGGCTGCTAAATCGTGAGGAAATGCTTTCGATGCTGCTTGATCGCAGCGACGACAACGCTCCCAATCAGGCGATGAGATTCACTGGTCTGGTCTTCGAAGCCAAGCGTGCAGAACTTGAGAAGCAAGGCCTGAAGGAAGTGTTGGCATCCTTCACGGTCGATTCCCCAATTCCATATGCTCTCAAGACAGTTAAAGACGGTTTGATCGAAGATGATCAAGCAATGGTTCCGGGAAGTGCCGGGCGCGACAAGCAGGGACCTTGGTACGGCAAGCTGACTCGCTTCATTAGTAGATTAGATGCTAAGACCGCTGATCGCAGATACGGCTTTTTGTTTCAGCCACCAGCCGAGACTAGTAGCTATGCTTGGCTTCAAGACTTGGCGGTGAAATTCCTTTCGACAAAGAACGACAACAAGCCCGGCATAAAAATCATCGATTTCTCTGAGGTGCCGCCGGACATTTTGCCCACCGTAGTTAGCGTCTTCGCCCGAATTCTTTATGACGTGCAGTTCTGGATGCAGCGGAGTCTCGCACGCCGGTATGCTTCGTTTGCGATGAGGCCCACCTTTATTTGCCAGTTAGGGCAGATGCCGATGCCTCGACTAAGAGGGCGCTCGACACTTTCGAGCGGATCGCAAAGGAAGGTCGGAAGTACGGTGTCGCCCTTTTGGTCGTGAGTCAGCGGCCGTCCGATGTCAGCAAGACCATTCTCAGTCAGTGCAACAATTTCATCGCTCTAAGATTGACCAACGAGCAAGATCAATCGGCTGTGAAATCTGTGATGCCCGACAGCATGGCCGGCATAGCCGATGTTCTTCCATTGCTCGACATCGGAGAGGCGATCGTTTTAGGGGACTCAATTCTTCTCCCATCTCGAATTAAGCTGGACACGCCGAAGGCGAGACCCCTGAGTCTCACAAAGAATTTCTGGCGTGAGTGGGGCGACAAGTCCTCGGACGACACCGCCATCAAAGCCGCAGTGGAAAGTCTCCGGCGTCAGAGCAAAGATTCAGAGCAGAGCAATGAAGTCAGCGAAGCTAGAACTGACCTGGATCGGGAAGAAGCGGCCACGGCTGGAGCCGCGCATCCTGCTCGAAGAGCCGGGCAGGTCGTATCACGCCAAGCACCGGGTTGCGAACAGCGACCTGTTCGACAACCGGCTGATCTTTGGTGACAACCTGTTGGCGCTGAAGGCACTGGAGCAGGAGTTTGCGGGCACCGTGAAGTGCGTGTACATCGACCCGCCGTTCAATACCCAACAGGCGTTCGAGCACTATGACGATGGCTACGAGCACTCGATCTGGCTCGGCTTGATTCGAGATCGCGCGGAGGCCCTCCGCCGGTTGATGTCTGATGACGGCACGCTATTCGTGCACATTGACGATAACGAACTCGGCTACCTGATTGTCTTGCTTGACGAAGTTTTCGGGCGGGTCAACCGGGTGTCAGTCGTCTCGTTCAAACAGGGATCAGCAACCGGACACAAGTCGATCAATCCTGGCGTTGTAAGCACCACCAATTTCATCCTGATTTACGCGAAAAACAAGTCGGCGTGGACTCCCCATCGCGTTTTCACCGCCCGTGGTGAGCGAGATAAGAGATATGGTCAGTACATCGAGAACTACGATGAACCATTTGAGACGTGGCGCTTTACCACATTAGCCAGTGCTTTTGCTGCAAGCGTTGGCTTGCCTGAACGCGGGCTCAAGAAGGCTCTGGGTGATGAATACGAAGAGAAGATTGCTAGCTTCGTTCTACAAAATGCTGGTCGAGTGATTCAATTGGCAAGGCCAGATTACTCCGCCGTGAGTAGCGCTGCTCGCGAGATGATTGACTCCTCTCGTGCCGGCCCTAGTGTGGTAATGAAACTCGGGCGTGAGGGCTACTCCGATATGTACTTCATCGGAGGGCAACGAATCCTCTTTTACTCCGACAAGCTGAAGCTAATTGATAGTGAATACGTGGCAGGCGAGCCGCTCACCAGTCTTTGGGACGACATCCTGTCCAATAATCTTCACAACGAAGGCGGTGTCGAGTTTCCAAAAGGGAAGAAACCTGAGGCATTGATTAAGCGGTGCTTCGACCTAGCAACGAAACCAGGGGATATTGTCCTCGATTCGTTTGGAGGTTCCGGCACCACCGGCGCGGTGGCGCACAAGATGGGCCGCCGCTGGATCATGGTGGAGCTGGGCGAGCACTGCCACACCCACATCATTCCGCGCCTGCAAAAGGTCATCGACGGCGAGGATCAGGGCGGCATCAGCAAGGCGGTGGACTGGCGCGGCGGCGGCGGTTTTCGTTACTACAAGCTCGCGCCCAGCCTGATCGTCAACGACCGCTGGGGCAATCCGGTGATCAATCCCGCGTACAACGCCGCGCACCTGGCGGAGGCGCTGTGCAAGCTGGAGGGCTTCAGCTACGCGCCGTCCGACGTGCATTGGTGGCAACACGGCCATTCCAGCGAGCGCGATTTCATCTATATGACCACGCAGAACCTGTCCGCCGAGCAGTTGCAGGCGCTGTCCGATGAGGTCGGCGACGCCCAAAGCCTGCTGGTGTGCTGCGCGGCCTTCCACGGCGTGAATGCCGGCAAGGCAGCCGAGCGCTGGCCGAATCTGACGCTGAAGAAGATTCCGAAGATGGTGTTGGCGCGCTGCGAATGGGGCCACGACGACTACAGCCTGAACGTAGCCAATCTGCCTATGGCCGCGCCCTCTCCCCTGGCCCCGCGAGCGGGAGAGGGGAGAACATCGTCGAAGAGTATGCAAACGGCTCCCGGACAGCGCGGATTATTCGAGGAGGGCGAAGCATGAATCGCGAGCAGGCATTGGCCGCCTTGACCGCCAGCAAAACCGGTTCTGGCCGCGCGTTTCGGCGTGACCCGGCTGGCGCTGTTCGGGTCCACGGCGCGCGGCACGGCGCGGCCCGACAGCGACGTGGACATTCTGGTCGGCTTCGCGGGTCCGGCGACCTCCACGCGCTACTTCGGCGTGCAGTTTTATCTGGAGGATCTGTTCGGTTGTCCGGTGGATCTGGTGACCGAGAAGGCGTTGCGGGCTGAACTGCGGCCGTTCATCGAACGGGAGGCGGTCCATGTCTGAGCCCCCCCGCGCATGGCGTTTCTATCTGGACGACATGATCGGCTTTGCCGAGAAGGTGCTGGCGTATTCGGCGGGACTGGATCAGTCCGCTTTCGAATGCAGCGGGCTGAACTATGACGCCACGCTGCGCAATCTGGAGCTGATCGGCGAAGCGGCAACACATATTCCGGACCCGGTGCGCCAAGCCCATGGCGCCATTCCCTGGCGGATGCTGGTGGCCACCCGCAACCGCCTGATTCACGGTTACCTCGGCATCGACAACGACACCCTGTGGAGCATCATCCAGGACGAGGTGCCGACCCTGTTGCAGCAACTCAAGGCCATGCGGGAGCGGCAGGCATGAACCCTGTCTTTCATCATGTTTCAGGACGGCTGTCGCTGCGCCCGCCGCAGGCGGAATCGCTCGCCAGGCTGGCGCGGGCACTGGACGCCGCGCCGGAAATGTTGACGGACGAGCGCGACGTAGCGGCCATTCTGTCCACCTTGAAGGCCGAGTTCCCGAACCTGGCGGACTTCGAGCGGGAGTTCCCCTCGCTGTGTTTTGCGCTGGCCACGGGCGTGGGCAAGACGCGGCTGATGGGGGCCTTCATCGCCTACCTGCATCTGGCGCACGGCATCAACAACTTCTTCGTGCTGGCGCCGAACCTGACGATCTACAACAAGCTGATCGCCGACTTCACGCCCAACACGCCGAAGTACGTGTTCAAGGGCATCGCCGAGTTCGCCAGCACGCCGCCCGAGGTGATTACCGGCGACAACTACGACCAGCAGAACATCACGGGCGGTGAGTTGCCCACGATGTGCGCATCAACATCTTCAACATCTCCAAGATCAACTCCGAGGTGCGCGGCGGCAAGGAGCCGCGCATCAAGCGGATGAAGGAAGTGCTGGGCGACAGCTACTTCAACCACCTGGCTAGTCTTTCTGACCTGGTGCTGCTGATGGACGAGTCGCACCGCTACCGGGCCAGCGCCGGGGTGCGTTCTATCAACGAGCTCAAGCCGCTATTCGGTCTGGAGGTGACGGCAACGCCGTTCGTGGAGTCCAGCCGTGGGCCCGTGCCGTTCAAGAACGTGGTGATGGACTACCCGCTGGCACGGGCGATGGAAGATGGCTTCGTCAAGGAGCCGGCCGTGGTCACCCAGCGCAACTTCGACGCCAAGGCGCACACGCCCGAGGAGATCGAGAAGATCAAGCTGGAAGACGGCGTGCGCCTGCACGAAACGACCAAGGTCGAGCTGCTGACCTATGCCCGCGAGAACGGCGTCAAGGTGGTGAAGCCCTTCATGCTCGTGATCGCGCGTGATACCACTCACGCTGGGCAACTTTTGACGCTTCTGGAATCAGCCGCCTTCTACGAGGGGCGTTATCAGGGCAAGGTGATTCAGGTCGACTCCAGCCGCACGGGTGCGGAAGAGGAAGAGATGATCACGCGCCTGCTGGCCGTAGAAAGCGTGGACGAGCCGACCGAGATCGTGATTCACGTCAACATGCTCAAAGAAGGCTGGGACGTGACCAACCTCTACACCATCGTGCCGCTGCGCGCGGCCAATGCCCGCACGCTGATCGAGCAGTCCATCGGGCGCGGCCTGCGTTTGCCTTATGGCAAGCGAACAGGGATGGCGGCGGTGGATCGGCTGAACATCGTCGCGCACGACAGGTTCCAGGAGATCATCGACGAAGCGAACCGGGGCGATTCGCCGATTCGCCTGAAGCAGGTCATCCTCGATGCGCCGAGCGCCGACGACAGGAAGGTCAGCGTGCAGGTGAGTTCGGGCGCCATGGCTCGCCTGGGCCTGACCGATACGCCCGCCCTGGCCGCGCCTCTCCCGCGAGCGCGGCGAGGGCGCCCCGTCACGCCGGTGTTCACTACGGAGCGGGAGCCAGGCGCCGCGTGGTGATGGACGTCATCGGCAAGTACGAGGTCAGGCGCGATCTGGTCCCGACCAGCAGCGCTTGCTGAACCCGAAGTGCAGCGGCCATCCTGCGGAGGTGACGGAGCGGCTGAAGCCCCTGCAAGGCGAATTGCTGGCGGGCGCGGATGCATCAGCCCCCGCGCTTGATCTGTCCGCTGTGGTGGCGAAGACGACCGCAATCGTCGTGCAGCAGACCATCGACATTCCCCGCATCGCGGTGGTGCCGACTGGCGAGGTCACGACGGGCTTTCATCCGTTCAAACTCGACGTGGCCCAGTTGCACCTGCAGCCGGGCGAGCGCGAGATCATCATTCACAACCTGCACACCAACGAGCAGGACACGCTGGCGTCGGAAGTCGGCCTCAAAGAGCAGCGCCCGGAGGACTACATCGTCCACGCGCTGGTGGACTTCGACGACATCGACTACTTCACCCACGCCGACCTGCTCTACGACCTCGCGGGCCAGATGGCGCAACACCTGCGCGGCTATCTGTCCGAGGACGAAACCATCAACGTGCTGGATCGCGACCGCCGCCTGATCGCACGCGAAATCCACGCGCAGATGATGGCCCATTTCTGGGAGGAGGTGACAGAGTACGAGGTGCAGGTCAGTCGCGGCTTTACCGAACTGAAGCCCTGCAACTACACCGCCACGGCGGGCAGCGCAACCCCCCGGGGTTGGCCCCTTCCCCCCTCCGGGCACGGCACACCATTTCCGGGAGACCGTGACGAGACCGGGCGCATCAAGCAGATGCTTTTCGGCGGTTTCGCGCGCTGCCTGTATCCGCTCGTGAGGTTCGATTCGGATACCGAGCGGCGCTTCGCCGTCATCCTGGAGCGCGATGCGGTGAAGTGGTTCAAGCCCGCCAAGGGGCAGTTCCAGATCTACTACAAGCTCGGCATCGAGCAACCGGAGTACATCCCCGACTTCGTCGTCGAAACGGACACCGGGATTTTGATGGTGGAAACCAAGGCGCGCTCGGACATCGACACGCAGGAGGTTCAGGCCAAGGCCGCTGCCGCCGCGCGCTGGTGCGAGCATGCGTCAGCCTATGCCGCCGAAGTCGGCGCCAAGCCCTGGAAGTACTTGCTTTTGCCGCACGACGAGATTATCGAGTCGCGGCAATTGAGGGACTATCTGCGTTTCAAGGTGGAGTCGGGTTGATGGCGTCGATACTGAGCGTCGGCGCTCTGACTCTTGCCACAGCCGCGCCGGAGATTGCTAGAATGCGCGCGCTCGACCCACCCCCAACCCTTTATTTTCCGAACCGGAGTACCCTCATGAGTGAAGAACAGACCAAAGATCGTGACGGCATGGCGGACGCCATTGCCACCGTGGCCGTCATCGCCATCGCGGTGCTGGCCGCCGTGCTCTGGGTGAGCAGCCGGGGTTGAGGGTACACAGCCGCGACTGATTTTCACGGTCCATCTGCTACAGCAATGACGGGCAGATCGTCGTCACAGAACCAAATGCACCACCGTCACCACGGTGAGGATAAACAGCACCGTGAAGATGATTCCGGCGGCGATGAAGGCGAACGGGCTGCCCTGGGTGAAATCCCGTTCGCGGTTTTTGCTGCTCTGCACCCCGATGGCGGCAGCGAGGGTGCTGCGCACGATACTTAAAAAGCGGGGTTTTCCCGGGGTTTTGTCGTCTTGGTTGTCTTTCTCATCCGCCATGGCGTTCTCCTGTTACTTGCTGACCGGCCGGGGATCGTAGCCCAGCACTGCATTCAACTCCCGCTCCAGCTCCGCC
The DNA here is from genome assembly GCA_016708925.1 of Gammaproteobacteria bacterium. Taxonomy (GTDB): domain Bacteria; phylum Pseudomonadota; class Gammaproteobacteria; order Pseudomonadales; family Porticoccaceae; genus JAGPUQ01. Next base: position 81,065 of record JADJET010000001.1, on the reverse strand, counting down.
AGCGCGAGGCCCTTGCGCCGCGCCAGATCCTCGGCCTGATCGCGCTGCAACTTGCCCGCGTTGAAGTAGCGTGCGTCGGGATGCGAAAAATACCAGCCGCTGACCGCCGCCGCCGGGTGCATGGCCCAGCTTTCGGTGAGCTGGATGCCGGTGTTCGTTTGCGCATCGAGCAGCGCGAACAGCGCAAGCTTCTCGGTGTGATCCGGACACGCCGGATAGCCCGGCGCGGGCCGGATGCCCCGGTAGCTTTCCCGGATCAGGGCTTCGTTGTCCAGTTGCTCGTCGGCGGCATAGCCCCAGAACTCGCGCCGCACACGGCGGTGCAGGTGCTCGGCGAAGGATTCCGCCAGGCGGTCGGCGAGCGCCTTGACCATGATGGCGTTGTAGTCATCGCCCGCGGCCTGGTATTCGGCGGCAATGGCGTCGGCGTTGATGCCGGTGGTGACCGCGAAGGCGCCGATATAGTCGGTGACGCCGCTCTCCAGCGGGGCGATGAAGTCCGCCAGCGACAGCAGCGGGTCGGCGTCGGTGTTGGGCACCGACTGCTGGCGAATGTGGTGCAGGGTCGCCAGCGTCCGCGCACGGGATTCGTCGGCATAGACGGCGATGTCGTCGGCGCCGACGCGATTGGCAGGCCACAGCCCGATCACCCCGTTGGCCTTGAGGCGTCCATCCGCGATCAGCTTTGCCAGCATCGTCTGGGCGTCGGCAAACAGCTCGCGCGCCTGGGTGCCGACCACGGCATCGTCGAAAATTTTCGGGTATTTTCCGATCAGATCCCAGGTGATGAAAAAGGGTGTCCAGTCGATGGTGTCCAGCAACTCCGAGAGGGGATAGTCGGTAAATACCTGGACGCCGAGCCGGGCCGGTCGCGGCGGCTGGTAGTGCGCCCAGTCCAGCTTGAGCCCGCGTGCCACGGCGCTGGCGTAGGGCAGGGTGGGGCGCGGGCGGCGCGCGCCGGTGCGCTCGCGGACCTCGACATACTCGCGACGGATGTCGGCGCAGTAATCGGCGTTTTGTTCGGGACTCAAAAGCTGCGATACCACGCCGACCGCGCGCGAGGCATCCGGGACATACACCGTGGGGCCGCGCTGATAGCGCGGCTCGATACGCACGGCGGTATGGGCCTTGGAGGTGGTGGCGCCGCCGATCAGCAGCGGCAGCTTCATGCCCTGACGCTCCATTTCCGAAGCGACATGGACCATTTCGTCCAGGGACGGCGTGATCAGTCCCGACAGGCCGATGATGTCCACCTGGCGTTCCCGCGCGGTTTCGAGAATGCGTTCCGCGGGCACCATCACACCCAGGTCGATCACCTCGTAGTTGTTGCATTGCAACACCACGCCCACGATGTTCTTGCCGATGTCGTGGACATCGCCCTTGACGGTGGCCATCAGCACCCGGCCATTGGCCCGTGCCGCGCCCGACTTGGCGGCTTCCAGGTACGGCTGCAAATAGGCCACGGCCTGCTTCATGACGCGCGCGGACTTCACCACCTGGGGCAGGAACATCTTGCCGGCGCCGAACAGGTCGCCGACCACATTCATGCCGTCCATGAGCGGACCTTCGATGACATCCAGGGGCCGCACGGCTGCGCGCCGCGCGGCTTCGGTGTCTTCCTCGATATACACCGTGATGCCCTTGACCAGCGCGTGCTGGAGCCGCTGGTTGACGGGCCATTCGCGCCAGGCCGGATCTTCGCGGGCTTCGGGCGCGCTGCCGTCGCCACGGTATTTCGCGGCGATGGCGAGCAGATTTTCGGTACCGCGCGGGTTGCGGTCGAGAATCACGTCTTCGACGGCAGCGCGCAGTTCGGCGGGCAGGTCGTCATAAACCGCGAGCTGGCCGGCGTTGACGATGCCCATGCTCATCCCGGCGGCGATGGCGTGATAGAGAAATACCGAATGGATCGCCTCCCGTACCGGGTCATTGCCGCGAAACGAAAACGAGACGTTGCTGACGCCGCCGGAAATCCCGCAGCCGGGCAGGTTGGCGCGGATCCAGCGCGCGGCCTCGATGAAATCCACCGCATAGTGGTTGTGTTCGTCGAGCCCGGTGGCCACCGCGAACACATTGGGATCGAACACGATATCGTGGGGTGAAAAGCCGAGACGGCCCACCAGAATTTCGTGGCAGCGCGTGCAGATGGCGATGCGGCGCGCCAAGGTATCGGCCTGGCCGTCCTCGTCGAAGGCCATTACCACCACCGCCGCGCCCAGACGCTGGCAGAGTTGGGCCTGGCGAATGAAGGCTGCCTCGCCTTCCTTGAGGCTAATGGAATTGACCAGAGGTTTGCCCTGGATCTGCTTGAGCCCGGCCTCGATCACCTCCCACTTGGACGAGTCCACCATGATCGGCACCCGGGAAATATCCGGCTCCGATGCAATCAGGCGCAGGAAGGTCGACATCGCGGCGACCGAGTCGAGCATGCCCTCGTCCATGTTGATGTCGAGGATCTGGGCGCCGTTTTCGACCTGATCCAGCGCCACGGCGAGCGCGGCGGTGTAGTCGCCGGAGGTGATCAGGCGCTTGAAGCGCGCCGAGCCGGTGATGTTGCAGCGCTCGCCCACGTTGACGAACAGCGCATCCGATCCGATGACGAAAGGCTCCAGCCCCGCCAGATAACAGGCATCCCTGGGCGCCGGCACGGACCGGGGTGGCTGGCGGGTGACGGCGTCGGCAATGGCGCGGATATGCTCGGGCGTGGTGCCGCAACAGCCGCCGACGATGTTGATCAGGCCGCTGGCGGCGAACTCGGCCAGGATGGCGGCGGTTTCCGCCGCGGTTTCGTCGTATTCGCCGAAGGCGTTGGGCAGCCCGGCATTGGGGTGGGCGGAGACCAGGGTAGGGCAGAGCTTGGCCAGCGCTTCCACATGGGGACGCAACTGCTGCGCGCCCAGCGCGCAGTTGAGGCCGATGGCGAAGGGCCGCGCGTGGGCGACGCTGATCCAGAAGGCTTCGGCGGTCTGGCCCGACAGGGTGCGACCACTGGCGTCGGTGATGGTGCCGGAGATCATCAGCGGCAGTTCGACGTCGAGCTCGCGATACACATCGCCGACCGCAAAGATCGCGGCCTTCGCGTTCAGCGTATCGAAGATGGTTTCGATCATGATGATATCGACGCCGCCGGCGATCAGCGCCCGGGTCGCCTCCCGGTAGGCGGTGGCGAGTTCATCAAAACTGGTATTGCGCGCCGCCGGATCGTTCACATCCGGCGATATGGACGCGGTGCGGCTGGTGGGACCGAGCACGCCGGCGACCCAGCGCGGGCGATCGGGCGTCAACGCGGTCATGGCATCCGCGGCTTCCCGCGCGATGCGCGCGGCCGCCAGATTGAGTTCGGGCACCAGAGCCTGGGCGCCGTAGTCGGCCTGGGACGGTTCGGTGGAATTGAAGGTGTTGGTCTCGATGATGTCCGCGCCGGCGTCGAGATAGGCCCAGTGAATGGCGCGGATGATGTCGGGCTGGGTCAGTACCAGCAGATCGTTGTTGCCACCCAGCGGCTGCGGCCAGTCGGCGAAGCGTTCGCCGCGAAAATCAGCCTCTTGCAGGTGGTGCCGCTGGATCATGGTGCCCATCGCACCGTCGAGCATCAGGATGCGCTCGCGCGCCGCACCGTGCAGGGCCAAGATGCGTTGACTGCGGTCTGCTGGCATGAGTCGCGATCGGAATTGGGGCCGCGCAGTGTAGCAAATGCCGCTTCATTCCCCAGTTGGAGGGGCATTGCATGCGGCGAATGCGTTGAGCCTGGGCGCCCGCTTCTGTTAGAGTAGGTTACCAATTTGGTAGCTTAACTTTTGGTAGCCGCACCAAGGCTCCCGCGGAGTATCGGCATGGCCCAGATCGAAATCACGCCCTCGGCACAGGTTTACCTCGCCGGCTTGCTCGCCAAGCAGAACTGCGAAGGCATCGCGATCCGCCTGTTCGTCGCCGATCCGGGCACGCCCAAGGCGGAGACCTGCATCGCCTATTGCCGGCCCGGCGAGGAGCAGCCGGACGACCAGATCATGGAACTGGAAGGCTTGCGCGCGCATGTGGAAAAGCGCAGTTTGCCGTTTCTCGAAGATGCCAAGGTCGATTACGCCGAGGATCGCATGGGCGGTCAGTTGACGATCCGGGCGCCCAACTCGCGCATGCCGCGCATCGGCGACGACAGCCCGCTCGAAGACAAGATCAACTATGTGCTCTACAACGAGGTCAATCCCGGGCTCGCCGCCCACGGCGGTCAGGTGAGCCTGGAGGACATCGTCGATAACGTCGCCGTGCTCCAGTTCGGCGGCGGCTGCCAGGGCTGCGGCATGGTGGATGTCACGCTCAAGGAAGGCGTCGAGAAAGCCCTGATGTCCAGAATCCCGGAACTGGCGGGCGTCCGCGACGTTACCGACCACTCCGATACCAGCCACGCGTTCTACAAATAGTCCCTCCTGCATCTTCCCCGTGCAGTGCACCGCTGCACGGGCAATCGCGCTGGTTCCCGCCGCTACGTCTTATACTCCCGTCCTGACAATTGCTCGGGGTGGCGCGCCATGACGGCTGTATTGGAAGGCATACGGGTACTGGATTTCGGGCGCTATATCGCCGGACCCTACTGCGCGGAACTGCTGGCGCACTTCGGCGCCGATGTCATTCGCATCGAAAAACTGGGCGGCAGCGAGGACCGCTACACCACACCGGTGACGGTGGACGGGCAGGGCGCGGCGTTCTTCCAAATGAACTGCAACAAGCGCGGCATGACGCTCAACCCGATGAAGCCGGAAGGCCGCGAGGTGGTGAAGCGCCTGGTGCGCACTGCGGACGTGGTGGTCGCCAATCTGCCGCATCCCACGCTGGTGGAGATGGGCATCGACTACGAATCCCTGAAGGCGATCAAGGAAGACGTCATTCTCACCATGATCTCGACCTTCGGTGCGGTCGGACCCTACAGCGAGCGGGTGGGCTTCGACGGCATCGCCCAGGTCATGTCCGGGGCGACCTATCTGGGCGGCTTTCCCGGCCAGCCGATGAAATCCTTCGCACCCTATGCCGATTACGGCACTGCGACTTCCGCGGCCTTGGGGACGCTGGCGGCGCTGATGGCGCGCCAGCAGACCGGGCGCGGACAGATCGTCGAGGGCGCCCTGCTGCGCACCGCGCTGGCCTACGCCAACGGCCCCATGATCGAGCAGGTGGTGCTCGGCGTGAATCGCGAGGGCACCGGCAACCGCGCGCAGAATCTGGCGCCGGCGGACATCTTCAAGACCCGCGACGGTGCCATCATCATCCAGGTGGTGGGGCAACCCCTGTTCGAGCGCTGGGCGCGGCTGGTAGGTGCCGACGACTGGATCGGCGATGTCCGCTTTGCCACCGATGCGGAGCGCGGTCGCAACAGCCAGCTCATCAGCGATCGCGCCGGCGCCTGGTGCGCCGGGCGCACCACGGCGGACGCCCTGCTGGCGCTGGAAGAGGCGCGGGTTCCCGCCGGGCCGGTGCTGTCGCCGCAGCAGGCCCACGACGATCCCCATGTGCAGGCGATGGGCATCCTGAATCCGGTGGACTACCCCGGCTTGCCGAAAGCGGCGCCGGTGGTAGGTACGCCCGTATTGCTGTCGGAAACGCCGGGGCGCATCACGCACCGACCGCCGACGCTGGGCGAACACACCGACGCCATCATGGCGGAAATCGGTTATAGCGCTGAAGACATTGCCGCACTGCGGGCGCGCCGGGTGATCTGAGCGTCCGCGCTGCCCGGAGCAGCGAGAACCCGCGAGTCGCGCGCCGCCATTCCCGGTGGCTAATCGAGACCCGGCGCGCGTGGTATCGTCCGCGACCGCAGCCTAGTAGTGCGACATATAAGCAAGGGAACGTCATGCCCGCAAAGGCGGGCATCCAGTTTTTGCGCGGAAATCCAGCCGTTGTTGAGGCGCCGGGGCTGGATTCCCGCGTGCGCGGGAATGATGATGGCGAGTAATGTGTCGAAACTTACGCGCCGTGGTACTAGACAACTAAAAAACAGCTCATTCACAGGAAGACCGGGGGGATCATGGTGGACGCGGTAGCCATCGCGGCAGTATCGGAAATGAAACCCGCGCGCTATCCGGACAAGGACGGCCACGCCCTCTACATCGAAGTGGTGCGCCAGTTGCTGGCGGAATGGCACCTGAAACCCGGGGATATTCAGGGCCTGCTCGCCTGCCCGGCGGGCATGGCCGGCGGCGGCAACGCCGATATTTTCGTGCATGAACAACTCTACGAAGAACTGGGTATTCATCCCCTCTACGGCGACACCATGAATGCCGGCGGTGCCACCTACGGCTACATGGTGCAGCGGGCGGCGCTGGCGATCCGTCAGGGTCTGGCCGATAGCGTGCTTTGCATCGGTGCCGGCAAGTTTCCCAAGGTGAGCACCGGCGGCGCCGAAATGATGGCGCGGATGGTGAGCCACGAAGCCTTCGAGTTTCCCTATGGCACGTTCATCCCGGCGATCTATGCCCAGGTGGCGACCCGCCACATGCACGAATTCGGTACCACGGCGGAGCAGTTTGCCGAAGTCGCGGTGTCGTCACGGGAATGGGCACTGCGCAATCCGCAGGCGGCGACCTACGGCACCGAGCCGCTGACCGTGGCCAAGGTACGCGCATCGCGGCCCATCGCCACGCCCTTTCATCTCTACGACTGTTCCATCCCCCTGGAGGGTGGCGCCGCGATTCTGGTCGCCAACGCAAGCGTCGCCAAACGCATCGCGCGCCAGCCCGCCTGGTTGCTGGGCATGGGCGAATATCACAGTCATCGCAACATTCACCAGGCCGCCGATCTCATGGATATCGGCTGCGGGCGAGCCGGGCGCATGGCGTACGAGCGCGCCGGACTCGGGCCGGGCGATATGCAGTTCGCGCAGATCTACGATGCCTTCAGCGTCAACCCGCTGGTGTTCATGGAGGAGCTCGGGCTCTGCGCGCGCGGCAAGGGCGGCGCCTTTTTCGCGTCCGGCGCGACGCGGCCCGGCGGCGATTTTCCGGTCAACACCTACGGCGGTCTGCTGTCGTTCGGTCATACCGGCGACGCTTCGGGACTGTCGATGATCGTCGAGGGCGCGCGCCAGGTCATGGGCATCGCCGGCGACCGCCAGTTGCCGCGCGCCGACATCGGCGTCGTGCACTCCTATGGCGGCATGATGAGCGAACATTCCACCCTGATTCTCGGCCGCCAGTCCTGAGAGACCACGACCATGAACGACGAGACAATTCCCGCCAAGCCACTGCCGAAGATGACCCCGGGCGCCGAGCACTATTGGCACAGCGCCACCCGCGAGCAATTCGTGCTGCCTCACTGCACGGCCTGCGACAAGGTGTTTTTCTATCCCCGCGTCTGGTGTCCACAGTGCCTCGGTCAGGATCTCGACTGGGTTCATGCCAGTGGGCACGGCGTGGTGTACAGCTTCTCCGTCGTGCATCAGGCGCCGTTTCCGGCCTACCGGGGCGACGTGCCCTATGTGCTCGCCGTCATCGAGCTGGCCGAAGGTCCGCGCATGATGGCCAACGTGCTCCACTGCGATCCCGCCACCGTCCGCGTCGGCATGCCGGTCGAGGTCACCTTCGAAGATCGTGGCGAGATAAAAATCCCGCAATTCCAGCCTGTTCACTCCTGAGGAGGAAATCCCGGCGATGGCCACCGTAGCCCAAGCACCTTTTCCGTTGACGTTCGGCACCTACACGGATGCCCTGAAACTGGTCGGCCAGGCCGGCGCGAAAACCGTCGCCGAATTTTCCGTCACCTGGGAGGCGATCAAGGTCTACTGCGCCCTGGTCGAGGACGCCAACCCGAGCTACTGGGACGAGAACTACGCGCGGCGGCAGTGGGGCGGCATCGTCGCGCCGCCGGGGCTGCTGTTGTCCTGGTGCATGGCGCTGGAGTGGCATCCGACCAAGGAACGCAAGCACTACATCATGGCGCTGCGGGTGCCGCTGCCGGGCGATACCCTGATCAACGTGGCCACCAGCACCGAGTTCGACCGCCACCTGTATCTGGGCGACCGCGTCAGTGTGCAGGACCGGCTGGTGCAGATTTCCGAGGAGAAGGACACCCGGCTCGGGATCGGACATTTCCTCACCACCGAAGCCGAGTTCCTCAATCAGGACGGCGCGCGGGTGGCAGTGCAGACCAACCAGTTGTTCCGCTACCGGACCCACGAGGCCTGAGTCATGGCAGAGTTGAAACAGAATCAGAAGTATTGGGGCGATGTCAGCGAAGGCGAAGTCCTGCCCAGGGTCACGATGCACGTGCCCTTCGCTAAGGTGATTTTGAATGCGGCGGCCACCAACGATTATTTTCCCGGCCATCACGACCCCGAATACGCGCGCGCCCAGGGTCAGCGCAATATCTATCTCAATACCATGGCCATCGAAGGCTTTATCGACCGCGTCGCCACCGACTGGGCCGGCCCCGGCACGTTCATCCGCAAGCGCCAGATGCAGATGCGGGCCTCCATTTACGCCGGCGACACCATGTATGGCGAAGGTGTGGTGACCAAACGCTATCAGGATGCCGCCGGCCGCAACCTGGTCGATATCACCATCAGTATCGCCACCGACGAAGGTCCGCGCGTACCGGCGGCGCTCACACTGGAACTGCCGCGGCATTAGCGCGGCCATTTCAACATTTCAACGCACGAGACTCCGCTATGGCTCTTGGGGAATTCACCTCCTGGTTCGATCTGCCGCTGTCGCCGCTCTACTACAACGCCGACCATGAAGCCTGGCGTCATACCCTGCGCCGCTTCGTGGATACCGAAGTGGCTCCTCATGTGGATGACTGGGAAGAGGCGGGTGTGTTTCCCCGCGAGATGTACAAGAAAGCCGCGGCCATCGGGCTGCTGCAACTGGGCTACCCCGAGGAGTACGGCGGCATCCCGGTCGCCGATCCCTTCATGGCGGTGGTCACCGCCCTGGAACAGGCCCGCGCCGGCGGTGGCGGCATGTACGCCAGCCTCAACAGCCACACCATCGGCCTGCCGCCGATCCTGGCGCTCGCCAATGAGGAGATCAAACGGCGGGTGATTCCCCCGGTGATCGCCGGCGACAAGATCGCCGCGCTGGCCATCACCGAGCCCGGTGGCGGCTCGGATGTGGCAAACCTCAAAACCACCGCGCGCCGCGACGGCGATCACTATGTGGTCAATGGCGGCAAGATTTTCATCACCAGCGGTATCCGCGCCGATTTCTACACGGTCGCGGTGCGCACGGGCGGGGAGGGGGCGAGCGGCATTTCCCTGCTGCTGATCGAAAAAGGCACGCCGGGCTTCACCCAGACCGAGCTCAAAAAGATGGGCTGGTGGGCGTCCGACACGGCGGCGCTCTATTTCGACAACTGCAAAGTGCCGGTGACCAACCTGATCGGCGCCGAGAACAAAGGGTTCTCCGGGATCATGATCAACTTCAACATGGAGCGGCTGGGCATTGCCGCCACTTCGGTGGGGCTCGCCATGGTGTGCATGGACGAGGCAGTGGCCTGGGCGCGCGAGCGCAAGACCTTCGGCAAACGCCTGCTCGACCATCAGGTGATCCGCCACAAGATCGCCGACATGGCCAAGCGCATCCTCGCCACCCAGGCGTTCATGGAGCAGACCACCTGGCAGATGCAGCAGGGACAGGTGCCGGTGGTCGAGCTCAGCCTGCTCAAGGTGCAGGCGACGGAGACCCTGGAGTTTTGCGCGCGCGAAGCGGTGCAGATCTACGGCGGCAGCGGTTTCATGCGCGGCAACAAGGTGGAGCGCATCTACCGCGAAGTAAGGGTATTTGCGATCGGCGGCGGCTCCGAGGAAATCATGCGGGATCTGGCGGCGCGCCAGCTGCGGCTCTAAAAACCGAAAAAAACGGCCGCCAAGGGCGACCGTTTTTTTTGCAAGATCGGCGTCGGGCAGGACCCTCCGATGTTTACATGTTGGGGTAGTTCGGCCCGCCCGCGCCTTCCGGCGCCACCCAGATAATGTTCTGCGCCGGATCCTTGATGTCGCAGGTTTTGCAGTGGACACAGTTCTGTCCGTTGATCTGGAATATCTTCTCGCCCTTGGCGTTGTCGATGACCTCGTACACACCCGCCGGGCAGTAGCGCTGCGCGGGCTCGTCGTAGAGCGGCAGGTTGCGCGCGATCGGGATGCTCGCATCCTTCAGGGTGAGGTGGCAGGGCTGATCTTCCTCGTGATTGGTGTTCGACAAAACACCGATGAGGGTTTGTCGAAGCTCAGCACGCCGTCCGGCTTTGGGTAATCGATGCGCGGGCAATCCTTGGCCAGTTTGAGCTGGGCATGATCCGGCACCGGATCGCGCAGCGTGATCGGCAGTTTGCCGTTGCACAGATTGATGTCGATAAAGGCGAAGGCCGAGCCCAGGATGTTGCCCCATTTGTGCTGCGCCGGGCCGAAATTACGCTGCTGGTGCAGCTCTTTCCAGGCCCAGGACGCGGCAAAGGCATCCGCGAACTCGGTCAGTTCATCGTTGGCGCGGGCGTCGGCGAGTGCCGCCGCGGCAACTTCCGCCGCAATCATTCCCGACTTCATCGCGGTGTGGGAGCCCTTGATCTTGGCGAAATTGAGGGTTCCCGCGTCGTCGCCGATCAGCAGGCCGCCCGGGAAGCTCATTTTGGGCAGCGACTGGAGACCGCCCTTAACGATGGCGCGGGCGCCGTAGGCGATGCGCTTGCCGCCTTCCAGGTACTGACGGATCACCGGGTGGTGCTTGTAGCGCTGGAATTCGTCGTACGGACTCACATGGGGATTTGCGTAGGAGAGATCCACGATCAGCCCGACGGAGACCTGATTGTCCTCCAGATGATAGAGGAAGCCGCCACCGGCGGACTTGCTCTGATCCAGTGGCCAGCCGGCGGTGTGGACCACCAATCCCTGTTGATGTTTGTCATCAGGAATCTGCCATATTTCCTTGATTCCTATACCGTAGTGCTGCGCGTCTTTACCTTGATCCAGGCCAAAATGGGCGATCAGTTGCTTGCCCAGATGACCGCGGCAGCCTTCGGAAAACAGCGTGTATTTGGCGTGCAGCTCCATGCCCGGGGTGTAGGTATCCTTGTGCTCGCCATGAACACCGATGCCCATGTCGCCGGTGGCGATGCCCTTGACTGCACCATTGTCGTCATAGAGCACTTCGGCGGCGGCAAAGCCCGGGAAGATTTCCACGCCCAGTGCCTCGGCCTGGGTCGCCAGCCAGCGGCACAGGTTGCCCAGGCTGATGACGTAGTTGCCTTCGTTGTGCATGGTCTTGGGCACGAACAATCCGGGCACGCGGATCGCACTTTGTGCGCTGCGCAGAACATAGATGTCGTCCTTGGCGACCGGGGTCAGCAGCGGCGCTTCGCGCGCTTTCCAGTCCGGAAACAGTTCGTTCAGAGCGGAAGGTTCAAACACCGCGCCGGAGAGGATGTGCGCGCCGACCTCGGAGCCTTTTTCCACTACGCACACCGACAATGCGTCGTTCAGTTGGCGCAGACGGCAGGCAGCGGCAAGGCCGGAGGGGCCGGCGCCGACGATCACGACATCGTATTCCATGGACTCTCTGCTCATGCCAGGCCTTCTCACGTAGGTAAAGGCGCGATTTTATCCGTCTGGCGCCGCGCAGACCAATGCGACTTGTCGGGTCATCGGACTCCGCGGTCAGAAAGGGCCGCCACGGGCGCGCGGTGGTGAGGGCATCCGATTGATTTATGCGGGTTGCCTCGGCATCATTACGCCCCCTGAAAGGGTGGCGCGGCCGGGCCGCAGGCGCCCCGATCTATCTCCCTCCACGATTCAAGCAACCGGCAAGGGCAATTCATGAAGATACTTGTTGCTGTCAAGCGCGTCGCCGACTACAACGTCAAGGTCAGGCCCAGATCCGACCACACGGGTCCCGATCTGGCCAACGTCAAGATGGCGATCAATCCTTTTTGCGAAATTGCGGTCGAAGAAGCGGTCCGCCTGCGGGAAAAAGGCATTGCCACGGAGGTCGTGGCAGTGTCGCTGGGGCCACAGGCGGCGCAGGAGCAGATCCGCACCGCACTGGCGCTGGGCGCCGACCGCGGCATTCTGGTGCAGACGGATGTCGCACTGGAACCGCTCGCGATTGCGAAGTGCCTGAAAGCCATCTGCGACAAGGAAAAACCCGATCTGGTGCTGCTGGGCAAGCAGGCCATCGACGGCGACAACAACCAGACCGGTCAGATGCTGGGTGCGCTGACCGGCTACGCCCAGGCCACCTTTGCATCCCGGATCACGATTGGCAGCGGCAGCCTCGATGTCATCCGGGAAGTGGATGCGGGCCTTCAGACCATCGCCATCAAATTGCCTGCCATCGTGACCGCGGATCTGCGCCTGAACGAGCCGCGCTACGCGAGCCTGCCGAACATCATGAAGGCCAAGAAAAAGACCATCGACACCACCACGCCCGATGAATTGGGCGTCGATGTCACACCACGCACCCGGTTGCTCAAGGCCACGCCGCCACCGGACCGCAAGGCCGGCATCAAGGTGGAAGATGTGGCGCAACTGGTCGATAAACTGAAAAACGAAGCGAAGGTGATCGCATGACTAGCCTGGTTCTGGCCGAACACGAGAAAGGTGCCCTGAAGGGGGCCACGCTCGCCACTATCGCTGCCGCGAAGGCGTTGGGCGCGGACATTCATGTGCTGGTAGCGGGCGCGGACTGCGCCGCGGTGGCCCAGGCGGCCGCCAAGGTTGCCGGTGTCGCCAAGGTGCTGGTCGCCGACAATGCCGCCTACGACCACCAATTGGCCGAGAACACCGCGCTGCTGCTCGCCGAGCTGGCGAAAAACTACACCCATGTACTGGCACCGGCCACCACCACCGGCAAGAACGTACTGCCGCGCGCGGCCGCGCTGCTGGATGTGCAGGCGATCTCCGAAATCAGTGCGGTCATTTCCGCGGATACCTTCGAGCGTCCGATCTACGCCGGCAACATCATCGCCACCGTGCAGAGCCTGGATGCGATAAAAATGCTCACCGTCCGCACTACGGCTTTTGATCCCGTACCGGCCGAAGGCGGAAGCGCCAGTATCGAAAATGTCGCTGCCGTGCATCAATCCGGACTGGCTGAATACAAGGGCGAGGAAGTCGCCAAGTCCGACCGTCCGGAGTTGACCGCTGCCAAGGTCATCGTATCGGGTGGCCGCGGCATGCAGAACGGCGAGAACTTTGCGCTGCTGTACCGCGTGGCGGACAAACTGGGCGCCGCGGTGGGGGCTTCACGCGCCGCCGTCGACGCCGGCTTTGTCCCCAACGACATGCAGGTCGGACAGACCGGGAAAATCGTCGCGCCGGATCTCTATATCGCGGTCGGCATCTCGGGAGCGATTCAACATCTGGCGGGAATGAAGGATTCCAAAGTGATCGTCGCCATCAACAAGGATGCCGATGCGCCGATTTTCCAGGTTGCCGATTACGGTCTGGTGGCGGATCTGTTCAAGGCCCTGCCGGAACTGGAAGCCGCGTTGTAGCTTTGTCATGCACCTGGCCCCACCGGGGCCAAGTGGCGCTTCAAGCCGGCCCCGTGCCGGCTTTTTATTGCCCGTGCTTGCATCCGGTGATCGGTTACACGTCTCCAATGTTGTCATTAAAACGTCATATTATCTTCACTCAACAGTCACACTCCTTTCCGACAATGGCGCCCAGCCCGAGGGCCGAGGTCGCTGACCTCAATCAGATTTTTCCACGAGAAGAGGGGATTGTGATGAAAAAAACCACGTTGGCCCTGGCAATTCTGTCGGCAACCGCTGTCAGTGTGCAGGCTGGCACCATCACCACCGATGGGCCGGATATCGTCGTGAAGACGAAAGGCGGCCTTGAGGCCAAGACCACCGACGGCACCGCGTCTTTCAAGATCGGTGGCCGAATTCAGCTGGACTACAACAGCTACGACGGCGTGATGAACGCGGTGCCCGGCAAAGACGGCAGCGATCTCTTCTTCCGCCGCGCTCGGCTCGAACTCGAAGGCCACTATCAGGACTGGGGCTACCTGATGGCCTACAACCTGACCGACAGCGGCTCCATCGACCAATTGCATACCACTTACATGGGTTTCGGTGATCTCGCGGAACTCACCTTCGGGCAACAGAAGGAAGACTTTGGCCTGGAGGATACCGGCAGCTCCAAGTGGATCACGGCTATGGAGCGGTCACTGCCGGCCAATGCCTTCGACACTGGCAACAACGTCGGCGCCAAGCTCCACGGCGCCAACGACCTGATCACCTACAGTCTGGGCGTCTACAAACAGGATATCGACGGCAATAACGACCTGAACAGCGCTACCACCGCCCGCTTTGTGGTGCGTCCCATGTACGACAAGGATGGCCTCATTCATCTGGGCGTGGGTTACACCACGCGCGATGGCGACTTTACCCAGTTGGGCTCGCGGCTGGGTGTGCGCGGCGGCGAGGAAGGCGATGGAGCGGGTCGGATTCGCGCTCGCTATACCGGCGGCGCGATGGCGGATGAACTCGAAGCCTGGAACGGCGAACTTGCCGCGTCTTTCGGTCCGGTGCATGCCATGGCCGAATACTTCGATGGCGAGATTTCCGGCGCGAACGGCGTCCCCGATATCAAGGCAGACGGCTACTATGTGCAACTGGGCTGGATTGTCACCGGGGAAACCCGCAGTTACAAAACCGGTATCGGAGCATTCGACAAGGTGAAGCCCGCGGGCACCGGTGGCGCTTGGGAAGTCTTTGCCCGCTACGACGAGCTGGATGTATCGGACAACAAGAACGTAGCACCGGTGCAAGTGTTCGGAGAAACCGGCAATACCGCAACCGTGGGCGTCAACTGGTACGCCAATGAGCTGGTGAAAATCGCCTTGAACTATGTCCACGCCGATACCGATGAAGAGATTGGCGGCGAAGACGACGGTGACGCTGTAGTCGCTCGGATCCAGTACGCGTTCTGATTACCGCTGCCCCCGCGGTTTCTTCAACCCCGCCGATGGCGGGGTTTTTTTTCCCGCCTGCCGAAGTTTCAGCGCGCGGGTTGGATGAACATCCACGCTCCACTCGCTGTATTATCTGACCGCCCAGTTGGCTAGAATTGCCGACCACGAATGCCGCCGCGCACGGCCGCTGAAAGGACGGTTCCACCGGCGTATGCTGACGGCCATAACCGGTCGAGGGCGCCGGGCGTTGTTGGATACAGAAGATCGTTGGCTGAAGTCAAGGCCTGGAGTCAGGTAGTGGAGAACAAACGGGCGCTGCTGATTTCCGCGGACGGGAGGGAAAGCGCCGTCTGGGCGGCACTGCTGGCCACCGACGACTGGAGTGTCGAAACGGTCGAGCGGCGCGGTCAGGCGCTGGCGAGGATTCCCGAGTTTCTGCCATCTCTGCTGCTGCTCGACCTGCAAATAGGCGAAGTTCCGGAGAACGTCGAGGAGAGCTTCGCCCAACGCTGCCGCGACTCTGGTCTGGCGGCCATCGTCATCCTCCGCGATCCTTCGCCCCGGGACGTCGCCGTGAGCTTTCGGCGCGGTGCCATCGATGTTCTGATACCGCCTTTCACCCCAGCCGAGCTGCTGGCTGCCGTCGACCGGGCGGGCAATTTCAAGGATCTATACCAGGAAAACATGGATTACCGGCGCCAACTGGAGCGTGCCAATCGCGAGCTGCGGGAAAGCTTCAACGTGCTGCGCATGGACCAGCTCGCGGGACGTCAGGTGCAGCTGGATATCCTGCCGCGCGAACCGCTGCGGTGCCGTGGCTATAGCGTCGCCCACTCCATCGTGCCATCCCTTTATCTCAGCGGCGATTTTGTCGGCTATAACGCGGTATTCGACCGCTATGTGCTGTTCTACTTCGGCGATGTCTCGGGGCATGGCGCTTCATCCGCGTTCGTCACGGTGATGCTGGCGTTTTTGCTGCGGCAATTGCGACGGCGGCATACGGTCGAGAAGGATTTTGCCGCACTCGCACGGGCGCCGGAGGGCTTGGCGGAGCATCTCAACCGCCAGATGCTGGCCATGGATCTCGACAAACATCTGACGTTCTTCTCGGGCGCGATCGACGCCGAGACCGGCCGCTTTCGCTATGTGGTGAGCGCGCTGTCGCCGCCGCCGATTCTTGTCACCAAAACCGCGGCTGGATTTCTGCCGGGCAAAGGCAAGCCGCTGGGGCTGTTCAAGGACGCGTCCTGGGAGATACAGGAGCGGGACTTTCCGCCAAACTCGGCGCTGGTGGTGGTTTCCGACGGGCTCATGGAACGGATCGACGGCACGACCAATGTCGCGCGCGAGAGCCGCCTGTTGGAGTTATTGACTGGTGTGCCCCCCGAGCACGAGCGTATCTGCGATGCCCTCGGCCTGAACCTGATCAAGGAAGCACCCGACGATGTGTCGGTACTCACGGTGACACACAATGCTTGATCCCGGGAAAATCCTGGTCGGCGAATTCGATCACTCTTATCTGGTGAAATTGCGGGGCTATGTCCGATTGACACTGTGCGCTTCGCTCGGGCGCTATATGGAGCGCATTTTTCAGGGCGACTGCCCGGAACATGTCCTGATCGATTTACAGGATGCAACCGGTCTCGACAGCACCACGCTGGGTCTGATCGGGCGTCTCGCGCTGCACTGTCGGGACCAGTTTCACCTCAAGCCACTGGTGTTTTGCGACAATCCCGATGTGTTGCGCGACCTGACCACCATGGCGCTGGACGAGTTCCTCGATATCGTTGCAACGCCGCCACCGCAAACCCCATTGCGCGAACTCCCTGTCGACGACGCGCCTGTGGCCGAAGTGCGGCAGCGCATTATCGACGCCCACAAATTGCTTGCGCGGATCAATCCCGAACGCGAAGCCGAGTTCCTCGATCTGGTCCACGCGATCGAAAAGGATGTCAGCCTGTAGTGTCCCGCGCCTGGTTGCGAGCGTGAATGTAGCGGCTGTGGGGTAGATGGATCAGCTCCGCAACATGACGAATCAGGTTTTCCTCGTACTTGTCGATGGCGCCATCGGCGTACGCGACCTGCCATAGATTGCCGACCAGCGCGTACTTGTCCTCCGCGCTGAAGTGCTGGTTGACCAGTGCCGTGAATTGATACAGCGAGGTCGCTTCAGCCACTTCCTGGCGCGCGAGTTCGACCAGTTCTTCCGCTTCCCGCGGGGCGAGACCGAAGCGCTGCTTCAGCAGCTCGGGAATCCGCGCCGCTTCGTCGGCGCTCATGGTGCCATCCGTCAGCATGACCTCGACCAGCAGCGCCGCGGTGGCGAGGCGGATGGCATCGCCAGGTCCGGTACCCGTGGTCGTGGCGATGCGTTTGCCAAAAAACTCCCGGATGCGTTCGATCATGCAGTGGTTTCCCGTAGTGTTGCAGCTGGCGCGGAGTCGTCATGGTCTGGTAGGAAGTCGCCATTGCCGTGCAGATAGGCCAGCGCGGTATCCCAGACCTCGATGCCGGCGGCGCGCCGGTTCGCACAAGTGCTCAGGTGACGGCGAAAATTGCGGGCGCCGGGGCGCCCCTGGTACAGCCCCAGCAGGTGGCGCGTCGCTCGGTGCAGGGGTATGCCGCTGGCGAGTGTGTCCACCAGCCGGGCGCGCAGTCGCTGAGCAACGATTTCCCGCGACTCGCTGGCGACGCCGAACAGGGCGCCATCGACCTCCGTCAGGAGTTCGGGGTTGTGATACGCCGCGCGCCCCAGCATGACCCCATCGACGTGTTCCAGATGGAGGCGGGCGGACGCAAGATCCCGAATACCGCCGTTGAGAACGATCCTGAGGTGGGGGAACTTGGCCTTGAGACGATAGACCGCCGGATAATCCAGCGGAGGAATTTCGCGGTTTTCCTTGGGACTCAAGCCTTTCAGCCAGGCCTTGCGGGCGTGGACCACAAAGGTATCGCAGCCAGCGGCGGCGACGGTATCCACGAACCCCGCAAGTGCTTCGTAACCATCCTGGTCATCGACACCGATACGGCACTTCACCGTCACCGGAATGGCTACGGCGTCCACCATGGCCGCAACGCAGGCGGCCACCAGGCCGGGGTCGAGCATCAGGCAGGCGCCGAAGCGCCCGGACTGGACGCGGTCGCTGGGGCAGCCGCAATTGAGATTGATTTCGTCGTAGCCGCGCTGTTCGGCGAGGCGCGCGCAGGCGACGAGCTCGTGCGGATCGCTGCCGCCGAGCTGCACGGCGAGCGGATGTTCCAGAGAATCAAATCCCAGGTGGCGGTCGGTGTCGCCATGGAGGAGGGCGCCGGTGGTCAGCATCTCCGTGTAGAGTCGGGTGTGACGGCTCAGTTGCCGGAATAGCGCGCGGCAATGCCGGTCCGTGCGGTCGAGCATGGGCGCAACGCAAAAACGGTGGGTCGGGACGTCGTCTGGGCGATGCATCAACGCGAGAAATGGCTTGTGGAGGGCCCGTATTCTATCCATCCGCGGTGGCGACATCTAACTTGATCGCTTCGGGGAAAAGTCGGCACAATGCGGGCCATTTCCCCGGTACCGGAGCGGTTTGGGCGCGCCTTCACGCTTGCCGCAAGCCATCATCCACCAAAACCTTCCGCTCACAGGAGCAAGCCCATGTTGGTAAGAGACAAGTTTTATATCGCCGGGCAATGGCAGCAGCCCGCCGGCACCACCACCACCGATGTCATCAATCCCGCCACCGAAGCGGTAGTCGCGAAGGTCGCCATGGGCAACAACGCCGATGTGGATCGCGCGGTGGCCGCGGCGCGGGCCGCGTTCGACAGTTGGTCCCGCACACCGCCAGCGCAACGGGCCGAATACCTCGACCGCATCGCAGCGGGTATCGAAGCGCGCACCGCCCAACTCGCGGAGGCGATCACTGCGGAAATGGGCGCTCCCTGCGCACTGGTGAAGGCGACCCAGATCGGCAATCCGCTGTTCACCTTCAAGGAAGCCGCTGAACTGGCCCGCACCTACGTCTTCGAATCCGACCACGGCAAGACCCATGTGATCCGCGAGGCCATCGGGGTCTGCGCCCTGATCACGCCCTGGAATTTCCCTCTGAACCAGATCGCCGGCAAGGTTGCGCCGGCGCTGGCGGCAGGCTGCACCATGGTGTTGAAGCCCAGCGAGCTGGCGCCCCTGGATGCCTTCATTCTCGCGGAAATCGTCGCTGCGGCTGGACTGCCGCCGGGCGTGTTCAATGTGATCGTGGGCGCCGGGCCGATCGTCGGCGAAGCACTCGCGGGCCACCCCGAAGTGGATATGGTTTCCATCACCGGCTCCACCCGCGCCGGGGCGGCGGTGGCCATCGCGGCCGCGCCCACCATCAAGCGGGTAGGGCAGGAACTTGGCGGCAAGTCCGCCAATATCATCCTCGCCGACGCCGATTTCGCCCGCGCCGTGAAAGCCGGAGTGCGCGTCAGCATGTTCAACAGCGGCCAGGCCTGCAACGGGCCGACCCGGATGCTGATTCCCCGCCAGCATCAGCAGGAAATCGAGGAAATCGTGGTCAAGACGATAGCCGGGATCGTGGTCGGCGACCCGAATCAGGACACCACCTACATGGGGCCCATCGCCAACCGCGCCCAGTACGAGCGCGTGCTCGCGTTCATCCAGCGCGGCATCGATGAAGGCGCGCGCCTGCTGGTCGGCGGACCCGAGCGACCGGAGGGACTCGACAAGGGGTTCTACGTCAAACCCACGGTGTTCACCGACGTCAACAACGCCATGCTGACCGCGCGCGAGGAAGCTTTCGGTCCGGTGCTGGCGCTGATTCCCTACGACACCGAAGACGAGGCGGTCGCCATTGCCAACGACAACCCTTACGGCTTGTCGAGCTATATCCAGTCCGGCGATCTCGAACACGCCAAGCGGGTGGGGCGCCGCATTCGCGCCGGTCATGTCGAGCTGAACGGCGCGCGCTGGGATCAGGGCGCGCCGTTTGGCGGCTACCGGATGTCCGGGAACGGCCGCGAACATGGCGTCTGGGGTCTTGAAGAATATCTCGAGACCAAGGCCCTGTTGGGCTACAACCCCTGAGCTGCCCTTGAAGCTCCGCGGGCAAGGAAGCCCGCCTGCCGCGCTGTGACACCAGCGGTGCGACAACGCTCCTCGAAGCCCCTTTGCCTTTGGTCAGACAAACAAACCGCTGATCAAGTAATTGCGAACTGAAGCTCATCGTTGATGTGACATCGCGCTAAACTGCCTCCGCGACTAGCAGCTTATTGAAAAACGTCGTGAGGTGGCCAGCTGCGAGGCGCACGGCGCGCAGCGACCGAGACATATCAAGTAGATAGGCAAGGGAGCGAGCACCGCGCAACGAAGCAGATGGCTGCCGCAGCAGTTTTTCAGCAAGCTGCTAAACGTATTGGCGGGGAGCGCCCCCCAGGCGTGTCCGCCGTGGGTTTGGCGATGCCCGCGGCTGACCGATCACGACGGGCCCGCCTTCCGGAAATCAATGCCATCCGAAAGACTCTATCCGTAACCTGCATCACCGCTACCGGAGCATAGGCGAGATCATGACCACCGAACCGGCAAGGACAGCGCCGCCAGAAGCTCGGCAGCCAGCGGAAACACAACCCGTCGTGGCGCCGAAATCGCGCGATCCACTGCATGTGCCGCTCCTCGACAGCCTCCTGCTGGTGGCGCAGATCGAGGGCAAACTGTCCACCGTCACCGCTGTCACCGCCGGCCTGCCCCTCGACGAGGACCGGTTGACCAACGACCTGTTCATCCGCGCCGCCAATCGCGCCGGTCTCGCCGCGCTGCTGGTGGAGCGCGAGATTGCCGAAATTCCCCGCGACGTGTTGCCGGCGGTACTGTTGTACGGCGATGAAACGTCGGCGGTGCTTGTGGATATCGACGCCGACCAGGGCTGGGGGGTGCTGATGGCGCCCGCGACCCGGCACCGGGAGCAACGCTCTCTGGAGCAACTCAGCGATGGTTTCTCCGGCCACCTGTTCTACCTGCGCCCCATGCAGGAATTCGATGCGCGTACGCCGAAGATCTACAACAGTCCGGGCGAACACTGGTTCTGGGGCGTGCTCAAGTCTTCCTGGCACCTCTACCGCGATGTGCTGCTCGCCTCCCTGTTCATCAATCTCTTTGTGCTCGCGCAGCCGCTGTTTGCGATGAACGTCTACGATCGGGTCGTGCCCAACAACGCTATCGAGACGCTGTGGGCCCTGGCGATCGGCGTGATCCTGGTCTACCTGTTCGATCTGGGCTTGAAAATCCTGCGCGGCTATATGGTCGAACTCGCCGCGAAGCGTTCGGATGTGATGCTGTCAGCCAGCCTGTTCGAGCGCATGCTCGGCATCAAGATGCGGCATCGACCGATTTCCGTCGACTCCTTCGTGAATCGGTTGCACGAATTCGACAGCATTCGCAATTTCATAACCTCCTCGGCCATGTTGACACTGATCGACCTGCCGCTTCTCCTGCCGTTGCTCATCTTTATTTTTTATATCGGCGGCTGGCTGGTGATGGTGCCGCTCTCGGTAATTCCTGTAGCCCTGCTGCTGGGTTATGCGGCGCAGCGACGGCTGCGGCCGATGATCGAAAACGTGATGCGCGGTTCGGCCAAAAAGAGCGCCAACATGGTCGAAAGCATGGTCGGCATCGAAACCATCAAGACGCTTACCGCCGAAAGCCGCGCGCAGCGCATCTGGGAACAGACGGTAGGCTATGTCTCGCAGTGGGGTTTGTCATCGCGGATGGTGTCGAACTCCACGCTGATGACGGTCAATTTTCTGCAGCAACTGGCCATGGTGGCAATCGTGGTCGGCGGCGTCTATTTGATCGCCGATCAAAAGCTCACGCTCGGCGGCCTGATCGCCTGTACTATCCTGAGCTCGCGCGCACTCGCGCCGCTCGGCCAACTCGCATCGCTGCTCACCACCTACGATCATGCCGAAGCGGCGCTGAAGTCCCTCGACGAAATCATGGAACTGCCGGTCGAACGACCCGCCGGCGAACGTTTTTTGCAGGAGCACGAATTCACCGGGGCGTTGCAATTCCAGAATGTCGAGTTTGCCTATCCCGGCCAGCCGCGCGCATCGCTCGCGGGCTTGTCGGTTCGCGTTGCGGCCGGCGAGAAAGTAGGCATCATCGGCCGGGTCGGGTCCGGAAAATCGACGCTGGCCCGGCTCGCGCTCGGTCTTTACGATCCTGAACGCGGCTCGGTTCTGTACGACGGCTTCGACGTCAAGCAGCTGGACCCGTCCAGCCTGCGCCGCGCGATCGGCTATGTCTCCCAGGATGTGACCCTGTTCTACGGCTCGATGCGCGAGAACATCGCCCTGGGCCTTACCGGCGTCGGCGATGCCGAAATCGTCGCGGCCGCCGACAAGGCCGGCATCCTCGGCCATATCAACGCGCATCCCGAAGGGCTCTCCATGATCGTGGGCGAGCGGGGCGAGACCTTGTCCGGTGGTCAGCGTCAGGCGCTCGGCCTTGCGCGCATGTTTCTCCGCGATCCGCCGATCCTGGTGCTTGACGAGCCAACCTCGGCAATGGACCAGGGCAGTGAAGCGCGCCTCAAGCAACTGCTCGCAGAGTTTGCCAAGAACAAAACGCTGCTCCTGACCACCCACAAAATGAGCATGCTGGATCTGGTGGATCGCGTACTTGTATTGGATCAGGGCCGCTTGGTGGCGGACGGACCCAAGGCACAGATCCTTGAAGCGCTGAAAGCGGGCAGTATCCGCAGTGCGGTCTGAGGGCGGGAGCGATGTCATGACGGACCTGAAATCCAACAGCAAACCGCAAGCGCGGAACACGCTGACGCGCTTGCGCCGCAATCTGGCCATTCGGCCGGCAACCGATCTCAAGTACATGTCCTATGCCTCGGAAGCCGTTCTGTTGCAGGCGCCCGGGCTGCACCGGCGGCTGCTGTGGAGCCTTTGCGCCGTGGTTCTGGTACTGCTGGTGTGGGCCTACTTTGCCCAGATTGACGAATTCACCCGGGGCGAGGGGCGTATCGTGCCGTCCAGCGAAGTTCAGGTGGTGCAGAACCTCGAAGGCGGCATTCTCGCCAAGCGCTTTGTTTCCGAAGGCGATCTCGTCGAGCGCGATCAGCCCCTGATGCAAATCGACGACACCATGGTGGCGTCTTCATTCCGCGAGCGATCGCTGAAGGCCGCGCAATTGCAAGCCAAGATCATTCGTCTGCGCGCGGAATCCCGCGGCACCGGCTTCGAACAGGAACTTGCGCTGGCCAAGGAGCCCATTGAGGCGGTGTTGCTCCAGACGGAGCGGGACCTGTTCAAATCGCGAGCGCTGGAGTACGGCAGCAAAATGGATGTGCTGCGACAGCGAGTGGAGCAAAAGCGCCAGGAATTGTCCGCCGTTCGCCTCGCGCGCTCCAGTCTGGCGGAGAGCCACGACCTGCTCCAGCGAGAGATGGCGGTGACCCGGCCGCTGGTGGAGAAGGGCGCCGTCTCTCACGTCGAACTGCTGCGCCTCGAACGCCAGCTCAACGATCTCAAGGGCGAACTGGGCAAAGCCACCATCGCGATCCCGCGCCTGCAATCCGAATACGACGAGGCGCGCAAAAACATCGATACCTTCGGGCAGGGTTTTGCAGCCGAGGCGCGCAAGGAACTGAACGACGCCACTTCAGAACTGGGACAGCTTCAGGAAGGCAACGAGGCCTATGCCGACCGCGTGGCCCGCACCGAGGTCAAATCGCCGGTGCGGGGAACGGTCAAACGCATTCTGGTAACCACCATCGGGGGCGTGATTCAGCCCGGCATGAGTCTGGTGGAGATAGTACCCACCGACGACTCACTGCTGGTGGACGCCAAGGTACTACCCAAGGACATCGCCTTCATCAGTCCCGGCCAGCAGGCCATGGTCAAGTTCACTGCCTACGATTTTTCGATACACGGGGGCCTGGTCGCGCATGTGACCCAGATCAGCCCCGATACCATCGAAGACAAGGAAAAGGGCGTCTGGTACTACCAGGTGCGACTCAAGACCGAGAGCAGTGTGCTCGGCAGCGCCGCGGACCCGCTGCCCATCATCCCGGGTATGACGGTCCAGGCCGACATACTGACCGGGAAAAAGACCGTACTGGATTACCTGCTCAAACCCATTCTCAAGACCAAGCAGCTTGCCCTTCGGGAGCGTTGAACCGGTGGAATATGCCCAACGGTCGAAAATCCGGACCCAGTGGCAAGCTCTTCGCATGAGTGGCAAAACAGGCAGATAAACGGTAACGTTCTCGCATCCGTACCGTGATACAAATCACACTATCAGTGCGAACCTGACAAGCAGGTAAAGCCTGGTTGACACGTTACCCTGGTGGGTGCGGAAGCAGGATCTATCAGCACTATCACCATCGCAAGGAGGAAGTTCAGTGATGTCACAACTAACTCGGTTCGCAAAACGCCGACAGGCTCCCTTGATGGGGGCGACCTTGCTCGCCGCCATATCCTTTGCCGCTCCCGGCGAAGCCGTGGATATCCGCAATGTGATCAAGGAGACCGTCAAGAGCAACCCCTTGGTGCTTGCGGAGTTGCGCGAGACCGATGCACGCAACCGCCAGGTACGCCAGGCGCTGGCGGGCTATTACCCCACCCTGGATCTGGTGGCCGGATACGGCTTCCAGGAGCGTGATCCGGCCAATCGCACCTTTGCGAACCCAAGCAGAACCCGCAATGAGCTGGAGCGGCGCGAGCTGCAACTCAGCGCCCGCCAGTTGATATTCGACGGGTTCTATACACCGCTTGAAAACAAGAACCAGCAGGCCCGGGAGCGCAGCGCGAAGTTTCGCGCGACTTCCGTCGGCGAGGATATCTCCTTGTCGGTAACCCGCGCATTTACCGAGGTCCTTAAACAGGAGGCGGTCCTCAAGCTGGCGCAAGATACCCTTGCCTACCACCAGCAGGTCTACGACAAGATGAATCAGCGCTTCCAGTCCGGGGTGGGTAGCCGCGCCGACTTCAACCAGATCTCCAGCCGGCTTGCGCTGGCGCGCACCAACCTGCAGAACGTCACCGCCAATCTGCGTAATGCCCGCATCAACTACCAGCAGGTCGTCGGCACCTTCCCGGGCGAGGGCGAGCTCGAGTTCCCCGGCTCTTACCACAACTATCTGCCCGCGAATGTCGAAGCGGCGGTGGCTCGATCTTTCGAGAATCATCCGATTCTCAAGGTAGCGGAAACCGATCTGGAAGCTACGGGGTATACCTACGAGCAGACCAAATCGGCGTTCTACCCGCGCTTTGATCTGGAAGTCGAGCGCGATGCCAACGACAACATCGATGGTTCCGAGCAGAAGGTCGACGATCTGCGCGTGATGCTGCGCATGCGCTACAACATCTTCAACGGTGGCGCCGATCAGGCGCGCAAGCAGGAGTTCGCGTATCAGGTCGAAAAAGCGAAGGAGATCAGGAACAACGCCCGTCGCGAAGTGGAGCAGGAGCTTCGGCTGGCCTGGGTCGCCAACGAAACCCTGACTGCCCAGATCCCGGTTCTCATCGACTACGTCAGCAGCTCCGAAGAAACCAAGAAAGCTTATGTCGATCAATTCGATCTGGGGCGACGTACGCTGCTTGACCTTCTGAATGCCGAGAATGAATCGGTTAGTGCGCGGCGTGATCTGATCAACGCCAAGCACGATCTGATTCTGAATGAATACCGCGTTTTCCACGGCATGGGCGATCTGATGCCCACGATCGGCGCGGAGATCTGAAGCGCGGCAATACAAACACCGTAATACCCGCCAGCAAGGACGCCGGCGGTGTCAGATACCAGGATGCAAGACCGAAACGGCGCGATTCCGGCACCTGATACTCAAAGAGAGTATGGCCGGGAGGCGCGCAGGGAGAAGACGGGATCAACCCGGCGAAGGATCTCAGCGGAAACTACGGGAGAAAGTCGATGAACGACGAAGTCAAGCAAGGCGAGGCCATTCAAGCGCAGCTCGCGCAACGGGAAACTGACCAGGCGGCTGCCGCTGCGCAGGCGACAAGCGCAGCGCGGGGAGCAAACGCTGCCAAGCCCGAGGAAACCGCGGCGCCGTCCGGCGGCCGGACTCAGGTGCCAGCCCACTCCCCGGCAGATGGCGGCACGGCTTCTCACGCCGCGGAGAGTGCAGCCACCGGCGCGGCCAACACCGAGAGCGCTGTTCCCGCTGTTCCCGCCGACGCCGAAGAGAATTCCGAATTCGCCGAGCTCCAGCGCGCAGTCGCCGCCGGCGAGGACATCAGCAAGGAACTCGAAGCCCCCGCCGCAGGGCAAGGTGGTGGTGGCAGCGAATCCATCGGCGACGCCGTCCGCTTCGAGCGGGGACTCGACGCGCGTGATCCCAGGGCCGGTTTCGACCCGGATATCGCGCCGCCGCCGCTGCCCGATCCCACGGCCGATACCAGCCCCGAACTGGCGGCCGTGGTGCCGCCCCCGCCACCGCCCCCGGATAATGGGGCTGAACTGGGTGGCCTGACGCCGGCCGCCCAAGGTGGCGACATCGCCGTCAACGAGGCCAACCTGGCCGATGGCAGCAACCCCAATCCACCGGCGCTGACCCAGAGCGGCAGCTTCACCATCAGTGCGCCCGACGGGCTGGGCAGTCTCGCCATCGGCGGCGTGGAAGTGCTGAATGCCAGCGGGCTTACCGGCAATCCGGTGTCCACCGCGCTGGGCAACACCCTGGTGGTCACCGGCTTCGATCCCGCCACCGGCACCGTCACCTACGAATACACATTGCTCGACAACGAAGGCCATCCCGCGGGGCAGGGCGCCAACGACCTGTTCGACAGCCTGCCCGTAACCCTGACCGACAGCGACGGCGACACCACCACCGATACCCTGGCGGTGCGCATCGTCGATGACCTGCCCGATGCCATCTCCGACATCGACGAAGTCGGCACCGGCGGCAGCACCGGCGGCAACGTCTTCACCGGCGCCGACGACGACGCCCTCGACCGCGTGCAATCGGATGTTCACGGCGCCGATCGCGCCGGCGCGCCCATCACCGGCGTGGTGGCGGGCAGCCACCTCGACAGCCCGCTCACCGATGGAACCGGCATCGGCACCGTTGTACAAGGCGTATTCGGCGATCTGGTCCTCAATGCCGACGGCAGCTACGTCTATACCGCCAACGGCGGCCTGCAATCCAACCAGACCGACGTCTTCACCTACACGGTCATCGACGCCGATGGCGACACCGATACCGCGACCCTGACCATAGAAATTCGCGGAGAAGCACCGCCGCCTCCGCCTCCTCCACCACCGCCGCCGCCGACCATTCAGGTGGGCAAGCCGGGCGACACGGGCATTCCGAACATCACCGTGCCGGAGGGCACGGATGCGGAGTTCGGGGTGAGCATCACCCGTGCGGCGGCGGGCAGCACGGTGACGCTGACGCTGGCCGACGGCACCGCGGTGAATGCCGACTACAACGAAGCGCGGTTCGAGTACAGCACCGACGGTGGTACCAACTGGACGGCGGTGAGCGGTCCGATCGCGGTGGCCGCCGGCGACAGCACGCTGCTGGTGCGCACCGACACCGTGGCCGACGGCGTCGACGAAGCCGACGAGACCTTCACCCTGACCGGGACGCTGAACAGCAACGGCACGCCGCCGGTGAGCGACGTCGGCACGGCGACCATCGTGGACGGCGACACGCCGACCATTCAGGTGGGCAAGCCGGGCGACACGGGCATTCCGAACATCACCGTGCCGGAGGGCACGGATGCGGAGTTCGGGGTGAGCATCACCCCGAGCGGCGGCGGGCAGCACGGTGACGCTGACGCTGGCCGACGGCACCGCGGTGAATGCCGACTACAACGAAGCGCGGTTCGAGTACAGCACCGACGGTGGTACCAACTGGACGGCGGTGAGCGGTCCGATCGCGGTGGCCGCCGGCGACAGCACGCTGCTGGTGCGCACCGACACCGTGGCCGACGGCGTCGACGAAGCCGACGAGACCTTCACCCTGACCGGGACGCTGAACAGCAACGGCACGCCGCCGGTGAGCGACGTCGGCACGGCGACCATCGTGGACGGCGACACGCCGACCATTCAGGTGGGCAAGCCGGGCGACACGGGCATTCGAACATCACCGTGCCGGAGGGCACGGATGCGGAGTTCGGGGTGAGCATCACCCGTGCGGCGGCGGGCAGCACGGTGACGCTGACGCTGGCCGACGGCACCGCGGTGAATGCCGACTACAACGAAGCGCGGTTCGAGTACAGCACCGACGGTGGTACCAACTGGACGGCGGTGAGCGGTCCGATCGCGGTGGCCGCCGGCGACAGCACGCTGCTGGTGCGCACCGACACCGTGGCCGACGGCGTCGACAAGCCGACGAGACCTTCACCCTGACCGGGACGCTGAACAGCAACGGCACGCCGCCGGTGAGCGACGTCGGCACGGCGACCATCGTGGACGGCGACACGCCGACCATTCAGGTGGGCAAGCCGGGCGACACGGGCATTCCGAACATCACCGTGCCGGAGGGCACGGATGCGGAGTTCGGGGTGAGCATCACCCGTGCGGCGGCGGGCAGCACGGTGACGCTGACGCTGGCCGACGGCACCGCGGTGAATGCCGACTACAACGAAGCGCGGTTCGAGTACAGCACCGACGGGTGGTACCAACTGGACGGCGGTGAGCGGTCCGATCGCGGTGGCCGCCGGCGACAGCACGCTGCTGGTGCGCACCGACACCGTGGCCGACGGCGTCGACGAAGCCGACGAGACCTTCACCCTGACCGGGACGCTGAACAGCAACGGCACGCCGCCGGTGAGCGACGTCGGCACGGCGACCATCGTGGACGGCGACACGCCGACCATTCAGGTGGGCAAGCCGGGCGACACGGGCATTCCGACATCACCGTGCCGGAGGGCACGGATGCGGAAATTCGGGGTGAGCATCACCCGTGCGGCGGCGGGCAGCACGGTGACGCTGACGCTGGCCGACGGCACCGCGGTGAATGCCGACTACAACGAAGCGCGGTTCGAGTACAGCACCGACGGTGGTACCAACTGGACGGCGGTGAGCGGTCCGATCGCGGTGGCCGCCGGCGACAGCACGCTGCTGGTGCGCACCGACACCGTGGCCGACGGCGTCGACAAAGCCGACGAGACCTTCACCCTGACCGGGACGCTGAACAGCAACGGCACGCCGCCGGTGAGCGACGTCGGCACGGCGACCATCGTGGACGGCGACACGCCGACCATTCAGGTGGGCAAGCCGGGCGACACGGGCATTCCGAACATCACCGTGCCGGAGGGCACGGATGCGGAAGTTCGGGGTGAGCATCACCCGAGCGGCGGCGGGCAGCACGGTGACGCTGACGCTGGCCGACGGCACCGCGGTGAATGCCGACTACAACGAAGCGCGGTTCGAGTACAGCACCGACGGTGGTACCAACTGGACGGCGGTGAGCGGTCCGATCGCGGTGGCCGCCGGCGACAGCACGCTGCTGGTGCGCACCGACACCGTGGCCGACGGCGTCGACGAAGCCGACGAGACCTTCACCCTGACCGGGACGCTGAACAGCAACGGCACGCCGCCGGTGAGCGACGTCGGCACGGCGACCATCGTGGACGGCGACACGCCGACCATTCAGGTGGGCAAGCCGGGCGACACGGGCATTCCGAACATCACCGTGCCGGAGGGCACGGATGCGGAGTTCGGGGTGAGCATCACCCGAGCGGCGGCGGGCAGCACGGTGACGCTGACGCTGGCCGACGGCACCGCGGTGAATGCCGACTACAACGAAGCGCGGTTCGAGTACAGCACCGACGGTGGTACCAACTGGACGGCGGTGAGCGGTCCGATCGCGGTGGCCGCCGGCGACAGCACGCTGCTGGTGCGCACCGACACCGTGGCCGACGGCGTCGACGAAGCCGACGAGACCTTCACCCTGACCGGGACGCTGAACAGCAACGGCACGCCGCCGGTGAGCGACGTCGGCACGGCGACCATCGTGGACGGCGACACGCCGACCATTCAGGTGGGCAAGCCGGGCGACACGGGCATTCCGAACATCACCGTGCCGGAGGGCACGGATGCGGAAGTTCGGGGTGAGCATCACCCGTGCGGCGGCGGGCAGCACGGTGACGCTGACGCTGGCCGACGGCACCGCGGTGAATGCCGACTACAACGAAGCGCGGTTCGAGTACAGCACCGACGGTGGTACCAACTGGACGGCGGTGAGCGGTCCGATCGCGGTGGCCGCCGGCGACAGCACGCTGCTGGTGCGCACCGACACCGTGGCCGACGGCGTCGACGAAGCCGACGAGACCTTCACCCTGACCGGGACGCTGAACAGCAACGGCACGCCGCCGGTGAGCGACGTCGGCACGGCGACCATCGTGGACGGCGACACGCCGACCATTCAGGTGGGCAAGCCGGGCGACACGGGCATTCCGAACATCACCGTGCCGGAGGGCACGGATGCGGAGTTCGGGGTGAGCATCACCCGTGCGGCGGCGGGCAGCACGGTGACGCTGACGCTGGCCGACGGCACCGCGGTGAATGCCGACTACAACGAAGCGCGGTTCGAGTACAGCACCGACGGTGGTACCAACTGGACGGCGGTGAGCGGTCCGATCGCGGTGGCCGCCGGCGACAGCACGCTGCTGGTGCGCACCGACACCGTGGCCGACGGCGTCGACAAGCCGACGAGACCTTCACCCTGACCGGGACGCTGAACAGCAACGGCACGCCGCCGGTGAGCGACGTCGGCACGGCGACCATCGTGGACGGCGACACGCCGACCATTCAGGTGGGCAAGCCGGGCGACACGGGCATTCCGAACATCACCGTGCCGGAGGGCACGGATGCGGAGTTCGGGGTGAGCATCACCCGTGCGGCGGCGGGCAGCACGGTGACGCTGACGCTGGCCGACGGCACCGCGGTGAATGCCGACTACAACGAAGCGCGGTTCGAGTACAGCACCGACGGTGGTACCAACTGGACGGCGGTGAGCGGTCCGATCGCGGTGGCCGCCGGCGACAGCACGCTGCTGGTGCGCACCGACACCGTGGCCGACGGCGTCGACGAAGCCGACGAGACCTTCACCCTGACCGGGACGCTGAACAGCAACGGCACGCCGCCGGTGAGCGACGTCGGCACGGCGACCATCGTGGATGGGGACGAACCGACTTATCTGGTCGTCGGTTCCAGCGGAGATGACAAGACTGGCTCCGCCACAGATCACGTGGTGCCAAACCCCGACGGTTCCGTGGAAGGTGTGATCACCGGCGGCAACAGCCATGACATCCTCATCGGCGATCCGGGCGGCTCGCGACTCACCGAAGGCCAGACGGCCAACATCGCCATGGTGCTGGACACCTCCGGCAGCATGGATACCTCCATCTCGTTCAATGGTGGAAGCATTACCCGGATCGCCGCGCTCAAGCAGGCAACCATTGCCGCGCTCCAGGATTTGAGCGAAACCGAGGCCGAGAACATCCGGGTCAACTTGACGGAATTCAACGCCGACAGCGCGCCGCTGGGCACCTTTGACATCATCGTCGACGGCGTGGTGAATACCGCTGCGCTCAACCAGGCCATCGCTGCCGTCAACGCCCTCGATGCCGACGGCGGCACCAACTACGAGGCAGGGCTGGGCACGGCGGCGAGTTGGATTCAGGGCACGGCGGCGATCACGTCCTACACGGAGAGCGATCACAACTCGGACACTGGCGACGACGACGCCGCGCTGCTGAAGGGCGCCGACGGCACCGCCTATGCGCTGGTGTCCGGCTGGGGGCCGACCCTGGCGTTGTCCGATCTGAAGGATGCCAATGGCGACACTATGGATGGTTGGGGGGTACAAGGCGGGACGAACGACGAAGTCAATCCCGACGAGGTCCTGCGCTTCGATTTCGGGCCAGGCACCGATTTTGACGGCCCTGGCACCAACTTCACCACCAAGGGGTTCAACGGTCCGCCGGTCAGTCAGGCGACTTATGCGCTGCGCAACTTCGGTAGCGGCGGCCACGAGGTGAGTTACACCGTCACCTACTCGAACGGCAGCACTGCCACGCAGACAGTGACTTTCTCCGGCAGCACCGCCCACACCTTCACCATCACGGCGGCCGCCGGACTGACCATCGATCACGTCGCCTTTTCGGTGCCCAGCGGTGAGGATAGCGGGGCGATCGATCTGGAGTCGGTCAAGCTGGCGGCGGGCGGTCCCATCGCCAATGCCGACGTAAACACCCTGCTGTTCATCTCGGATGGCCAGCCGACTTACCACTACGATGGCAATGGCACGAGCAGTCTCGGCGGCGACGGCAGCAGCTTCGACACCGACACGATTGCCCACATCACCGGCGGTGGCGATGGAGACACCGTATCGGAACTCGGTCTCATCACGGGGGCCGGCTTCCAGATCCAGGCGGTGGGCATCAATGTCAACGAAAACGCGCTGGACGTGCTCGATCAGGTGGAGGGACAGCCGGCTGGAGATCCCGGCGACCACGCTGCCGACAACATCACCACCGCCGAGCAGCTCACCCAGGTAATCGGCGAAATCACGGGTGGCGGCACCGTGGCCGATGCCGCCGGCAGCGACCAGATCAGCGGTGGCGACGGCAACGACATCATCTTTGGTGACGCGCCCTTTACGGACATTCTGGCCGATGCGCAGGGATTGACCACGCCGGACGGGGCCGGCTGGCTGGTGTTCCAGCAATTGGAGAGCGGCCCCACCTGGGATCGCACCGACACCATTGCCTATATCCAGGGGAATCTGTCTGAGTTGGCCGGAGAGAGTGGACGCACGGGTGGTCTTGACATCCTCGACGGCGGTGCCGGCGACGACACCATTTTCGGTCAGGAGGGCAATGACCGGATCACCGGCGGCTTGGGCGATGATCTGCTTTCCGGCGGTACTGGTGATGACACCTTCATCTGGAACGCGGGAGAAACCGGGGCCGATAGGGTTGTCGGCTTCCAGAATACCGCTGGGTCGGGCGGCGATGTGCTCGATCTCTCCGCGCTGCTGCAAGGGGAGGGGGCGGATCTCAGCGGGTATATTCAGGTGAACATTGTTGGCAGTGACACCACGCTTGCCATTGATGTGGATGGTGGTGGCGATAGCTACGGCACTCAGACCATCGTGCTGCAGGGTGTGACGGCAGACCTAAACAGCCTGTTGACCAATGGCAGCATAGTTACCGATCACTCCTGATTCCAGTCCCGGGGATTCTGCCCCGCCGCGGTGCAAGCTGCGGCGGGGTTTTTTTGTGGTTGATCGGTGGATGCGCTGCTTGCCGGATGCGTTGATTACCTGCGCCTGCGGCTTATCCGGCCTACGATGCTGCGACGCTTGCGTAGGGCGGGTAAGCGCAGCTCGCCAGCCAGAGTCCGAGCCGTTGAAGCTGCACGCCGGCGTCAGGTCCGGCCGCTTCCCGGCGGGCAGGATGCGGGGTTCGATATTGTCGAGGATCGGAGGGTAACCGATGGTGCTCACATCGACGATTGCTTGATTCTGAACCAATCATTACGATTAACTTGAAATCGATTAACCTGAAATCGAAGTAGATCATCCAGGAGGTCCGCTATGGCGCAAACCGAAACCAGGGTGCTGACCGCGCATGTTCCGCTGTCATTGGCGGAAAAGATCGACCAGATGGCCCTCCGTCTGGAGCGGTCCCGTGGCTGGATCATGAAGCAGGCGCTGGCGGCGTGGATCGATCTGGAGGAGGAGCACAGCCGCCTGACCCGGGAGGCGTTGATTGACGTGGACGCTGGCCGCGCGGTCGACCACCAGATCGTGCAGGCGTGGGCCAATAGCCTCGACACCGATGAGCCACTGCCCCTGCCGCAGTGATGGAACTGAAGTGGACCAGCAAGGCGCTCGCCGATCTGGCGCGGCTGTATGAGTTCCTGGCCCCGGTGAACAAGCCGGCCGCCGCACGTACTGTGCAGGCATTGACGAAAGCGCCGGCCATCTTGTTGACCCACCCGCGCATGGGCGAACAACTGTTTGAATTTGCGCCGCGTGATGTGCGGCGGATTCTCGTGGGACATTACGAAATGCGCTACGAACTTCAAGGGACAACCATCTATGTGCTGCGCCTGTGGCACACCCGAGAGGATCGTTAGGACGTATCCAAAAGTCCGTCACGCCCCCGGCAGCGGTTGTGTGAAGGCATTGAGGGCGGGTAGGCGCAGTGCACCCACCGCGATGCCCACCCCGGTGTAAATCCTCGCACGGGACGGCCCCGCGACAGGTCAGGTGCAGGTTGCGGCGGATGCGCTGCTTGCCGGATGCGCCTGCGGCTTATCCGGCCTACGACGCTGCGACGCTTTCGTAGGGCGGGTAAGCGCAGCGCACCCGCCGTTATACCCCTTCACGGCCCGGTGAGTTGCCTGGCGAGTCTTTCCCGCAGTTGCCGCCAGTGGGAGAGGGTGGCCGCGTCCCCCGATCGGACCTGCTGACGGCGATTGCGCGCCAGCCAGAGATCCGAGCCGTTGAAGCTGTAGACGGGGATCAGATCCGGCCGCTGGCTGGCGGGCAGGATGCGCGGTTCGATGTTGTCGAGGACCAGGGGGTCGGCGTCCGGGGTTTCGTACCAGGCGAGCACCATGTGTGGCTGGTCGAACGACAGCGCCTTGACGTAGGTGACCCGCAACGCGCTGTCCACGATGCCCATCCGCGTCAGGGTAAAGTATTTGGCGATGGCGAATTCCTCGCAGTCGCCGGCATCCCGGATCAGGAATTCGACCGGCGTGGCCCAGTAGTCCTGCTGTCGCCAGACTTCCATGTCCGTAGTGAAACGGGCGTCATTGAAAAAATTGTTGGCGAGGCGGAGGCGCTCCGTGTCGGGCGCGGATTTGCCTTGCTCGATCAGCGCGAACCAGTAGCGCACGCGAGCCGCTGCCTGGGGGTCATTTTCGCGCTCTATGGTTTGCATCAGACTCTGCGAGGCGGCCGGTGGTGCAGGTTGTTGCGGCCGGGGTGCTGGCTGGCCGGCACAGCCGGCGAGCAGCAGGGTGGAAACAGCCAGCATCAGCCGTAGCGGCGGGGCGACCGCTGCCGACCGCATCCGGCGGGTCGCGCCGGTATTCAATCGCGATGGGACTCGGAATCGCGCCAGCGGCGCCGGTCTTCCGGGCTCATCTGCTGCCAGCGTTGCCGCAGCCGCTCGCGATCCTCGGGTGGCAGGTGCAGGAAACGCTCACGCGTTTCAATAAGGCGTTGCCGTTCCTTCTGGGGCAGGGCTTCGAAACGACGCCGGCGGTCTTCGATATGCCGGCGCTGTTGTGGATTGTTCCAGCGATTGTCGGATTGGTGGCCGCGACGCTCGTGATAGGACTTTCCATCCTTACCCTGGCGACCATCGTCATCGCGTTCTGCCAGTTGAAGATCAGTTCTGGGCACGAAGGAAAAAGGGTTGGCGGAGGCGCATAACGGCGCGGCGAGCAGCAACGCCAACAGGCAGAATCGCGGCCAGCCGAATCGGTCGGCGGGGGCTGCGTTGGCGCGGTTGAGCGTGCATCGCTTCATCCTTTGGCGGCGTCAAGGTCAGT
The DNA here is from genome assembly GCA_016708925.1 of Gammaproteobacteria bacterium. Lineage (GTDB taxonomy): Bacteria > Pseudomonadota > Gammaproteobacteria > Pseudomonadales > Porticoccaceae > JAGPUQ01. Next base: position 45,638 of record JADJET010000001.1, on the reverse strand, counting down.
GTCGGCCAGCCAGGAGTAGAAATCGAGCTGGTCATACAATTCCGCCGCATCCATGCCGGGTTGGGTGCTGCCGCCCATGGGATCCGGAGTCACCAGGATATGGGGTCCCAGTGCCCAGATACCGAGCGCGGCGGCGATCGCCATGCCGACGGCCGGGGCAGCCAGCTCCGGCGGCGGACGCGCCGCGCGGGCTCCGCAAGTGCCGCGCGCCGGATATCGGCGAGACGACGTGCGGTGCTTGGGTCCAGGTCGGCTTCAAGCGACCGCAGATCATCCTGCCAGCGGCGTTCCTGTTCGTTCATGGTCGAAATTCCTCCAGCTTTTCTCGGAGATTCTGCAGCGCCCGGAAATAGTGGGTTTTAACGCTGCCCTGGGTACAGCTCATGGCGCGCGCGGTATGTTCGGTGGAGAGACCTTCCCAGCAACGCAGCACAAAGGCTTCACGCTGTCGGCGGGGCAACTGGCCGACCGCACGTTCCAGGGCAACCACACGGCGCCGCTGTTCGAAGCGCTCCACCGGCGTATCGCGGGCGGGATCGGCGATTTGTTCCAGGGGATCCGCATCCCTCTCGTCTTCGGTTGCAGCGCCGCCGAGCCAGCCAAACAGGCGGCGATGGGTTTTGCGCGCACGAAAACTGTCGTTGATGCGATTGTTGAGGATGCGATAGAACAGCGGCAGCCAATCGGAAGGGGGCTTGTGGCGATAGTGTCGAACCATCTTCAACATGGCGTCCTGCAGTACGTCGAGCGCTTCGTCCCGGTCGCGCAGTGCCGTATAGGCCATGGCGTAGGCGCGCCGTTCCACCGTCGCGAGAAATTTGTCCATACTGATGAGGGCCGATGCCTCAGGGGCACCGGCAGCAAGATCCTCGGCTCCGATGCTGATGATTTCCACTGTCGCCGATAGCTTCGACATGGCGCGACACTCGGTGTTTTTCCAGGTTTCCGTTGTCAGTGGTTGAGTATTTCGTTCACGAGAACCGCGCCGCCGATGATCGCGATCAGATCACGACCGTCGTGATGGTCATGGTGTCGATGGTGTTCATACCCGTGATCGTGCGATGGCGAATAATAGTGCGATGGCCGGTGGTAATAAACAGGCCGAGCCTCATGGTAGTAGTGGTATTCGTGCCTGGGCCGGTAGTCGTGCCGGGCGCGAAAGCCGCGACCGGGATGGCCATTGCCGTGATAATCGCCACCCCGATAGTGGGACTGATCGCGATCCCCGTGTGCTCCGCCGCGGCGGTAGTCGTCGCCCGCCAGCGCGGAATTCGCGGCCAAGGCAAGCAGGGCAACCGTGGCAAACAGTGTCAGCGATGTTTTCATTGAGGTCTTCATTGAGGTCACCATTGGTGGGTCCAGTGACTGCTACAACGGACTCCAAGGCCGGCGGTTGACCACACAGCGTCAGAGACTGAACTTTGCCCAGATCGGGCAATGATCCGACGGCCGTTCCATGGCGCGGATGGCGAGATCGATCCCGCTGTCTTCCAGTCGGGCGCACAGATTCTCGCTCGCGAGGATGAAGTCGATCCGCAGGCCGCGCGGCGGTTCCTGTTCGAAGCCCCGGCTGCGGTAGTCGAACCAGCTGTAGACTTCCTCGCGGTCGCCGTGGCGTTTGCGGAAAGTGTCTTCGAGTCCCCAGCCCGTAAGCGCCGCGTACCATTCGCGTTCCTCGGGCAGAAAGCAGCATTTGCCCGTCCGCAGCCAGCGCTTGCGGTTGTCTTCGCCAATGCCGATATCGATATCGCGCGGCGCGACATTCATGTCGCCCATGACCACGACGCGGTCGGTGGGGAGGTGCTCGCGTTGCAGCGTCGCCAGCAGCTCACGGTAAAACGCCGCCTTGGCGGGAAACTTTTGCGGGTGTGCGCGGCTCTCGCCCTGGGGAAAGTACGCGTTGTAGATGTGGATGTCGCCGCCGGGCGCGGCGAAGCTGGCCTTGATCAGGCGGCGCTGTGAATCCTCGCCGTCCCCGGGGAACCCGCAGAAACTGGCGACAGGCGGGGTGCGAAAGAGCAGGGCGACGCCGTAGTGACCTTTCTGCCCGTGGTAGAGGGCCTGGTAGCCGAGCCGGTGAATGTCCTCGAGCGGAAACTGAGCGTCCGCGACCTTGGTTTCCTGTAGTCCGATCACATCCGGCGCGTGCCGGATTATGACTTCCTCTAACTGATGAGGTCTTGCGCGTATTCCATTGATGTTAAAACAAATAATTTTCACAAATCAGGATCCAGTGGCATTTCCGGCGAGCTTTTCACGCCGCTTGGTCAACAGGCCGACGTAATCGCCGAGAATATTACTGGTCTCCTTTAACAAGGGGTCATGTGCCAGATCGATCTTGGGCTTGACGGGGAGGGCGGCATCGCCTGCATCTTCCGGCTCACCGCTCAATGCGTCTTGTTCCTTGCGCCAGGCGGCCAGATCCGCATGGGGTGGCTCGCCCTTGGCCTTGCGCTGGGCATTGGCGAGATCGAACAGGGCAACTTCGCGTTCGTGGTCGAGTCGTTCGCGTTCGGCGCGTTTCAACCGCAGTCCTTGATGCTGCGGTTCTGTTCGGCGAATTTCAGCGTCTTGAGTAGATAGCGCCAATCGGCATCGGTGACGACACGGGCTTCGTGACGCTGGACAAGGGCGCAACCAGACCATCGACATTCTTGTATGTGTCATGATCGGCCGGCTTGATGCGATCCCAGCGCAGGACACGATCCTGACTTCCGTCGCCGATTTCCTTCACATCGTAGAGCGACGGCAGGACGATATCAGGCAACACACCGCGTTCTTGCGTGCTGTCGCCGGATACGCGGTAGAACTTCGATTCGGTCAGCTTGAGCTGACCCTGTTTGAGCGGCGTCATCACCTGCACGGTGCCTTTGCCAAAGGTCTGGGTTCCGACGATTAACCCGCGCCCATAGTCCTGGATGGCGCCGGCGAAAATTTCCGAGGCGGATGCGCTCAGGCGGTTGATCAGGACCACCAGTGGCCCTCGATAAGCAGCCGGATGTTCCGCCATCTGATCCAGCGACACTTTCCCGTTGGCGTGCCGAATCTGGACTACCGGGCCAGGATCGATGAAAAGATCGGTGAGGGCCGTGGCTTCGTAGAGGGAGCCGCCACCGTTGTTGCGCAGGTCGAGAATGATCCCGTCGATGTTCTCAGTGCGAAACGTTTGCAGGATGTTGTAGACATCGCGAGTGGTGCTGCGGAAGTTTTCATCCCGGTTGCGGTACGCTTCGAAATCCATGTAAAACGTGGGCAGGGTGATGATTCCCAGGCGTAACTTCTCGCTTCCGCTGGGCACGGTTATGACGTCCCCGCGGGCCGCCTGCTCCTCGAGTTTTACCTGATCTCTTACTATGGTGACCGAATAGGAACTCCCCGCAGGGCCTGAAGTTGCGGGGAGTATGTCAAGTCGAACCTGAGAATCTTTTTTACCGCGAATGAGATCGACCACATCGTCCAGACGCCACCCGATGACATCGACCATTTCGCCATCCACGCCTTGTGCGACTCCGGTGATTCGATCCCCGGCGCGCAGGCGACCCTGCTTGTCGGCCGGACCGCCGGGCACGACGCGAATAATCTTGGTGTATTCGTCTTCCGCTTGCAGCACGGCGCCGATCCCCTCCAGGGACAGGGACATGCTGATCTGGAAATTCTCCAGGCTGCGCGGGTCCATGTAGGACGTGTGCGGGTCGTACATCCCGGCGACGGCATTGGCGTAGAGTTCAAACGCATCGTGCGACTGCTGCTGACTGGCACGATGCAGCTGGCTCTTGTAACGCTTGACCAGCAGCTCGCGCGCTGCTTTTGCGTCCTTGCCCGACATGATCAACCTGAGCATGCCGTCCTTCAGACGGCGGCGCCAGTAATCGTCCGCCTCTGCGGCGTCCTTGAACCAGGCGCGGGTATCGGTGTCGATGGGCAGGGATTCGTCGGCGTCGAAGTCGAATTTGGCGTCGCTCTCAAGTAGGGCGACATTCGCTTCCAGGCGAGCAATAAGCCGCTCCCGCAATTTGTTGAAAATACGAAACCCCAGATCGAGATCGCCCGCGCGCAGTTCGTCGTCGAGCCGGTTGCGCCAACCCTCGAACTCGGCGATGTCGCTGGCGAGCAAGTAAGTTCTGGTGGGGTCGAGGCGTTTCAGATAGAGATCGAGCAACTCCGATGAAAAAGTGTCGTCAAGGTTGAGGTGACGGTAGTGGCGTTTGTCCAGTTTGTGGAGGATTTCGCGGATACTGGCGCGTTGCTCGGTATCCGGTGCCAGGGGTTCCAGCGCGGTTGCGGAACAGACGATAAACAGGCTCAGGAGACCGAGCCGGCAGAAAAGGCGCATGCGAGGGTTCATCGAGATTGACAGAAGCGTGCATTCTAGGCCATGCGCCCGCAGGAAGCACTTGGGGCGAATGGGGCGAATGTTTCCAACCATCCAGTAGGCCATTTTGGCACGGTCATGGTTTATTTAACATAATATACATTATGCGAACTTGTGGGTTCGGCTGAGAGTGGCTCAGCGCACCAGCGTCAGGCCGCGCCGAACGGCCTGACCCCACTCCCGCGACAGCGCATCGACCACAAGCCCCCAGCTTGGCTTACAGGTTGCCCAGGAAATCGAACTTGCCGATGCGAACGCCGTTATGCCGCAACAGGTTGTACGCCGTGGTCACATGGAAATAAAAGTTTGGCACGGCCCATTGCAAGAGAAACGCGCTGCCGGTGAAATTGAAGGTGCCGACCGGGGTTTTGATTTCGATGGCTCGGGTCGGCGCATCCGCGAATTGTTCAGGCTGCAACGTGGCCAGGAAAACCATCGCCTTCTTCAGCCGGGCGTGTAATTCCGCGCAGGTGTTTTCCGTATCCTCCCAGATCGGGACTTCGACACCGGCCAGGCGTCCCGCCGATCCTTTGGCAAAATCCGTCGCGAGCTGAATTTGACGCTTGCAGGAAAACATGTCCGGATACAGCCTCGCGTCCAGCAAAGCGGCCATTTCGTATTTGTTCGCTTTCGCGTGCTGATCCGCCTTGTCCAGCACCACTGCAAGGTTTTGCAGTGAGCGGGAAAAACCTGTCACGACCTGATCGAAATGGACATACGATCGATATCCTCAAATATATCAATAGTGCGTCGAGCTGGTGCTGTGCCGTACGTCATTTGAGCGACGGCCCCGTCGTCTTGCCCGCCCAGCCTTCCGACAGTTTGGCCCAGTGGTAGAGATGGAAAACCCGCTTGGCAAACTTCCACTTGCCATTCACGCGCCGATAGTTGTCATCGTAATGGCCGCACGCGGTGACCGATTCGCCTTTCTCGATCACCCTAATCTCCACCGCGCAGTTGCCGGTGGCGGTATCCCCGTTAACCTGGATGACATGATTCTGGATGAACGGCTTGGGACCGATGGCGCCCACCTGCTCTTAGTACAGCTTGCTGAGTTCGGCTTTGGCCGCCGGAAGATGTGCCCATATGGAACTCGCCATCGCTCGCGAACATATCCAGCAGCGCAGCGCCGTCCTGGGCCACCACGGCGTAGCAATAGCGCGCGGTGAGTTCGCGGATTTCGTCCTTGTCTTCCAGTATTTTCACGCGCTGATCGAGGTTTTCGCGGTGCTCTCCTGTGATGATTTGAATGTCAACGGGTGAGGATGGTCAGGGTCGTCGCGGCGGTATCGTCGTCGATCCAGCCGCCGCCGTTCTGTGCCATGCCGACCCGCGCCTTCCACCTGGCGGGCGCCGCAGCGACCCCGCAACTGGTCGGCGATCTCGATGATCTGGGCGCAGCCGGTGGCATAAACAGGATGGCCTTTGGCCACCAGGCCGCCACTGGTGTTGACCGGGATGCGTCCGCCCAGTTCGAGCTGACCGTCATGAAGCATTTGCAGGCCCCGCCCGTCGGACTCAATCAATTCTTCGACATAGATCAGCTCGGCGGGCGACGCGGCGTCGTGCAATTCAACCACGTCGATGTCCTCCGGACCGACGCCCGCCATGGCATAGGCTTTCGCGGAGGCGCGCGCATTGCAGCTCGCCCCGCCTGGCAGTCCGGACACCAGCGTGATGGTGGCGGCGCGCACAGCATCCAGGCCGCGCCGGCGAGCAAAGTCGGCGGAACAGAACACCAGCACGGCAGCGCCGTCGCCGATGGGTGAACACATCGCCAGTTTCAGTGGCTCGACGATGGTGCGACTGGCCATGACGGCTTCGAAGGACATCCCGCCCTGGAATTGCGCCTTGGGATTGAGCGAGCCGAAATGGTGACTCTTGGCCGCGACCCGCGCGAAGTCTTCCACCGTGGCGCCGGTCTGCGCCATGTTTTGCGTGCCTTGGCCGCGTAGATATCCATAAATCCCGAACGCCCCGGCGCACTCGCCGCGGTGAGCGGATCGTCGGAGCCGGTTTCGGCGCGGATTTCTTCCAGATCCATGGCGGCGGCCAGGGCGCGGAAGGAGACATTCTTGTCGCGATGGGTCATTTTCTCGGCGCCAATGGCGAGGGCGACCTCGGCCTGCCCGGACGCTACCGACAACCAGGCGAGATGCGCGGCGCTGGACGCCGAGGCGCAGGCGTTCTCGATATTGATGATCGGCTTGCCCAGGAGCCCGCTCTCGCGCAGGGCGACCTGCCCGGTGATCATCTCCTGGCCGGTCAACAGCCCCGCCGCCGCATTGCCGAAAAAAATGGTTTCCACATCGGCGGCCGTGGCTTTCGCATCCGCCCGTGCTTCGCCGAGCGCCTCGGTGACCAGACTGCGGATACTGGCATCCGGGTATTTGCCGAACCGGTCATCCCGGTGCCGCCAATCATGACTTCGCGCATGGCGCTACGCCTCCCGTGTGTAATTTCTGTTATTGGAAAAGTGTTGTCGAACCCGTATTGAGTTATGGAACGCGCTCAGGCATCGGGATAGATAATGAACTCGAGCAAATTGCCGTCCGGATCACGAATATAAGTGCTCGTGTCGACCGCAGTCCCCCGGCGCGCCCGCCCTGCCGTTCCACCGGCCCGGTAATCACCGGGACCTTGATGTCGTCAATCAGGGTGGCGAGCGCCGCCGCGCTGTCGTCCCAGACAAAGCAGAAATCTCCACACCCGGGGCGCGCAGCCGGCCCCCGCAGCGTGAATTCTTCCGATTGCCACAGCTTCGGAGCATGAAAGTTGATGCGGTTGTCGCCGAAGCAAACCGAATACACGATGGGCGCGTAGTCCTCCGACACCCTGAAGCCGAGTTTTTCGTAGAACGACAGCATCGCGGTCATATCGTTGACCGGTATCGCTGCGTGATCGAAGGCTTTCACACTCATCGGAGTTCCTCTGCTACGTCAAACTGATTTCATGTTTACCGGCGTTGGCTGCCTGTTTTCCAGCCGCGCTCCTCGCTCAAATTCCGTTTATCGCTCGAGTTTCCTGGGGATTCCGCTCCGCCATTTTTTACCGGAAATTATTTTATCGAAATTACTTGTTACCCGAAATGACGTGGGCATCCACCTTGACCACCAGCCCGTTGATTTCCCGCTCGCCTTCGTCGTCATGGTATTCATCGCGGATCTCACGCCAGCCCAGAGCCGCCATGGCTGCAACGATCTCGCTGGCTTCCCGCAGGCGAAAACCAAAGGGCGTGAAAGGCAGTGCCGCCATGGCGGTTTTCGAACGAATCCCGATTACCAGCCGCCCACCCGGTTTCAACCAACGGTACGCCGATTGCAGAAACTGCGTCAGGTCGTCGAGGAAATACACAAAATTGGTGCCGAAAACAGCATCCGCCGACGCCGGGGTCAACGCGGCGGCGCGACAATCCGCATTGATGACGGTGACGGCGCAGGACGAAAGCCCGGCGAGATGGATTTGGCATTCCCGCGCCATGTCGGGAGACAGCTCAATGGCGGTGTAGCGGCCGCCCTCCCCAGCCGCCGCACCAGATCCATCGACAGACGACCATTGCCGGGACCAATCTCCACCACCGACTGCCCCGGCAAGACCGCAAGCGCAGCGATGGCGCGCTCCGCAAGACGGGCGTTGGCGACATTCATGTTGGCGGCAATCGCGGTGCCCGCCGCCCCGCTGGGGTGAGCCAGTTGCGCGGCCATGGCCTGGAGATTGGCGATTTCGGTGGGGTCGGACACGCGGTGTGGCCCTTTGATTATTGTGGACATGATGCTACCACGCCCCCTCAACGCTGTCAGAGCCCCGCACCGCCCGCCCGTGACCGCATGTCGTGACGACCGTCAGACCGTTTGAGTAACAGCCGCCAGCTCCGTACGCTAGTAGTGCGACATATAAACAAGGGAACGCCATGCCCGGCAAAGGCGGGCATCCGAGTTTTTGCGCGGCCCGCGTGCGCGGGAATGACGATGGCCAGTAATGTGTCGAAACTCATGTACCGTGGTACTAATCCAGGTGACTTTACACAGGGCTGCAAGCATGCGGAACGGAACCATACGCCATGTCGTGCTGACCCTGATGCTGCTGGCTCAGCCGGTGCTCGCGGACGGAATCAGCAAGTGGAAGGATGCGAACGGCAGAGTGCATTTTGGCGATAGTCCGCCGGCCGATGTTTCCGCCGAGCCGCTGACGGTGAAGCCGAATGTTTACGAACATCCGGTGCTCGAACCCCGAGCCGGGCCCGCCCCACCCGCAAGCACGGTCATCATGTACAGTACGGTCCGCTGCGGTTACTGCCGCAAGGCGCGCGCCTATTTCAAAGCCAATGGAATCGCCTACACCGATTACGACGTAGAGACCAGCAACCAAAGGCAGACAGGATTTCCAGCGCATGGGCGCACGCGGCGTTCCCGTTATCCTTGTCGGCGACAAACGCCTGAACGGATTCTCCGACAGCGCGTTCGCCAGCCTCTACGAAAGCGGCCAGTAACGTAACGATCACCCGGGCCGAAGACGCCTGTGGCCTGACGGCGTCGGTCAGAAGAATTCGGCTGGGGTAGATTTCCGCACAGCGAATGATCATCAGGGAGTCAGTCATGAAAATAAAACCTGTCTGGTAACCGGTGCCAACTCCGGCATCGGCCTGGAAACCGCCCGCGGGCTCGCCCGGCGCGGTGCTCGGGTAATCATGGTGTGCCGCGACCCCGGTAAAGGCGAAGCGGCGCGGCGCGACATCATGGCCACTACCGGCAACGGTATGGTCGACCTGTTGATTGCCGATCTCGCGTCACTCAAATCGGTGCGGCAACTGGCCGAGCAAGTCAAACCGGATATTCGCAATTGCATGTGCTGATCCACAACGCGGGGCTGATGTCGAAACAACGGGAAGTGTCGGCGGATGGCTTCGAGATGCAGTTCGCCGTGCATCATCTGGCGGTGTTTCTGCTCACCGACCTGCTCCTTGATCTGCTGAAAAAGAGCGCGCCGGCACGGATCATCAATGTCTCCTCAATGATCCAGGCTCGGCAAGATCAATTTCGAGGATCTGCAAAGCGCCCGCAAATTCGGCGCTACCGTACCTATGGCCAATCGAAGCTCGCCAGATCCTCTATACCTACGCTGGCCACCGCTTGCGCGGCACCGGTGTGACCGTAAACGCGCTCCACCCCGGCGCCGTCGCCACCAATATCGGCATGCCTGCTGGCTGAATCCGTTTCTGGCGACACCCGAACAGGGTGCGCACTACCCTGTATCTGGCGACCGCGCCCGAGGTCGAGCGCGTGACCGGTAAATACTTCGTCAACTGCAAGGAAGCCGCATCGTCGCGCGCCTCCAACGACCGCAACCTCGGCGCGCGTTTGTGGACCGTTACCGAACAACTGATTGCGGCGGGCCGGCTGCCGATCCGTGCACCGTGGCTCGTTACCATCCTTGCCGAGCTGGTCCTGGCCGGAGTTTTTTTTCGGTCACGTTGCTGGCCTTGACCCGCATATCAGGTTTTTAATCCGCGCCCCCTGCCCGCTGAAGGGACGCGGCAGGCCGCGGATGGAACGCGGATCACTCGCTATTTGTGCCGAAAGACTCCGATTGATCGTTTAAGGACGATTTGAAACCCCCGGTTTCCGTGCAAGGCTCGGCGCGCTCACCCCGAGTGAAATCCGTAACTTATCGCTCGTCCTGGTCTGCCGAAATACTCCCGGGAGTATTCTGCGCACACCGGCGACGCCTTTTCTTCGGGACTCCGCTTGGATACCCGGACATCGCGAACACCGAAACCACCGCCGAACCGTCTTTCGAACCGACGTTCGCTGACCTGAATTAGCTGCCCCCTTGCTCGCCGCGGTCAGCGAGCTCGGTTACGAAAACGCCCTCTCCGATTCAGGCGCGCATCATTCCGCACCTGCTGGCGGGGTCCGACGTACTCGGTCAGGCACAAACCGGCACCGGCAAAACCGCCGCTTTCGCATTGCCGCTGCTGGCGCACATCGATACCTCGCGACCCCAGGTGCAGGTGCTGGTGCTGGCGCCGACGCGCGAGCTGGCACAGCAGGTCGCGGAAGCCTTCACGCGCTACGGTGCCCATTTGCCCAGCTTGCGGGTGCTGGCGGTGTACGGCGGGCAGGGCTTCGGCGAGCAGCTCAAGGCGCTGCGGCGCGGCACCCAGGTGGTGGTGGGTACACCGGGGCGGATCATGGACCATATGCGCCGCAGCACCCTCGATTTATCCAGCCTGTCGGCACTGGTGCTCGATGAAGCCGACGAAATGCTGCGCATGGGCTTTATCGACGACGTCGAATGGATCCTCTCGGAATCCCCGCCGACCCGGCAGTTGGCGCTGTTCTCCGCCACCATGCCCGCTCCGATCAAGCGCATCGCGCAAAAGCATCTGAAAGATCCGCAGGAAGTGTCGATCAAGGTGCGCACCACCACCGCCGAAACCATCCGCCAGCGCTACTGGCGCGTCGGCGGCGTGACCAAGCGCGAGGCGCTGGCGCGCATCCTGGAGACCACTCCCCACGAAGGCGTGCTGGTGTTCGTGCGCACCAAGATCGAAACCCAGCAAATCGCCGACTACCTCTGCGCGCAGGGCCACACGGCGGCGCCGCTGTCCGGCGACATCGCCCAGGCACAGCGCGAGCAGACCGTGAACCGGCTCAAATCCGGCCAGCTCGATCTGGTGGTCGCCACCGATGTGGCCGCGCGCGGCCTCGATGTGGAGCGCATCAGCCACGTCATCAACTACGACATCCCCTACGACACCGAAGCCTATGTGCATCGCATCGGCCGTACCGGCCGCGCCGGCCGCAGCGGCGAGGCGATCCTGTTCGTGGCGCCGCGGGAGGCCCGCATGCTCCAGGCCATCGAGCGCGCCACCCGGCAGCGCATCGAGGAAATGCCGTTGCCCGGCGTGGATGCCGTCAACGCACGGCGCATCGAGCGCTTTCGCGCACGACTCGATGCGGTGTTCGCCGATACCGACAACGCCGCCACTCTGGCGCTGTACGGGCGCGTGCTCGAGGAATATCAGGAGCAGAACTCGCTGGCGCCCCAAGCCATCGGCGCTGCCCTCACCCTGCTCCTGCACGGCGGCGAACCCTGCTGCTGAAGCCGGACCGCGAACCGCCGCGACCCAGGAAGATTCGTCCCGATGAGCCCTTCTCCGGTCCGAGCAGGACTCCGACCGCCCCCCCGTCCCGATCGCGCAATCCCGGAACCAAACGCGCAGTGGACTGGCGCGGAACCCGAGCTCGAGTCCTACCGTGTCGAAGTCGGTCATGCGCTGGGCATCAAGGCGGGCAATCTGGTGGGCGCCATCGCTAACGAGGCGAGCATCGACAGCAAGTTCATTGGCCGCATCAAGATTCACGATGATTACAGCACTGTCGATCTGCCGGTCGGCATGCCCAAGGAAATTCTGGAGTTGCTGAAGCGCGTCCGGGTCGGCGGGCAGCCCCTCAACATCAGTCGCCTGGCGGGAACCGCGACGCGGAATTCATCGCCGCGCGCGCCGCGCGAGGTCGCGACCGATGGCACAACGCGCACGTTCCGCCCCAAAGTCGACACCGCGCCCCCGCCGCCCGGCGATACCCGGCCGGTGGCGCGACCATCGGACCGGCCCAAGGCCGGGGACAAACCCAAGTTCGACGGCAAATCAAGGCCAGCCGGGAAAACCGCGTTCGCGGGTAAAACCAAGGCGGCGGGCAAAAGCCAAGTCCAAAACGAAAGCCGCTGCAACACCCAAATTTGCGAGCACAACGGGCAAAATCGGCCTGGCCGCGCCTCGTAAACGCAAGCCGGAGAGCGACGGTCCCTCGCCGTCGGATGACAACTGACAGGGTCTGGTTGCCCGAGGTTACTGATTATCCTGATTCAACTGGGCGACTTCGCCGGGGGCCACCAAACGTAAAGGGGCAGCCATCCGACGGCGATGGCGGCAAAGTGCGGCGCCGCAGCGAATGGAATCCGGGTTTCAACAAGGGTCAAGAAAGTAGCGTAACGGCATGGAAAGCCACATGACACTGGTCCAATGGCTCGCCAATGACCCGGGTCTCCCGGTCGTATCTTCCACGCTCAGCCCCTGGCAACCAACCGCAATCGCAGCCCGTGCGGACTCATGGTAAACGCCAGCCGTTCGGTGACCTGATCCAGATTGCACGCCGCCTCGACGTGAAAATGATGCGCGATCATGGCCAGCACCACTTTCATTTCCAGCAGCGCCAAGCTGCGCCCGGGGCACAGCCGGGGGCCGGAGCCGAACGGCATGAAGGAGCGTGGATTGAAGGCACGGCGCCCACCCTCGACCAGCAACCAGCGCTCGGGATCGAACTGCGAGGGTTGCTCGAACGCTGTCTCGCGCAGAGCGATGGCGCGGCTCAGGATCGCCACCGCATCGCCGCGCCGCACCCGGAGCTGGCCGATGGTCAGATCCCGGTTGGCTTCCACGACGTTCAGCGGCGCCACCGGTTTGAGGCGCATGGCTTCGTTGATGACGGCATCGACGTAGGTTAGCTCCCGGATCTGCTCGAAAGACTCGAGCGCGCGCTCGCCCAATGCCGTGTCCACTTCGGCGCGCATCCGTGTCTGGACTTCGGGATGACGCGCCAAAAAATACAGTGCCCAGGCCAGCGAATTCGCGGTGGTATCCTCCCCCGCCAGCAGCATGGTGAGGACGTTGTCGGCGATCTCGCGCGCATCGAATCCGGTGTCGGTCTCCGCGGCCACCAGCAGCGACTGCAAGAGATTCTCCGGATGTTCCCGTAATTCCGGCCGCGCGGCGAGTTGCGCGCGGGCGGCCGCGACAAAGCCCGCGATCATCTCGTAGATTTTGTGCACCGACTGCACCAGTCGCGGTCGCCGGGCAGGCGCAGATAGCGCCAGTAGGGGAACGAGCCAGCAGGCGGCGCTGGATGGTGGGGAAAATCTTGTCGAGGTGTTGCTGGATCACCTCCCCTTGTTGCTCTTGTGTATTGATGTCCTGCCCGAAGGCCAGCGACGCGGTGACGTCCACGGTGAAGCGCATCAGATCGGCCTGGACGTCGCGCCCGCCGGCGTCGGCGCCGTCCGCCTGCCAGCGCCGCTGCAACCTCTGGGTGACTTTCGCGAGGGTCGGGAAAAACTGGCGCAGATGTCCAGTATCCAGGGACTGCACGATCACCGGCCGCTGCCGGCGCCAGCGCTCGCCTTCGGCCATGAAAATGCCGAGCGTGCTGACGCCCAGGATGGACACCTCCTCCAGCTGACTGCTGCGGCGGAAATCCTCCGGACGGGCCTTCAGCACCGCGTTGGCGAGCTCCGCGTCGGATACCACCGCCATGGCGCGGCGGCCGAAGCGAAAGGCATAGAGCGGACCGTATTGCTCGGCCCAGCGCTCCAGGCTCAGATGAAAGGCGGTGCGCTGGATTTGATGGAGATTGCCAAGCAGCGGCAGGCCACGCGGCCCAGGCAGTTGGTCGATCGAAACGATGGGCGTTGCCGGGTGCGATTTGCTCGGGGAGAGTTCCTGCTGGCGAGGTTGAAGCGGGAGTTCAATCAGAACCTGAGCGCCCTCGATCCGCACCGGAAATCGGCGCAAACAGATATCAGCCGCGTCCAGCCGCTGCCCGCTGCGGCAATCAAAGCGCCACTGGTGCGCGCGGCAGACCAGCGCACCGTCGCGGACTTCGCCCTCGGCGAGCAAGGTGCCCTGGTGGGGACAGCGGCCCTCGTAGGCATGCACCGCATCCCCGGTACGCACCAGCACCAGTTCGATGCCATTGACGCTGGCGCCCGTGGGTTTATCCACCGGCAGTGCGGCGAGTTCAGCAACCGGGAACCAGCCGCGGTCCGGTGCCGCGACCATTGACGGTTTGTGTGCTGCCACGTCGGTCTCCGTAGGCCATTGCGATGGTCAGTATCACGCCCCGGCTGGGCCTGAACAGCTGTGGCCACGTCAGGGCGAAATCCCCGCGAGTACCGCTTCCAGATCCGCGCGGGTCTGCGGGCCAGCCAGCACGCGCAGCAACTTTCCGCCGCGATCCAGCACCAGGGTTTCCGGCAGGCCCATGGGCGGCGGCACGCCAAATTCCGAACGCGGATCGCGCAGCAGGGTCGGGAATTCGATGCCGAGCCCGCGCGCTTGCGTCGCTAGCGTATCGGCAACCACACCATCGAAGTTGACCGACAGCACCTGAACCTGCTCCGGGTGCGCAGCGGCGAACGCGTTGAACTCGGGGATTTCCTCGCGGCACGGCGCGCACCATTCGGCCCAGTAGTTGATGAATACCACTCTGCCCTTGAGCTTGGCGAAATCCAGGCTGCCGCCATCCAGGAGTGGGTAACTGGCGTCGGGCCGCGCACAGGCTGTCAGCACCGCCATTACAGCGAACACCATCAAGCGAATGCGGATTGGTTCACGCACGCGGGGCAATACCGTTGTCGTTGCGCGGGAAGACTGTCTGATCGGCATCGAATAACTCCTCCAGGGAAAGCTTCAGATGGTTGTGTGCCGCGTCGCGGCTGGCTTGCAGCAGGGCTTCCATCCGTGCGGCCCAATGAATCGAACGCGTGTGCGCCGGCAATACTCGCGACCGCCCGCCAAAGACATCGCCGGGCACCAGCGTCGCCAGTTGCGCCACGGAAATCTGGGCCGGGTCGCGCGCCAGCACGTAGCCGTCGGCGGTCGTCATCGCGAGAATGTGGTGCTCCAGCAGCAGCGTCCGCAGACGCCGCCATTGGGCCTCCGTGACGCCGGCGCGCAGGACGTCGCGATCGACAACGGCCGCCCCGGTGGCTTGCGCACTTACGCACAGTCCCATCACCACCAGCGTCGCGAACAGATCAGATAGTTTGCCATCGCGCCGCGTGTCGTTGAATGTATCGAGTGAGCGCACCAGTTCCGCCCCGCCCAGCACGATGAGCCAGCACAGATGAATCCACAGCAGAAACACAGGCAGCGCCGCAAAAGCGCCGTAAACCGTGTGGTAATTGCTGTTGGTGACGATGGCACCGAACAAAATCGGGCGGCGTACAGCAATCCGGTGGTGACGAGTCCGCCGATCAACGCCCAGCGCAGCGGCACCGGAGCGCGGGGCAGCGCCGAAAACAGCAGCGTGAAGGCGCTCCAGTTCAGCAGCGCCGGCAAATACACCAGTGCCCACCGGGTGACGCCGAGAACATCCACACCATCCACCAGCGCCTGCAACGCCACCAGATAGGTGTGCAGCGCCAGACCGGCGCCAAACAGCACCGGACCCAGCGTCAACACGGCCCAATAGCGCAGGAAGTCGGCCGGACCGCGCCGATGGTCCGGAATGCCCCAGATATGGTCAAAAGTTCGCTCGATCGTGCGCAGCATGAACAGCGTGGTGACCACCAGCGCCAGCCCTCCCGCAGTACTCAGCGAACGCGCGCGGCGAGCGAAATCGAACAGATAGTCGGTCACTTCCGGATTGCCTGCCGGCACCAACGCATCCAGCAACAACTGTTGAATCTTCGCGCCGGTTTCGCCCAGGGACGGGACCAGCGAAAATGCGGCGAAGGTCAACGTCAGCAAAGGCACCAAGGCGAACAGTGTGACGAAGGTGAGCGCGGCGGCCCGGGTCTGGCAGCCATCGGCGTGATAACGGCGCGCCAGATGACACAGAAACGCCCAGCCAGTCGCCGCCAGGTTCCGGATACGCTGCTGCCAATCAGTCAAACCGGCTCCCCCGCAGCAGCTTTTCAGCAGCCTGTTAGAATACCCATCGTCTCTGCCGATGCATTCTACACAGGCCATGGTGACCATCTACCACAACCCCCGCTGTACCAAATCGCGGCAGACGCTGGAATTGCTGCACGCGCGCGGCATCGAGCCGCAAGTGATTCAGTACCTGGATACGCCGCCCGATGCCGCCACCCTGCGCGAATTGCTGCGCAAACTGGGTATTGAGGCGCGGCAGCTGGTGCGCAAAGGCGAACCGGAATACCAAAGCGCCGGACTCGACCGCGCCGACTGCACCGAGGCGCAACTGATTGCCGCCATGGTCGCGCATCCCAGACTGATCGAGCGACCCATCGTGGTGGCCGGCGCGCGCGCGGCCATCGGCCGCCCGCCCGAGAACGTGCTGGAAATCCTTTGAGCCGCGCACGCCGCGTCCGCAAACACCTGACGGCGGCGCAACTCGCACAGCGCGTCACCGCCGCGCGCTGGCTGACGCTGGGCAGCCTGGTGCTGCTGATCGGCGCCATCGCCAGTCGGATGCTGAGCGGCACCACCTCCCCAATGATGTTGGTCCCTGCCCTGCTCCCGTTGCTGATTTTTATCCCTGGTGCGTGGCGCAGCGACCCCCGCAGTCTCGCCCTGCTGTGCTTCGTATGCCTGCTGTATTTTTGCGTGATCACGGTGCGCCTGTTTGCTCCGGACCGCACGCCTTTCGACGTGGCCGCCATGGTTGCGGTCGTTACCCTCTTCGTGGCCGCGATGATGTTCACCCGCTGGCGCAAACAACAACTGCGCGATGCCGACAACACAGGAGATAGTCCGCGTGAGTGACAAGAAGCCTGGCATGTTGCGCCGCCTGTTGCGCTTTCTCGGCAGTTTGGTGCGGATCGCGCGCACCGTGCTCAGCACCCTGCTGCTGTTGATCTTTATCGCGATGCTGGCCAGCCTGTTTGGCGGCGAACTCAAGCCGCTGCCGGAGCACGCTCTGCTGCGCCTTGCGCCCACCGGAACGCTGGTGGAACAGCGCTCCTATGCGGATCCCCGCGAGCTGTTGGGACCGGGTGGTGGACCCGCGCCGGAAACCCGCGTCGCGGATCTGGTGGAAGCCATCGGCGCCGCTGCGACGGATCCCCGCATCACCGGTATCGCGCTGGAACTGGACGAGCTGGCGGGCGGCGGCCTCGACAAACTGGAAACCGTGGGTCAGGCACTGGTCGCCTTCCGCGCCGGCGGCAAACCCGTGATTGCGATCGGCGACAGTTACACCCAGTCACAGTACTATCTGGCCAGCTTCGCGGATGAAATCCACCTCAACCCGTTCGGCAACGTGCTGCTCACCGGCCTCGGCAGCTACCACCTGTATTTCAAGGAAGCGCTCGACAAACTGCGCATCAACTTTCATGTGTTCCGGGTCGGCACTTACAAGGATGCGGTCGAGCCCTTCATCGGCACCGGAATGTCGGACGCCTCGCGGGAACACACTCGCGCCTGGCTGGCGGAGCTCTGGCGCGCGGTCGCCACCGGAATCGAGGGGCGCCGCCACTTGGCGGCCGGCGCCATCGACGACTATGTGGATCATGCGGACACCAAACTTGCCGCCGCCCATGGCGATGGCGCGCAACTGGCGCGGCAATCCGGTCTCGTCGATCACGTCAGCACCCGTCCCGAAATATTGACACGGCTGCGGGCGCTCGCCGGCAAGGGTGGCGACGAGCGCGATTACGGTTATGTGGAGTTGCGTGAATACCTGACCCACCTGAACCTGCGCACGCCCGCAAACGCTGGACGGCCGAAAATCGGTGTGCTCGTCGCCAGCGGGGTGATGTACGACGGCGACCAGCAGGCCGGCGCCATCGGCGGCGACAGCCTGGCCCGGCTGATTCGCCAGACCCGTGAAAAAGCCGCCATCAAGGCTCTGGTGCTGCGTATCGACAGCCCCGGCGGCAGCGCCTTCGCCGCCGATCTGGTCCGCCAGGAATTGTTGGCGACCCAGGCCGAGGGGATTCCGGTGGTGGTGTCCATGGGCACCGTGGCCGCCTCCGGCGGTTACTGGATTGCCGCCGAAGCCGATGAGATCTGGGCCGAGCCCACCACCATCACCGGCTCCATCGGGGTGTTCGGGATGGTGCCCACGTTCGAGGACACCCTCGCGGCAATCGGCATCCACAACGACGGCGTCGGCACCAGTCCATTCGCCGGCGCACTGCGCCTCGACCGCCCCATGAGCGAGCCGGCCGCGCGCCTCATCCAGGGCAGCGTGGACAATCTATACCGGCGTTTCGTGAGCCTGGTGGCGACCGGTCGGGATATGGATGTCGCGACGGTTGATGGCATCGCCCAGGGCCGCGTCTGGACCGGCCGCCAGGCTCTGGAGCGCGGGCTGGTGGATCATCTGGGCAACCTCGATGCCGCCGTGGCTGCCGCCGCGCACCGCGCCGGTGTCGAAAACTATGAGACCGTGCCGATCGAACCGCCGCTGGATTTCCGTGAACGCTTCATCCGCCAGTTGATGGAGAGCGGTGAGCTTCCCCTCTCCGGCCGTGACAGCCGCCGCCTCACCGCGCGTGCCGATACCGTGAGTCACGAGAGCAAGCGCAACCAGATCGCCCGCATCGTGGTGGGCGCGGTAGCCGCCGGCTGCGAGCGCATCCTGGTGCCCTGGGAGCCGCGCCGACTCGCGATCAGCGCGGTTGAGCACTTGCAGATCGGGGCGAAGATCGAGGAAGTCCGCACACCCATCACCCACAGCGCGCAAGACACCCAGGCTGCGGTACTGGCGATGCGCGAGCAGGTTGCCGGGTGCTCGTGGTGCTGGGCGGCGACGGCACCAGCCGCGCCGTCACCAAGGCCTGGCCGGATGCCGTGCTGATGCCGCTGTCGACCGGCACCAATAACGTGTTTCCACTCTGGATCGAACCCACCATCGCCGGTCTGGCAGCGGGCCTGATCGCCGCGGGCCGCATCGCGCCCGATGGCGTCGCGCCCCGTGCCAAGGTCGTCCATCTCGATATTGAAGGCGAGGCGCCCGACCTGGCGCTGGTCGATGCGCTGTTTTTACAAGGCGACCGGATCGGCAATCTCGGGCCGTTCGAGCCTCAGTTCATGAAAACCCTGGTACTCACCCGTGCCGAACCCGACGCGGTCGGCATGTCGCCGCTCGGCGGGCTGCTGTGCCCCGCCGGATTTGCGGACGACTGGGGCGTGCGGGTGGATTTCTGCGGTCACGATGAGGGAGGCCAACTGCTGCGCGCGCCGGTCTCGCCGGGGCTGTTTCGCTCCGCCCATGTGCGGGGCGCGACGCGCTTGCCGCTGGGTACACC
This sequence comes from Gammaproteobacteria bacterium, assembly GCA_016708925.1. GTDB lineage: Bacteria > Pseudomonadota > Gammaproteobacteria > Pseudomonadales > Porticoccaceae > JAGPUQ01. The sequence continues at coordinate 26,269 of JADJET010000001.1, read as the reverse complement.
TACCTTTGTCGAAGGCCCCGGCATTCTGGCCTTCGATGGCGACCGCGAACGCGCACTCGCGCCGGGACAGCGCGCCACACTCACCGTTACCCGCACCGGGCCCCGGGTGATCGACCCGCGCGCGGTACTGCGCCTGGCGGCCGAACAGGGTTTGATGCTCGAGCTGCCCCACTGGATCGACCCTTACGACGGCGGTACCGGCGGCGGTTGTTGCTGAGTCTGCCCGCCGCCCGGGGGTTTCCGGAGACGCCCGCCGACGAACTGTTTCCCGACGCTCGAATTGGGATGGCAGCGCCAAGCCGTGATGCAAGTCGCAGGATACATCCTGCCTATTGCACAGCTTCTGCCCAGCTTCACGGAACCAGCTTGCCGGAGCGGAGTCCATGGAGACGCCTCATTCAACAGAGCATTGAGGATGTAGCAAGAACGATACAACCAAGCGGGCAAGCGGACGCCCATAAGTAGCTGGCAGTCCGCACCGTACCCATCATGCACCACCAGAAAGACACGGAGTCGATCATGGCTGGATCCACCAAAAACTCGCTGCAAATCTCGGTTCGGACGCAACTCGTCGATCTCCAGCCCGGAGATAAATCCCCACACCTGAACGTCTATGTGTTTTCTTCCGAAGGCACCCTGCTGGCGTCCGCGCCGGCGGGCGAAAAAGAAACCCAGCTCAACCTCGAAGCGCCGACATCCGTCGCGCGGCTGCGCGTGGTCGCCGGGCCCCGCGTCGACGACCGGCAGACGGAACTGGGCGACCTGCTCCGGCGCGGCGCCCAGGAGCAGTTCTTGCGGGTTGATCCGGGCAGCCTGCGCCACGAGCTTCCGTTCGTCATCTATCCGGATATCTGGCGCTGCTGGCTGCGCAGTGCTTGTGTCGTGCGCGGCAACCTTTACAAGCGCGTGCTGATTGGCGGAATCTATGAGAACTTCCCGGTATGCGATGCCAGCGTGGAAGTGTATGAAGTCGATCCCCTGTGGATCATCCTGCCCAAACTGCCCGACCTGATCATTGACCGGCTGCGTGACATCGTCCTGCGGCCGATTCCATTTCCGATTCCCGAGCCCATCCCCGGACCTGATCCGGCGCGTTTGCGCGCGCCGCGTGGTGCCTGTTCAGCGACAACTGCACGCGCCGCCGACCGCGACTCCCGACGCGGCGCAGGCACTGGCCGCGTTGCCGCAAGCCACCGCTCTGCGTTACAGCGCCCAGGTGGGCAGCCGCCGGCAATTTCAACAGGCGCTGATCGACCACGCCGAGCTGATCAGGCCACTGCTGTGCCTGTATTACCCGCGTTTCGTCACCATGCAGCGGGTCGCCACCGCCAAAACCGACGAGTGCGGGCATTTTCAAACCCTGTTCTTCAATGGCTGCAACAACCCCGATCAGCCCGATCTGTACTTCAAGGCCAAGCAGAAATTGTTCGGCTGGCTCGACGTCTATATCTATGCGCCGACGCCCATCGCCTGCCACACCTGGTGGGATTACCGCTGCGGCACCGAGGTCAATCTCTACACCAGCAGCCCCTGGGCGCATACCTGTGCGCCCTGCCCCCCGGTAATCGGCCCCCCCGGCAAGAACCGCTGGGTGGCGTTTCTGGCCGTCGGGGTTCACGGACTGAACAACATCTATGGCACCGCGCCAGACCTTGTCGGCAGCGTCACGGCCAACAACCTGGGCCTCACCCAGGACGGGCGTCCCTGGGGAGGCATGCTGCTGCCGCGCCTGGAGTTTTCCAACGCCCTGGAAGCCGTCGGCGTGCGCTACTACCGGATGTCATGGCGTCAGGGTTCGAGCGGGACTTTCCTTCCCCTGACCGGGGAGATCCACCACTACTACCGCCACGATGTGCCCACGCCGACCGGCGACATGCCGGTCTGGTCGCCGGAAACACTCGGCCCGGTGGAAGCGGACGATGGCGCGGGTCACAAGATTCCCAACCTGTTCAGGATTCCCTTTCCGTCGGTCGCGCCCGCTGGAGTCTGGGATACGCCGCCGGATGTCGCGGAAATCCAGCAGCACTTCGCCAGCGCGAAAATACCCAGCAAAGTATCGCCGCCGGCATGACCTACAACGCGGCGGGCGCGCTGGTGGGCACCGACACCAGCGGCAAATACCAGTTCGCGGTGGATCTGTTCGACGCCAAGGGCCAGCCGGTTGACATCGCCGCGCTCGGCATCGTGTACGCCGTGCCCACCGACCCCGACAGCTCCGGCACCATCCACACGGTGGACGCGTCCACCCTGGGCCTGGTCAGCGGCAATCGCATGATCGTCACGCTGCACATCGACAACAATCACTGCTTCGCGGACATCGCGCCGCCCACCATCGGCGCGGCGGAAGCCGACCCCTGCTGCGGCGTACTCCACTATCAGCCGAACGACAGCGTCGCGCTCGGCTGGCGTGCGCTGCATCCCCACGGCTTCGCGAAATATTCTTTTGGCGTAGTCCGTGGGACAGCCTATGTACACAGCGAAGGCTGGACCCCCGTCGCCAGTAGCACCAGTCCGTTGAGCATCACTGTTAATCACTTGCTGAACGACAACCTGCCGCCAGGTTGTCCCGTCGACGGCTGCGCGGTCGCCGGATTCAGCGAGAACCTGTATGTGGACTCGATGGCTACCGACGGCTGGAACAGCGAGCTGGGCTACGATGCCAGTGCAGTGCGGGCGTTTGTGCTGGCCAAGAGCTGAACGGTAATACCCGCTACTGGAAAAGGGGCAAGGTTAGAACCCGCTTTGTCCGGGTTCTAACCTTGGATACCGACAAACCAACTTTTTCGCGAACCACGGTCGACCGGTGGGACTCAACCAAACATCGCACGAAATTCGTCGCTGCTGTTGGTTTTTGGGAAGGCTTGTGCCGGCACCGGAACCCCGAGAAATCCGCACAGGGGCTCCCAACCCTCGCGGACATCGAATACCAGCAACTTGCTCGCGGGCACTGTCTCCCGCACTTCACGGTTGTGCCGCTCGAATACCCCGATCGCATGTTCACGGTCACCCAGCCGGCCCTGGAAAGTTTCCTCCAGTACGATGCGGCGCGCCATGGTGGCCTGGGCTTCCGGCATCCCGGGCGGTGGCGGTCGGGACAGCACCTGGTAGATGGTGCCTTCAATACTGCGATACCACTGCTCGGGATCACGCAGGGTCAAAATGACTTTTGCGTCGGGATACAGCCGCGCAAGCCGCCAAAGTGGCGGGCGGGCCAATCGATGGCGGCGCGATAGCCGTGCAGGACGCGGGTCAGCGCCTGCTCGTCGGTCAACGCCTGAGCGGTCAGCGGCCATCTCCGGCTGTCGCACCACTTCGAGCATGTGGTAGACCGGGCCGAAACCGAGATCGGTCAGCGCCGCGCGTAACGATAAGGTCCCGGTGCGGCCGAAACCGGCGCCGATAACGTCAAGTGTCATCATTGACCTCTCTTATTTTGGTTCGATTCGCTGTTTATGCCACAGTTGGCAACCGCCGTGTGGCCCGTAACGATAGGCCATGGCCCCGCCGAGAGACAGCAAAAAATGCCCAACGACGACAAATCATTCCAGAACACATTGCGCGAACTGCAAATCGAGCTGGTCAAATTCCAGCGCGACCTGATCGCGACGGACAAGAAGCTCCTGGTGATCCTGGAGGGTCGCGACGCCGCCGGCAAGGGACGGCACCATCAAATGCATCGTGGAGCATCTCAGTCCCCGCGAAACCCGCGTCGTCGCGCTCAGCAAGCCATCCGATCGCGAATGCAGCAGCTGGTACTTCCAGCGCTATGTGGCACACCTGCCCGCCGCCGGCGAGCTGGTGCTGTTCAACCGCAGCTGGTACAACCGCGCCGGTGTCGAGCGGGTGATGGGCTTCTGCACGGAGGACGACTACCGCGCATTCATGGACACCGTGATCGAATTCGAGTCGATGCTGGTGCGGTCGGGAATCCAGTTACTCAAGTACTACCTCGACATCGAGCGGGACACCCAGCGCGAACGCCTCGCCGAGCGCAGCACCGATCCGCTCAAACAGTGGAAACGCAGCCCCATCGACGACAGCGCCCAGCAGCGTTGGGACGACTACAGCGCGGCGCGCAATGCGATGCTGGCGCGCACCCATCATCCGCTGGCGCCCTGGGTGGTGGTGCGCGCCGACCGCAAGCGCAAGGCGCGCCTGGAGTTGATCCGGGATCTGCTGTCACGGCAGGGCTATCCGGGCAAGCGCGACGCGCTCCTGCTGCCCGATCGCGACCGGATTTTCGAGTACGACCCCGTGTATCTGAAACGGGACCTGATCGCGCGCTGAATTGTGCGGAGTCGATCGGCACGGGTCGATCAGGAGCCAATCGGCACCTTGTCGGACTCCCGGTGGACGGTGTAATGGCCGCCCGCTGGGGTGGGCCGAATGGTTGAAGCGCCCGCCCCGAAAATCCATGCAGGAAGCGTGGCAGAGCGGTTGAATGCAACGGTCTTGAAAACCGTCGATGGGCGACCATCCGTGGGTTCGAATCCCACCCCTTCCGCCACATAGTCAGCAGCCACACCACTTTCCGGGCGATTTGTTTTCACGCCCCGCTTTACGCCCGCCCCACCATAGCCATCGCGCCTCTCCCACGTTCCGGGATACCTCTTGCCGTGTGCGCGGCATCAACCGAGCGTCTGTGCGCGGCGGCCCCAGCACCTCGGGACGAGCGTGGCGCGGCGCGCGGAATCCGCCCGTTAAACCCGCATGCTACGAGGTGGTATCCTCTCGCTCTGACCGCAGCAGCACGCAGGCCACGATGAAATTTCTGATCATTCCCGTCACTCCCTACCAGCAGAATTGCAGTCTCATCTGGTGCGAAGAAACCATGCGAGGCGCATTGGTGGATCCCGGCGGCGACCTGGATGAACTTCTCACTGCCGTCGCCGAGCAAGGTGTCACACTGGAGAAAATCCTCTGCACCCACGGGCATCTCTACCATGTGGGCGGCGTCGCGGCGCTGGCGCGCCAGCAACACCTGCCCATCGAAGGGCCCCAGCGCGAGGACAGCTTCTGGATCGACAAACTGGCGGAGCAGTGCCGCCTGTTCGGCTTTCCGCCCACCGACAGCTTCACGCCCGACCGCTGGCTGGAAGACGGCGATACCGTCACCGTCGGCAACCAGACTTTGCAGGTGCTGCATTGCCCCGGCCACACACCCGGGCACCTGGTGTTCTTCGATCCCGTCACCCGGATCGCCATCGTGGGCGATGTGCTGTTCCAGGGCTCGGTCGGCCGTACCGATTTCCCGAAGGGAAATTTCGACACGCTGGTGCATTCGATTCGCGAGAAGCTGTTCCCCCTGGGTGACGACGTGGGCTTCATTCCCGGCCACGGACCCATGTCCACCTTCGGCACCGAGCGCAAGATGAACCCCTTCGTGGCGGATCTGAATTTCGGTTGAATCGCCCACCACCATCTTGATAAATCACTTTAACACTATTTAAAAACAATATATTAGGTGAACATTATGAGAATTGGAATAAATTCAGGCGCCGCTTCCGGACCCGAGACGACCATCGCCGGCCTGATCGCTCGCGCGCAGAAAATGGAACAACTCGGCTTCGACACCTTCTGGATGGCGAACATGTTCGGGCTCGACGCCATGACCGCGCTCGCGCTGGTCGGGCAGGCGACCCAGCGCATCAAGCTCGGCACCGCGGTGGTGCCTTCCTACCCCCGTCATCCGCTGGTGATGGCGCAGCAGGCCGCAACCACCAACGCCGCGTCCGGCGGCCGTTTCACGCTCGGCATCGGACTTTCCCACAAGCCCATCATCGAGGGCATGTTCGGGATGTCCTACGAACATCCGGCGCGCCACATGAAGGAATATCTGGAGGTGCTGGCCCCGGCGCTGCGCAACGAAAAGGTCGATTACCAGGGCAAACTCTACGGCGCGCACGGCCAGATCCAGGTGCCGGAATCAGAGTCCGTGTCGCTGGTGGTCGCCGCATTGGGTGAACGCATGCTGGAACTGGCCGGCACTTATGCCGACGGCACCATCACCTGGATGACCGGGCCGAAAACGCTGGAAGAACACATCATGCCGAAGATTCGCGCCGCCGCCGCCCGCGCCGGACGCCCCGAACCGCGCATCGTGGCCGGCGTGCCGACCGCCATCGTCACCGATCTGGATGCTGCCCGGGCGCGCATCGACAAGGGCATGGCCATGTACGGCAAGCTGGCGTCCTATCGCGGCATGCTCGACCGCGAAGGGGCCGAAGGGCCTTCCGGCATCGCCATGGTGGGGAATGAAGCGGATCTGCGGAAGCAGATTCAGCGCTTGCGGGATATCGGCGTGACCGACCTCAACTGCGCGGTGCTCGGGGTTGGTGATCACGATGTCACGGTAGCGTTTTTGGCCTCCGAGCTATAGCGTGCAACTACGGCTGCGCCGGCACCGCTGCCGACGCTGAGGCCGCATCCCGGCGCGGCACCCGGAACCAGGCGGCATACAGCGCGGGTACGAAGATCAGTGTCAGGCCGGTGGCGGCAATCAGCCCACCCATGATTGACACCGCCATCGGCCCGAAAAATACGCTGCCCGTCAGCGGAATCATCGCCAGCACCGCCGCCAGCGCGGTGAGCACGATCGGCCGAAAGCGACGCACCGTCGCTTCCACAATCGCATCAAACGGCGCACGGCCCAGCTCCAGATCCTGGCGGATCTGATCGACCAGAATCACGCTGTTGCGCATGACCATGCCGAGCAGCGCGATGGTGCTGAGCATCGCCACGAAACCGAACGGCTTGCCCGATGCCAGCAGTCCCAGCCCGACGCCGATAATCCCGAGCGGCGCGGTGAGCACCACCATCAGGGTCCGGGAAAAACTCTTGAGCTGGAACATCAGGATCGTGATGACAGCGAGCGCGAACAAGGGCATGCCCACCATGACGCTGGCCTGGCCCTTGCCCGAGTCCTCGACCGTGCCACCGATCTCGATACGGTAACCCGGCGGCAACTCCGCCTCGATGCCGGCGATGGCGGGTGCCAGATCCGCGACCACTTCGGGCGGCTGCTTGTCGGCGTAGATATCGGCACGCACGCTGGTGGTCGGCGTGCGATCGCGTCGCCACAGGATGCCGTCCTCGAGCCCGTAGTTCAGTCGCGCTATCTGTGCCAGCGGGATATTGACGCCACTCGCGGTCGGTACGGAGAGACTTCCCAGCAGCTCCAGGTGTTCGCGCTCCGCGGGCGGTCCCCGCACCACCACGCCGGTCAGGCGATTGTGCTCGCGCAAATGGGTCAGCGTGGCACCGTTGATCGAGGCCTCCAGCAATTGCGACACGCCCCGGGTGCTCACGCCAAGCGCGCGCGCGCGATCCTGATCGATATCGATGCGGATGCGTTTGGAAGCTTCCGCGGTATCGAGGTGGACACCGGCCGCATAGGGATTCGCGCGCATGACCGCGGCGATCCGGTCGGCATGAACGCGCGCCACCGCACGCTCCGGACCGGACACCCGGTACTGCAACACATAGCCGACCGGCGGACCGTTTTCCAGCCGGTTGACACGCCAGCGCACATCGGGGAATTGCGCAGGCAGTACTTCGAGTAAATGTGCGCGAATGCGTTCGCGCGCGGTTATATCGTGAGTGTTGAGCACGAACTGCGCAAAGCTTGCCGAGGGCAATTGCTGATCGAGCGACAGAAAGTAGCGTGGCGTGCCGCTGCCGATGTAGGCCACCTGACTGTCGAGGCCAGGAATGTTCGCGAGCGTAGCTTCGAGACGACGTGCCACCATGTCGGTTTCGGTAATCGACGCACCCTCCGGCAACTGCAGGTCCACCAACAATTCGAGCCGGTTCGACGCTGGAAAGAACTGGTTGGGGACGGTCGCAAACAGCGCCACGCCGCCCGCGAGTAATGCCGCGGTAATGCCGATGGTCGCCCAGCGGTGGTTGATGCACAAAGCGATGGCGCGACGAAAACGTGCGTAGAAAGGCGTCTGGTACACCGCGTTCGGATCCCGGGCCAGGCCATCGGCGGCCGCCGTCTTCTCGGAGAGCAAGTAATAGCCAAGCAGTGGCACGGTGAGCACTGCCGCAAACCACGATAGCAGCAGCGCCAGCCCGACCACCTGGAACAGCGCACGCGTGTATTCCCCGGTGCTGCTCGCGGCTGTTGCTATCGGCAGAAATCCCGCGGCGGTAATCAGTGTGCCCGCCAGCATCGGAAACGCGGTGCTGGTATAGGCGAAGGCCGCCGCGCGCAGCCGGTCGTAGCCCTGCGCGAGTTTCACCGCCATCATCTCGACGGCAATGATGGCATCGTCCACCAGCAGTCCGAGCGAGAGAATCAAGGCGCCGAGCGAGATGTTGTGCAGACCGATACCGGCCATGCGCATGACCAGGAAAGTCACACCCAGCACCAGCGGAATCGACAGTGCCACCACCAGACCCGTGCGCACGCCCAGCGCGATAAAGCACACGGCCAGCACGATAACGATGGCTTCGAACAGCGCGTGAATGAATTCCCGGATGACGCGCGCAACCGCCGCGGGCTGATCCGCGACCCGCGACAGGCTCATGCCGAGTGGTATTTCGCGGTTGAGCTGCGCGAAGGTGTGATCGAGACGTTTCCCGAGACCGATGATGTCGCCTCCCTTGCTCATCGATACGGCGATCCCGATCGCGGGTTGCCCGTTGAAGCGCATCCGTGGCGCCGGCGGGTCCTGATAGCCGCGGTACACGGTTGCGATGTCGCCCAGGCGGAAACTTCGACCCTGCCAGTGGATGGGCAATTGGCGCAGTTGCGCGACGGTGTCGAGGCCGCCGGACACGCGCAGGTGAATCCTGTCGGCAGTAGTATCGAAAGCGCCGGCCGGCACGATCGTGTTCTGCGCCGCCAGCGTCTGCGCGATCAGCTCTGGCGGGATGCCGAGCTGGTCGCGCCGGGCGTTGGCAATGTCGATGTAAACGCGTTCTTCCTGCAGGCCGACGAACTCGACCTTGGCGACATCGGCGATCCGCAGCAGTCGTTCACGGATACGATCGGCATAGTCTTTCAGTTCCTGATAACTGAATTCAGCACCCGTCAGTGCATAGATATTGCCGAAGGTATCGCCAAATTCATCGTTGAAGGCAGGTCCGACGACACCGGACGGCAACCGGTGTCGCATGTCGCCGATTTTTTTGCGCACCTGGTAGAAGCCATCTGCCACCGCGGCGGGTGGCAAATCTTCCCGGAACAGGACAAACACCCAGGATTCACCCGGCCGCGAATACGAGCGCAGATAGTCCAGTCCATCCAGCTCCTGCAATTTCTCTTCGATGCGATCGGTGACCAGGCGATCCACCTCATCCGCCGTCGCGCCGGGCCACTGGGTATTCACCACCATCATCCGAAATGTGAACGGCGGATCTTCCGACTGACCGAGATGAAAGTAGCTGTAGACACCGAGTGCACCGAGCAGCAGCGTCAGATAACCGACGAGAACGCGATTGGACAGCGCCCATTCACTCAGGTTGAAACGCTTCATCCGCGCAGGGCCACTAGAGCGCGGCTTTCGTGGTGCGATCAACCGGCATGATCGCCATCCCGGGCACCAGGAGATGAACCCCTGCGGAGATCAGGCGATCACTGGCGTGTAACTCGCCCGCCACGATCACGGCATCGTCGAGATATTCCCGCACCTCCACCGGGACAGGCTGCGCGGACAGCCCGCCGTCGCGCGCTGTTTCCACCCGCCATACCACGGCTTGTTGCGCGTCCCGGTTGGCCAGCGCCGTGGCGGGTACGCGAAAGCTGTCGTTATCGCCACTGCCCGCCACATACACCGTCGCGGTGGCACCGAGCTGCACCTTTGCGTCGGCCGCGACGATACTCACGCGTACTTCCTGGGTGCGCGTCTCGGCATCGGCCTGCGGACTGATCTCCCGAATCTTGCCGACATAGCGCCGGGCTGCGTCGGCATACAGGGCGACATGGATGTGCTTGGCCGCGCGCAACGCCGGCGCCCTGCCCTCTGGGACCCGGATCAGCACCTCCCGCCCGCCGTCCGCCGCCACGCGCGCCACCGGCTGACCGGCACTGACAACATTGCCGACCTCCGCCATGACGGCGGTAACGACACCCGCCGTATCGGCTTTCAGCTCGGTGTACTGCGCTTGATTGTGGGCAAGGTCCAGTTCCGCCCGCGCCTGATCGCGCCGCGCGCGCGCCAGCATGGTCGCGCTCTTTTGCTTGTCGACCGCCGACTGGCTGATGAAACCACGCGCCTGAAGTTCCAGGGAGCGCTTTTGCTCGTTCTGCGCAATCCACAGATCCGCCTCGGCGGCAGCCACGGCGGCCTTGGCGGCCGCCAGATTCAATCGCGCATCCTCCGGATCGAGCACCGCCAGCACCGCGCCGCGCTGGACGTGCATGCCGACGTCGATGGCCCTGGAGGCGATCTTGCCCGGTACCCGAAATGCCAGATCGGCTTCAACGCGTGCGCGCACCGCGCCGGCATAGGCGTCGGTCATGCTCTGTGCCAGCGGCTGCGGTGATTCGACCACCACGACACGCGCGCCAAGCGCAGGTGGCGTTGCGTCGGTGCAGCTCGTCAGAAGAGCTGTCGCAATGGACACGGCCAGGAGTGGTATGCGTTGGAACACCCGTTCGTCCAACCGGCGACCGCCGGGCATGTTGCGTCGGCCCGAATAATACAGGCATTGCACGGCCTGGAAGGCCCTCACCGATCCGGGGTTCCGCGCGGCGAAACGTCCGAGCGCATGCGATTCCCTGCATGGGTCGGAACCTCCATCGGCCCCCGAAGCACTCCTCTGTTCGGACCCGCCTCCGCCGGGCACTCCTTGCCCGGGACCCGCGTCAGGTGGTGGCCGCCAAACGCTGGCGGATACGGTCGAGCCGCATCAGCAAGTAGATGGCGCCCACGATATTGCCGACGATGAAGAGCGCCACGGCCCAGGGCAGCGCCGCGCGCGCCGAGCCTTCGATGTAATAGATGAGCCAGGACAGCAGCAGACAGCCGAACACGAAGTCGAGGGTCACTACCAGCCCCCATGGTTCGCGCACCGCCGCCACGAAGCCGGCGAAGGTTGGGTCGGTCAGGACCGCCCAGATGAAGATGCCGAGAAAAGCCAGCGAGTAGAGAACGATGGTTGGTTTTGCCGAGGTCATGATGATCTCCAGGTTGTGATTATTTTTTTGCCGGGTGGGCGCTTGGCGCGCCGATCCGCAGCGGCACGGCCCGCCGAGCGCAACCCATGGTCCGGCGCACCGCCCGGCGCTGTCAAATCCCGCGTGACTTGACCCGCAGCTTGGCGGTCTGACGCGCCAACGCCACCAGCTTGCCCTGGCTGTCCCACAACCAGCCGTCCTCGTCCAGCGTGCCTTCGGTAATCAGGGATGTTTCGAACTTGCAGCGCAGCGGCCCGGGCGCCGGGCGGGCATGAATCTGTACCGACAAGTCCAGGGTCGGCACCCAGCCTTCGGGTCCGTAAAGGGCGAACGCCGGCGGTGGCATGGCGTCGGCGAACAACAGCAGGCCGAACAGATCGATCGTCCCGCCGTCAGCGAACTCGGTCCAGCCCAGCCAGCAGCCCGACCCATCCGGGGTTCCGTCCAGCGCCTTGACGTTAGCCGGCGTCATGCGCTGAATAAGCTGTTTGCGCAGCGGGACATTGTCCGCGACCGGGGTGTCGACGCTATCGGCAAATCCGGGCATCTCGGGAATGGGGATCGCGCAGTGATTCACGCCCCGTATACGGTCGAAATCGGTGTAGGTACCGATCAACTGGATCATGGTCTCACCGCCCTGCATCAGGCGCACCATGCCGGTTGAAGTGCCCTTCCCCACCCGCAGCACCTCGACCTCGCAGCGCACCGCACCGGAGGCGGGGCGCGCCACATAGTACGCGGTGACCGTCATGGGGTCCGGGTGCGGCAGGGCCGCCGCCAGCGCCCGCGCGCCGAGCGCCATGGCGTAGCCGCCGTTGGGCGCCTGCCCTATGCTCCAGTCGGGGGAGAACTCCCCTTCCCAGGTACGCTCGTCGATGCGTCGCACCTGCGTATCGCGCTCGAATTTGCTCATCGTCGCTGTGGCCGGATTCAAGGAATTGGATGTCACGTTTTGATCTCTCGCTGCTTCGATGCCGGCGTCATTATCCTGAAATCGTACCCGGGTGCGAGCCCGACCGCCCACGCTCGGTTGATTTGAGTTAGACTCAAAAAAATCACCTGTGGAGCGGACATGACCAGCATCGGAACTTACCCGGATATCAGCGTTGCGCTGGAAGATCGCGTCGCCACCATCACCATCCGGCGGCCGCCTTTCAATTATTTCGACGTAACCCTGATCAATGCTATCGCCGACGCCTTCACCGATCTGGACGCGATGCCCGAGTGCCGCGCGCTGGTGCTCGCCGCCGAGGGCAAGGCGTTCTGCGCGGGCGCCGATTTTGCGGGCGGCGACCGCCTCGACAAGGACAATGCCGCCGCCGGCAAGGATGACTCCGCCTTCAAAAAACGTTCGGGTCGTCTGTATCAAGAAGCGGTGCGGCTGTTTCGCAATAAAAAACCCGTGGTGTGCGCGGTGCAGGGCGCGGCGATCGGCGGCGGTCTGGGGCTGGCGCTGGTGGGTGATTTCCGCGTCACCTGCCCGGAAGCGCGCTTCAGCGCCAATTTTTCGCGCCTCGGTTTTCATCCCGGATTCGGCCTCACCCACACTCTGCCGGCGCTGATCGGCCCGCAGAAGGCGCATCTCATGTTCTACAGCGGCCGCCGCGTACCCGGCGATCAGGCTGTCGCCTGGGGGCTCGCCGACGTGCTGGTGGCGCAGGATCAGGTGCTGGCCAGCGCCCAGGCGCTCGCCCGCGAAATCGCCGGCTCGGCGCCGCTCGCGGTCCAATCGATCCGCGAAACCGTGCGCATGGGCCTCGCCGACCGGGTGCAGGCCGCCACCGACCGTGAACTGGGCGAGCAACAGTGGCTGCTCAAGACCGCGGATGCGAAAGAAGGCATCAAAGCCACCGCGGAGCGCCGCGAACCGGCTTTCAAAGGGAATTAACCGCCAGCCTGCGCAAGCAGAAGCGACGCTTCACCAGCGCGGGTTCCAGCCACGCGCAACCGACCACTGGGTCCAGCACAACCGGCAAGGGAGCACGTCATGAACCACCCTGAATCACAGGCATCCCTGCGCCGCGCGGCGCTGGCATTTGCGCTTGCCTCGGTACTCGCGAGCTGCGGAAAAGACGCTCCGGAGCGCCACGGGCTGCTGGACGCCGAAGGCACCAGCGAGCCTTTATCTGGGCAGTATCTGGTGCCAGGCGCCGATTTTCTCGGCGTGCACGGTCTCACCTTCGACCGCGACGACAACCTCTACGTGGGCAGCGTCATCGGCCAGGCCATTCACAAGGTGGACGTCAACACCGGGGAATCGGAGGTATTCGTGGGGCCGCCCCAGGGCATGGCCGACGATCTCGAATTCGGTCCCGACGGCACCCTGGTGTGGACCTCGATACTGACCGGCAAGGTTCACGCCCGCCGTCCGGACGGCACCGTCTTTGTCCTCGCGGACAATCTGCCGGGTATCAATTCCATCGCCTTCCGCGACGACGGCCGGCTGTTTGTCACCCAGGTGCTGTGGGGCGATGCGCTGTGGGAGCTGGACCTCAAGGGTCGCAAGGAACCGCGCCGGGTGATCGCCGACATGGGCCACCTGAACGGCTTCGATTTCGGCAAGGACGGTCTGCTCTACGGACCACTGCTGTACAAGGGCAGGGCGGTGAAGATCGATGTGGACAGCGGTGCACTGTCCGCGGTGGCCGCCGGGTTCCGGATTCCGGTGGCTGCCAACCTCGACAGCCACGACAACCTCTATGTGCCCGATACCGCGCTCGGCCGGGTACTGCGGGTGGATATCCACAGTGGCGAAAAAACCCTGGTGGCGACCGTGCCCGAGGGCATCGACAATCTGGCGCTCGACTCCCGCGACCAGCTCTACATCACCAACATGGTCGATAACGCCATCCTCAACATCAACACCCGCACCGGGGCGACGCGCACGGTCGTGAAGAGCGCGCTGGCGGTGCCCGGCGGGCTGGATGTGCGGGTCGAAAACGGCGTCGATCAGATCTACCTGGGTGATCTGTTTTCCTTCAAGAAAATTTCCGGCGCCAGCGGCGCGGTGACCGAACTGAAGCGCGGCCTGCGCGACCGCATGGAAATGCCCATGACGGTCACTCTCCAGGGCAACCGCGCGGTGACCTCAAGCTGGTTCACCAACGCGGTCGAAGTCTTCAATCTCGCCACCAACGAATCCGTCGCGACCTACCACGATCTCAAGCACCCGGTGGATGCTCTGGAACTGGAACCCGGTGTGCTGCTCATCGCCGAACAGGGCACCGGACGCCTGTTGCGGGTATCCGGTGAGCACGGCGCCAAGCGCAAGACCATCGCCGAAAACCTGCCGGGCATGGCCGCCATGCGTCCGGTGCCGGGCGACAAGGAAGGCAAGCCGATCACCCGCGTCTATCTGACCGACACCCGGAACGGGCAACTGCTGCGCCTGAATCCGGACAATGGCAAGCGTCAGGTGATCGCCGAAGGACTGGATCGACCCGAGGGCTTCGCCGTGGCGCCCGACGGCACCATCGTGCTCGCCTAGGTCGGTCGGCGGCGGCTGGTGCGAATCGACCCCCAAAACGGCGAGGTCACCGAGATCGCGCGCAACCTCGCCATCGGCTACCCCGCCGCTGAAGGCATGCCGCCCAGCTATGTGCTCACCGGCGTGGGTGTGTCGCCGAGCGGCGCCATCTACGTTTCAGCGGACCGCGCCACGGCGCTCTACAAAATCACGCCGCAGCAAGCCGCCGGGCATTGATGGCCGGCGAGTGCGGCGGCGGACCCGCCCGATCACCTCGCGCAGCCTGACCACTACCGCAGCAACCCGGGAACCACAGCATGTCCGACGAAGCCCGCATCGCCCTGCTCATCGACGCCGACAACTGCCCGGCGGGCAAGATCGAGGTGATCCTCGATGAACTGGCCAAATACGGCGTGCCCAATGTGCGCCGCGCCTATGGCAACTGGAAGAGCAACAACCTCAAAGGCTGGGAAGAGGTGCTGCACGACTACGCGATCCAGCCGATTCAGCAGTTCGCCTACACCAAGGGCAAGAACGCCACCGACACCGCCATGATCATCGATGCCATGGATCTGCTCTACACCCAGAAGCTCGACGCTTTTTGCCTGGCCTCCTCCGACTCCGACTTCACCCCGCTGGTGATGCGCATCCGCGCCAACGGGCTCAAGGTGTACGGCTTTGGCGAAAAGAAAACGCCGATGCCGTTCGTCAACGCCTGCTCCAAATTTCTCTATCTGGAAAATCTCGGCACACTGTCCCAAACCAGCGAGGAAACGACGACAAGCCCGCAGCGGAAATCCGCCAAGGAACTCAAGAGCGACACCAAACTGGTCGGCCTGCTGCGTAACGCCGTCGAAGCCTGCATGCTCGAAGATGGCTGGTCGAGTCTGGCCTTGGTGGGATCGCACATCTCCAACCAGGCATCTTTCGATCCGCGCAACTTCGGCTACCGGAAACTCGGCGACCTGATCGAAGCGACCGGCCTGTTCGAATTCGAGCGCCGCGGCACACACCTGTTTCTGCGCGACAAACGCGCGGCAAAAAAACCGGCGGGTTAGCCGCACGCCAGGACAAACGCAACGCCAACACCGAACGGCCCCGCCGCTTCTTGAATCGACTGCGACAAGCCGGGCGTTGGCGGGGAGTCCGATCAAGCCCGGCCGTGGAATCCGCTCACCAACCGAACACCTGCTTGATAAAGGGCAGCGTAAGCTGCCGCTGATGCGCCAGTGCCGCGTGATCGAGGCGGTCGAGACAGTCCATCAAACTCGCGAGATCCCGTGGCGCGCGATGCAGCAGATAGCGCCCGGCATCCGGCCCGAGCAGCAACCCGAGGCGCGCCGCCCGAAACCGCAGAATCTCCAGACACTGCACATCGTCATGATCGGGAAGACCGAACCCGTATCCGGCGATGAGGCGGGAGCGCAGATCAGGCAAGCGCAACGGCAGTTCGCGCGGTGGTACCCGCGCCGTCACCAGCAGACGCCCGCCCCGCTCCAGCAACCGGTTGTGGAGACCGAACAGCGCCAGCTCCCAGTCGTCCCGGCCCGCGACGGCATCCAGCTCGTCCAGTACCAGCAGGTTGAGGCTATCGAGATCGGCGAACACGTCTTCGGGATCACTGTCGCGCAAGGCGCCCAGCGGCAGATAAAGCGCGTTGGGATAGTGCCGGCAACTGGCGCGCGCCAGATGGCTTTTTCCAGTCCCGGGACCACCCCAGAGGCACACCAGGGTGCCCGGCAGGAGCTGGTCGCGCAGCAGCGCAAGCGCCTGGCCCGCGACCGACGTGGGCGCGGCGTGGAAATTCTCGAAGCCGGCAGCGTCGCGCAAGGTCACCGGCAGTGCGAGCTGACGCGACAATCAGGGCCCCCTCCAGAGATAGCGGCGCTCGACCGCGGGTTCGGCCGCGGGAGCCACGGCGGTTTGGACGGCGGCTTCCGCTGTGGACGTGGCCGCGGAAGCGACGGTGGCTTGGGCCGTGGATTCGACCGGGAGTTGCGCCGCGGGCGCGGCCGCGACTGCCGGGACGACGGCACCAAAGCGCGGATTGCCGTCGAGTGCCGCCCACAGGAGGTTCGGATCGCCGTCCAGTTGCAGCTCGACATTCAGCCGACCCGCGGCCATCGCGGTCACCGCGATCCCCCGGATGAACTCCAGCCCCCCCAGCGTCTCCAGCACGGCGCGGTAGGCTCCGTAACTGTGGACATCCTCGATCACCAGGGCTTGGGTCGTGGTACCGGCTTGGGGCAGATAGGCAAGTCGCGCGGCGAGCTGGTCCACGGCGTCTCCGACACTCGCCTCGACCCATTGCGTCAAGGATTCCGCGGTCGGTGTCGCGGACGCTGGCGTATCAGTGCCGCCGAGCCGCCACCGACCGCGGACCACGTCGGCGCCAACGGCGGGATCGAGCGCAAGCCAATGGCTCGCACCGTAGCGGTGTGCCACTGCCGCGATCCGATCCGCGTCAAACCCCG
This sequence comes from Gammaproteobacteria bacterium, assembly GCA_016708925.1. GTDB lineage: Bacteria > Pseudomonadota > Gammaproteobacteria > Pseudomonadales > Porticoccaceae > JAGPUQ01. The sequence goes on along the minus strand of JADJET010000001.1, from coordinate 9,201 downwards.
CGTGAGTCGCACCGATCGCCTTGCGGTCCTCCAGATCCCACAGGGGTTCCAGTACCGGAACCCCGCGTTGCGCCAGCACACGACGGGCGATCTCAATCACCGCGGCAATGTCCGCTTCACTGCCGCTGGCCAGCAACAAAAGCTGCGGGCGTTGCGCGGGCCAGAGCGGCACACGCAAACGCCGCAGCGCCGCATCCACGGCGGACGCGGAGAAACTGACCTGCAACAGGAAGCCGGGTGCGCCGCCAACTTCGGGTTCCGACCCCGCAACGGGCGCCTGGACATAGTCGTAACGCTCGACCAACTGCGGCGCCGTGGCCACCAGTTGCGCGACGCCGGGGTCATCCAGCACCGCGCGCTGTCCGGTCAATTTCACGGCAACCTGACCCAGGCCCGCACGAAAACCCCGCTCCCGTTCGGCGTCGCTCTGATCGACGACCGGCACCGTGGCGGCAAGCAGGTCCACCATCACCGCGGCACCCCCCACGTGCGGTGCCAGGGCGAGCACAAGTGTGGCCAAGAGTGCGCAAAACCGGCTGATTTTCATTGCAACATTCTATCAGCATGCGCATGTCCGGCCGGCCCGCAATTCAACCTGAATCCAGGCGGCGCCCACCGCGCCCTGACTTTGCCGGCGCAGCGGGCTAAAATGCCGCGTTTACGGGGATGTGCATCGATGAGTGATAAACCCGCGCCGCTCAGCTATCGCGATGCCGGTGTCGACATCGACGCCGGCAATCGACTGGTTGACCGGATCAAAGCCGTGGCGCAAGCCACACGCCGGCCCGAAGTGCTGGCCGGGCTCGGTGGTTTCAGCGCCTTGTGCCGGTTGCCCGCGGGCTATCGCGAACCGCTGCTGGTGTCCGCTACCGACGGTGTCGGTACCAAGCTGCGTTTGGCCATGGATCTCAACCAGCACGACACCATCGGCATCGATCTGGTGGCCATGTGCGTCAACGACCTGATCGTATGCGGTGCCGAACCCCTGTTTTTTCTCGATTACTACGCCACCGGCAAGCTTGATGTCGATACCGCGGCGCGGGTGATTGCCGGTATCGGCGCCGGGTGCCAGCTTGCGGGCTGCGCTCTGGTGGGCGGCGAAACCGCCGAAATGCCCGGCATGTACCAGGGCTCCGACTACGACCTCGCCGGCTTCTGCGTGGGCGTGGTCGAAGCCGCCGAAGTGATCGACGGCAGCTGTGTGGCCGCTGGCGACACCCTGATCGGACTGCCTTCGAGCGGACCGCATTCCAATGGCTATTCGCTGATCCGCAAGGTGCTGGAACGCACCGGGGCGAATCCCGCCGCCACGCTCATCGACGGCGAAGGTCCGGGCGCCGAGAGCCTGGCCAAGGCCCTGCTCGCGCCTACCCGCATTTACGTCAAATCCGTGCGCGAACTGGTGCGGCTGCAACCCGTCCACGCCCTCGCCCACATCACCGGCGGCGGCCTGATCGAGAACCTGCCGCGGGTGCTGCCCGCGGGCACGCACGCCGTGATCGATACGGACGCCTGGGTGCCACCGCCCGTGTTCGAATGGTTGCAGCGGCGCGGGAACATCGCGTGGCGGGAGATGTTCCGCACCTTCAACTGCGGCATCGGCATGGTTATCGTGGTCCCGGCGGATACGGCGATTGTTGCCCTCGACATATTGGCCGGTTGCGGCGAACAACCTTTCATACTGGGCACCATCGTCCCCGCGGATGGCGACGCGGCGGTCCGCTTCACCGGCAGCCGAACGCCGGAGCACTGAACGTTTCCGGCCGGGAGCCGTCAAAGCCGCCATGACCAGAGCCGATCTCACTGACTTTCACCCGCGCTCCCTGCTGGCAGTCGCGCTGCTTGTGCTGGCGCTGGGCGCCCGGGGCGAGACCGCGCTCGCGCCCTACACGGCGACCTACAAGGCCAGCTTCAACGGCATTCCGGTCGTCATCACGCAGACACTGGCAACGACGCCCGCCGGCTATCGCGTCGTCACCGCCGCCGCCAATGCGCTCGGCGAGATTCATGAACAGGAAGACTTTCATCTCGCCGACGGCGCCATTCTGGTGGATGCATACCGCTACGAACGCTCCCTGCTCGGCAGCAAGCGGGAAGAGCAGTTGTCGGTTGATCGCACCCAGGCCGTCGCGCACTACCGCCGCAACGGCGACCCGCGCGACATCGCGCTGCAACCCGGGTATCTGGGTCCGATCAGCTATCAGGTCCAGTTGCGCCGTGACCTGATCGCCGGCAAAACCAGCTTCGATTACCAGGTGATGGACCGCGGCAAGGTCAAGCAGTACGTCTTCCAGAGCGAAGGCGCCGACGTCATTCGCACCGCTGGCGGGGATGTGAATGCGGTACGAGTACGCCGTGTGCGCGACGACAACGTGCGACAGACTTTTTTCTGGATGGCACCGACGCTGGGTTACCAGTTGGTAAAGCTGCGTCAGGAGGAAAATGGCGACAGCTACGAGTTGCTGCTGAATGAGTTGTCCGCCCCGCCCGCCGCTGTCGAAACCGCTCAGGTAATCCGATGACCGAACGCTTCGATCCAGGCTCCGATCGGCCGCGGGTCGGCCGTGCGCTGCCGATTCTCGCAGTGGTGCTCGGACTTGGCATAGGCGCCTATTTCCTGTTTCTCCGCCCCCCGACCCAGCTCACCGTGCCAGCCGCAGAAACCCCGCTGCCGACGCCGGCACCCGCCGCGCCGACAACGACCGAAGCCTTGCCAGCCACGCCCTCAGCCGGCACGACAGCGGCGCCGGCGCCGACACGCATTCCAGCGGTGCCGACGCTCCAGGCAACCTTGCCGGAGCTCGCGGACAGCGACGTCGAGGTGCGCGAACATCTGCGCGCGCTGCTCGGCGACGGGCCGCTGGCAGCCTGGTTCAAACAGGACAGCCTGCTGCAACGCATCGCCGTACTGATCGCCGGTCTCGCCCGCGGCGAATTCTCCCTGGAAACGCTCCTGCTCGCGCCTCCCGCCGGAGGTTTTCAGGTAGACATTCGCGACGGCAAAACTTATGTGAGCCCGCGCAACTACGCCCGCTACAACACCATGGTCGGCCTGGTGGATGGCCTGGACGTGACCGCGCTCGCCGAATTTTTCCAGCGCTACCGGCCATTGCTGGAAGCAGCCTACGGGGAACTGGGACAACCGCCCGAGCAACTGGATGCCGCGCTGCTCGGCGCTATCGATCTCCTGCTGGAGACGCCGGAGCTGGCCACACCGCCCGCGCTGGCGCAGGAATCCGTCGCCTACACCTATGCGGATCCCGCCCTGGAAGGGCTTTCGGAGGCACGAAAACAGCTGTTACGGATGGGCCCGGAGCACACCCGTACCCTGAAAGTGAAACTCAACGCCTTGCGGACGGCGCTTCTGGTGTCCCCGCCAGACCCGGCCACAAACCCGGCAGCGGAGCAGCACGCGCTGCCACCGGACTGAGCCCTGGCAGCGCGGCCTGCCGATACTCAAGCCCGCGGCAGGGTCACGCCGCGCTGACCCTGATACTTTCCGCCGCGATCCCGGTAGGAAACCTCGCACACTTCGTCGGACTCGAAAAACAGCATCTGGGCCACGCCCTCGTTGGCATAGACCTTGGCCGGCAGGCTGGTGGTGTTGGAAAACTCCAGGGTGACATGTCCCTCCCACTCGGGTTCGAGGGGCGTGACATTGACGATGATGCCGCAGCGCGCGTAGGTGGATTTGCCGAGGCAGATGGTGAGCACGCTACGGGGGATGCGGAAATACTCCACGGTGCGGGCGAGCACGAACGAATTGGGCGGAATCACGCAGTAATCGCCCTTCACGTCCACGAAACTGCTGGGATCGAAATTCTTCGGATCCACCGTGGCCGAATGCACATTGGTGAAAATCTTGAATTCATCCGCGCAGCGCACGTCGTAGCCGTAGCTGGACAGCCCGTAGGAAATCACCCGGGCACCATTGCCCTCGGGATCCCGCACCTGGCGGTCCACAAAGGGTTCGATCATGCCCTGTACCGCCATGCGGCGGATCCATTTATCCGATTTGATGCTCAAGGTGCTGCTCTCCGCACGGCTGGGTCGCGAGTGATTGACGGCGCTGCTATTCGATGACGATTTCGGGAACGCTGGCATCCAGACCCGCGAGCGCTCTCAGTACGCCGCGCGCGATTTCGCGATAGCGCCCAGCCAGCTCGCCGTCCGGATCGGCGGCCACAATCGGTCGCCCGGCATCGCCTTCGCGGATGCGCCGGTCCAGCGGCAGCGAACCCAGCAGCACGGTGCCGTATTCCGCCGCCACCTTGGCGCCGCCGCCGGTATCAAAAATCGGTTCGGCGTGGCCGCACTGGGTGCAGACATGGAGGCTCATGTTCTCAACCACGCCCAGCACCGGAATCCGCACCTTGTTGAACATCTCGATACCCTTGCGCGCATCCAGCAGCGCGATGTCCTGGGGCGTGGTGACGATCACCGCGCCGGACACCCGGGCTTTCTGCGCGAGCGTGAGCTGGATGTCGCCGGTGCCGGGTGGCATGTCCACCACCAGCACGTCGAGCTCGCCCCAGTTGGTCTGGGTGAGCATCTGGATCAGCGCCCCGCCCGCCATCGGGCCGCGCCACACCATGGGCGTGCTGGCACTGGCCAGATAGGCCATGGACATGGTCTTGAGGTTGTGCGCCGCCACCGGCACGAAGGTATTGCCGTTCAGCACCTTCGGCTGGGTGCCATCCGGCAGGCCGAGCAGCAGGGCAATGCTGGGGCCGTAGATGTCGGCGTCGAGCAGGCCGACGCTGCGGCCCTCCGCCACCAACGCCAGCGCGAGATTCACCGCCGTGGTGGATTTCCCCACGCCGCCCTTGCCGGAGGCGACTGCAACGATGTGCCGTACGTCCTGCAAACCTGCCGCTGCTTCTGCCATCGCGTTCTCCGTGCCCTGCGTGTGGAGGAAAGTCGTGTGAATGAAAAGCCGTGTGTGTGCTGTGTGCGCGTAAAGCCATCCGCATGAAAAAAAGCGGCAAAGCCGCTATAGTTCCCGCCCTTTTCCGCACCCGGCTTCGGCCCGTTTCCATGGCCTCTTCGACCACCTGTTCGATCGCTGCTGCGGCAAACCAGCCGCGCCGCATCCTGGTAACCAGCGCATTACCCTATGCCAATGGCGCCATCCATCTGGGCCATCTGGTGGAATATATTCAGACCGATATCTGGGTGCGTTTTCAGAAATTGCGCGGGCACGAATGTTACTACGTCTGCGCCGACGATGCCCATGGCACGGCCATCATGCTGAAGGCCGAGGAACTGGGACTGACCCCCGAAGCGCTGATCGAAAGGGTCAACGCCGAGCACCGCGCCGACTTCGCGAGCTTTCTGATCGAATTCGACAACTATCATTCCACGCACGCGCCGGAAAACCGCGCACTGTCGGAAACCATCTACCGCCGCCTGCGCGCCAACGGCCATATCGCAACCCGCAGCGTCACCCAGCCCTACGATCCGGAAAAAGGCCTGTTTCTGGCCGACCGCTACATCAAGGGCAACTGTCCGCGCTGCAAGGCGCCGGATCAGTACGGCGACAACTGCGAAGCCTGCGGCGCCACCTACAGCCCCACGGAACTCCTCGACGCGCGCTCGGTGATTTCCGGCGCCACCCCGGTGCTGCTGGAATCGATCCACTATTTTTTCACCCTGCCCGCCTTCACCGATTTTCTCAAGGCCTGGACCCGCGCCGGTCATGTCGCGGAAGAAATCGCCAACAAACTGAGCGAATGGCTCGACGGCGGCCTGCAGGAATGGGACATCAGCCGCGACGCGCCCTATTTCGGTTTTGAAATTCCCGATGCGCCCGGCAAATATTTTTACGTCTGGCTGGATGCGCCGATCGGCTACATGGCCAGCTTCAAAAACCTCTGCGCGCGCAACAAACTGGATTTCGACGCCTTCTGGAAGCGCGATTCCACCGCCGAGCTGTACCACTTCATCGGCAAGGACATCGTCAATTTCCACGCCCTGTTCTGGCCCGCGATGCTGGAGAGCGCCGGTTTTCGTACGCCGGACAAAATCTGCGTGCACGGCTTTCTCACCGTGAACGGCAAGAAGATGTCGAAATCACGCGGCACCTTCATCAATGCCCGCGCCTATCTCGACCAACTGAATCCGGAATATCTGCGCTATTACTTTGCTGCCAAGCTGTCCGCCGGCATCGATGATCTCGACCTCAATCTCGACGACTTCACGCAACGGGTCAACAGCGATCTGGTGGGCAAGCTGGTCAACATCGCGAGCCGCTGCGCCCGCTTCATCGGCGACGGCAAAGGCGGCGTGCTGGCGACGGAACTCGCCGAACCCGAGCTCTGGCAGCGCGCCCTGGGGATCGCCGACAGCGTCGCCGCGCACTACGAGAGCCGCGAATTCGGCAAGGCGATGCGGGAAATCATGGCGATCGCCGATGCCGCGAACGAATACATCGCCACCCAGGAGCCCTGGAAACTCGCCAAGCAGCCCGGCCGCGAGGCCGATGTGTTGGGCATCTGCTCGCTCGGGATCAACCTGTTCCGCATCCTGATGCTGTATCTCAAGCCGGTACTGCCGCGCATGGCGCAACAGGCCGAGCAGTTCCTGAACGACGAACTGCGCTGGGATGGTGCCATCGCGCCCTTGCTCGGCCACCGCATCGCCGCCTTCACCCCCCTGATGCAGCGGGTCGAGAAAAAACAGATCGATGCCATGCTGGCCGCGAGCGCCGCAGAGCCGCCGGCCGCCGTGTCGCCCGCGGTTACCGAGACCGGATCCCCGACAATGGAACCGCTGGCCGCGCAAATCGACTTCGACGATTTCACCAAGTTGGATCTGCGTATCGCCCGTATCGTCGCCGCGCGTGCCGTGGAAGGCTCGGACAAACTGTTGCAGCTCACGCTGGATCTCGGCGGCGAGACCCGCACGGTTTTTTCCGGCATTCGTGCCAGCTACCGGCCGGAAGATCTGGAAGGCCGTCTCACGGTGATGGTGGCCAATCTGGCGCCGCGCAAGATGCGCTTCGGGCTGTCCGAAGGCATGGTGCTCGCCGCCGGCGACGATAACGGTATCTATCTGCTCGCGCCCGACAGCGGCGCCCAGCCGGGCCAGCGTGTGACCTGAGTGCGGCGCGGCCGGCGCCGATGGACGCCATCGCCTCCAGGCGGCATGCTGACACCGCAAGCTCTCGTCAACAGGTAATCCCACGCAGCTGATCCGACACAGGCAATTCCATACAGGCAATTCCATACAGACAATCCCATACAGGAAGCCCATGCACGAAATCGCGCTGGTTCTACTGGGCACCGTGCTGGTCAACAATGTGCTGCTCGCGCAGACACTGGGCGTCTCGGCATTGTGGGGAATGTCGTCCCGACTGGGCGGCGCCGTCGGCCTGGCGGCGGCGACCGGCGCCCTGCTGGTGCTGAGCGTCGCGGCCAACCACATCGTTTACCGCTGGCTTCTAGTGCCGCTGGATATTCAATATCTCGCGCTGCCCGTGTTCGTACTGGTGATCGCCCTGATCGCGCGCGGTCTTGTGCTCGGCAGCCGCCGCCTCGACGCAAGGCTCCACCACAACCTCAACGCAATGCAGCCGCTGCTGATGGCCAATGCCGCCGTACTCGGCCTGACCCTGCTGAACGCGGCCGACACGCCGTCCCTGGCGCTCGCGTTGTTGCGCGCCCTGAGCACCGCGCTCGGGTTTGCCCTGGTTCTGGTGTTGTTCGCCGGACTGCGCGAACAACTCACGGCTGCCGCGGTGCCGCTGCCCTTTCGCGGCCCCGCCATCGCGATGCTCAGCGCGGGCCTGATGGCACTCGCTTTCATGGGTTTCGTCGGGATGGCGTGAGATGGACAGCACCGAGTTCCTGATCCAGTTACCGGCCGCGCTCGCCGCGCTGGCGACACTCGCGGTGCTCGCGGCAGCGGTATTTGGCCGCGCGACGCATGCCGACCGCGAAAACGACATCGACATCGGTGTCCACGGTCCCCAGACAGCCGAGCGCGAACTTGCGGCACACCTCGAGGACCTGCTCCCGCAGACCCAGTGCGGCCAGTGCGGTCATCCCGGCTGCCGACCCTATGCACGCGCCATCGCGGCGGGCGAGCCCTTCAATAAATGTCCGCCGGGCGGTCGCGCCACCATCGCGGCCATCGCCGATCTGCTGGGCACGACACCGCTCGCACTCGATCCGGAACACGGCCGCGAAGGTCCGAAACTGGTCGCTTACATCCGCGAGGCGGAATGCATCGGCTGCACCAAGTGCCTGCCCGCCTGCCCGGTGGATGCGATCCTCGGCGCGCCGCGCCAGATGCACACCGTGATTGCGGCGGAATGCACCGGCTGTGATCTGTGCGTCGCGCCCTGCCCGGTGGACTGCATCGAGATGATTCCGGCGCCAGTGTCGCGGCCCGCGCTCACGGCGCGCGGCCGGCCAACTCCGGTGGCGGCATGAGCCAGACACGGACATTTCCCGGCGGTATCCTGCTGCCGGCGCACAAACACGCATCCAGCGCGACGCCCATTCGCATTCCCGCACTGCCCCCGGAATTGTTTCTGTCGCTGGGTGACGCCACGCCGCTGATCGCCGTGGGCGATCCCGTGCTGAAGGGACAGTTGCTCGCCGTGGCCGGGAGCGATGGCGCACCCGTACATGCGCCCACTTCGGGCCAGATCGCGGCGATGGAACTCCGACCCCTGACCGAGGCATCGGAGACACTCGGGCACTGCGCGGTGCTGATTCCCGATGGCGCGGAACGCTGGAGCGAACGCACACCGGTGCATCCCGCGACGCGGACGCTCCCGGAATTGCTGGCCGCCGTGCGCGCCGCCGGCATCGTCGGCCTCGGCGGCGGCGGCTTTCCCACCGACCTCAAGCTGGCCCCGACCCAGCCCATCGACACGCTCGTCGTCAACGGCATGGAGTGCGAACCCTATATCACCGCCGACGACCGGCTGATGCGCGAAGAAGCCGGCACCATCGTCGCCGGCATGCGATTGGCAGCGCGCCTGCTGGGTGATCCCGCGCGCATCCTGGTCGGCATCGAGGACGACAAACCGGAAGCCGCCGCAGCCATGAGGGCGGCGCTGACGACAACGCTGACGACAACGGATGACGACCAGAACATCGACATCGTCGTCCTGCCCAGCCGTTATCCCGCCGGCGGCGAGCGGCAACTGATTCAGTTACTGACCGGCCGCCAAGTGCCGAGCGGCGGATC